>DDTM01000028.1 GCA_002344075.1 Bacteroidetes bacterium UBA2364
TTATAGATCATTTGAGCAAAAAATATTAATACAATTAATGTATAAGTAATCGCTAGACCAAGGTGAAACATATTATAAAAATTATAAAACTACAAAATATGAATTAATTGCTTTTATCAATAGAAAACGATTTAAAGAAGTTCATGCCCCGGTCAGTATTTGATGGTAATGGTGGGCCATCCGAGACTGTTCTTCAATCGTACAAAGTTGTTGCAGGTCGTTTTGCAAAAACGCCCGCGTCTGGCGGTACAATCCAGGTTTGAACTGGAGGTCCAGCCCATCTTCTATTTCCACTTTTTCGATGGTGACAGTACCTTTCCGCCATAGGTGGAGTTGTTCCATTGGTCGGAAAATTAGCCGGTAGTTACGCGTCATGGCTTCAAGAGACCAACGTCCTGGCGCATCCCAGTTAGCACAATAGCTAAACAAGACATTTTGATCGGTTTTTCCACTTCCAGTGAAAACAGCGCCTTGCGAATGCCAAGACAACGATCCGCCGGTATAGCTTTTCATTTCGACGGGTTCGCCGGCCAGGTGAAACGCCAAATCAATAACATGACTGGAGTTGGCCAAGAGCCACGCATCAAAAACCTCTTTCGGCTTGGGCAACCCCTCTATCGTGTGCCCCCATTCGGTGAACTCGAAGTGGCAGGAGGTAAGCCCGCCATCTTCTGCAATCATGGCTTTTGCCTGTTCGACCGCGCTATAAAACCGCCGATTATACGCCACATAAACCGCAGCCCCCGTTCGTTCTGCAACCTCTTGCACGTTAGCAATTTCTTGGGCATTCAACCCTGCCGGTTTTTCGGTTAGGATATGCCGGACGCCATATCGCATCAGTGCAATGGTATTGGCTGCCAAAGCTTCTACGGGTGTGGCCACAATCGCCGTATAAGGTACGTCCGGCTGTTGGCTTAAGAAATGGTCTAATCCGCCTACTTCAACCGAAATACCCGTTTTTTCCAGAAAGGCCGCAGCCGATTCTGCACGCCGCCCAATCACAATGGGGCGAATACCCATCGCTGATAATACGGCAGCGTAATCAACGGCCATCGCACCTGCTCCGATGAGCCAGACCTTACCGATGGCAGACAAGTCTTCTTTGATAGATGTATTTAACGTATGACTCACTTCAGTAACGGTTTTACAGTTATGCCCACTTGTCGGTATTGTTCATAAACCAATCGAATGGTCTTCTCATGTTCTTTAGCCAACAGTTCTGCATAATCAAACTCGTAACCCACAATCGCCATCTTCTGTTCGGCAAACTTGTAGATATTCATCAATGCAGCCGAATAGAAGCCTATCACAGCAACTGGAAGCTCCTTCTGTTGGAGGATTTTGATTTCGATGGGAATATCCACCTCTACGTCAATGTCCATAATCTCGCCAATATCTTTCAGATTTTCCGCCACTTCCCTTCTATGCTTGATGTAAACACATCGCTTTTCGGGGTAAAGCGCTTTAAGAGACCTCAGCAACCCCAGATAATACGTTTTGGTCATGAAGGCGGACTCAATAAAATCAGAACCAACCACCCACACCTCATCTTCATTGATTGCTTTGGCGCTAAGTTCTTTTTTAGAATGTTCGTACTGGCAATCAATTTTATGATCTTGAGGAAGGACTTCAATATCGTAAGACGTGAAGAACGTCACGGAAGGTGGTTCGGTTAGATTAAAACCTAAATAGCGATACAACTTATGGTCTTTTGATTCCCCTTTTAGCCGCTTTATGCGTTCCGGAATGACCCGTAAAACCGCATTTCCTTCATCTAAACTATATATTTTCTCGTGAGCGATCGTGTTGTACAAATGTTTCATGTAGGCCTGCTCAAACTGGCTACAAATTACGCTTTGTACCTTTTTACCATTAAACGTTCGAGCAAAGGATAAATACCGCAGAACTGCAATTGCTTTTTCAAAAGGACGAATGAAAGGGGGCCATAACGGAATAAGATGAACCGCTTTCCATGTTTGCGTTTCCGCTTGTATTGCGCGAAAAAAACGATGCGTTGGTGTATCATCCGCCAAATAAAACAACACGAGAATCGTATTGGAACGCAACAACTTGAGTTGCGCCATACAGTCCAGCAAGGAAAAATAATGCCCGCCGGAGCTTACCATAGCAAGATGTGTGTGTGTCACGCTGGAGAATTGATTACGTGATCGGGCAATAGTCGTGGTTCCACCCCATATGCGTCCTAAAGTGCGTCAGAAGTGTGCTGAGGAACTTTGCATGGGGGGGCAATGCTTCATCGTACGAAGGCAGGTCACAAGTACCAGTTTTCATCAGGTCTTGTACCACTAAATGGCTGAGTTGGCTTTGGTATGGAATTATGCAGGGGGCGGATTCTGGCTTCCAGCCGTCGTTTGCTTTTCCGGAAGCCTGCATTGGCTGCGCCACGCCTTCCGAAATGGTCATCCAGCGTTTGGTGGTGGTGATGCTCACATTGGATGCGAACGGCTCTTCCAAACAACTCAATGCCATTGAATTCCCACGATCATCCGTAACACGAAGCGTTCCATTGACTTCAAAGAAACCTGCGCGCTTGCTCTCGAACGGCACGCCAGTCAATCCTTTGGCATCAATCTCGAACGTCTCGCTGCCCGTTATAAAACTGAACAAGTCTATAAAGTGTAGCCCGTTACAGGCTAATCCCCATTGTCCGCCCGTAACTTGGAGATGGATTGAGCGGTCATGATCGGCTAAAATGGACTGTTTAAGTTGCTGATAAACCGGATATTGCCGACGCGGAAAATTGACGTAACCCGGAATACCCCGATGGTGCAATTCCGCTTTCACTTCTTCCAAGTCCTGAATCCGCTGGAACAACACTTTTTCGAACACCACAAACCGAGGCATCGTGTGCTGGAGCATCTGATCGAATGCCTGCCGCCGATGTTGGGCCGTTGTGGTAATGAAGGCAACATCTACGTGTGCTGGAAAAGCCGCCATATTCGTTACTAGATGGCAGTTCCCGACAAAGTCTGTGGTACTTGAAACTTGCTGAAAGCGCTCAATGGCCACCTGAAGCGATGCCTCAGACACATCATAAATCCAAATCTCGGCCTCCGGCAGATGCGCCAACGCCTGTAAGTGCCGGCTTCCGATTTGCCCTGCGCCAATTAATGCAATCCTGACCATATTTCGTGTGGTTAACCGATCTCGTTAAGATGCAAAAACTTCGCCGATGGTGCGAATTACGGTTTGCACTTCCTCATCTGTGATATTGGTCGAGCAAGGAATGCTCAGGCAGGTCTCGTAAATGGATTGAGACGTGTTGTTATGCTGAATAAACAGGTCATCTTTGTACATCGGCAACTGATTCATCGGCACCCAAAACGGACGAGATTGGATTTTGTTGGCGTTCAGATGGGCTAAAACCTCTCGCTGACGTGCTGTTTTGATGGTAAACAGCCACTGATTGGGTTCGACGTTTTCTGTAATCTTTTGAAAACGGATATCGCCCACACCAGAAAGCCCATCGTAATAGGCTTGTGCAATTTCTTGTTTGCGTTGGATGAATCCGGGTAATTGCTCCATTTGCGCAACGCCAACCGCTGCAAGAACATTCACCAATCGGTAATTATACCCCGTTTCGTCGTGCATGTACTCGAAGGGATCAGACTTGGCCGTGGTCGTGATGTGTTTTGCACGTTTAGCCAAAGCCTGATCGTGCGTTACAATCATGCCGCCGCCACCGGTCGAGATGATTTTGTTTCCGTTGAAACTAAAGCACCCAAACAATCCCATCGAGCCTGCGTGTTTGTCTTTGTAATAAGACCCAAGCGCTTCGGTAGAGTCTTCCACAACGGGCAATGGATAACGGGAAACGATGTCCATAAACCGATCCATATCCACCATATTACCCAACACATGTACGGGCATAATAGCACCAATCCGCTTCCGATCTGCTTTCAGGTAAAGCGAGCCATTTTCTTGAAAGGTCTGTTCTGCCAGAAAAGATTCCAGCAAATCCAGATCCATTTGCCAGCTTTCTGCATCCACATCCATCAGAATCGGTTTGGCAAAACAGTACCGGATGCTGTTCACGGAAGCCACAAACGTGATATTCGGAACAATCACGTAATCTTCGGGCTGTACGCCTGCAAGCAACATGGAAATGTGCAGGGCGGATGTTCCGTTCACACACGCAACGGCATAAGGAACGCCGGTAAATTCGGCCAGCATTTGTTCAAAACGATCTACATAACTGCCAACGGAAGAAATCCAATTGGTGTCTAAGCAGTCTTTTACATATTGCCATTCATTTCCGGCAATATTGGGAACAGAGAGCGGTATCATGGTTGTGAAAGCAAATCGGAAAGGGAGAAAAAATCAGATATTTCTGAATTTGGACGAGTACGGGTCATCAATAATCCCGGATTTCACGGTCTTGTAGATTTCCCGAATACCATCCGGAACCGTTTTGGTGATTTTGAAGCCCAAATCATGGGTGATTTTATCAAAGTTTACGCGGTAATCGCGCGGATCATCCAGTTGCTCAACGTAGCGAACCTGAATTTCCGGTGCTACTTTACCGATTTCTTCAATCAGCATCCCTTTCGTGTAGTTTTCTTCGGTGCTGCCCACATTGAAGACTTCGGCTTTAACCTTTTCGCGTGGTTGCCCCAGTACCAGCACACAAGCACCGGCCAAATCATCTACGTGGCAGTATGGGCGCCAAAACTGCTGTCCAAAAATGACGAGTTCTTTCCCAACCGCTACATCGCGTGTGAATTCATTCACGGTAAGATCGAAGCGGATGCGGCTTGAAAAACCGTACACAGTCGAGAAACGCAGGGCAGTTGCGGCCATTTTGCTATCTTTACGGTCTTCCAGCAAGTACTTTTCGTAGGCCACTTTCAATTCGGCATAGAGCGAAACCGGACGAAGCTCTGAGTTTTCGTGCACAAACGAGCCGGGATCTTCCATTTTGCCATAATTGCTGCACGTGGAAGCAAATACAAACCGATCTACACCCGCTTCTTCGGCGGCTTCAAACAATAATTTGGAGCCCTCGCCATTCACTTCGCGGGCTTCATCCGCAAATTTCTTGCAGGCCGGATCGCCCACAATTGCGGCTAAGTGGCATACGCCATCCATGCCTTGAACGGCTTTTTGCACATCCGCACGATCCCGAACATCGCCACGCTGAAACTCAAAATTAGGATGCATCAGGACGTCATACAGCGCGTCTCCGCCAAATTTAAGGGAATCAATCACCCGGACGTAATAGCCTTGGGCGAGTAATTGACGAACGAGTACGGAGCCAATATAACCAGCGCCGCCCGTAACCAGAATCTTTTTCATAGTGTTTCGGATAATAATGGGGTTCTTGCTTGGTTGCCAGACTAAATGAGCGCTTCCGCGATCTTCCAGTCAATCTCGTCATTGATATCTACGTTCTGATCTTTTGACGTGATGAGGCAATACGAATTCTCGTCCATAAATACCCGTTTCTCCCGCAGCATTTGGGTAGAAACGATGTACAAAGACCCCGTGATGAAGTAAAAATCGCCGTAGGATTGCCGGTTCGTTGTTTTGGAAAAATCCGTCAAGTAATGGGCGTGCCCTTCCTCGTCCAAACTCAGGCAATCGAATGGATGCTGGATCACATCAGCCACCGCGATCAGGCTACGTTTACCTGTTTTTTCTAAAGTTCGAATGGCGCGATCCAAAAGCCCGATTTCCCGAACCGGAGAAGTGGGCTGCATCAGCATCAAGTATTCAACTTGGGTTTGATACTGCGCCTCCAGCAAATCCAAGTGGTACAAGACCACATCAATGATTTTGGAGTCATCTTGTGCCAATTCGTCGGGGCGTTCGAAAGCCGTCAGCCCCATTGTTTGAGCCAACTCCAAAATATGCGGATCATCGGAGCTACAATGGATGCCATCTACGTGCGTGGATTCTAGCGCCGCTTCAAACGTCCACTGCACCAATGGTTTTCCCTTCAGAACGCGCATGTTCTTATTCGGAACCCCTTTAGAGCCTGCCCGTGCAGGAACAAAAACAAGGTAACGAAGATGCTGCATCAGATTTTCCCCAAGATTTTAAGGACTTTCTCGCCGTATTGTTCACAGAACTCGTTGTCCCATTTTACCATGATGGGCAGGGCAACGGAGCGATCCATCAACTGTTCTGAAGCCTTCCAAGCACGTTTGTAAGAACGTTTGTATTTCTTAACGGTCGTCCAGATATGCCCCCAACGCGGTGCAAAGTGCCAATTATTGGCATCTGGGATGTTTTTCGTGCCCAATTTATTTTCGCCGAGTAAGCGAACCATTTTCTCGGCTTGCTTTTTGGTCTCGAAGTTGAAGATGATGGTATCGGCCAGCTCCCCTGCTTCGTCTGTAATGCGGCGGAACGTGATTTTGTCTGATGCGCGGAGAATGGACTTGATCGTTGCTTTGTTCCGGCGGTTGGCGTCCACGATCGTGCTCAGTTTTTCCAATTGCGCCAATCCAACCGCACCTTGCATTTCGCTCATTCGGTAGTTAAAGCCATAGAAACGGGCGGTATCCAAACCACGCGGAACATCCGTGCGGCACTCGTGCCCGTGATCAATAAATTGGAAACTATCCCGGATCAGGTCTTCGTTACGGGAAATGATCATGCCGCCTTCGCCACAAGTGATCGTTTTCCCGAAGTCCAAGCTAAAAATTCCGGCATCGCCCAATAAACCGGTTGCCGTGCCGTTTAAACTTGCGCCGAGCGCTTCGCAAGCATCTTCGAGCACCAACAAATCATGCGCTTTGGCAATGGCATTGATTTGATCCATTTCCGCCGGGTTGCCTAGCATGTGTACCGGCACAATCATTTTGGTTTTCGGCGTGATGTGCTGTTCAATCAGGCTCGGATCCAAGTTATAGGTATCGTTGATGTCTAACACAACAGGTGTGGCACCGCAGGCGAGAATAGCTTCGATGGTAGCCACAAAGGTGAAAGACTGGGTGATGACTTCGTCGCCGGGCTGGATGCCCATGGCTTTCATGGCAACATATTGTGCAGAAGTGCCCGAAGAACAAGCCGCTGCACGTGGGGCATGATGCCATTTGGCAAATGCGTCTTCAAATTCCCGAACGCGAAACCGTCCTTTACGGAAGGCATCAAAACCATGTGCGAACAAAACGCCGCCGCTATGGTCAAAAATGTCATTTAAGGCGGCGCGCTCTTCTGCGCCAACTAATTCAAATCCTGGCATGAGAGTATGGTTTTGGGATCAACAAATGCTATAACGCTTCCGCCATCAGCAGAAGGCAATCATCATTAGCAAGCAGTTTCGTGTGGATTTTAAAATGACGGCGAACGACGCTTTCTAAGGCATCGAAGCTCTTTACATAACCGATGGGGTTGGGCGGAATAAATAGACTGATGAGGACGTATTTTCCGCACTTGGCCATATCCCCAATGACTTCGTCCCAATTCTCTAAGTAGGACAGCACCTCCATCGCCACAATTAAATCGTACGACGGAGCGCTTTTGAAGTAATCAGCTTTTGCCGCATGGAACGTAAGATGCGGATATTTAGCTTGGGCTTTGGCAACCGCCGTTTCGGAAATATCAATGCCCGTTACCTCGTTGTTCACCTTTTTCAGCAAGTGGGTAAACGTACCTTTCCCACAACCAAAATCCAAAATAGAGCCGAAGTTGTACTGAGACAATAAAGATAAAGACAATCGTTTGGTAAGATGGTTCAGATCATCTTGAAACCAACTATCGAAGTTTTCCAAGTTTTCTTGTTGGTACATTTCTTCAAATGCCCCGACGAAGGTCCGATTGTCTAAATCAAAGACGTATTTATGATAGAGATTTGCCATAGGTTTATAGAATTAAACGCGAGAACAAGCGCCTCGCGTGTAAGTGGAACGTTAGCCGTAAATCTTATTCAGAATATAGACGGCATCCTCATAAACAAAAGGCAATGGGTTTTGATTATAAGCACCTTGTAAAGAACTTAGGTATTGTTGAAGCGCAGTATCTTCATCTACTTTAACGTCATAACGAAGCGCATACGCCCACACATCCAATTCATCCCAAAGTGCAAAGAAGGCTTGAACGAGTGCTTCGGATTTTTCTCGTGCAGATAAATTGGCACTTGCACCTTCTATTTGGTCATAAAGAACCGCATATTCATCATACTGACGGCTTACGTTATGTTCCACCAGATAAGGCAGCGTCATGCCGCCGGCCAAACCATGCGGCACTTTGTTCACTACACCCAACGCATAAGAAATGGCGCCGGAAGGTCCTGAACCCGCATTCATGAGCGATACGCCCGCCAAATACGCGCCCACCAACATATTCTGGCGTGCCATTTCATTTTCTGGCTCTGTCAGCGCAGGCTTCAAATTGTTGAACAACAAGCGGAAGGCTTCCACGGCAAACATCCGCGTGATGTTGTTCCGTCCCGGCGCGGCAAAACTTTCGATGGTGTGTACCAATGCATCCAGCCCGGAAGACAGGTTTACGCTATACGGTGCATTCCGCGTCATTTCTGGGTCCAGCACCGCCACTACCGGGAAGTTATTATGCGTGTTAATACCCAGCTTTTTATTGTCTTTATAATCAATAAAAACAGCATTAAACGTTACTTCGGAAGCCGTACCGGCGGTCGTTGGGACCGCGATAACCGGAACTGAAGCATGGATGCCTTTCGGAAACCCACGATATGAAATCGCAGGCTCGTGGTTCGTTACAACGGTTGCAATCCCTTTGGCAAAGTCAATCACGGATCCACCGCCAATGGCCACAATAACATCCACCAACGGCGTTTCGCCGGATTTAAATGTTTGCTTCACCCGATCCAACGAGTCGTAGTCTGGCTCAAACTTGAGATCGTACACATAATCAACCGCCACATGAAGGGCTTCGGCGGCGCCCAGTTTATCTTTAAGCATCGCAACACTGGGGTGGTTGCTCAACGCTTGATCTACCATCAGGCCCACGCGCGTCAAACCGTGCTCTTCCAAATAAGGCAGAATGCCCAGAATGGCGTCTTTGCCGATGAGGGTTTTCGTGCGAATATTAAATTCGATCATGATCTTATAATTTCAGGTGTTTAATGTCGTGTTGTGCTTTTTCAAAATCGTTCATCTTCCCGATGTCTAACCAATAACCACGGATGGGGTAATGCAACAAACGCCCGCCCTGCTCCACGATGCGTTCCATCAAATCTGTTGCATTAAAAAACGTCTCTTCCGGAATGAGGTCAATCACATCCTTTTTAAAGATGTAAATTCCGGCATTGCAGTAATAGGTGTAGGTTGGCTTTTCCCGCAACGCATGCACCAGCTCACCGGTGGTTTCCAATACGCCATAGGGAATATTCACATCGTAAGACGTGGTGGCAACAATCATATCCCCTTGTTGCGCAATCAACTCAAAGAACATGTCTTCAAAGTCAATATCCGTCAACAAATCGGAATTCATCACCAGAATATATTCGTTCGAAAATTCCGGAACAAGCCGAACGGCGCCAATTGTGCCCAACGGCTGATCTTCCTCTACGTATCGGATGGACATCTTTTTGTTTTGCCCATCCTTAAAATATTCCCGAATCTGGTGTCCAAGATATTTGATGCTGATCGTAAGATGGTGAACACCATAGGCATTTAGCCGGTCAATATTGTATTCGATAATCGGTTTTTCGCCAATGTGTAGCAAAGGCTTGGGCGTTGTGTACGTTAGCGGACGCAGGCGTGTGCCTTCTCCGCCAGCCATCAACATGGCGTCTAACGGCAGCACCGAGCGCTTCTGCATCAGGTTGTAAATGCGTAAAATGCGATTTTCCTGATCCACCAACGGAATCGTATGAAGCTGCATTTGCTTCAGCGCACGGACGTCATCCAGCGTGAATTGATTCTGCTTCAAAGACCGACAAGACGCATTCATAAACGCCGAAACGGGGCTTTCGATGCCCAATCCAGCTAACAATCCCCGCCGAATATCGCCATCGGTCAGGGAACCAATCAGGTGTTGTTCATCATCCAATACAAACAGCGTAAGCGACTCTGGAATGTGATTGAGTTGATCCAGCGCTTGCTTGGTCGGCGCATTTGCATTGATAACATGGTATCCAAAATCCATGAGTGTGTATGTTAATTTGCTTCTTACGACGAAAGGATACGCTGCGGATTTCCCACGACGGTTGCGCCATCCGGCACGTCCCGAATCACAACGGCTCCAGCGCCAATCATCACATTTTTGCCAACCCGAACGCCCTGAATGACCACCGCGCCTGCACCAACAAAGCTATATTCTCCAACGGAAACATTCCCGCAAAGCACGGCACCCGGTGCGATGTGCGCAAAATCGCCAATCCGGCATTCGTGTTCAACCACAGCAGCGGTATTGATGATCACGCCATCTCCAACCAAAGTCATGGGGTGCACCACCGCCCGATTACAAAGCATCAGTCCAGCGCCATGCTTTGAAAAGGTGGAAAAACTCCCCCCCCGATGCAACACAGAAACGGGTACGCGCCCGCTTCGTTGCAAAATGGCGGTGTGGATTTTTTGCCGAATGCGATTATCGCCAATTGCAATAAAAAAATCTTGTTTTTTTAGCCGTTCCAACGCTTCATCTGCAGTTTCTGAACCAAGGTATTGCAAACCAAACGGATTTTGCACCTTAGCCTCTTGCTCAAAATAACCATGCGGCATTCGTCCGACGGAGTGGAGAATCTCGCACACGACGTATGCGTGACCAGAATATCCGATGAGGTTAATGGGCTGCAAAACGAAGCAATTGTTTAAGGATCAGGTCAGATGCCAGTCCTTCCGGTGCCTGATAGAGATTGCCTCCGGTGTAGGCACCGTTTTGAATGGCGCGTTCGGCGGTTGCAGTGATGGCTTCGGCTTTGAAGGCGCAATCCAGAATATTGGCGCTTTGTGCTCGCCCTTTTTGACGATCTCCCACATTCACCACATATTTTCCCAATGAAGCCGCCTCGATGATGCCACTGGATGTATTGCCCAGTAGAAATGCACAATGCCGCATCGCTGAAAAATATCCCAATACGCCCAAACTTTCAACCGCAAAAACTTTTGAATTCCGTGCCGAAAGGCTTGAAACAGCATTGCGAATCACCGTTCCAGCCGTATCTGCATTGGGCATCGTGAGCAGAATTTGATGTGTTGCCGATAGGGCGTCTAAGGCTTTTACAATTTGTTCGGCGTAATACACATTGCCCTCCGTCCGTACCGTTTCCGGATGAAACGTGGTCAGGATGGTTGGCGTGCGTAAATCAATACCATAACGTTCCAGAAAAGCCTCCGCTGAAAGCAAATCCATGTCTTGTAAATTGTCCAAACTCAGCGAGCCGACATGGAAAACGCCATCTGAATGCCCAAGCATCTGTGCAATTTTATCGGCGTAGGTTTTCGTCGAGGCAAAGTGCAGGGTGGCGAATTGTGTGATGGCATGCCGAAATCTGTTGTCTATGGCGCCCAGCGTGGTTTCGCCGCCATGGAGATGCGCAATAGGGATATTGAACGGGGCGGAGGACGAAACCGCCGCAAACATTTCATAACGATCTCCCAGCGCCAGCACCACATCCAATGAATCGGCCTGTTTTGGCCACATCGCTGCAAATTGCTGCATCGTTATGGCCATCGAAAGTGTCACCGCAGAAGCGGTGTCATGCGCCAAAACCGTTTCGATCTTTTCAGTAACCTCGAAGCCATTGCGCTCAATTTCCTGGACAGTCTGCCCATAAAATGGAGAAAGGTGGGTTCCAAACGCAAAAATTTTCAGCGTAACATTTGGCGTTTGCCGTAAACGGCGCAAGAGCGGGAGATAAATCCCAAAATCAGCACGCGAGCTGGTGAGCACACCCACATTCATCGCGTTACTCCTTCCAAATCTGCCCACGCCAACTGGTGTTCCGCCGAAACGGCCTGCGTGAGTTTTTGCCCCAGCACGTCGTCCATACGCATGGGCGAGATACCGTCTCCGGGGCGTTTCATCACCAAATCATCCTCGGTCAGTACGTGTCCGGCTGGGAGATCATGCCGGACGTGGATACTTTTCCGAGCAATGACCATGTTTTTCCGTTCCGAAGGCGAAGGTGTTTTGATGCCATCGCCGCCGAGCGCCGCTTCGATGTTCCGAATGGCGCTCACCAAGTGCTTAAATTCATCCGGTTCTAATGAAGCTGCATGATCTGGGCCGGGCAAAGTCCGATCTAACGTCATGTGCTTTTCGATGCAAACCGCGCCCATTGCAACGGCAGCAATTGGGACTTCCACACCCAAAGTGTGATCGGAGTAGCCCACTTGCACCCCAAACGTATCCGCAATGGTACGCATAGCACGTAAATTAACATCGTGCATGGGCGTGGGATACTCTGTGTTGCAGTGTAGAATCGTGAGGTTTTCCCGCACAACACCACCATCGGTCAATACCCGAATCGCTTCTTCAATCTCGCGCATTTCCGCCATACCGGTGGAGAGAATCACGGGCAAGCCATAAGACGCTACTTTCCGCAAATACGGCAAATTGGTCAGTTCACCAGACGGGATTTTGAACAAATCCAACCCCAGTTTAGCCAGCAACGCAATGCTTTCCAAGTCGAATGCAGTAGAGAAGAAACGGATACCTTGTGCATGACAATATTCAATCAAGGTATGATGTGCCTCTTCATCCAACTCTAGTTTACGGATCATCTCAAATTGTCCGCCATCTTCGCCTGTATTCGTGATCTGGTAATCGGCTTTTCGGGCCGCTTTGGTTACCAAGTTCTTGGCTTTAAAGGTTTGGAATTTGATGAAATCGGCGCCAGCTGCAACTGCGGCATCCACCAATTTTTTGGCCAGATTCAGATCGCCATTGTGGTTTACACCGGCTTCGGCAATAATCATGACGTGTGGCATGGGCACTATTGTGTTACCGTCTGGATTAATGAAACTTTCCTTCCGCTTTCAATTTTTCGTAATGCTCAATATCTCGGTATTTGAAAACTTTTGCAGGCGAACCACCTGCTATTGCGTATTTAGGAATATCTGAAACAACAACTGCCCCAGCTTGGATAATGGCTCCCTCGCCAATGGTAACGCCGCCCAAGACAATAACATCATTTCCCAGCCACACACACTGCTCAATCATAATATCTTTGTTAATATCACGAGAGGAGTCATATGGAATCTGATTTCCGTGATCGTAATCGTGATATCCTGTTATAAATGAACATCTTACGCCAGAGTGGAACCATGAGGATATATAAACTTTCCCCCTTCCATAAATGGTTAATCCATTAAAACTTACATTGCTTTCAAGATAGGTATTAGGGGACAACTTTGTTTTATTACCCACTAAAATAACGCCTTCCCACTTGGCGACGACCGACTTTATTTCATAAAGCCAAATCTTTTTTTGCATGTAACCCAAAGAACCCTTAAGTCCTTTAAGTATTTTTCTTAAAAAAGAAAGAATAATACGTTGCATAAACTTTACCTATCATTGAGCACCCAAGGCATTTCATGCACTTTGTTTGCCATTAAAAAATTAAACACATATAAAAGCAGCCATGATAAACACATGGAATAAGCAGCACCTTTTATCCCCCAAACAGGAATAAACACAAGATTAAATCCAAGATTAAATATTGCCACAAAAATAGAGATAACTGAAACAAAAATAGTCTTTTCCGAAAAATATATATAGGGAGCAACCACAAAATACCATCCTTGAAAACAATAACCAAGAACAAACATCACGATCAAGTACTTATACTGAACATAGGAAGCTGGGAAAAAGAAATCAACAGCCACATACAAAGCCATAATAGCAACCAACGTTACCACCAAAAAAGCTAATTTCAGCAAATAAGACATTTTAACGATTAGGCGATCTACCTCTGCTTCCCTTTTGTTTAAATGCTCAAAAAGCCATGGAACCCATGCGGTGTTAAAAGCCGTTCCAAGAACTCCAACAACAGATGCCAATTGTAAAAACGCTGAATAAACACCTACTTCAGAGGCACCAATATATTTGTTAATTAAAAACTTATCTGAAGCAGAGAACACAAAAGCGGAAATCGTATGTAACATAGTTGGCAAAGAATACGCCAATGCTTTCCGCCAATATTTAATCTGCAATACTAACCTAAAATATCCAAGCTTAAACACAATAGCCAACGCAGCTATAGAAAAAATAAAGGCTACAATAAATCGAGACAAAATCAATCCATAATCATTATGGTAATAATAGGTTAGTACAATCATTAAGCCAAACAGAGAAACGGAGTTGGCTAACAAGTAAATAGCATATAAAAAAACTTTTTTAATATTCCTAAACAAAACCAATCCTATACTGATCAAAATATTCATTCCAGAACTCAAAACGACCAGGATGACATACTTAGCAGTTAGCCCTGTTAACAAAGAAATTCCAGCAGAAAAAATATAACCAAAAAAGAATATTGCAACAACATTAAACAAAATCATTAAAAGAACAGATGAGAAATATTTCGTATAATCAATATCTTTATCAAAAAAATGCCGATTAAGAGCACCTTCGGTATTCAAACTCAGAAACGGTTGCAGAGAAAGTTCCGTTGCAAGAAACAATGCGTATATACCATAATCTTCTTTCGACACATTGTGTAACACAAATGGTAAAAGAAAGAACGGAACAGCCTTGTTTATTAATTGCAAGAGGGTGTAGGTAACGCTATCTTTTAAAAAGGAACGCACAACTACATTATTTTTCACCTTTTCTCTTACAGAGGCAAACATAGCGACCTATTGCGATTCAATTAAATTTTTTAACGCAGCGATTTCTCGAAATACTCAATCGTAAGGGCTACGCCTTTTTCTCGGCGAACCTGAGGCGCCCAGCCCAATTTTGTTTTGGCTTTGGTAATATCCGGCTGACGGATTTTAGGATCATCTGAGGGCAATTCCTGAAAGATGATTTCGCTTTGGCTGCTCGTCCACGCGATCACTTCTTGGGCAAATTCCAGCACCGAAATTTCGTCCGGATTTCCAATATTTACCGGTTCTGTTTCATCGCTAAGCAACAACCGATAAATCCCCTCCACCAAATCATCTACGTACTGAAAGCTACGGGTTTGGCTGCCGTCTCCGTAAACCGTAATCGGTTCGTTGCGAATTGCTTGGTTGATGAAGTTCGAGACCACGCGCCCATCCTGCGCCCGCATTCGCGGCCCGTAGGTGTTAAAAATCCGAACGATGCGCGTTTCTACGCCATGGTACCGTTGGTAGGCCATGGTAATGGCTTCGGCAAAGCGTTTGGCTTCGTCGTACACACCGCGAAAACCAATCGGATTTACATTGCCCCAGTAGTCTTCGGTTTGAGGATGGATTAGCGGATCACCATAGACTTCCGAGGTTGAAGCCAGCAACAAACGGGCTTTTTTTGCCTTGGCCAACCCCAACAGGTTGTGCGTCCCCAAAGCCCCCACTTTCAGCGTTTGAATTGGGAGTTTTAAGTAATCAATGGGCGATGCCGGGCTTGCAAAATGCAGAATGTAGTCAATCGGACCTTCCACATAGACATAATTCGATACGTCGTGCCGCAGGAATTTGAAGCGTGGATGCCCCACCAAGTGCGCAATATTATCCGGCGTACCCGTAATAAAGTTATCCATGCAGATGACTTCGTAGCCTTCTGCAATAAACCGATCACAGAGATGGGAGCCAATAAAACCTGCACCTCCAGTAATTAAAACGCGTTTTTCCATGATTAAGGACGTCCTATGCTGATGTACTGAAGACCAAATTTTTCCACTTCTTGTGGGTCGTACAGATTCCGTCCATCTAAAATAAGAGAGGAGGCAATCTTTTGTTTGATAAAGGCAAAATCCGGATTCCGGAACTCATTCCATTCCGTGCAAATCATAAGTGCATCCGCACCATCCAATGCACTATAACGATCATCTGAATACACGATCTGATCACCCAAAATGGCTGCCGTTGTGTGGCGGGCTTCTGGATCGAAGGCTGTTACTGTTGCACCCGCTGCCAACAATAGGCGGATACTGGCAATGGAAGACGCTTCCCGGACATCGTCCGTATTGGCTTTGAAGGCCAATCCCCAAACAGCAATGTGTTTGCCTTTCAGGTCGCCCCCAAAACGGTCAATAAGCACATTGGCTAATTTGATCTGTTGATCACCATTCACATCCAAAACGGCATCCAAAATTTTGAAGTCGTACCCATACGTGATGGCGGTTTTTTGCAAAGCCTGTACGTCTTTCGGGAAACAACTACCACCGAACCCAATCCCGGCATAAAGGAACTGCTTCCCAATCCGGCTATCCGTTCCGATCCCTTTGCGAATCTGATCCACGTTTGCACCCACTTTTTCGCAAAGGTTGGCAATTTCGTTCATGAACGTGATTTTCGTGGCCAAAAACGCATTGGCTGCGTATTTCGTCATCTCGGAAGAGCGCTCATCCATGAAAATAACGGGATTTCCATTACGGACAAATGGCTCATATAAACTTTGCATCAAAGGCTTCGCTTTGGGGCTCTTTGTGCCGACCACTACGCGCTCTGGCTTCATGAAATCGTCAACTGCAACCCCTTCGCGCAAGAACTCTGGGTTAGAAACCACGTCAAAATCTTCTCCTGCAACTTTTCCGTTTTCTTCCAAGATTATCCTAACTTTGTCGGCTGTTCCAACGGGTACGGTACTTTTATTGACAATAACCTTATATTCGTCTAAGAGTGGCGCTAAATCTTTTGCAACTCCTAAGATATAGGATAAATCTGCCGAGCCATCTTCTCCGGGAGGAGTTGGCAACGCAAGAAAAATAATCTGACTCTCTTTTGTTGCTTCTGAAAGGTTTGTTGTAAACGTTAAGCGGCCTTCTTTTCGATTTCTTTCATAGTACACATCTAGCCCTGGCTCAAAAATAGGGATTTTACCATTTTGCAACTGCCTAACTTTATCTTCATTTACATCCACACAAATCACATCATTGCCCATTTCCGCAAAACAAGTCCCAGTAACTAATCCGACATAGCCGGTTCCTACTACAGCAATTTTCATATATTAATAATTGAGGGGTGTCCATAAATGATTTTGGATCATTAATAGCCATTTTCTCGGATCAAATTTTTAGCATCCAGCCAAATGGAATCAAGAAGAGTATAAAGTGTTAATCACAACACCAACACTTAAACCCTTCTTGAACCAAATGGAACTCAAAGTACAACCTTTTGTAATAAGCCTGCAACACGCTACGGCTCAAATTGTGCCAAAACAAGCCAAAGGAAGACCTCTCCTCTTTGCAAATTGGTCTCTC
>DDTM01000046.1 GCA_002344075.1 Bacteroidetes bacterium UBA2364
GATATAGGCAAGACAATAAAAGCAGACATTGAAACAAATTGATGTAAATTATTCCGTAAATCCTCCAAATTTTTTTCAAAATAATATTTAGTAAATTTTGGGAGTAGATATGTATTAAATGTACTACCAATTATAATAATACCACTACACATACTAGCAGCAATAGTATAATAAGTCAAATCAGAAAGGGGCAACATTTTAGATACAAACAACTTATCCAACTGAGAAACCACAACAGTAAACATACCAACAACAGACATCTGCCCTAAAAAACTTGCCACTTTTTTTACTGCGGCGAAATTATAAACAAACCCTTCACCTTCTAAAATCAAGCATTTCCAAACCCAAATACGTTGGATGATCATAAATATAATTGATACCACAAATTGGTATATAAAATATCCTATAATATCTATTTTAAAAATAAAAAAAAACGGAACCACGCCAAATACCCGAACAACGCTATAAATCAGGTAAAACCCTGAAGCATCTAATTGGCGATTAAGACCATTAAAAACACCTACATACATTTGCAATGGCCAATTCAGCGCCAAAACTCCTCCCATGATCCATATACATTGTTGAATTACCTCTTTTGGAAGCGTCTCAGCATTCATCCAAGAAGACAGAGATTGAGAAAAAACACCTATCATCAAACCAATCCCAATCCCCAATATCCAAAAAAGAACCTCCAAAGTATAAACCACGGTATTGATGTCTCCCTCTCTCATTTGAAGTGTCCTCATACGCGGAATTTCCCTACTCATTACGGCACCAATATTAAAATTAAGCAAGCTTGTTGTTGCCAATAAGGTAGCATAGAAGCCTATCACTCCATAGCTCTCAACGCCCAAAAAATACAAATAGATAGGGACAGAAATTAAATTAAAAACAATTACCAATACGTTAGATATGGTATTACTTCCTGCAATAAACAATATTTTATATTGGCTAAATATACGACTCATTTGCTACTTTTTCATGCCTTTAAATATTCACGAAAGAATGCGATTGTTTTTTGAACGCCCTCTTCTCTCGAAATTTTTGGACGCCAACCTAAAACTTCTATTGCCTTCCGGATGTCTGGCTGTCGAATTTTGGGATCGTCTTCTGGTAAGGCTTCAAATACAATTTTGCTTTCACTCTGAATCCAAGCAATCACTTCTTCAGCAAAGTTCAAAATAGTGATCTCATTAGGGTTGCCAATATTTACCGGTTCGGCTTCGTCACTATGCAAAAGCCGCCAAATTCCTTCCACCAAGTCGTCGCAATATTGGAAACTGCGCGTTTGTAACCCATCGCCATACACCGTAATAGGCAAATTACGTAACGCTTGATTAATGAAATTGGAGACCACACGCCCATCATTTGCACGCATTCTGGGTCCATAAGTGTTAAAAATGCGAACAATTCGGGTTTCGACTCTGTGGTAACGTTGGTACGCCATCGTTATGGCCTCCGCAAATCGTTTGGCCTCGTCATATACCCCGCGCACACCTACGGGGTTTACGTTTCCCCAATATGATTCTTGCTGAGGGTGTATGAGCGGATCGCCATATACCTCGGAGGTTGAGGCCAATAGAAAACGTGCGTTTTTTGCTTTGGCCAATCCCAGAAGGTTATGCGTACCCAATGCACCAACTTTAAGGGTTTGAATGGGCAACTTCAAATAGTCTATTGGGGAGGCAGGGCTTGCAAAATGGAGAATGTAGTCCAGATTGCCTGCGATATATACGTGATTCGATACATCGTGCCGAATCACGTGGAATCTTGGATGTCCGATCAGATGGGCAATATTATCAGGCGAACCTGTAATAAAGTTATCCATACAAACCACTTCATGTCCTTCTTGGATAAACCGATCACACAAATGAGACCCAATAAATCCTGCGCCACCAGTAATAAGAGTTCGTTTCATCCTTTCTTATTCTCCTTTGCGATACGGACGGCCTATGCTATGATAAAAGAAGCCTAGCTCTTCCATTTGACGTGGTGCATATAAGTTTCGCCCATCAAAAATGGCCGGAAACCGTAGCTTCCCTTTCACCACTTCCCAATTCGGCTTACGAAACGCATTCCATTCGGTACATACGGCCAGTACATCACCGCCCTCCAAGGCGTCGTAGAGGTCGGTAGCATATGTAATCTGATTACCAAAAACGGCACGGGTTGTCTCTATCGCTTCTGGATCGAACACACGTACTGAGGCACCCCCTGCCAATAATTGCCTAATCATGGCATGGGCAGACGCTTCTCGTACATCGTCGGTATTGGCTTTGAAGGCAAGACCCCAGATGGCAACACGCTTCCCCTGAAAACTACCTCCCAAATAAGACCGCATAGGCGGCAACAAAGCCAATTGCTGTTGTTCATTCACGTTCAGGACAGCTTCTAATATCTTGAACCGATAACCAAATTGTTCAGAAGTTTGGGCCAATGCTTGTACATCTTTGGGAAAACAAGAACCGCCATAGCCAATGCCTGCGTAAAGGAATTGCTTTCCAATTCGGCTATCCGAACCAATGCCAACCCGAATGGCGTCCACATTGGCCCCAACCCGTTCACAAAGGTTTGCAATTTCGTTCATGAACGTGATTTTCGTAGCCAAAAAAGCATTGGCTGCATATTTAGTCATTTCAGAAGAGCGTTCATCCATGATAAGGATCGGATTACCATTCCGGACAAAAGGCTCATAAAGCTGTTTCATCATTTCTCCTGCCTGTGGACTCGAAGTCCCAATAACCACTCGTTCAGGCTTCAGAAAATCATCCACAGCAACACCTTCGCGTAAAAATTCAGGATTGGAAACCACGTCAAAATCTATACCCACACGTTTTCCTTGCTGTTCGATGACCTCCCGAACCATGTCCGCCGTACCCACCGGAACCGTACTTTTATTGATAATCAATTTGTAACCATTGAAGAATGGACCGATTTGCTTGGCAACCCCTAAGACATATGATAAATCAGCTGCCCCGTCCGCACCAGGCGGGGTAGGCAGGGCGAGAAAAATGAAGGTGGATTCTCGGACCGCCTTTTCCAAGTCTGTGGTAAATTGTAAACGGCCATTTTTTCGGTTACGATCAAATAATACATTGAGTCCAGGCTCAAAAATAGGCATAATGCCTTTCCTCATTTTTGCAACTTTGGCCTCGTCAATATCCACACAAAGAACGGAATAGCCCATTTCTGCAAAACAGGTGCCCGTTACTAAGCCAACATACCCCGTTCCGATAACGGCAATAAAATGATTTTCCATATTGTTTTGTTACTCCGCTACTATGATACCGACATTTAGCCGCACGCAATGTCTTTTCTTCTTAAAGTTTTCTTTCATTGGGCACCTCAAAGTGTTCAGAGGGCCATACAGTGGATGGTAATCGAGAAACCCTCAGTTTTATAAAAAAAACAACAAGCCCACCAGCAACGATCAACAACGTAATGACCTTGCCTCCGCCCCCTGAATTGGCGTACAGCCATGCAGCAAACCCAAGGAAAAAACCAACCCCATACAAAAGCAACACTGCCGACAGATGAGATAACCCCCATACCTTCACCACCTTATGGTGTATATGATCTTGATCTGGTGCAAAAATTGATCTTCGCGACAAAGTCCGACGGAAAACACTGCTTAATGTATCTAAAATCGGTAAACCTAAGATGAGAATCGCAGGTACCCATGCATCTGCTAAGGCCGTTCCTGAAAAATAGAAGGGGGCATTGAAGCTCGGAATGGCATATACAGCCAAGAAAAAGCCAATGGTTAAACTGCCCGTATCACCCATAAAAATAGAAGCCGGACGAAAATTATACACCAAAAAACCCAATAAAGCGCCCAACAGAACGATACCTGCAACCGTATTTGGGATCACTTGCTGGGAAGCATAGATAGCCGTAAACCAGACAATCGCAATAACCGAAATCCCCGCAGCTAATCCATCCAAGCCATCAATGAGGTTCATTGCATTGACAATACCCAGCAGCCACAAAACCGTCACCAATATTGCCACCGTATGATGGTCTATACCCATTATCTTAAACTCCGGCAGATAAATCCGGTGTGTCACATCACTCATCACAAAAATGAGGGTAGCCACAATTTGCCCGATTAATTTATGCCGCACACTCAGGTGTAGAAAATCGTCCAATACCCCCGTCAAAACCATTACAAAAGCCCCTGCCAAAATATACCCATCAGGCAAATTAGGCGAAAAGTCCAGTATTAAAGCAAGCAGAAGATAGATGCCCAGTCCCACTAAGGTTGAAAGTACCATTGCGATACCTCCAAAACGTGGCGTGGACACCTCATGCACTTTCCGGTACAAATCTGGATGATCCAACAGTTCATGACGAATGGCCAAATCACGAACCATTTTTGTACAACCCACTGCTGTAACGAAACTGCACAAAAAACCGACGAGGAGCGCCAGAACTTCCATAACCTTATGTCAAAAGGAAGGGATC
>DDTM01000033.1 GCA_002344075.1 Bacteroidetes bacterium UBA2364
TTTTCAGGCTGCCTAAGTTTTTACTACAAAAGTTATGTACTTATTGACGTCCTCCACCGCCTCCAGTTGCGGGCCGAGGACTCAAGTTAAACGGTTTACGAGGTAATTTCTGATCGCGTTGACTGCTATGCCACACAAAAGAGGCAATAATAGTCGAGGCTTGCTTCATGTCTTCTGCCACCAAATGGTCCCACACATCCATATTGGAGTGGTGAGTACGGCTAGAATAGGCCATCGGTTCTTGGATAAACTGAAAACCAGGAATACCGACTGCATCAAACGCAAGGTGATCGGTTCCACCCGTATTGGAAAGGGATAAAGTGGACGCATCCAAATCCTTAAATGCATCCAGCCAAGGACGAAATACACCTTCGATGGCTGCATTTCCTTGCATATAAACCCCACGAATTTTACCCGTCCCGTTATCCATGTTAAAGTACCCAGCAATTTTTTCTTGTTCGGGTTTCAGTGCTTTTACATTACCCATCCCTTCTACCTCGGCAAAGTGTTCGGCAACATAAGCACGGGAACCCAATAGGCCTTGCTCTTCCCCAGTCCATAGGGCAATACGGAGGGTACGACGCGGCTTTTTCCCTGTTTCTCGGATGGTTTCCATTAAAATTCTAGCAGCCTCCATCATTGCAGCCGAACCAGCAGCATTGTCGGTCGCGCCACTTCCTGCGTGCCAAGAGTCAAAATGTGCACCAAACATGACCACTTCGTCTTTCAGGTCGGTTCCTGGAATTTCTGCTATAATATTGGCTTCCATGCCGTCGGCGTTGGAAAATGTGGTTTTTAAATCTACGGTCGCTTTTACACTAAGCCCCTTTTCGATCATCCGAATAATACGGTTGTATTGCTCTACCGCCATCGTTGCCTGCGGTAACACTTCGGCATTGGCAGTTTGTGCCCTGCCTTCCTTTGCACGGGCGCCAGAGACAAAAACGGTTCCATAGTCCCCTTTAAAACTACGATCAACTATCAATAACGGCTTTTCATCATAGAGCAACGCCCACTTAAGGTCGCTCAATTGGTTCCGGTTCATGTTAAACCGCTGGTCATTGGAAGCAGGAGCAGCCGCGTTCGCCAAATCTAATAAGCTTTTGGCATCGTGACGAACAGCCAAAGGGTCGAACCATTCTTTCGTTTCACGAACAGGCTCTATGAAGACAATCCTTCCAGCCAATTTGCCTTTGTATTTGCCAAGGTCTTCTTCTTTTTGCACATCAAAAATCACCACCTCGGCGGTCCCACTAACAGAAGGCGACCAAGCCTTGGGGTACGCAATAATAGGGAAAGGATTGGGGGAAACGGCACTCATGGAAAAATGGTTCGCCTCCCAACCACGTCCGAATGGGCCCCACTTCTCCGTTCGAACATTTTCCAACCCCCACGAACGGAGTTGATTCATGGCCCACTCGGTGGCACGGTCTAACTGTGGAGAACCTGTAAGGCGTGGCCCATATACGTCGGTGAGCCAACTGGCGGTTTCCATGACCTTACTTTTCTCTAAACCATGTTTCCGTATAACTTTGTTGATCTCTTCATCTGGCTTTTCTTGGGCCGAAAGTGGTAGCGCCAACATCAGTAGCAAAAGGAGCATGATGGCTTTTGAAACGTACTTCATAGGGTTTTGGGATTGATATGAATGAATGTGAAGAATAAATATAGTAAAAAAATGATGGTATCATACAACCAATCTACTTCAATGCAACATTGAAGCCGTTCGGCCTCACACAAGCAAATCATAGCCCCCCTGTTGACATCCCCGAAAATTGATTGTAAGTTTAGTTGGAAAAAAACATGCCGCAAACAGCCCCCTTAACCCGCGAAACCATCCATTCTTGGCCCAAGGCCGAATTACACTGCCACCTCGACGGCTCTCTTCGCCTATCTACCATGCTAGAACTTGCCTGCGAACAAGGCAAAACAGATCTACTACCAGCAGATACACAAGAAGGTCTTTATGAGGTATTGCTTCAGGTTGATGATTCGCCCACTCTCGAAGCCTATCTTTCTTGGTTCTCTTACACCATCCCCCTTATGCAAACTCCTGACGCCCTCGAACGTATTGCGTATGAGTTGGCGGAGGATAATGCACGAGAAAATGTCCGGTATTTAGAAGTTCGGTACGCACCGATTACCCATACATGGGAAGGCATGAGCATGGAAGCCGTCAATGAAGCAGTATTGGAAGGCTTGGCACGAGCGGAAAAAGATTTTGATATCAAAACAGGAGTCATCATCTGTGGACTCCGAGACCGGTATGAAAGCGCTTCGTTGGCACAAGCAGAATTGGCTGTGGCCTTTAAAGATCGGGGCGTGGTAGGGTTTGATCTTGCCGGAGGAGAAGCCGGGCACCCCCCAAAACACCACCTCTTTGCCTTTTACCATGCCATCAATAACCTCCTAAATGTGACCGTACATGCAGGCGAATCTTGGGGACCAGACTCTATCAAACAAGCAGTAACCCGTTGTCATGCACACCGAATCGGGCATGGTACAAGTTTATACCAAGATGAAGAATTATTACGGTTTATGCTGGATCACCAAATCCCATTAGAAATCTGCCCTACCAGCAATGTTCAAACCCATGTCGTTACCGGATTTGAAAGCCACCCATTGAAAAAATATGTAGAGGCCGGCCTTCCCGTAACCATTAATACCGATAACCGACTGTTTAGCCGCACCTCGGTAACGGAAGAATTATGGCGGGTTCATACACATTGTGGAGTCTCGGAAGCCCAACTCAAAGAAATTGTCTTAAATGGTTTCCGATATGCCTTTTTACCCCATACAACCCGCCTGGCTATGGTAAACAAGGCAACACAAGAAATATATGCGACTTAACCCTTATCCAACCGAATAAAACATGCGCATTTTATTGGTAGAAGACGAACCCGGCATTGCCTCCTTTCTAAAGTCTGGCTTTACAGAGCAAGGATTTGAGGTGGTTCAGGCATTTGATGGCGAGATGGGCCTTAAGTTGGCACAACTAGGTACCTTCGAGGTCATAGTACTTGATGTTATCTTGCCTAAAATGACTGGTGTTGAGGTTTGTAAACGCATCCGCGCAGGGGGAAATACAGATACCCCGATAATGATATTAACGGCATTAGGCACTACCGATGATGTTGTGCTTGGTTTAGATAGCGGCGCTGATGATTATCTCACCAAACCCTTTAAATTTAAAGAATTATTGGCAAGAGTCCGCGCCTTACAACGCAGGAAGCTACATACACCCACCACAACCAATATCTTGCGTATCAGCGATTTGGAACTGGACTTAGACCGAAAAGAAGTGCGACGATCCGGCATACTTCTGAAATTAACGGCCCGAGAATTTAACCTCCTATACTTTTTTATGCGCAATGCAGGTCGGGTAGTTTCCAGAACTTCCATTCTAGAAGAAGTATGGAATCTGGATTTTGAGCCGGGCACCAATGTCATTGATGTCTATGTAAATTACCTTAGAAATAAGGTAGATAAGCCATTTAATACAAAGCTTATTCATACTGTTATTGGCATGGGTTATGTACTTAAAGAGGAGGCCGCCGAATGAGCATCCGCTTAAAGTTGATGTTAATTCATGGTTTATCCAGCCTGATTCTTTTGGTATTGTTTTGTTCGTCTATTTATTATTTTTCTTGGCGCTTCCGCAAAAACGAATTTATTCAACGACTATATGACCGCGTGGAGCTTGTTGAAAAAATCAACTTTGAACAAGGAAAACTTTCTAAAGAAAGCCTGACCCATTTTAAAAAACAGTTCTCGGAGCTTTTACCTGATGAAAAAGAATATATTGTCTATATCAGAAATCATCTGGTAACAGATTCCCTGTTTCATCATTTTGAGCCTCCATTTATTCAGGCGTTACAGACCTACAGAAAATCCTATTTTGAACGCGAATCTATTCAGGGAGCGGGGCAATTATATCAGTTTGGAGAAAGAAAATATGCCATCATTGTTACGGCAACCGACCGTTATGGATGGACCAAACTCCAAAACTTGCGCTCGGTTCTTTTTATAGGCTCCATTATTGCCATTGCCCTCATTATGTTTACCACTTGGTGGTCATTGGGAAAAGCCTTGCAACCTTTAGATGTTTTAGTGGAGGAAATACGGGCATTTCGGGCGACGAACCTAAAACGAAGGCTTTCTGTTTTTAATCCAAAAGATGAATTTGGCGAATTGTCCTCCACCTTCAATCAGCTTCTGTCTCGTCTCGAAGAGGTATTTCTCACCCAGCGTCACTTTATTTCAAATGCATCGCACGAAATCAGAAACCCGTTAGCGGCCATATTGGGTGAAGTTGAACTGGCCTTGATGAATAGCCGAGATGCCTCCACGTACCAAAGGTCATTAGCAACGATCGGTAACCATGCCGAACGATTAAATAGCCTGATTAATAACCTACTTCAGCTTTCCAAAGCCCAAAAAGACGCCGGCCAACTGCAAATGGAGGAACTCCGATTGGACGAACTGCTCGAAGAACAGCTTGATTCATTGCATCAAAACAATCCACAAGTAGAGGTTTCTCTTGATTTACACCTTCCAGATCATCCAGACGCCCTAACGATATTGGGAAACAAACCCCTGCTTCAAACGGTCATTCACAATATTTTAGAAAATGCCCTGAAATTTTCCGACAACAGGCCAATAACGGTTAAATTATTTACAACACCAGGAGAAGCGGTTATTTCGGTAAAAGACCAAGGCATAGGTATTAGCAAAGCAGACCAGAAACTACTTTTTGAGCCGCTTTATCGGGCACAGAATGCCAGAGGGTTTCCCGGATTCGGCATAGGCATGGCTTTGGTACATCGCATTATCGAAGTCCACAAAGGCAGAATTCTCATTGAATCCGAGTTAGAAGTAGGAACCAGCGTTGAAGTATATTTTCCAACCCGTCATAAAACTTCTAATACCGTTTTAATTCATCCTTAAGCCCTTTCCAATGTTGTGTTTGTAGTTTAGGGTTCAAGGAAAACACGGTGAATGACCTGTGGACGGAGTTTCGCCACAGGAAGGCGGCAAAGGCCCGATGTTGTGTGGAACATCGGGCCGCTTTTTTGCATATACACATGGCCTGGGCGATACAGGTGGGAGATAAAGCCCAATGGATTTGCAAACAGCACCTCTTTTCAGCGAAATAATTGACTTATTATCGAACGCCCATAAAAGGTTCTATAGATCCAAAACCTCGATTCCCAGCCTCTTTTCCCAATAACCAAAAACCACATGACCTTTAGGGTGCATTTCAAGACATAGGACGCGCTTAGATTGGGTGACATCTTTACTTACCGTTGAGAAAAAACTCCGTGGGGGGGCGACATCATAAGAGAACCCATCTAATCGGCATATAAAATGTTTTGAAGTTCGCTCTGTCCTTTACAAGGTGGCTTTAGCTCTGTGCATTGGACCGTTATCCGTTCTATTGGCAAGAGGCACTCGCATAAAAACGAACAAAAAGAGGCGATTTAATAAAACCACCTCCTTGCTGATCGCCCCAAAAGGCCCTTCATATCGGGCTTACGAAGCAATCTATTATAGAACTTCATAAGCCTTTACGGGCCACTTCAAAACCCCACGCATTTTGATTTGTAGCCATTCAGACAGAGGGAATCATCCCAGATTTTCGGGCATATTCAAAGATATTACCGGCATCCAGAATATCCGCTACATCACCGAGTGGCCGTAATAAATATGTTTCTCCCGAGGTTAGATTTGCAAGGGTCCCGGCAGCTACATCAATCTCTACCTCGTCTCCAGTGCTGATTTTATCATTCAACCGTTCCAGCCCCTCAAACGGGATCAAAAACCCCCCATCTACGGCATTTCGGTAAAAAATACGGGCATAACTCTCGGCCACCACTGCTTCACATCCAGCCTCTGCCATTGCAAATGGCGCATGTTCTCTTGATGAGCCACACCCAAAGTTAGCGCCAGCAATCATGATACTATATTTACTGGTATAAGCATCTGCCTCCACATACGGCATATTTCCATCGGGCAACCCTTGTTCACCAGGTGGTACACTGCTCATGGCATAATGCCCATACATTTTTCGTTCTTCCGGCTTGGTCATACTATACACCAAATATTGAGCCGGAATGATTTGATCGGTATCTACAGCTTCGCCACAAACCCAAGCCAAGCCACGAATCATTTTTTTCATCTTTGTAATTGAATTATTTTAAGCCAGAAGTTTCTTTATACACTTAATAGCACGGTATGCTATCTTCTTTTTCCTTGCTCCCCACCCCCATTATCGCCACTCCTCGGTTGGAACTTCGGGCAATGACACCCGAAGACAGTTCATCTTTGTACATCCTCCGATCCGATCCCGTGGTCATGCACTTTATTCCGAGACCCCTTGCAAAAACTACCCAAGAAGCCTTGGGGTTAATTCAGTCTTTTCAAGTACTTATCGAGGCGAATAAAGCCATTACATGGGGGATTTTCCTTCGCACCACCGGAGCATTAATCGGGACCATCGGGTATGTCCAAATCCATCCCCAACATTCCCGCGCAGAAGTTGGTTATTTACTCGGTGTACCCTATCAACGCAATGGGTTTATGTCCGAAGCCCTAAACGCCGTCTTGGTACATGGATTTCGGGTTTGGAAATTCCACACCGTAGAGGCCATTGTTTCTCCGAACAACCTTCCCTCTCGGTATCTCCTTGAAAAAACTGGCTTTATCCAAGAGGGTTATTTCAAAGAAAATCAATTTTATCACGGGCAATTTCACGACTCGGTGGTGTTAACACATTTCGGAGAAAACTTGTAAATTTACACCAAAACCCCACGCGGATCGGCAATAGCGCCCACAAGAGCCGAGGCCGCAACCGTATAAGCCGAAGCCAAATACACGGAAGACTGTTTGGAACCCATCCTTCCAGGAAAATTGCGGTTTGTGGTAGAGATTACATTTTCGGTTCCATGAGTACGCCCAAACGTGTCCACTGGGCCACCCAGACAGGCCGCACATGAGGCGTGAGTCAGTCTACAACCAGCCCGCTCCAGAATATCCCAAACCGATTCACCCTCCATCAAGGTTTCGTGCATCAATTTGGCAACATGTGTGGTGGCCGGCACACAGTATGTTGGAACAACCACTTCACGACCGCGCAATACCTGTGCCGCCATAATAAAGTCTTCCATCTTCCCGCCAGTACAAGAACCAATATAACACTGATCTAATTTGGTACCAGCAACTTCCGAGACAAAGGCTTTGTTATCCGGACGATGAGGTTTGGCAACCATGGGCTCTAATTTAGTAACATCAAAACGGTATTCACTATGATAGCGGGCACTCGGATCAGAGTAGAGCGGTATAAACGGATAATCGGTACGGGCACGCACATACTCAAAAGTTTTCTCATCTGGCGCGATAATGCCATTTTTCCCGCCCGCTTCGATTGCCATATTGGTGAGCGTCATCCGTTCTTCGATAGAAAGACCGAATACGGCCTCACCATCGAACTCCATTGCACGATACGTGGCACCATCTACACCTATCTCGCCAATAATTGCCAGAATAAGGTCCTTAGCCGTTAGATATGAGGGCATTTCGCCTTCCATAATAAAGCGCATAGACTCTGGTACTTTGACCCAAAGTTTGCCCGTTCCCATAATAAACGCGGCATCGGTATTCCCGACACCTGTTGCAAACATCCCGAAAGCACCCGATGTGCAAGAATGGCTATCCGTCCCAAACAAAACTGTACCAGGTCGGTTGAAGCCTTCTTCGGCCAGCGCCATATGGCAAACGCCTTTATAACGATCTGAACCCACATCATAATAGTGTGGCAATGCTTGTTCAGCAACAAATTCCCGCAACAACACAACGTTCCGATTGGCATGTTTGTCGGACGTAAAAATATAGTGGTCTGGGATAATGACTAGTTTTTCTTTGTCCCACACCTTTGCCTTTTCGCCAAATTCGCGTTTAAAGATCTGAGCAGCAGGAGGGCCACATACATCATGTGTCATTAAAATATCAACATTAACCCAGATATTTTCTCCAGGGGAAACCCGTTCACGCCCCGCAGACCGGGCCAGAATTTTTTCGGTTATGGTCATAGACATATAAAAAACCTGTTTACGTTTAAACGATTGCTCAATTTTCGGTTTTGTTTATTCGGTATCGGAACCAAGCCGCAACGCCCAGCGCTAGTACAGATGCTATGGTTTGTGCACCATAAGCAAACATAATCATAATCACCAGGCTAAAACTTTCGATCATTGTAGTGACAAAAGAGGTGATAATTTTCCCTGGATAATAGCGACTTTTCGGATATTCGATAGAAAAATCAAATATGTATTGCAAACCAACGCCCCCCGCTATAATCATGATTGTCAATAAACCACACAAAACCCAGTACATCTTTTCGGATCCACTGCCAACAAAAATCAAAACCACTACAATCCAATATGGCAGGGTTGCGATAAACAAATCTGAAATCATACCCCAGTCAGCAGTGCGCGTACTGAGGAACCATACGCTGTACCCATTAATAGCCATCCCAACAAGCGCCAACAAGAGCGCACTCTTTTTTCCCGGTGTCATACTAAAACAGTTGGGACGGATGAAGCACCGCCCCATCCATCTGGTTTAAACTTGAGCGTCCACTTCCACCTTTTCACGGATGGAATGACGTACCATGTCTTGGCTATCCCGAAACGCTTCGACATGATTGATGGCATCAATATACGCCAATGCCGATGCCAGTAAGGTGTTCATATTCCGCGCAGCGCCTTTAAAAATGCGATCTTGGAATTCAATTTCCACATCCACCTCTCCAACAGCATCTTGTCCTTCGGAAAGTGCACGAATGTGATATCCGGTTAGTTTATACCCATGCTCCATACAATGGTCAATCGCCCGATAAATGGCATCAATTGGTCCATCTCCAGTAGCAGTATGTTCTTTTTTATCACCTGTTCGGGCAAAATGAATCCTTACGGTAGCCAAATTGGATTTTCCGGTTTCAACATGAACTTGGAGATGCTCCAAGAGGACATAGGTTTCGGAGCTATCCGATTCCAAGGTCTTCATCATCAGCACCAAGTCTTCGTCGTAAATATGTTTTTTCTGGTCAGCAATTTCAAGAAAGCGTCGGTAAAGGTCATCTTTCAGATCGGTCGTAACGGAGAACCCCAGTGTTTGTATCCGAGAGAAGAAGCCATGCCGTCCTGAGTGGCGCCCCAGCGAGATTTGGCGATTGGTGTCTTGTCCCACATCTTCGGCCCGCATAATTTCGTAGGTATCCCGTCGTTTTAGCACGCCATCTTGATGAATACCTGCCTCATGACTAAAAGCATTCTTGCCAACAATCGCTTTGTTCGGCTGTACACTAAATCCCGAATACGTAGAGACCAATTTGCTTAGCCCCATAAGCATGGGCGAATTCACCTGAGAGTCCACGCCAAAAATATTTTGACGTACTCTTAGTGCCATCACAATTTCCTCTAAAGCAGCATTTCCGGCCCGCTCGCCAATCCCATTAATGGTACACTCCACTTGCCTTGCGCCTGCCTGAACACCTGCGAGAGAGTTCGCAACAGCAAGTCCCAGATCGTTATGGCAATGGGTTGAAAAAATGACATCAGATCTACCCTTTGCAGCCTTCATGCACGATTTTATGAGGTCTGCATATTCGTTCGGGAGGCAAAATCCGGTAGTATCCGGAACATTAATGGTTGTTGCTCCGGCTTCAATCACAGCCGCAATCACCTCTTGCAAATAGGCCACAGGCGTTCGTCCAGCGTCTTCGGCACTAAATTCCACATCATTCGTAAAGGTTTTGGCGTATTGCACTGCTTCGATTGCTTTTTGCAAGACGGTTTTCCGCTTGTCTTCTAATGTAGCACCGTACTTGGCATCGGCAAATTTCCCTTCGATGTGAATATCACTGGTGCCGATAAAGGTATGAATCCGCGTTTTTGCTCCACCAGCAAGCGCTTTTGCTGCTTCACGAATATCCAGTTCCACCGCCCGTGCCAATGCGGCAATGGTTGGTCCATGAACTTCCTTTACAACCCGCTGAACACCTTCAAATTGAACAGGGGAGGACACAGGGAACCCGGCCTCAATGACATCTACCCCCAAAGCAGCCAATTGTTGTGCAATATGTAATTTTTCCGGGATGGTCATAGATGCACCCGGCGCTTGTTCTCCATCACGCAGGGTGGTATCAAAAATAGTGATACACATATATTTATTTTACTTATTGGAAAAAAACGACTTTTAAAAAATAACCGCCAGCTTGAAGGGTGAGAATCACCAAAATGAATAGGGCATCAGGCTGGCGCACGGAAGTCGTAGGCCAAGCAAGGCATAAACAAGAAAGGACAGGCCCATAGGACCTTGATACATCGCTGGGTCGGTCTTCATCACACGAACCAAATTGGTGGGCGGTAGCAATAAGGCATTGCTCCGTTAAGTGTCTAAACTAAGAAAACAAATCGTTTCACCGTAAGAATTGGAGATTAAGGTTCCATCACCCGAACTGTAATCGTTTCACCACCTCATCTCCAAAAGCAGAGGTAGTAAGCGGTAAAAACGGATCTGTTGCCAAGTCGGCTGTCAAAAAACCATCCAATTGTGTTTTCGCTACTGCCTGTCGAACAGCAGTTGCGGCCGCTTTTTCGCCTAGAAAATCTAACATCATGGCTGCACTGAGTATGGTGGCAGCCGGGTTTGCAATCCCCTTTCCGGCTATATCGGGTGCAGAGCCATGAATCGGTTCAAACAATCCACTCGAGTCACCGATGCTGGCCGAGGGCAACATTCCGAGAGAACCAGGCAATACTGCCGAGGCATCACTCAGAATATCTCCAAAAAGATTTCCGGTAAGGATTACACCAAACTGACGTGGATTCAGGATCAATTGCATCGCCGCATTGTCCACGTACATGTGTTCTAACTGAACATCCTCGAACTCGGCATCATGTATGCCCTGAACCACTTCTCGCCAAAGTTGCGAAACAGCCAAGACATTCGCTTTATCCACCGATGTCACCTTATTTCGTCGGTCACGGGCATATCGGAAAGCAATACGGGCAATTCGTTCGATTTCTGGACGGGTATAACGCATCGTACTCACCCCTTCAAAATCATTCCGGAAAGAAGGGGTACCAAAATATATCCCTCCCACCAACTCCCGAACCACCAATAGGTTGGTTCCAGCCACTTTCTCGGGGCGTAAAGGGGAGCGTGCCGCCTGAACCCCATCCACCGCGACCGGACGAAGATTTGCAAATACGTCTAAGGCTTTACGCATGGTCAATAGACCCGTTTCGGGGCGAAGTTCCTTTGGCAGGCCATCATATTGGGGGCCACCAACTGCACCCAACAAGACGGCATCAGCGCGTTTACAAGACTCGTGTGTCTGGTCGGGGTAGGGGCTACCGAGATCATCCACCGCCGCACCACCAATGAGTGCCGATTCGAACAAAATCCCGAAATCAAACAACTCCGAAATACGGGTCAGAACTTTTACGGCTTCGGCCACCACTTCAGGCCCGACCCCGTCTCCAGATAAAAGGGTTATATTATAGGTGGAGGGTTTCACGTAGAGCAAGGTTTTAAAAGGTGCAATATTTAGTCAGTCTTTACCCGATCGTTGAGTGTTGGCCCTGTATAAAAAGCCATATCCACATCCCTAAGCATTTTTGTCCAAAACACAATTTGTCCTGTATGATAGGAAAAATGTTGGGTGACATGAATCATGATACCCGTAACGGTCCAATCATTCTTCCCCTGTACTGCTCGTTTGCAATACAATTCATCCGGGTTTAATGATTTCATTTCCGCCACAGCTTCGGCAACGGTTTCAATGAGCGCATCCAATAACTGTGCTTTTGACATCCCTCCTTTGGCATCAAACTCATAGGAGCGGTCTCGTAGATCTGACCACCCTGCCAAACCAGAGAGTACATATTGCCTGATATTCCCTACAAGATGCAGCAATTGGTTGCCCACGGCATTCGAGTTTCCAGAAGGTTTTATCCAGATTTCTGTCTCGTCCACCAAGTCCAAACAAGCACGGATTTTGGAAAGATTTTCCTCGAAATACTGGATGCACTCAGCGGCAATAAGTTGTACATTCATGGACGAAAATATCAAAAAAGGGCCAGAAATTTTCCCGACCCTCTGAAAATTATTGACCGATTGGCTCGCCCACTGTTTCAGCTTTCCGGTTGGTTTTCAGCCAAGGCATCATAGCACGCAGTTTTTTACCTACCACCTCGATTGGATGTACGGTATCGGCGTGGCGCATGGCCTTCAGATTTGTAGAACCATTGTCGCAGTCGTTAATGAATTCTTGTGCGAACTGGCCATTTTGCACCTCTTCCAAGATCTTTTTCATCTCAGTCTTGGCAGTATCTTTGATAACACGTACCCCACGGGTGTATCCACCATACTCAGCGGTGTCAGAAACCGAATAGTTCATGTAAGCCAAGCCGCCCTCGTAGTACAAGTCCACGATGAGCTTCAACTCATGAAGACACTCAAAATAAGCCAACTCTGGCGGATATCCAGCTTCCACCAAGGTCTCAAAGCCCGCTTTAATTAGGGCTTCCGAACCTCCGCATAATACAGCTTGCTCTCCAAAAAGATCTGTTTCGGTTTCATCCTTAAAGTTTGTTTCGATGATCCCTACACGGCCTCCACCTATACCCGAAGCATACGAAAGCGCAAGCTCTAGCGCACCTCCCGTTGCGTCCTGATGAACGGCCACCAGACACGGCGTTCCAGCGCCTTCCGTGTAAGTCCGACGAACCAAATGTCCGGGAGATTTTGGAGCGACCATAAAAACATCCACATCCGTTGGAGGAATTACCCGCTTAAAGTGAATATTGAAGCCATGTCCAAATCCAAGTGCTTGACCAGCACGAAGGTTTGGGGCAATTTCGGCATCAAATACTTTCTTTTGGTGTTGGTCGGGGATGAGGATCATGACCACATCGGCCCATTGAACCGCATCGGCAACCGCCAAGACTTTCAGACCGCGTTCCGAGGCTTTTTCGGCTGAAGCAGAACCGGGACGCAAGCCTACCGCCACTTCTATACCACTTTCGTGAAGGTTAAGGGCATGGGCATGGCCCTGACTTCCGTAACCGATAACGGCCACTTTTTTTGACTGAATCAGACCGAGGTCAGCATCGGCATCATAATAAACTTTCATGGGTGAACTTAATGGGTTATATACAAATTTGGTATTTATTTCCGGAAAACTCAATCACCGTGAATCAGAGGACGCGCCAAGGCTACCCTGCCGCTTCGTGCGACATCCAAAACGCCATAAGACCCTAATACATGAATAAGGGCTTTTATTTTTTTCGTCGGGCCAGTCACTTCAAACATCAACGTTTCGGGTGTAATGTCCACCACTTTTCCTTCAAACATCTCGAGGGTATCCCGTAGTTCGCTGCGTTGATGGGCCAATGCCCGCACCCGAATGAGGCAAATTTCACGCTCCACATAGTCTGCATCGTTAAGGTCGGTCACCTCTAACGTTTCAACAAGACGGTTCAATTGTCGAAGGATCTGTCGGATTACTTTGGTATTTCCACTGGTGGCTAATGTAAGCCGAGAGACACTTGGATCTTCGGTTTCCCCAACGGCAACACTTTCCAAATTAAAGCCTCGTGCCGCAAACATATTAAGTACACGGTTCAAAGATCCGGATTGGTTCTCCAGCAATACGCTAATGATATGGCGTTGCACCAACGTTTCATCACCCGGATTGATAGGAAGCCCGTCTGCCTTTTTACGGTATATCTGCTGGGGGGTTAAAGTCTTCGTGGACATAGGTTTATGTTTTAATGGATTAAGGCAAACAAATCAGACAAAGCTATCGGGCGTCATCCGTTTCGTGATCATCTCATCGGTCGAAGCACCGGAAGGAACCATAGGAAACACCATTTCTTCCTTCACTACCTTAAATTCCATCAATACCGGGCCATCGTGTGCAAAAGCTTCATCGAGTGTTTTTTGTACATCGGCAACATTTTCACAATACAAGCCCTTTATCCGAAATGCTTCGGCCAATTTTACATAGTCTGGATTGGAGCCCGAAAGGTCTGTATGGCTGTATCGGCTTTCATGGAATAATTCCTGCCACTGACGGACCATCCCAAGGAAGTTGTTATTGAAAATGATGATTTTTACTGGCAAGTTGTACTGCGAGATCACCCCCAATTCTTGGGCATTCATTAAGAAACCACCATCACCGTTAATCGAGACCACAGGACGTGTTCTTTGTCCGAAGGAAGCACCCATGGCAGCCGGCAACGAGAACCCCATTGTTCCCAATCCTCCCGAAGTAATATGGGTTCGAGGATAAACATATTTAAAGAACTGTGCGCCCCACATCTGGTTTTGGCCTACGTCGGTGATCACAACGGCATCTCCCTTTGTTTTCTCCCACAACAAATCCAAGATATATTGTGGCCGAAGTAGTCCGTCTTGGTCATAATCCAACGGGCATTCTTGTTTCCACTGTGTAATTTGGCCAAGCCATGCAGAGGTATCTTTCTTGCCGACTAAAGGCAGCAATTCCTGTAACACCATTTTTACATCGCCCACAACCGCACAATCCACATAGACATTTTTAGAAATACAAGAAGGATCAATGTCCATATGAATGATTTTTGCATGGGGTGCCCAAGATTCTAGTTTTCCTGTGACACGGTCATCAAATCGTGCCCCGACCGCAATCAGCAAATCCGCATGTTGAACTGCCTGATTGGCATACCACGTACCATGCATTCCCAACATGTGTAGTGAAAGTTCATCGGTTACAGGAAAAGCCCCGATACCGTGCAAAGTAGTCGTAACCGGAATCTGGGTTTTTCTCGCCAGTTCTGCCAGTTCTTCGGCTGCACCCGAAAACAAACATCCACCTCCCACATATAGCAAGGGTTTACTTGCCGCCATAATCATGTCGGCAGCTTGTTGGACTTTTGCTTTCGAAGGCTGCATCGGTACATGATACCCCCGGATCTCAATACGTTCCGGGATCTGAAGCGGTGCTTTGGCCAGTAGAACGTCTTTAGGAATATCTACCAGAACAGGGCCCGGACGCCCAGACTGGGCGATATGAAAGGCTTCCCGCACCACCCTTGAAAGATCTCGTACATCCCGTACCAAATAATTATGTTTGGTGATGGTTCGGGTAATCCCCACGATATCCGCCTCTTGAAAGGCATCATTTCCAATGAGATGTGTGGGAACCTGCCCTGTGATGACTACAATCGGTACAGAATCCATATAAGCATCTGCAATTCCTGTCACCGTATTGGTTGCCCCTGGCCCACTGGTGGCCAGCATCACCCCCACTTTCCCCGTAGCTTTCGCATATCCTTCTGCTGCATGAGTCCCACCTTGCTCGTGTCGTACCAAAATATGCTTAAACGAAGGTTGAATTCGGCTGAGTTCATCATAAAGGGTGATAATGGCACCTCCTGGATGGCCGAAAATGACTTCTACCCCTTCATATTCTAAAGTCCGAATTAGAATCTCGGAACCGGTTACCATGGGGGGCTGGACCGTTACCATTTCGTCGGGAATTGCATCACCGGCGGTATCTGGGATATTCTGCGTGGTCATAAGATTGGGGTTATGATGATCTTAAATAAGCAATTACTTATTCCATTTTTTTGATGCAACATTTTTTAGCCTGATTAAGGATGGACTGTTCATTTAAGAACCAAATCCAGTTAAAACCTTCAAGTAAAGAAGGTCGCATCCATTCAAGGCGAATCGCCTCTGAGGTTCGGGACGTGCCATCAAATAAACAAACTTTATTGAACAAATAAAACCTAAAGAACAACGGCTAAAGAAGGGGTTTAGGATAAATAAATGAAGCAAAAAAAGGACTGGGTTACAAAAATAACATAAAAGCGCTTTCAGTACTTAATTAAATAAGAACATAGGCAGATTAGCCAAAAAAACAAAAGAAGCTCCTTGCAGTGTTTGGCTCTACCATTAAAAAAACAAGCCAATATTCACATTATTTTATAATTCAATGACTGATTGAATCGCGAATTCGACTGCATTTTGCCTTTCCCAGAAGGACTGGGCTTCCACATTGCGTGAAGAGGCGATCAAGCCGATGCGTTTGCTTCCAATTTTCAAGGCCCATTCTTTTACATGGCCTACCAAGACTTTACCGATCCCAAGCCCTCTGAACGCGGTTTCAACATAAATTTCCTGAATAAAAACTTCTCCTGGTGGTTCAAAGATGGCTGAAGTGACAGCATAATGGGCTGCAATGTATCCTACTATTCTCTTTTCCTCGATGGCAACCCACATTTTATGATCGGTTTCATATAGCCAGTCGGAAAAACTATTCCGCCAGCGCTCGGATGCATCGGGTGCAAGCCTAAAGCGTGGATCCAAAGACTGGTGCAGCCTCATGAGCGATCGCCAAAGACGTTCAATTTCATCCCGATGTTCACGTTTGGCCGGAAGAATTGTAAAATCTGCCATAGATACCAAATTAGAAGGGGTACACTTGCTGATGTACCCCAAATTATCAAGCGTTTCTCAGATCCGGTGTTTAAGGTAGCCTTTGCTCACCAATAGTTCCGCATTCAGAATGGCGCCTCCCGCTGCCCCACGGATGGTATTATGCACCAGAAGCGTAAACTTCACATCGAATAACGCATCCGCACGTACCCGTCCCACCGAGACTGTCATACCATTTCCCAAAGAAGCATGACGGCGTGGTTGCGGAAAGCGCTCATCCTCAAACAATTTAATCAGTGGCGTAGGCGATGAAGGTAAACCCAGATGAGCAATTGGGTCCTCAAAGGCTCTAAACACTGCTTTAATAGCAGCAAGATCGGCTGCGGTTTTTAATTTAACCGAAACACTTTCTGTATGACCATCCAAAACCGAAACCCGATTACAGGACGCGCTGATTTTAAAGTCTGCAAACTGAATACCCTGTTCTGTCAGGGTGCCAAAAAGCTTCAGTGGCTCTGTTTCCATCTTGGCTTCTTCGCCCCCAATGTGCGGCACAACATTACTCAAGATGTCTAACGAAGGAACACCCGGATATCCAGCGCCAGAAAGCGCCTGCATGGTCACCACATGGACCGCCTCTAGTCCAAATGCCTTTTGAAGTGGTAACAAGGCCAAAACCAAGCCAACTGTCGAGCAATTAGGATTGGTAACAATAAAGCCACCATGATCGCTATAGGCCTGGCGATCAATTAAAGCCAGATGCTCCGGATTCACTTCCGGAACCAACAACGGGACGGTCGGCTCCATCCGATAATTTCGGGTGTTAGAGATCACAGGCATTCCGGCTTGTGCAAACGCCATTTCCATTTCCAAAGCCACACTGGCATCCACACCGGAAAAAACAAAGTCGGCATCCACTTCCTCGGGATTAGCAAGCACTACCGTTTGATCTGCAATCTTTTCAGGAATTGGAGTTGCACCAATCCAGTTTACGGCATCTATGTACTTTTTTCCCGCCGAACGCTCGGAAGCCGCAAGGGCTACAACTTCGAACCATGGGTGACCGTCCAATAATTCCACAAATTTCTGGCCAACAGCACCAGTAGCTCCTAAGACGCCAACACGATACTTTTGCATTTTAACTCCTTTAGCTTATGATTTAAGGGATGTTTATTCGAGGTCGTTGCCGATGCCAAGGGTAAGCCTGTATTTTTCCCTACCGAGTTCCAAGCAACCGATCTTACAATGGCTTTGCCATTTATTTGGGGGTACAAATCTGAAAGAAAGGGTTTAATAAACGAACTCAGTTGTTCAAATTCGATTAAGAACGCATCATGACCATCTTCTGAATGTAAAATTCGGAAATGCGCACGCGGTATGTGCCGCGCCAACTCCTCCTGTTCGGCAAGTGGATATAGAAGGTCTGAGTCTATGCCAACAACCAGAACCGGAATATGCAGGCTTCGGAGTACATCCTCATAGACTCCGCGTCCTCGCGAGACATCATGTGAGTCCATTAACTGGGTAAGCCGGACATACACATTGGCATCAAACCGTTCGGTTAGTTTTCTCCCTTGATATCGCTGGTAACTCTCGACAGCATACAAGGCTTCACCATGAGACTCCTGCTCGACCCGACCGAAACGGTCTTGAAAAGAACGCCATGACCGATACGAAATCATGGCATTCATGCGGGCAGCCGCCAAACCTGCAACTGGCGGGTTGGCTTCGTCGTAGTGGCCATTCTGCCAGTTAGGATCGGCATAGATTGCTGCACGTTGTGCCTCGCTCCACCCAATGGTCCAGGCTGAATGACGCCCAGAAGCCGCAATAACGACCACGCGTTTTGCCCACTCAGGCGCCAAATAAGCCCACTCCAAGGATTGCATCCCTCCCATAGAACCACCAATAACGGCCTCAATCCCTCGTACACCTATTTGCTTCAATGCCTCGATATGGAGCCGTACCGAATCTCGGATGGTGACTCTCGGAAACACCCCACCATACCGTTTTCCGGTTTCCGGATTGATGCTGCATGGCCCTGTAGTCCCATAACAGGAACCTAATACATTTAAACACACCACCCAATACCGATCTGTATCGAACACTTTACCTGGCCCCAACAAATCCCCCCACCAGTCAGCCAAATCCGTATTTCCAGTCAAGGCATGACAGACCACCAATACATTATCTTGACGTTCATTGAGTGTACCCCATGCCTGATAACCTACCTGTACCTCATGTAATCGGTGTTGATTTTCAAGAGTGAACTGACGGATGCATAGGGTTTGAAGATTGGATGGAATAGGGATATCCATATTAGTTTTATTGTTAAGGTGGGCAATTAAAGGCGGAAGGACCTACAGGCTCGTCCTCCCGCCAAATCCTGATCCGTTAAGATGCCTGTGATGCCACTAAGGCCTGATCCAAATCGGATTTTATGTCTTCGATGTACTCAATTCCTACCGAAAGCCGGATGAGGGAGGGCGTTACTCCAGAAGCGTGTTGTTCTTCTGCGGTTAATTGTTGGTGCGTGGTAGAGGCCGGATGAATCACCAACGTCTTTGCATCGCCAACATTGGCCAAATGACTGGCAAGTTTCACGCCATTAATGAATGTCTTTCCGGCTTCAAGCCCACCCTTGATCCCAAAACTGAGTACACCACCAAAACCACGTTTGAGGTATTTTTTAGCTTGTTCGTGGTACGGATGACTGGCAAGACCCGGATAACTCACCCATTCTACTGCATCGTGTGTTTCCAACCATTCGGCAACTGCCTGCGCATTTTCCACATGACGTTGTACACGCAAAGACAGGGTTTCTAAACCCTGGAGCAATAAAAAGGAATTAAAAGGACTTTGTGAAGGGCCATAATCCCGCAACCCTTCCACTCTTGCACGGATAATAAAAGCCACATTTACGCCAAGCACGCCTGTGCTGCCAAAAACTTCCCAAAAGTTAAGGCCGTGATAGCCCGGCGAAGGTGCGGTAAACGTCGGAAAACGGCCATTATCCCAAGGAAACGTACCCGCGTCCACAATTACGCCTCCAATAGCCGTTCCGTGCCCACCAATCCACTTTGTGGCCGAATGGACGACGATGTCTGCCCCATGTTCAATCGGGCGAAAGAGATACCCCCCAGCACCAAAGGTATTATCCACAACCAAAGGTACACCGTGTTTTTTGGCAATGGCTGCAATCGCATCAAAATCTGGTACATTAAATCTTGGATTTCCAATTGTTTCCACATAGATCGCCTTCGTTCGTTCATCAATTAAAGATTCGATACTGGCAGGATCGTCGCCATCTGCAAACCTAACCTGAATACCGATACGTGGGAACTGAACCTTAAATTGATTATACGTTCCACCATAAAGGTAACTCGTGGTCACAATATTATCCCCAACCTCGGCCAAAGTCGTCAAGGCCAAGAACTGCGCCGCTTGCCCAGACGAAGTAGCCAGCGCAGCCACTCCTCCTTCCAGTGCAGCCACACGCTGTTCAAAAACATCATTTGTGGGATTCATAATCCGGGTATAGATATTTCCGAACTCCTTCAAGGCAAATAAGTTGGCGCCATGATCGGCATCATTAAATGTATAGGAACTTGTCGCATAGATCGGAACAGCCCGCGCATTGGTTCCGGGTGCTGGCGTTTGTCCTGCATGAAGTTGTAGGGTGTCGAAGTGTAATCCGCTCATGATTTTGCTCGTTGTTTAAATGGGGTAAGTGGTTAAACAAAGAACATTCATCCAGTCTCAACGTCCTGATGTAGATTGGCCATGCTTGCGCGCAAAAGCAAAAGCCTCAACTACATCGGAGGTAGAAGAGGCGCATTTGATAAATCAAGGTATAGAATAACCGGTGTCTATCAAGCGTTCATCTTTCCCCGTGCGTAGCAACAAGGCAGGAATTGGCACCTTCTTCCCTTTAATGGGGAACGGTTGCCAGAGCGTCGTAGGGCCTGTCCCTCGGCTCTTCTGGATAAATGCTTAACTTGAAAAGAACAAGTGGGACTAAGATACATTCTTTAAACTTTACAATTCAAGCCCTCTATCGGAAAACCGCTAAATTTTGTTAAATGAAAGCGTTTTCTTCATGTATTGAGCAATATTTTTTGTATTTTAGGTTAAACGAGAATCTAAACTTCCCGTCCAAGATTCAACTCTCGTGTTCCTTTATTATCTTTACTTTTTACATACCTTCACCACATTTCCAGCTCAGGGAGAACCAACCATGAAAAAGTTGTATCGTCATTTACTCATTGCCAGTACCGCAGTATTACTGATCCCAACTGTTTGGGCACAAACCTCCTGGGGAGACATCCAACCCAGTGTTCCGACACCACAATCAGCGGCCTATTACACATCCAGTGGCGGAAAACCTGTGTTCCGTGCCACATCCCCACAGAACAATCTTCCTATAGAGACAAAAATCAATCCTCATTACGCCAACTCACAGTATGGCCCTCACAACCCTGCCCCTGTACCCGGTACAGAAACCGGATGTAGTGCTTTTCCCAGAGGAAGCCAAGAAGAATTAAATTGTGAAGTGGACGGCTACAAAAATTCCTCTATGCTTCGTTTATTTCAAAATTTCGTGAAAACAAATCGTAACTCGGTGCAATGTGGAAGGTTCACAGCACAATACCAAAATATGGGTGATCATGCAGAGATAACGGTTTCAGACAATTTTAACAGTTTTGTCCTTGGATATCGGGATGGTATAGTCTTGATTCCAAACGACGTAGAATCCACTGTCCTGTGGCAAACCCGCGATCGGGTACTTAAAATGCTATATGCCTGCCGCGACGCTGGTATGGACACTGGTTTAGGAGGCTATCTACCTCCCGTAACCAACCGTGTCCGAACCCAGGGCGAATATAACCCTACGCGGTATAGATAATGCACAAGTAAGGGGAAAGCGCTTCAGAATGAGGCGCTTTCTCTATTACTGACCGAAGATTCAAATTCAAAAATTAAAAACATCGTTTATCTTCCCCACAAAAACAGCTATGGCATCATCCATCATAGACGGCAAAGCAATTGCGGCCCAGGTTCGGGCGGAAGTAAAAGAAGCCGTAGCCCAATGGGTGGCTCAGGGCCATCGTTCTCCTTTTCTTGCGGTGGTATTAATCGGAGATAATCCAGCGTCGGCCTCTTATGTACGTGGCAAGGCCAAAGCCTGTGCCGAGGTGGGAATGGGCAGCGAAACGATTCAGCACCCAGCTTCTATGACCGAAAAAGCCCTGCTTGAACTGATTCAGCACCTCAATGCAGATGAGAAAGTGGATGGCATCCTCGTTCAACTCCCCCTCCCCCCCCATATGGACGAGAAAAAAGTGCTTCATGCCATTGCCCCGCAAAAAGATGTGGACGGTTTCCATCCAGAAAATGCCGGAAACTTGGTCATTGGTCAACCTGCATTTTCCCCCGCAACACCCGCTGGCGTAATGGAGCTCCTGAAAAGAAGTAGGGTTGAGACACGAGGCGCCCACGCTGTGGTTATTGGCAGATCCAACATTGTTGGTAAACCCATGGCTAATCTGCTTATACAGCCCGGAGCAGATGCCACGGTGACCGTTTGCCATAGCCGGACCAAAAACCTGGCAGCACTGAGCGTTCAAGCAGATATTTTGGTTGCAGCAATTGGAAAACCACATTTCGTGACTCCCGGTATGGTAAAAGAAGGGGCGGTGGTCATTGATGTAGGCATTAACCGCATAGAAGACCCTTCCAAAAAAAATGGATACCGTTTGGTAGGCGATGTGGACTTCCATGCCGTCTCCCAAAAAGCCGCGCTTATCACTCCAGTACCCGGAGGGGTAGGACCAATGACCATCGCCATGCTTCTCAAAAACACCTTGGCGGCTGCTACCAAGAACCATCCATAAATTTCTGAAACCATCGTTATGCAACCCAAAGTCCCCGATATAAACCCGAATACACTTAAACCTTTACCTCCCCCTGATGTAGCCGGGACAGTTAAGCAACTCGCCTCCGGTGAACTGTTTTATAATTGGGGATATATCTTGCAAGATTTACTCTATAAGGCAGCTTGGGCGTTTTTGATTCTGCTCTTCTTTTGGTTCCTCAGTAAGGTGGTGGTTCGGCTTATTCACAAAACAGCGGGTAGAACCGGGAAGAGTGGTAGTGGGGCACACCAACTACTTGCAAAAACCGCAAAACTGTTTATCTTTTCGTTTGGCCTTGTAACGGCACTGGGCCAATTTATCAATATTACGCCCCTTTTGGCTGGCTTAGGTGTGGTTGGGCTGGCAGTTGGATTCGCCGCGCAAGACACCATCAAAAACTTTATTGCTGGGATCACCATTCTGATAGATCAGCCATTTCGTGTGGGAGATAACATTGTCTTGGAGGGAAAATACGGCGTGGTTCATGAAATCACCCTTCGTTCTACCCGTATCAAGACCGTAAACAATGAAATGATGGTCTTGCCAAACGACCAAATGATCAATGGCAAGGTCATTAACCACTCCATGCTCGGCTTATTGCGTTTGGAAATTCCGTTTTCGATTGGCTACAATGAATCCCCTACAGTGGCCAGAGACGCTGCACTTCAGATTGCCACCGCCGATCCACGTGTAGAAAAAGATCCTCCACCCTCTGTCATTGTTACAGCAATGGCCGATTCCGGCATTTCCCTTATGCTTCGTGTATGGATCCGCAATATGGCACACGAGGTTCCCCTGCGCGGTGACCTCAACGAGGCCCTCCTTCATTCATTGCAAAAAGCAGGCATCGAAATACCGTATCCCGCAATTATTATTCGTTCTTGAAACCCAACCAGCATGATCAGACTTGGCATAGACATTGGCGGAAGCGGCATTAAAGGCGTTCCAATAAACACCGAAAATGGGGAAGTGATGGGGCACCGTCATCGTATTGATACCCCCCAGCCCGCTTATCCACAAACCGTTGCAGATACGGTTGCAGAAATGATTGCCCATTTTAAATGGCATGGCCCTGTTGGCTGTACCATGCCCAGTATTGTACAGCATGGAGTCACCAAAACAGCTTCAAACATTCCACAAGAATGGATTGGGGTGAACGCAGAGGCACTTTTTAAGTCAAAAACCGGACTCGACTTTAAGGTCATCAATGATGCCGATGCTGCGGGCATGGGTGAATTACACTTCGGAGCCGCTAACGACCATCCAGGAACCGTCTTATTACTCACGGTGGGTACTGGCATTGGATCTGCCCTATTTTGTAATGGCGTCTTGATACCCAACACCGAACTGGGTCATCTAAAAATGCACGATACCATTGCCGAGAAATATTGTGGTGACCGAGCAAGAAAAGAGCAAAAGCTAAAGTGGGCCACATGGGCTGAACGCTTCAACGAATATATTGCCCATTTAGAATTATTATTTTCGCCAGACATGTTCATTATTGGCGGCGGAATTGCCAACAAAACGGATAAATACTGGGATTTATTAAAAACCAATGCGAAGATGGTTCCTGCTACTCTTAAAAATAATGCAGGGATTGTCGGGGCAGCCTATGCGGCACGGGAAATCCCATTTACAATTCATCCGCACTAATCTATTAAAGGTATATACTGCCCCGAAATACCGTTGCCGTTGGCCCGGCCTGATACAATGCTGAAAATACACCTTCAGCAAACGTAAACCCCACTTCAATATCCCCTCCCTTCGGGCTTAGGTGGACGTGGTTGCTGTGAACTAAATGCCTGGTACGCGCCACGATAGCTGCTGCCAAAGCGCCTGTCCCACAGGCAAGCGTCTCCGCTTCCACACCTTTTTCATAGGTACGAATGCGTAAATGGGCTGGTGAAGTATCGGAACCCGAATCCATTACTCCCACAAAGTTCATATTAATACCATATGGGGCAAACACTGGATGCCAGCGAAGCAAAGGTCCCCAAAACGCTACATCAAATTCCCAAACGTCCGCTACAAAGGCCACAGCATGTTGTGTTCCGGTAAACACATAATCAATTGGCCCCATAGCAGAATAAGCTTCTGCTGAAACAAAAACATCCGGACGATAATCCTGAAATAGAGGCATAGACAATCGAACGGGTAAATCGGCATCTTCCGGCACCATCGCGTGGTACAAACCAGCCGAAGTATCAAACCGAAGTACTGGTTTTCGGATACCCGATTCATGTGCGAACCGGCTCAGGACACGCGCACCGTTGCCACACATCAACCCTAAAGAGCCGTCGGCATTAAAGTAGCGCATCCGGAAGTCTAAGTCTGGCTCAGTATCTTCATCTGTCAAACATAAAGCCAACAAGCCATCTGCGCCAATTCCGAGCCGCCGATGACAAAGACGAGCAGCCATTTCAGACAATTGTGCATCATCAAAGTGATAAAAACGATTATCAATCACTACAAAGTCATTGCCTGCCCCGTGCATTTTCGTAAATTCAAGCACTAAACGTCTCATAAACCTGCTTTGGAGTACGTTAAGAATAAAAGGATATTCCTTCTTTATAAATTTTACAATTTACGCTCTTAAGAACCCCACATCCGTTGATCGAAAAAAAATTAACACTAAGCAAAGTAGAACCGGTATTGCTTTTTGGTCATAACGACCATCATCTCCGCAAAATTGAATCGGGATACGAAAAAACACGCATTACCGCACGAGGCAACGAGCTTTATCTAAAAGGCGAGGCCCAAGACCTTGCACAATTAGAGCGCATCTTCGAGGAACTTAGCCTCATCGTCCATAAAAACGGTCATCTGACGGATAAAGATGTAGATACTGTCTTGGACTTGGCACGCCTCAATGGTGGCCCCAAATCCGGCGAAGCTCAAGATGCAGCCTTGCTATTCACTCAAAATGGCGGCCTTATCCGTCCGAAGAATGAAGGTCAGCGAAAGATGGTTCAGGCGGCACGTAGTCATGACATCGTTTTTGCGATTGGGCCGGCAGGAACGGGGAAAACCTATATTGCCGTAGCACTTGCCGTAGCAGCCCTTAAATCTCGCCTGGTGAAACGCATCGTACTCGCCCGCCCTGCCGTAGAAGCTGGTGAAAGTTTAGGGTTTTTACCAGGCGACCTTCGGGATAAAATTGATCCATACCTTCGTCCTTTGTACGATGCCTTAGAAGACATGCTCCCTGCCGATAAACTGAGAGGCTTGATGGAGCAAAACCTGATTGAAATTGTCCCACTCGCTTATATGCGCGGACGTACACTGAACTCGGCATTTGTGATTTTGGACGAGGCCCAAAACGCCACCAATACCCAAATGAAAATGTTCCTAACACGTCTTGGCGCCAATAGCCGTGCGATGGTGACGGGTGATATTACCCAGACCGATTTACCCAAACGAAGTCAAAGTGGATTGATCCATGTGCAAGAGATTTTAGAAGGCGTGGAAGGAATCTCTTTTGTCTATCTGAAAAAGTCGGATGTTGTGCGCCACCAATTGGTACAAGACATTATCGAAGCCTATGACCGCTTCGATACCGATCTGGAGGGATAGAATGCAGTATGGCTTATTGGAGGTTTTTCACCTGAATGAAGGAAAGTTCAATGTTGGCGCGGATAAAAGATTGGTTCCACACATCGAAGGCCAGCCCTTCCCACCGAGAACTTTACATGTGGCCGCGAATGCCTTTGTCGTTCGAACACCCAACGAAGTTGTCCTTTTTGACACCGGACTGGGCGAGGAAGCAGAAGGCCGAAACATCTCTTTTCTAACCGATCAACTGGCACATTTAGGCGTATCCCGCGAAGAAGTATCAAAGGTTTTTTTGAGCCATTTTCATGCAGACCACATTGGTGGAGCAACGTATCAGGTTGGATTCGAGCGACGTCCCACCTTCCCAAATGCTACATACTTTGCTCAGCAACGAGAAGCAAAGACTCCTTATGCTGGACGATCAAATGATTTACGCGCCATCACCATTGATGTACTTGAAGAACATGGCCAATTGGTTTGGTTGGATGGCAATGGCTGGATCGAAGACCTGATCGAGTATGAAGTGACAGGCGGTCATACGCCTTTCCACCAAATCGCATGGCTTCACTTTGACGGATTGGTAGTGCTGTTTGGCGGCGATGTACTCCCACAACCTACACAAGTAACCCGCCGCTTTTTGGCCAAGTATGATTATCAGCCAGAGCAATCTGCCGAATGGCGTCAAAAAATGGCACGGCGTGCTTATGAAAATGGTGCGATGATGCTTTTTTATCATTCCACTTCCTATCCCGCAGCTTTCTTACCCGCTTTTAACGAAAAAATAGGCTACAAATTGGAACCTGTCTCCCTTTAGCCTCAATCTTTTTACAGATCCTTTACCAAAATCGCTTGACCAAATAAAAAAAATACCGTATCTTCTCCTTCCTGAATTAAAAAAGATCCCGTAGCTCAGCCGGTAGAGCAACTGCCTTTTAAGCAGTGGGTCACAGGTTCGAATCCTGTCGGGATCACAACATAGGCCCAGGTGGTGAAATTGGTAGACACGCCATCTTGAGGGGGTGGTGCTCGAAAGGGCATGCTGGTTCGAGTCCAGTCCTGGGCACACCACACATGATCTGAAGCCGCAATATATTCTTGCGGCTTTTTGTTTGTATTTGGGCTTCGTGCTTCTTTTGACAACATTTTCGATCTGCTCCCCCACTGCTCATGATTCGCTGACACTTCGCTAAAACATAGCACGCCACCCACCTAAAGCATATAGAACCTTATTTTCAGCCTAAATAAACCTTCTTTGGGGGCACCCTATATCTCTTTTTATTTGCATTTTTGTTTTATTTGCATTTTTGAGGGTCGGAAGGCGTCTATGGAGACAGAGTTTTACCATAGGGCATCTATTCTTCCAAAAAAACAGCCAAGTCTTTAGTGTCGTCCACCAATATTTGTTCCTGATGTTTGGTTGGGATGTAACGTCCACAGTAATCTGGTTGCAAAGGCCATTTTCGGTAACCACGATCTATCAGTACGGCCAATTGTACAGAGTGGGGCATTCCATTAGGCTTAATTGCTTCAAGCGCGGCCCGAATGGTTAGGCCGGAAAATAATACATCATCCACCAATAAAAGGTCTTTGCCCTCGGTAGAAGATTGAAAAGCAGAATGGGATTTGCCGGAAGTAAGGGGTTGATACCGAAAAGGGTTAACGTCCAAGGTCACCATCTCTGGCCGATACCCGGTGATATCAAAGATGGCTTGAGCAAAATGCAGCGCGACAACCGCGCCACGGGGTATAATACCCAATAGAAGTATGTTTTCCGCACCACGATTACGTTCCACCACTTCATGCGCCATTCTGGCAATCATACGTTGTACGATGGAAGCAGAAATCAAGAGATTTTTAGACACGTCTTTTCCTCCAAACTTTTCGGAAATCTACAACAGAAACTGGGGTATAAAGACGGGAAATCTGTAAAAATTCGATAAACAGGTACGTCCAGTTATTGGAACATGGCCTTGATACTGCCCCACGTGCGGCGAATGGCGGTTGGGAAGTAGTTGACATTTAAAATGGAACTGGTCGTAAGAGTGCCGTCTTTTTCGAGTATGCGAAGGCGATATTGGACTTGTTCCGAAGAAAGAACGTTGTCTTTGTAAAGGTCTATGTCTCGGTATTGATAGGAGCGTGAGCCATCTGCATTGAGGCGTTTTAGTTCGCGAAAACCGTTTTCGTAACGCGATTTTCGTTCCAAGATATATTCACGGACGGGCATGTCATCGCTTACCTGCCACAATATGGTAACTTCATCATTTTGGAAGCGCCCCTCGAATCGGGTAAGAGACACACCAAAGAAGGATGCCCCTATACCGATTGTGCTCAGAAATAATATGATCCAGAGATGTATTTTCATATCAACATGCAAGTTACGGAAAAAATCGAGCGGGTTGCAAGTGAAGTAATGAAACATTAACGTCCCGCTAGTCCCTTTCTTGCCCTAAATTCGCAGTTCTCCCGCTTACAATGTCCGTACATATGAAGGGCATGGTGAGTAATCTCGAAGTTCAAAATTTGTGCCACCATTTCTTGTATGGCTTGGATGCGCGGGTCGCAGTACTCCAAGACGTGGTTGCAATCCAGACAAATCAGATGATCGTGCTGGCGATACCGATACGCTCCTTCATATTTGGCCTGATTTTGCCCAAATTGATGTCGGACGACTAAATTGGAGGCCAAGAGAAGTTCCAATGTATTGTAAACGGTTGCCCGGCTGATGTTTACCCCTTTGCCCTTTAGATGTATATACAACTCGTCGGCATCAAAGTGATCATTTAATTTATAAATTTCTTCCAGAATGGTAAACCGTTCCGGTGTTTGTCTTTGGTTTCGATCTTTCAAAAATGCCCTAAAGTGCTCACGAATGTTGATCATGCGGGCTTCTTGTGGATTTGGAGGCATGTTGGGTCGGTTCATAGGGGGAGTTGGTTCTGGGCCAAAAAACATTGGGTACAGGAATATGGGGATCGGGTATGCACATTTATTTGCAGACGATCCTAAAAAATAACCCTCAAAACAGGTTTTCCGTTCCAAGCAGTGATTGAACATCCTGCCAAATTAAGTTATGGATCGCTTCTGGAGACAAGGTACCATTTAAAGACCTAAACCGATCCGGCTCTTGTTCTGCCATTTGGAGATAAGCACTTCTTACCCGTTCAAAAAAGGCTTCCCCGGATTGTTCTATACGGTCTTCTGCACGGATCCCACGTCTTCTGGTTGCAAGCGTAATTGGGACATCTACCAAATACGTGCGATAAGGCAATAGGTTGTCGGTAACGGCTAATTGAAACTCACGAACCCAGTTAGGGGGAGCCACAGCACGTCCAAACCCTTGGTATGCGATGGTTGAGTCTAAATAGCGGTCGCAAATAACCACTTTTCCTGCATGAAGTGCTGGAAGAATCACTGTCTCGCACAGTTGTCGTCTTGCAGCGGAGAAGAGTAACATTTCGGAAAATGGAACAATATGCAGGGAGGTGTCCAACAGAATGGCGCGTACCTTTTCAGAAACGTCGGTTCCACCCGGCTCTCGTAATAACAGTACTTCTTTCCCCGACGCTTGTAGTCGTTTTGTGAGCAAGTGGGCTTGCGTGGTTTTTCCAGAACCGTCTATCCCTTCAAAACTAATAAACATGGTGATTTTTGGGCTGGCGTTGTATTACGGGTTTGGCGTAGCAAGTTTGCCGCCAGCATAGGCTACAGGCAAATATCCAACTACAGACAAGATCATCATCCAAATGGGATGGGGCAGCATGGTCATGTTCAAGAGGGTGCCAAACAGTAAGATCCCGCCACAGATCAGGCTGAGGGTTCGAGCAGAAGCAGGGACAATACGTGCCGAGGCGTAGCCCGCTGCAAAGGAGGATGAGAGCCAAAAAAGCAGCATAAGAACCAAAACAGGGTCAGCGATGCTTTGGAGGTAGGCTTTTAATGTCTCAGGGTTTTTTAAATCTGACCCTATAGGTGGGGGGGCGAGGTATCCGACCACTGCGTCTCCGATAGTAACAATGATAATGGCCGAAAACAGCCCTACCAAAACGCCCAATATGTTTTGAAGCATAAACGAATCTGTGTTTTGAAGCGAGACAACGCTAAAATACAACATTCATGAGAGATTTCTGGCCAGATAGGTTGCGTTTTTTAGGGAGCGTTCTTTTTTAGACACTGTTGCCCATTAAATGATACACCCTATAATGGCCTAATCAACCGTTGGTCTTCCAAAAAAGGGAGTTGACCGAAAAAAAAAGGGCTTTTATGGTATTCAGAAGGTCGTTTTGTAACCTCGTTTTTAGTTTCTCCGTAGAGAACGAAAAAAATGGCAGGGAAATTGAAATATTAACGGTTAAACCAATTGTAAACCGAAAAACCACTACGACCATGACCACTTCCTATCCTGTTTCGATGGATGCCGCAGCAGGCTCCGCCATGACACTCCTCTTTGCCCGTTATCTGACGGGTCAAATATCAGAAAATGCCTGGAATAAATTAATGGGCTTCATGGATTCTGGGCGGCTGACGAAGGCTGAACGGGAAGCCCTGATCGCATCGGTGAATAAGGCATTGTCTGAAAAAAAAGGGGAATCCGACCGAAATGAGTGGCAGCAAAACATGATGGGAATCGCTGCTTGATCTGAAAATTACTTCCTTTTGGTGTTTGGGTGAGAATAAAGCCGTCGGGAACCAGTAAATGGCCCGGCGGCTTCTTTTTTTTGACACATAAAACCCCACTCGTGGAGGGGTGAGTGGGGTTTTATTCTTTGGAGGATCCTTTCGAAGGATAGGTGATGCTCTGGGAGGCGAGCTTAATCCATCATGTTACGTAAGAACGTAGGATTGTCATCTTCGCGTTTGGGTTGTGCTTTTTTTGCGTTACGTTCATCAGCACTCAACCGGAGTATTTTCATCGCAGGACTACGCTCATCTGGCGTGGGCGCGGGAGGCTGTTGCGGCATTTCTTCCGCCGGATTCACACCGAGGCGACGCTGATAAGCCGGAACATCCAAGTCTTTGAGTGCTTGTTCGCCTTTATACGCAGGTATTGTATGATAAAACTCGCGGCGCGGCAAGGTTTCGGTCCGAGGAACATGCTGACTGGCGGTTGGCGGTTCTTGAACCGAGGAAGGCGTCAATCGTTGGGCTTGGGTGGCTACCTCTGGCATGTCAACGGAAATAGGTGTAGTCACTTCGGGCATGGCTTGCTTGGGTCGTACCACCGGTACATCTTCGACTTCATCAAAGCGTGTTGCCACCACAGTTACCCTTAAGTCGTCTCCCATTTCTTCTGAGACAACCATACCGAAGATGATTTCGTCTTCGCCAATGTCGTCTCCCACTTCTTTCTTAATGATTTCGGTAGCCACAGTGGCTTCTTTGATGGTCAGTGAGCGACCCGCTGTAATGTTGACCAAAACACTTTTTGCATTCCGGATAGAGAGGCCATCTAATAATGGACTTCGGATGGCAGACATGGCGGCTTTTTCGGCGCGGTTTTCTCCTGAGGCCACTGCCGAGCCAATCAAGGCCATTCCACCATCTTTCATGATGGTTTTGACATCTGCAAAATCAAGGTTAATAAGACCATGTGTGGTAATGAGGTCGCTGATGCCACGTGTGGAATTATAGAGGACTTCATCCACCTTCGCCAGTGCCACTTCCACCGGGGTGTTGGTCTCGATCACATCCACCACGCGGTCGTTTGGAATAACGATCAGGGCATCCACGTATTGTTTCAGGGCATCAATTCCTTGCATGGCAAACTGCATCCGCTTTCGTCCTTCAAAGGTGAACGGGCGCGTAACGATGGCCACGGTAAGAATGTCCATTTTGCGTGCGATTTGTGCAACGGCAGGCGCCCCCCCTGTACCTGTCCCCCCGCCCATTCCAGCGGTAATAAATACCATGTCGCAGCCTTTTAGGGCTTGCTCCACTTCTTGGCGAGCTTCTTCAACGGCTTGGGCACCGATGTCTGGCCGTGCACCTGCGCCCAGCCCCTTTGTCAGAGATCGTCCGGCCTGAATCTTTACATGGGCTTTATTGGCCATCAGGTCTTGGGCATCAGTATTGACGGCTACAAATTCGATGCCCTTAATGCCTTGTTTGGCCATGTTGTTTAGTGCATTGCCACCGCCACCGCCTACACCAATGACGCGAATCACCGCGTCTTTGTTCAACTCATCCCCCACATAAGTGAACATACTGCTGATCGGGTTGTTCGGACGCTCTTCCCCCGTCGTTGAGCGTGTATTATTGGTATTCATAACTCCCTCCAAAGAAACAATATAGATTGCTGATACCCAGCGTTTTTTGCAAAATTGTTAGATTAAAACAGTTTATTAAGGTTTAGAACTCACGAAACCACAACTTCATGCGATCCCATATTTTTTGGGTTTGGCTTTCCTCCTGACCTTCATGGTCCTCTGTGGCCTCCAATCCACGCGAAGAAAATGCAACCCCCCCAATGGTTTCTGGTTTAAGGCCATACAAGGTAAGGCCGACAGCAGTAGCATATTTGGGATTTTGGACTTCATCCACCAACCCTCCACCCAGTCCTACAGGGCGTCCTATGCGGGCCGTATTCATCCCTAAAACCTCCATAGCCAGCTCTGCTGTTCCTGGAGTTTGCGAGCCTCCGCCTGTTAGTACGACGCCCGCCATATGTCTTCCGTGGCCACTTCGTTTGATTTCGATCTGGACAAATTCCAGAATTTCTTCAAGCCTTGGTTGTATGATTTGGGCCAGTGTACTTTGTCGAATACGCTTTTCGCCATATTCCCCCACGCCGGGGATTATAATTTCTACTTCCTCATCCACAAACCCAGCAACAGCTTGTCCGAACTGTCGTTTAAGCTGTTCGGCGTGTTCGCGCATCACGCCCAGTCCTTTCCGCACATCGTCGGTCACTTTATTTCCAGCGACCCCAATAACCGCTGTATGGCGTATGGTATTGTCTTCGAAGATTGCAACATCCGTTGTACCTCCACCGATGTCCACGAGCACCACGCCAATTTCTTTTTCTTCCGGATACAGAACGGCGTGCGCGGAGGCCAATGGTTCAAGTACAATATCCGCAACCTGATAGCCAGCGCGTTCTACACAAGTAAAGATATTCCGGGCCGCAGTGACCAGGCCAGAAATAATGTGGACATTGGCTTCTAAGCGCACCCCACTCATGCCAACGGGATCCACGACGCCATCTTGACCATCCACAATAAATTCCTGAGGAACCACATGCAGGATGCGGCGATCTGTTGGAAGGGCAACATGTGTGGTATCTTCCAGCAAACGAGCCACGTCTTTCGGGCTAATAATCCCATTTTTACTGGAAATGGTGACAACGCCACGGCTTTGAAAACTCTGGATATGATCACCAGCAATGCCAACCACCACACTTTCCACCTGCACACCGGCGGCATGGGCGGCATCGTTTACGGCTTTGCGAATAGCCTGAACGGTTTTGTCAATATTCACCACCACCCCACGGTTAAGCCCTTCTGAAGGCGCTTCGCCCAATCCCAGAATATTTACACGGCCCATTTCATCAGGGGCAGCCACCACCGCGCAAACTTTGGTGGTTCCGATATCTAAGCCAACTACGATTCGCTCTTGCATGGTACAATTATTTTGTCTGATTTATGTCATCAGGAATATAAAAAAAACATTAATCCAAACCGATTATTTCTGCTCACTTTGCTCATTCGTAACCACCTGTCCTTCCCACCGTAAATCTATTTCACGAATATTTTTTTGCGGGTATGGTAAAACCGACTGGTTCCAGAAAGCTTTTAATGTAAGCAGCCTATCTTCAAATCTATTTTTGCCCAGTTCAATTCTGGGAGGAATGTTTTGGTTGATAGATGCGGCACGTCCAACGATTCGACCATCAGGCCGCAATTCAAGGGAAGCAATTAGGGCCGTGATTTGGTTCGGTAATTTGGCTATATCTTGTGCAAGGGCCAACAAGGTCCCATTTGGTACTTTTTTACCGGGTTGATATCTTGGTATATTGCCGGAGATAGGTAACACATCAAAACTGGCACCTCGCACCCAATTCATAGGGTAGCCATTTTCATCCATATAATATTGCGGTACACCGTCTTGGTTTAACACCAATAAAACAGGTATTTTTTCGGTGATTTCTACTTCGAGAATACCATTTAATCCTTTACTGGCTGTAGCGTCTTTAACCCATGGATGTTTTTTTACCAGAATGATAATCGAATCCGCCTCCACCTCTGCCATGTTTTTTTGCCCATCAACAATCGGGATGAGTTTACGCAATTCCGTGAGGTCCGCATATTGGGCATTGGTAAATTCAATGCCCTTTAGCGGTACAAATTTTTGCCAAAGGTAAATCACACCTGATACGATGATCAGAAGCCCTATACCTATCAACCACGTTTTCCGGTTTCGCAACCATTCGCGCCCGTCAAAACGCGGGGAAGGTTGTGTTTGCCCCGGCGGAGTGGCGTCCGGCGGGGTAATACGACGGTTTCCCAAATGGGCTGGCCGTGCTTTGAATAACTCAAGCGGATCCTGTGCCATTGTCCTCTCCATTGGAAATCAATTGTAGGAAGGCTTCTCCATACCGCCAAATATCCCCTGCACCCATGGTAATCACCACGTCTCCCGACTGGGTCAGTTCTTTAAGATAATGAGGGAGTTCCTTTTTGTCCTCCACATAATGGACATGACGATGCCCGTAATGTTTGGCCAAGTCTGCAATTAGGGCGCCTGTAATACCCGGTCGGGGAGCTTCTCTGGAGGGGAAAACATCTGTTATCACCAATAGATCTGCATTAAAAAAGGCCCGTGCAAATTCCTCTTTAAAGTCCTCGGTTCGGGAGTATAGGTGCGGTTGGAAAACGGCCACAATCCGTTTGGTACGCCAGCCTTCATTGGCGGCTTTGAGCGTAGCCTTGACCTCGGTGGGGTGGTGTGCGTAATCGTCTATCACATAGATGTCATTTTCGACGCCTTTCAGTTGGAAACGTCGTTGGACGCCGGTAAATTTATCCAGCCCGGATGCAATGCTTTCAAAGGGCATTTCCATCTCTAAGCCTACGGCGATGGCGGCCAAGGCATTGCGTACATTATGGATTCCTGGTACATGAAGGTTGATTTCGCCGAGAAACGTGTCGTTGTGCCAGACGCCAAAATATTGTTCCATGCCGTCTTTTCGGATTTCGTCTGCACGGATATTTGCTTGCCTTGCGGTTCCATAGGTAACCACCGGACGATCAATATTACCTAAGATGTCTTGCACATTTGCATCGTCTAAGCAGGCGATCACCCGGCCAAAGAAAGGAACCTTGTTTGCATATTGGGTAAAGGCATCTTTAATGTCGTCTAAGTCGGCATAAATATCCAAATGTTCGGCTTCGATATTGGTGATCACAGCTACTATAGGGGTAAGCCGCAGAAACGTCCGGTCATATTCATCGGCTTCGATGATGATGATATCACCTTCGCCGGAGACCGCATTTGAGCCAAAAACAGAGACTTTTCCTCCAACGATAATGGTGGGATCGAAGTCCCCTTCCGAGATCACCAGTCCTGTGAGCGAGGTGGTGGTGGTTTTACCATGTGTCCCTGCAATGCCGATGCCATACTTCATTCGCATGAGTTCTCCCAGCATCTCTGGGCGTCCGATAAGGGGAATACGTAGCCGAATAGCCTCTTGTGTTTCGGGGTTTTCTTTTACTTTTACCGCCGATGAATACACCACAACATCTGCCCCAATCACATTTTCGGCAAAATGACCTTCAAAAATTTTGGCGCCACGTTTTTCCAATCTACGGGTGGTCTCGGTGGAGGCAAGGTCTGAGCCGGAGACTTCAAACCCACGTGAAATCAGTACTTCGGCGATGGAACTCATGCCAATTCCACCGATTCCAATCATGTGGATTCGTTTGATGCGGCCTAATGGCTTTTGTTTGCGTCTGGGGCGTGGCATTTTTTTATTGTTTCAGGAGGTTAATTTTTGGATAGACACAGGTCGAGAATGTCTTTTGCAATGGTTTCGGCAGCATCTGGTTTTGCGAGATGTAGGGCTGCGGTACGCATTCGGCTTCTTTCGGCTTCATCATGTAGCAATGTTTGAATAGTGGCTAAAAGACCATATTCAGTCTGTAGCTCCGTTTCCGGCAAGACTTTGGCTGCACCTGCTTTTTCCATAGAGCGGGCATTCTTGGTTTGATGATCCTCGGCAACATGTGGGGAAGGAATCAACACGGCAGGACTTCCAGTCACCATCAATTCACTGCACGAGATGGCTCCAGCGCGGCAGACCACGAGATCGGCAGCGGCATAGGCATACTCCATGCGGTCGAGGTACTTCATAAGGTGTAGCCTCGGATGTTGCGGAAGTTCTGTATGCAAGCGATCGTACCATTGTTTTCCCGTTTGCCAGAGCAGGAATAGATTTTCATCTTCAAGGAGGGTTTGGTGGGCGCGTTGCATGGCTTTATTGAGTACAGGGCTTCCCAGAGAGCCGCCAAACATCAGTAGAACGGTTGCATGGGGAGGCAGGTCCCAATGTTTCCGTGCCTCCTCCCGATTCAGGTTTTGGAGGATTTTACGGGTTGGATTACCGCTCAACACACATTTGGGTGCTGGGAAATAGGATTTGGCTTCCTCGAATGCCACGTGGATTCTGGCAGCCTTTTGTCCAAGCAACTTATTGGTTACACCCGCGTAGGCATTTTGCTCTTGTAATACAATTGGTTTTCCTTGCAGACTCGCTATGCGCAATACTGGTCCGGAAACATACCCGCCAGTTCCTACAACAATGTCCGGATCAAATCCCTTCACCAAACGCCAACTCTGAATCATGCCTGCGATAAGCTTAAACGGGAATTTTAGGTTCCGTTTGATACTTTCGGCAGAGAACGACCGCTGAAGCCCGGAAATGGTGATCGGATGGATTGCGTACCCGGCCTTGGGCACTGCTTCCCACTCTATCCGGTCTTTGGTTCCAGCGAAGGCAATCACGGCATCGGGAGCCAAAACCCTAATGGCGTCTGCAATAGCAATCGCAGGATATACATGGCCTCCGGTTCCACCACCAGCGAGCAGAATTCTGGGAGATCGTTTCATGCCACTTTTGTTTTTGGCTCCCGCTTTTTAGACGCAAACCGTTGTCCAGAAATATTCAGCAAGACACCCACCATTATCCCAGTAACGATGAGCGAGGTACCGCCCCAAGACACAAAGGGGAAGGGTAGGCCTGTTACGGGCATTAAGCCAGTATTGACGCATACATGTACCAAGCCGTACAGGCCAATGGTAAGTGAAATACCCGATGCCAAGAAAAAACCCAATGGATCGGGGGCATTTCGGGCAATGTGCATAAAGCCTCGGTATAGAAAGATACCCAATAGGCTCACAACAATCAGGGCGCCAAGAATCCCAAATTCTTCTGCAATAATTGCAAAAATAAAGTCGCTATATGCCGCAGGAATCCAATCTTTTTGCGTGCTCTTTCCTATACCTTTTCCTGTGAAACTGCCATTGGCGATGGCTATTTGGGCTTGCAAGATTTGGAAGCGTTCGCCTTGGTTGCTAAACACCATCTCTTCGTTGGTATGTGAAAAGAGTCGGAGACCCAAGTAGCTCTCAATACGTTCTGCACGTGCGGGGAATAGCAATAACATCACTACCGCGAGTAGTAGTCCAAGACCCAGCAAACCACCCAGATGAACCAATTTCATACGTCCGATAAATCCCAGAATCAGAACAGTCATCAGCAAAACCATTGCCGTCGAAACATTTTGTGCACCGATCAGGATGGTAATAATCACGCCCCAAGCCACTACTGGTAGGAAGCCACGTCCAAAGTTTTGTATGTATAACTGTTTACGAGTAAGTAACACTGCAACATGGACGATGAGCGCAAATCGGGCAATGTCTGAAGGACGGAAGCCAAAAATAGCCCTCCTTGCACCGCCTTGCCAGTCGCCTTGTATCAAGACCCAGATAAGCAACAATACGGAGGCAAAAATTCCCAATTTACTAAAGCGGGCTACAACATGGTAGTCTATCTGGCTGAATACAATCATCGCACCAATTGCAATGACCAACCGCACGAAATGCTCCAGCAGCAGACCCTCAGTACTGGTTCCGTTGGAAGCAGCCAGATAGGCTGTTGCACTATAAACGGCGACAATCCCTACCAAACTTAGGGCCAGAACTGTGCCCAATATCGCCCTGTCTATCTGAGTAGGACGCCATGCGGCTGATGGCCAACTCCGTAAATCCGGCCATCGGTTTTTTATTGTCGCTAAAAGGTTTTCGGCAGTGAGGGGCATATGATTCAAAGGTTTAGAACCGCTGCTTTGAAAACATCTCCTCGGTGCTCATAGTTCTCAAAGAGGTCAAATGATGCACATGCAGGACTGAGAAGCACCACTTCTCCGGCCTGTGCTACTTGGTGGGCAAGGGCTACGGCTTCCTCCATATTTTCAGCAAACCGTGCTTCTTGTGCTGCGCATCCCAGTTCCGAGACCACCTTGTGTCCGCTTTCTTCTCCGACACCAATCACCATGCGCACTTTCTCGCGTACCAAATGGTGTAATGGGCCATAGTCGTTTCCTTTATCGCGTCCACCTGCCAAAAGGATAATAGGCTCTTCGAAGCTTTCCAAGGCATACCACACCGCATTTACATTGGTGGCTTTCGAGTCGTTATAATACCGGACATGGGCCAGTTCCCGTACAAATTCAAGCCGATGTGGGACCCCTTCGAAGGTTGAGAGACTTTCTCGGATGACCTCAGATCGGATTTCCATAACCCGCGCAGCAACAGCAGCGGCAAGGGAATTGTAGAGGTTATGACGACCCCGGATGGAGACTTCATCAGCGTTCATGAGTACCTCCTCTCGGCCTTCCAGGCGCAACATCAGGTTGTGATCGCGTAAAAAGGCGCCTTGGCTCACTTCCTTTTCTATACTCAATGCAAGGGAAGTAAAAGGCGCCGTCTGCACAATCTGGTTAAAATGATGATTAAGAAGTTCGTCGTCGGCATTATAGATCACATAATCACCCATTTGTTGATTTTGGTGAATACGAAATTTACTGGCCGCATAGTTCTCGAACCGATATTGGTACCGATCTAAGTGATCGGGCGTGATATTTAAAATGATGCTTACTTTGGGTTTAAAGCGGTCTATATGATCTAATTGAAAACTGGAAACCTCCAGAACAACAGTCTGTTCGTTGGTTAATTGGTCTGCACGATCAGAAAAAGGAATACCGATATTCCCGCCGACAAATGGCTTATGTCCAGCTTTTTCAAATATATACCCTGCAAGAGTTGTGGTAGTAGTTTTCCCGTTGGTACCCGTAATGGCAACAATGGGAGCCTTACAAAACCAAGAAGCCACCTCGACCTCGGAAAACACCACGATGCCTTTTGCCAAGGCTTGCTGAATGAGTGGGGCGGTGGTAGGTACTCCCGGACTGATCACCATCCAATCTGCAAGAAGCGCCCGATCTGAATGGCCGCCAGATTCAAAGCCCACACCAGTTTGTTCGAGTTCGTTAACGAGGTTTTGGGCAACTACACCCCGATCCGTCACAAATACCTTTGCACCATGACGAGCAAGTAATTTCGCCACAGAAAGACCGCTTCGGGCGGCACCCACAACTGTTATATGTTTATCCTGTAAGTTCATCAAATCTGGTTTTTGCAACTATCGAATCCGCAGGGTAAGTAAACTCATAATGACGGAGATGGCCGTAATAATCCAAAAACGAGTAACGATTTTGGTTTCTTTTAACCCCATTGCCTCAAAATGATGATGTAAAGGTGCCATTCGGAAAATTCTGCGTCCTTCCCCAAACCGTTTTTTGGTGTATTTGAAATACGACGTCTGAAGAATGACCGAGATGGTTTCCATGAAGAAAACACTGCATAATAGTGGGAGCAAGAGTTCCGTCTTGACCATGAGGGCCAGTGTGGCAATGGCTGCACCCAATGCCAACGAGCCTGTATCGCCCATAAAAACTTGAGCGGGATGGCTGTTGTACCAGAGGAAGCCCATGCACGCAGCCGCGAGAGCAGCCGCAAAGACGGTTAGTTCGCCTGCACCAGAGAGGTGTAAAATGCCCAAAAAATTGGCGTATTTGGCATTCCCAGCCACATACGAAAAGACGACCAGTCCTGCCGCAACAAAAGCACTTACTCCTCCTGCCAAGCCGTCTAAGCCATCCGTCAGGTTGACCGCATTGGAAACGGCCATCATAATGAAGATGACCACACCAATATACACCAACCAGCCCAGATCGAAGCCTAAAAGACTGGCAAGCGTGTCGGGGAAGTAATCAAATACACGGTCTTTAACAAAGGGTAGATTGGTGATCGTCTGAACATCTTCATGAGCCTTATTAAAGGGGTTATGAAAATAAAGCACATAGCCTACCAACAGACCGATGCTAAACTGTCCGGCAAGTTTGGTACGCCCGGCTAAACCCGCCTTGTTTTTCTTGACAATTTTAATATAGTCGTCTGCAAAGCCAAAACCGCCCATCCAAATGGTGGCCAACATGACCAATAGAATGCCCATTTCGGCAATGGCTCCCCATAAGAATGTAGCACCCAGCACGGAAGCCAGAATGATAATTCCCCCCATAGAAGGGGTTCCTCGTTTGTGCGAGTGGTCCACTACGCCGGCATCTGCACCACTACGAACAGTTTCTCCAAACTGTCGTTTTTGCAACCAACCGATCATTTTCTTGCCAAAGAACAAGGAGATTAGCAAGGCAGTGACGGCGGCAAGCGCCACCCGAACCGTGATGAAATGAAACATCTGGAATCCGGGCGGTTCATATGTTTGCTCCAGCCAAATCAAAAAATAATACAGCATACCGTTTAGGTTTGGTTTTCCGGGAAGGTTAGGGATTGTTTTTTATGTTAAAAGCGTGCCTCACTTCTTCCCGGTCGTCAAAGTGATGCTTGGTGGTGCCTATAATCTGGTAAGGTTCGTGACCTTTACCTGCAACAAGGATTACGTCGTCTGGTTGGGCATATTGGACTGCGTACTGAATGGCCTCCCGACGGTCGGGCAGCCAAAGGGCGTCTTGTGGACGTTGGAAGCCGCGTTTAACGTCTTCCAATATCTTTTCGGGAGATTCTGTACGTGGGTTGTCGCTTGTAGCTATCGGAAAATCAGCGTATTGTTCGACAACCCGCCCCATTACGGGCCGTTTATCCGGATCTCGGTCTCCGCCGCATCCAAAGACACACCAAATTTTTCCTTTCGGTTTTTTGATGGCATGGATGGTTTGAAGCACATTCTCTAAAGCGTCAGGCGTGTGGGCATAGTCCACAATAGCGGTAATAGTGCCTTCAAAAACCTCTTGTTCAAACCTCCCAGGAACAGGTGGAGCGGTTGCTAAAACCTCCAAAACTTCTTTGGGTGTGAAGCCTAATGCCAGCCCTACGGCATACGCCGCCGTGAGGTTATAAGCATTAAACCGTCCGACTAACCGGAATGTGCAATCGTGCCCATCTACATGCAGATGAAGGCCGGAAATCGAATCTTCAAGTAGTTGGAAACGAATCTGAGCAGCATCGCTCGTACCATAGGAGATTTTTCGGGCTGGTGTATCTATGAGCATACCGGGGCCTGCCGGATCGTCAGCATTTGTGAGTGCCGTCGCGCTTTCGGGCAAGTCGTCAAACAGTTTTTTCTTGGCCATCCGATAGGCCTCCACTGTTTGGTGGTAGTCTAAATGGTCATGGGTGAGGTTCGAGAAGACAGCCACGTCAAAATCGCGCCCTATCACCCGATATTGATCCAGAGCGTGTGAAGAAACCTCCATCACGCCATACGAACATCCCGCCATAACCATCTGGCGGAGCAGGGCATTTAGTGTTACCGCAGAAGGAGTAGTATGGGTGGCTGGGATTTCTTTATCGCCAATTCTATACGAAATAGTGCCAATTAATCCTGTTTTGTGCCCCAGTCCTTGTAGAAGATGGTGAATCAGCCATGTTGTGGTGGTTTTGCCATTTGTTCCCGTCACTCCAATGAGGTTGAGCGAAGAAGCGGGATATTGCCAAAGGGCAGCCGAAAGTTCCGCCAAGGCTTTTCTGGCATTTGAAACACAGGCGATATGGGTAATCGTTGTGTGGTTTTCTGGTAGCGTTTCGCAAATAATGCCCAACGCGCCATTTTCGATGGCTTTATGAATAAATCCATGACCATCAGCAACCGTTCCGCGAACAGCCACAAATAAGCCGTTTTTACCCACTTCTCTGCTATCGTCAGAGAGATGGGTAATGGTTTCCGTAGCCGATGTTGGAGTAAAAGTGGAGGCGATAAGTAACCCATTATCTCGCAAAACATCCAAGACGTTTTGCCAAGTCATTTCGGGGGCGGTATGTATTAAATTATTTTTCACTCGTATCCAAACAATACAGCAGCTTGTGGTGTAGCTGCGCCCGGTTCGGGAGATTGACGAATGATGCGTCCACCTCCTTTTAATACGACTTTGATGCCGCGTGCTGTTAACCAATTCATGGCTTGGCGGGCATCCATTCCCCGTACATCTGGCATTTCTTTTAAGGGCTTAGGCGCTTCTTTGTTTACTTCTAACGTCACAACCGTTCCCAGTTTCTGGATACTACCTGCCTTCGGTTGCTGACCAAGAACCGTTGACCAAGGTGTGGTTGAAGGCGAGGCCTTAAATCCAGAAGCAATGAGACGGGTAATGGCCACTGTTTCCGGTACGCCCAAAACATTCGGAACGGGTGCATCGACACGTTTTGGGACATTCCGTGCAGGGCTGAGTCTTTGTCCTACATTTGGCAGTAGCGGAATGAGTCGTTCGGCCATGTTTTTAAAAATGGGGGCAGCTGTTTCGCCTCCATAAATATTGGTTTTAGGCTCATCCAACACAATGACAATGACCACTTCTGGCTTGTCAGCAGGAAAAAAGCCCGCAAAAGAAGCCCGATAAAGGCCATCGGTATAGACACGGTTAACGGTTTTTCTTGCGGTTCCTGTTTTTCCGCCAATGCGGAGTCCTTGAACATATGCAGGATTTCCGGTTCCTGAGGGGAGTTCGACGGCCCGCTCAAAAACATTTTCACGAAGGCTTTGGGCAATTTCTGGCTTACAAAACTGGCGAACCATTTGCGGTGAAGATTTCCAGAGAAGGTGGCCATCTGGTGCACGGCGCTCTTGTACCACAAAGGGCCTCATTAACTTACAGTCGTTCGCAAGGGCCGCATAGGCCATAGCCATTTGTAGCGGCGAAACATCTATGTTATACCCGCGACTCATCGAGTTCTTGGTGATACGATTCCACTTTCCCGGTCTTCTAAAACCACCACCGGCTTCTCCGGGCAGGTCCACCAAGGTTGTTTGGCCAAATCCCATCAGGCGAAGAAATTGATAAAATTCATGGTCTTTGAGCCTTTCGGCTACTTGGCCGATGCCAATATTGGAAGAATGTACCAGAACATCCGCAAAACTTAACTTGCCTCGTGGATGATCGTCACGAACAATATTTCCGTGAAAGTTCCACCGCCCACCACCTGTCATAAATGAATCGCGATAAGAGACACGGTTCATCTCCAGTGCCGCGAGTGCTGGTACCAGTTTAAAAGTGGAACCAGGTTCTATTTGCGATTGAACGGCATGATTGGTTTGGGCCTTGTTTGGGTCCCAAGCGGGGTTAATTACTTTAGAAGGCAAGTTCGGATCAAAGGTCGGGACATTGGCCATTGCCAAAATCCCACCAGTTTTAGGATCAACAGCAATGGCTGTGCCCCAAGTAGCACCTACGTTTTGTACCCCTTTTAGGAGTTCATCTTCCAAAATGGTTTGCCAACCAAGGTCTAAGGTTAATACCACGGACTCGCCGTGGCGAGGCTCTGTAACGGGGCCTTCGGAGATAGCCTGTTGCCGAACGGTATAGGTACCATTCGGGAGTAGAATGGGCCGGCTTTTTTGTAAAGGCCGTTTACCGTCTTCTCCACCCAAAATATGGTTGTATTGACGTTCAATACCCGTTTGGCCTTCGCTATTTACCACAAATCCCAGTACATTGCTCGCCAAAACGCCATTGTTGTAGCGTCGCGACATGGTTTGACGGAAAATCAGACCAGGAACCCCCCACCATTCAATTTTCCGTTTTTGTTCTTCCGTTAGTTTCTGTGAAATCAAAATATTTCGCTTGTTTGGCGCGCTCCGTAGTAATAACGCATAATGTGCTTCGGGGCGCCCCGTTAAGGCAGAAAGGTATCGTACAAACCGTATCCGTTCATTTTCGAAGCTGAGATTTTTTTGGTTCTTTTGTAGTTGGATGGACGTTGTGGCATCTACATAAAGGTCATACCGTGCTTCATTGGCTGCAAGTGTACGACCTTCTCGGTCTAAAATTGCGCCGCGCATGGCGGGAATGACCTCTAATGAATTGGCCTGTTCTTCGCCGCGTGCCCGTAATTCGTCACCTCTGAACCATACGAGCCGGACCATTTGCCCCAGAATGAGCAAGGGCAAAACACCGAGCAAGGCAAGTGTCACCGTCAAGCGGTTAAAGATTTGGTGTCTAATGTCAGCCATAGGTGGTTAGGTGGCCGTTTAAGTAATTTGTTTGTCGCCCCATTGAGGCTGGGGAACATTATGGGATTAAACCCGATTGCGGAATAAGGATGTCATCTGCATAATGGTGCCCTTCCACCAAACCCAACCGCTTTGCTGCTTCAACAAGGGTTTGAGGCTCGGTGATCCGGTCGTATTCAGCATTCAACCGGTTGCGTTCCAAGTGCAGGCGGATGTTTTCTTTTCGCAATTGTTGTACATGACTTAACAACTTTTGCGCATCATAAACATGACGTACATACAAAGTACCGATCATTGCAAACAGCAACATGAGTAAAAAAAGCGGCAAGCTGCGGAATTTACCCGCTTTTTTAGACTCTGCCTCAATAACAGCATCCGGAACGGCCTTGCTTCCTCGGTTCGAAAGATCGTCCCAAGTAGGCAAAGGCCCCGAAGCCACTTTAGGCCCAACAACAATTCCATCCGGTCCAATACCCCAACTACGCTCTTCATTGGCGAGTGCGCCCATGAACTTACTCTCTTTACGCTTTTTCTTGAACCGGTTGTTCATGCAGATGGTGTTTCGATTCGTGTTGCGATGCGCAGTTTTGCACTTCGAGCACGAGGATTTGTGAAAATTTCGTTTTCGGTTGCTTCAATGGCCTTGGGCAGAATTAATTCCCAAGGCGTTATCAGATTTCCAAAGAAATCTTTGTATGGTATTCCCTCAAAGTTTCCAAATTTCAAGAATCGCTTCACGGGGCGATCTTCCAGCGAATGATAGGTAATCACTGCGAGCCTGCCACCGGGCTTTACAAGGGTGAGCGTTGCACGCAGAGCGTCTTCCAAAACGGTCAACTCTTCATTTACCGCGATCCTAAATGCCTGAAAGACACGTGCAAGTGTTTTGTGCTGCTCTGGCCCTTGGACAACCTCTCGAATGCAATCTGCAAACGCTTCTGTTGTCTCGAAAGGTCGTTTTTTCAGCACATTCCGCACAACTGCAACTGCACGCCTTTCTTCCCCAAATGTCCAAATGATACGCCGGAGCGCCTGTTCGTCCAGATGGTTGATTAATGCCGAGGCTGGAATGCCAGTTTGGGGGTCCATCCGCATGTCTAAAGGCCCAGTACCTTGAAAACTGAATCCTCTGGAACGGTTGTCTAACTGGTGAGACGAAACGCCCAAGTCCAACAGAACGCCATCTACCTTGTCAATTCCAAGCTGTTGTAACAGTGCCTTAAGGTGGCTGAAGTTGCCATATAGTGGCGTGAAACGTGTGTCATGCACAAGCCTTTCGCCTGCAACACGGAGCGCTTCGTGGTCTTGGTCAATGCCAATTACCCGTGCGTTCGGCTTTAGTTGGTCTAGCAGTGCAGCCGTATGACCACCTCCGCCCAATGTTCCGTCCACATAGATGCCATTGGGATCTCCTATCAGGTGTAAACAAACTTCTTTACAAAGAACAGGGGCGTGGTATGGGGTGGCGTATGGTTGAGGCATTTCCCCTACATTGTCCTTGGACTGCACTTTGGCGGGACGCTTCATTCAGCCTCCCGTTTTCCCATCACCAGTTGGATTCGGGCGCCATATTGGGCGTCTTCCTCGGCCAATTCGGTGGTTAGGACATCTGGATTCCAAATTTCGATGCGATCCAATGCACCAATAATGGTCACTTTATCTGCAATTCCCGCAAATTCGATAAGCCTTTTGGAAATGATAACGCGACCTTGTGCGTCTAATGTTTCCTCATCTGCCCAGCGATACATCGAACGAAGCATCGCACGGGTCTCTGGCTCGTATTGATTCAGGTGCTCAAATTCAGCGGCTTCCTTCTTATTCCACACATCCAAAGGGTAAAGGTACACACATCGCTCGATGCCCCGCGTAAGGACAAAAGTATCGTTGGCAGCGGGACTTAGGACACGTCGCATCTTGGCCGGAAGGGCGACCCGTCCCTTGGCATCTACTGAATAATCTGCTTGTCCTTTAAATCCGGCCATTGGAGCCTAATTTTGATACTATTGATGGATTTTTTCCCCATTATCTGGGATTATCCCCCACATTTCCCCACAGCCTCAAACTATTAACTTTCCCATTGAAATGCACGCCTGTTTTTCAACATGTCTAAAGTTATTATCCACATGCAATCTGTACATACATATTGTTTACATTTTTATTTTCATAATAGGTGTACAAAAGATCACCTTTTTTGTTTTAATATTGATTTTATTTCCACCTTTCAATATCTTATTTTTGTGACCCAATACTTAAATTTTCGACAAAAGATCAAATTTAATGACCGATAGACGATTAACAGAGCGCCAACTTCAGGTTCTCGGATTTATTCGGGATCATATACGTTCATTTCAGAAACCACCCACTTTGAAAGAACTGGCAGACTTGATGGGCATTCAATCTACCAATGCGGTACACAAGGTGATCCGTATTTTGGTGGACAAAGGGCATTTGCAAAAGGAAAGCCGTACTTCTCGTGGTATTCGTTTGACAGAGGATTCTGGGACGATGACGGATGGGGGAGAGATCCCCGTTTTGCCACTGGTGCCCGCGCCGCCACGTTCTGGTGAAGCGTGGTCATCAGGCCGATACCGTACCATAGCTGTGGATGCACACTTGTTGCGGAGTGCCCGCGAACAGCATTGCATGGTAGTGGTAGTAGGAGATGATGGCATGGCAAAAGAGGGAATCAGGGCTGGCGACTGGGCTGTTGTGGAGACGGGACCACTCTCTATGCTCCAGGAAGGGGAAATGGTTCTGGCCATGATTCGTGAGCGTCCGGTTATTCGTTACCTGTATGCTGCCCGTTGGCAGGTGATGCTACGCCCTGCGGAAAAACGTTACACAGAGGAAGTATTTAATACCAATTCATCTGATTGCTACGTGGTTGGCCGGTTAATTGGCTTGATACGGCGGTACTAAACACACTGCGAGCGTTAATTTGTTTGTAGCTTTTATAGGACGATGTGTGAAACCGTCTTTGGTATCGTATCTTATTTATCTTTAATCTAATTTTCCGAAACCGGAAAGCAACGTGATCGTTTGGATAATAGATTTGTTGCAACTGCTTATGATTTGGAATTGAGAGTTCCTGTTTTGCCATATCAGCCGGAGGTTTTGTCTCCTGTCGCAAATTTGTACAAGCAAATAGAGCGATTGTCTGACGAAATACCGAGACGCCGTAAGGTGCTCCGGTTGGTGCGTTTAGAAGCACAAGCGCCTGAAATAGATGTCTTTTCTTGGTTATCAGCACAAGGACAGAATCAAAAATTGTTTTGGGGAGACCGAGACAGAAAAGGGAGGGTTGCGGCAGTGGGCGTGGCCCATGCCATTGTATCACAAGCCTCTGGATTCCCCTTCCGCCGAATGGCCGAAGCCCAACGCCTATTAAAAAGTGAGCCCAGTGCCCGTTTCTATGGAGGATTGCGGTTTGAACATACTGTGCCCGATGAAGAATGGGAGCCTTTTGGTCAGTTTAGTTTTTTTCTTCCCCGCTTCGAGGTGATACAGGAGGGCGAGTCGTATAAGTTGGTTTGTAATCTTGTATTTCCTACCGATTTTGACCAGCTTGAATCCATCAAAGCCGAGTTGAGTGCTTTAACATTTCCAGAAACACCCCTGACAGGTCATTTTTCTTTGCCCATCAGCCGCCACAATGAACCTAACGAACGAGCTTGGCAGAAAAAAATCCTTTGGTTATTGGACACCTTTTCCAAAGAAGAACTACATAAAGTGGTACTGGCACGTAAAGCTGTTTTTCGCTTTCCTGAACCACTCGACCCTGTATTACTACTCAAAAAACTCTATGAATGCAAGCCAGATTGTTTTCATTTCTTCTTTCAACCGGATATAGGAACCTCATTTATAGCAGCCACACCCGAACGATTGTATGGCCGTGATGGGCAACATATCCTAAGTGAGGCTGTTGCAGGTACACGTCCCAGAGGCCAAGCTCCAGCACAAGATGCCGTCATTGCACAAGAATTGTTACATTCCGAAAAAGACTTACGAGAACACAACTACGTCCGAACCTCCATCCGAGATGCCCTTTCCGAACTTTGTGATAACCTGCAAACAGACGAGGAAGCTACCCTAATGACCCTTACACGCCGGATGCACTTATATGCTCGTGTAGAAGGAACACTTAAATCCAATGTACGGGATGCCGATTTACTACGTGTGCTACATCCCACACCAGCGGTGGGCGGCTACCCCACCTCGGAAGCGGTTTCTACCATTGCGGCATTGGAGCCGTTCGACAGGGGTTGGTATGCTGGCCCAATTGGCTGGATTGGAGCAAAGGCTGCCGAGTTTGCAGTTGGTATTCGCAGTGGCCTTCTTCGGCGGGATACCTTGTCGCTCTATTCTGGTGCCGGGATTGTTCTGGGTTCAACGCCCGAAGATGAATGGGCAGAAATCGAGCAGAAAATTTCTGATTTTCTCGAAGTGCTTGGATTAGAAGTTTAGGCCAAGCCAAACGGTTTTTTGCACACAAACAGGGTTCCGGCCAAGCGGTTGTACTGCACGAGAACGGATGGAAAATGGGTTTCAGCCTGAACAATACGGATCTCAAATCCAATATTTTCGAGTGTTTCAGGAAAGTCTTTGCCATAGTGATGTTGGTATTGATCCGCATACTTACCCCATAAATGATGGCGTTCCGCCAAAGAGAGGTCTGCTGCATGACGGGTAACGAGCAAATGTGCATCGTATGGATTTTGCATCAGCAGGTAACCACCGGGCGTTAAAATCCGATAAAGCTCTTCAAGCGCTCGTACATCGTTTCGGACTTCCGGTAAAACGTGGTGACACATCACCAGATCGTAGGAGGCATTATCAACGTCTAATTTTTCTATGTCCAACTTAAGATCCACCTCTTGTACATAAAGATCTGTAGTAACATAAGTCCAGTTTTTCCAACGACGAAAAGCTTCTTCAAAACAGGCTTCAGGTGCAAAGTGTAGTACCCGTAGCGGTTGTTCTGGCAACGGGAAGTTCTGAAGAAACAGCCAAAATGCGCGGTGTCTTTCTAAGGAGCCACAGGCAGGGCATTGGGCATTGGCACGTTTATTGGCACCACCGGGCAAAAATTTCCTAAAGCGCCCATCGCATACAGGGCAATGATATGCGTGACCACGTAAAAGTTGGGCCACGATTCGGCGGATCATTTTCTTGAGGGCTACATTCATGAACGGTATAAACGCCTTAGGTTGAAAAGATGATTATTTGCAAATTTATGATCTTTTCTATCTTTCTTGTAAAAAATAATTGTCTCATATAATGGACATTTGTGTTTACGATACTATACCAGAAAACCGGGCGGCATGGCTACCAAACAGGATCGTTACCGCTCTGTGTTTGCCCTTAACAAATACGGTGACTCCGGTGTGGGGTTATATACAATACAAGGTAAGTTATGGGGAAAAATGGGCATGAGCGGGTATATTGTGTAAAGTTCGTCTTGTTTTGGGTCTGGAATAAACGGATTGAAAGGCGCAAAAAGTTGTTAAGTTTGGTCAAAACTCTTGGAAAGGGCATTGTGTTTGCCAAAAACAGGATTAGAAACCTACCCCAGCACAAGTATCAGGTATTATGTCTTCCCACCTTAAACCTTAATCTCCCATGAAAAGATGGCTTATTGGATCTTTCATGATCCTCTTGGTCTTAACGACCACTGCTGGCTGCACGTTGAACAAGTTACCGGAATACAATCTTCGGGATCAGAAAATGGCGGTAATGGCTGCTATTCCCCCTTCTCCTAAAATTTATTCAGATTTTTGGTACGATACTCGCATGGATTCCCGAAACCCTTGGCGAACAATGTTGCGGATTGGAACGGCGGTCGCAAAGTATATTCAGGTGGACAAAGCAGAAGCACGCTTAGATAGTGCCCTGCAACACGTAGATGTCCCCGAAATAATGGCCCGCAAGACGCTATTATCGGCTGCGGAGTCCATTGGTTATGCACCAGTTAGTAGCGTAAAAGATGCCGATTTTATCATGGACCTGCGTATTCGACAATATGGTATCCGTGCCGATTCTTGGTTTGGTGCAACCTACCTATTTGTCGAAGGAGATGTATTGATCTATGATAATCAAACCAATAAGTCTATTTGGAAACGGGGAGTCCAAGTTCGAGACCGAGTATCCCGTCATTGGTTTGGCTTGGGGGGAGGTGCCGGAAACATCTTTACGGCTACCGATCTTGCGAAACTCTCTGTGAAAGACATGGAAACTGGATTCCGAAATTTGGCCGAATTTGCGGGCGAACGGATTGCCCGCTCCATTTTGGACGACTACCAGCGCAAGCGCCGTTAAGCAAATGCTGCTTTTGAACAAAGTTCTGCCCTGCTCTCAGAGAGTAGGGCATTTTTTTAAAAAATCTTTTGAGGGCCTTGAAGGTGCATTTCAATGATACCTCATACCCATCACCTAAACGCCAAAGAATGGGTGATGTATAAACCTCATACCAGTCACACTTGAAGCACGCCCAAACAAAACCCCAAAAGGGATCCGACCTCAAATGGTTTGGCTTACCCCGTAGTGCTGAAACCAAGCAACCTTTTCTTCTGAGAAAAAGGGTGTTTATTGCCAAGGCAGTGTTTGAAGCGATTTCTGAAATGTCTCTGAACTATAAGAACAAATCAAAATACGATCGCCTGTAAATACTTGATTTTATAGACGAATTGCCAATTTCTGAATACTCCCGTGTTTTGTACATGGGCAAAAGCAAGGAAAGGCCCAATTTGGTTTCTTTACGGTGTGGTTAATTTACCGGAACCTCATCCACCATAACAAACATTGAGTGGATTCATGTCCTATTTTATACAAGTTGTTAAAGTATGCCTGCTCCGGCAAACTTTTGTCTTTCCAAAAGTTTCGTCCGGTTGATCTTGTCCCCTAAAACTATCGTTTACCCATGTCAAACACCACACGAATTCAGGCCAGATCCAGCCACACGATGCGCTTGGAGCGATTGCCTGTCCTCATTTTTGATGATCCGGCACAAATGGCGCGACAAGTGGCCAGAAAAGTGGCCAACCTCATTCAAGATCGCGCCGTTACCGGAAGAATGGCAGTCTTGGGTCTTCCGACAGGCTCTACACCAATTGGCGTTTACCGTGAATTGGTCCGGATGCACCAAGAAGAAGGATTAGATTTTTCCAATGTCATCACGTTCAACCTTGACGAATATTACCCGATGAAGCCCGATGCACTGCAAAGTTATCATCGGTTTATGGAAGAAAATCTATTCAAAAATGTTAATATCTCACGTAAGAATATACATATTCCTCGTGGGGATATTGCACGCGAAGAAGTGGATACGCATTGTGATGAATACGAATGGCAAATTAAAAAAGCAGGTGGGATAGACCTGATGCTATTGGGAATCGGTCGAAGTGGTCATATTGGCTTCAATGAACCAGGTTCGCGTCGCGATGATCGTACCCGAATGGTTGTTTTGGACGAAGTGACGCGCCGAGATGCTGCTGGGGATTTTTTTGAGGAGAAGAATGTTCCCCGTGAAGCCATCACCATGGGGGTAGGGTCAATTCTGGAATGCCGTGAAATCATCTTGATGGCCACCGGTGAGCACAAAGGCCATATTATCCGAAAAGCCGTAGAAGAGGAACCCAACAGTAGTGTTACCGCCTCTTTTTTACAAGAACACCTCCATTGTGCCTTCTATGTGGACCGGGCATCGGCGAGTGAATTAACACGCGAAAAAACGCCTTGGATTGTGGGCGATGTCTCGTGGAATGCCGAAATGGCCCGTAAAGCGGTTGTCTGGCTGGCTAAAAAAATCAAAAAACCAATTTTACACTTGGAAACCGCAGACTTCCACCATCATCATATGCACGATTTGGTCAATGCTCACGGAACTGCGGATGAACTGACGTATAAAGTCTTTATGGAACTTCGGGATCGCATCAAATACCAGCCGGAATTGCCCAAGAAAAAGTCCTGTATCTGCTTTAGCCCACATCCAGACGATGATGTGATCTCTATGGGCGGCATGCTCGGAAAGTTGGCCCAAAACAAAAACGATGTGGCGGTTGCTTACATGACCAATGGATCGGTTGCTGTATTTGACATGGATGTGGAACGCCATCTGCGGTTCTTGGAGATGTCTGCACGGCTTCACGGCGGCGCAGATGGAGAGGCCCGTATCAAAGCCTTTACACGTCCGATTTTTGACTTCATCACCCATAAAAAACCTGGCCAAATAGACACTGCCGAAATTCAGCAGTTGAAGGCCTATATTCGATACACCGAAGCCATTGCCGGAATTGAAGTAATGGGCTTGCATGAAAAGGATGCGCGTTTTTTGGATATGCCATTTTATAAAACAGGAGAGGTAAAAAAAGCGCCTATTGGGGAGGATGATGTTCAAATAGTTTTAGACCTCTTCAATGAGCGTAAACCAGATCATATTTATGTGGCGGGAGATTTGTCTGATCCACATGGAACACACCGTATGTGTTATACAGCCATCAAACGGGCATTAGAAAAATACAACCAACAAGAAGGGGTCAAGAAACCACTCGTTTGGCTATACCGAGGTGCTTGGCAAGAATGGGAAATTGAGAAAGCCGATATCTTTTTACCTATGTCTAAGGCAGACCTAAGCCAAAAAATTGACGCCATCTACAAACATGAAAGCCAAAAAGACCGGGCGCTTTTTCCTGGTTCGGATGCCCGTGAGTTTTGGGAGCGTGCCCGTGACCGCAATGTGGGGTTAGCACGAGAGATGGATGCCCTTGGGTTGCCAGAATTTTATGCGGCGGAGGCCTATGTGACCTGTCACGAAATGCCATAAGCCCATCAGATACAAAGAAAAGGGGGTCTGTTTGGAGAGATTCCCTTTTTGATTTTTTGTGAAGTTAATCTGATTAACGAAGTGGCGACAAGTTTCTGTCTCCAGGTGGTAGGTTTTACAAGGTATCCGATTTGGATTCCGTGAAGTAAATAAATAGGCTAAGTATCGAGAAAACATAGGCCCTTTCTGAATGGGAACGTGCTTTTTTTGGGGGAAGTGAGTGCCTAAAGTATGGCTTTAGTCACTCACCAAAAAATGGTACACCAAAAAAGCGCTTGCGGTATGGAATTAAAATTGGTACTATTCCCGAAAAATGAGTCTATATTTTTTGACCTGTGTTATACATCATGAACTTTCTCTCATCTCCCGATAAAACCCGATCAATCATGAAACGCAAATGCTGGAGTATCCTGCTTTTGCTTGTGCTATACAGTGGTATGGCTTGGGCACAAAGCGGAAAAATTGCCGGACGGGTTACAGATGCCGCAACTGGACTGGGGCTTCCCGGTGTTACATTGCAGGTACTTGGAACCACACAGGGCAATGTGTCGGACACGGAGGGCTATTTCTCCATTATCAATGTCCGACCGGGAACGTACACGATTCGCGTCTCCTTCATTGGTTACGAGACCGTAAATGTGAGCGATGTGCGGGTGAGTACCAACCTGACGACCCCGCTGAACGTACAACTAAAAGAAGAGACTACCCTAACAGAGGTAACGGTTATTGCCGAGCGCCCCGTAGTACAAAAGGATGTTTCTAACTCAACCGCCAGTATTGGGGCGCAGGAAGTGGCCAGACTACCCGTAGCCTCGGTTACAGGAGCTGTGGGCCTACAAGCTGGTATTCAAGGACTCTCATTCCGGGGGTCAGGCTCCGACGAGTTGTCTTTTAACGTCAATGGCCTTACCCTGCGTGATGAACGCGACAACTCGCCTATTACCAATATTCCTCTTTCTTCGGTAGAGGAAATTCAGGTACAAACCGGAGGCTTTAATGCCGAATATGGCAATGTGCGGTCTGGTGTGGTAAACGTAATCACCAAGGAAGGAAAGCGGGATCGCTACGAGGCCAGTATTAATGTTCGATATAGCCCGCCAACACAAAAAAACATTGGTCCGGCGGCCAACGACTTAAACTCGTACTGGATTCGCCGCTTCATAGACCCGCAAGTGGCGATGACCGGAACTGGTTCTTGGGACCAAGCTACACGAGACCAATATGGAACCTTTGAAGGATGGATCGCTGTTGCCGAAAAACGATTAAAAGACGATGATCCAACCAACGATATGACGCCGGAGGCCTTGCAAAAAGCATTTTTATGGCAACACCGGAAAAATATGCAGATTAACCGTCCTGATTATAACGTGGACTTTGGATTTGGCGGCCCTATTCCCGGCCTCAATAAGATCGGAAATACCCGTTTTTACGCTTCCTTTATCCAAAACCAAGACATGTACATGATACCGCTTAATACCGATCGGTATCAAGATTATAATGGCCACGTTAAAATCACATCAGATGTAGCAAAAGGAATGAAGTTCTCGATAGAGGGTATGATGGGGCGGCAAAGTGGAACTTCCGCAAGCCGTTCAGGATCCCCAGGCTTTTTCCGTTCCGCCTCAGGTATCGCCAGTAACCTAACGAGTGTCAGTTTTATTGATTCGAGGATTTTTTCGAAGGATTATTGGAACCCAACCGACGTGAATAGCAAGATGTTCGGTGCCACTTTTAACCATGCACTGAACGGTAGAAGTTATTATGAAGTCCAAGCTGCTTATCTGGCTACGGAATACGATACGGTTCCAGGCGAAGACCGAGATCTTTCGATCGTACAAACCTTTGGCGGGGTAGGGTTTGACGAAGGTCCTTATGGCTTTATGCCGAACCCTTCCAATGGTGTAGATGGGATGCGGATGGGGGTAGGGATGTCTAACTCCCGTGACTCCAGTTTTGTTGGGGTATTTAACCTGAAAGGGAACTATACCAATCAGCTCAATCGCTTCTTGCAAGTTCGGACTGGTTTCGAGGTAAACCAGAGCAACACCAAAGTGAATTATGGCAACTTCGACTCATACCTCCCCTCCAGTAATTCACAATCCAAATGGGACCGCTCACCGGTTCGGGGGGCACTTTTTGCCCAAACCAAATTGGAATTTAATGGAATGGTGGCCAATCTCGGATTGCGTGCAGACTATTTCCATGCGGGCGGAGATTGGTATGTTTTAGACCCATTTTCAAATGTTTTATCTGCCAAAGGGTCTCCCGAATTGGAAAATCAAGAGAAGGACCCAACGAAGAAAATTCTGGAGTTTAGCCCCCGTGTAGGCGTTTCTTTCCCCGTCACAACGCTTTCTAAGCTATACTTCAACTATGGCCACTTCCGTTCCATGCCTGCCCCCGAAAATTTGTTTTTGGTGCGGTATGCCACTACAACCGGACAAATAACTCGCATTGCAAACCCGAATAACCCATTGCCCAAAACAGTTGCCTACGAACTGGGCTACGAACAGTCGGTTGCCGAGCAATTTTTGATTCGTGTTGCCGGATACTATAAAGACGTATCACTCCAGCCTTACCTGGTAAACTATGTCTCTAAAAACAATACGGTAAACTATACCACATCCGAACCCAATCTGTATGAAGATATTCGGGGCTTCGAGGTAACACTTTCTCGAAATCGCGGTTGGTTACAAGGATTTGTCAACTTTACCTACATGGTGAATTCTTCAGGCTACTTTGGATATGGAACCGTTTATCAAAACCCTCAGGCCATGCGGAACTATGTGAACGACGATGCGGTACGGCGTGCGGCCCAATCTAAACCCCAACCGTACCCCTATGGACGGTTAAATATAGACCTGATTTCGCCGGATGATTGGGGACCTAAAGTGGGAAGCATAAAGCCCTTGGGTGGATGGAAGACCAGTTTCATTGTGTCTTGGCAAGATGGTGGCAAAGCAACCTGGGTGGGTGGCGGTTCTAAACCCGGTGTGGAACGCAATGTGGATGTGGTGGACTTCTGGAACACGAACCTTCGGTTTGCAAAGTCATTTTATGTCGGAAAGAGGGGCATAGAGTTTTTCGCGGATGTATTTAACGTATTGAATGCCAAACGCTTATCCGCGTATGGATACTTCGATGGCGTAGACATCAATAAATATCGCCTGTCCCTCCACTTACCGGAATCGCCCGATTATCCCAATATCCCGGGTAATGACAAATTCGGAACGTTCCGTAAACCAGGGGTGGCCTACCAACCAACGACCGGCATCCAAAACCGAAGCAGCATAACCGGTTCGGGAGATGTGCTGTATTATGAATTCGATACCAAGTCCTATATCCAATTCCAAAATGGCCAGTGGGTGGATGCGGATAAAAGTTTTGTGGACGCCGTACTGAGCGAAAAACGCTACATTGACATGCCAAATCAGGAATTCCTTAACTTCCTAGATCCGCGTGATTTTTGGTTTGGATTGCGGATAAAGTTGTAATGTACTTATACCTGTCTGCTATGCGGAACAGGAACTGATTGATTCATCTTTAGGCGAAAATTTTTATGCGTAAGTATTTTAAACTCCTGCCTTTGTGCTTGCTACTGGTAGGGGCTTTCCAGATAACAAAAGCTCAGTTTACCAATAAGTGGCTCTCTGCCGGTAGTTTTCATAACTGGTATGCCGAAGTAGGGAGCGAGGTAGAATCAGCCGGATTTGTTAAAACCCAGCAAGATGGATGGCGCTGGCCCGGCATTTATCGCTTTACCGATATGCAGGCTGCCCGAGGCATGTGGATTGGTGCGAAGAATGTCACTGATGACAAGGGCACCAAATTTGATACCCGTGTGGTTCATATCGGCCCACGGGTCAGTGGCGCCAACGAGTTCTTCCCGACAACCTTTAAGTTAATCAGCCGTTTTGAATTACCCTCTGTTTTTGTAGATGGAGACCCATCAGAACCAGAAACAGCCATGATTGTGGACGAGGTGGATCCTAATTTGGATGCCGATTTTGTCCTCGAAAACGTGGTGAACAACCTTTTGGGTCTAACCATGAAACGCAGGGTTTTGCAATTCTCTCAGGAATTCAATGACAACTACCACGTGCAGGAATATACCTTTACCAATACGGGTAATACGGATGGTGATGCCGATATCGAATTGCCAAACCAGACCCTTAGTGATGTCATGATTTATTTCCAAACCCGGATGGCTGTCGCAAAAGAAACCCGTTATGTGGTGGGGAATGGCTCTGGTTGGGGGATGAATACCATGATTGATGCACGGGGCGATGGACTTCGCCCGGATCCGGCCAATCAGAATTTCCGTGCACAGTTTGCGTGGCATGGCAAATTTCCTGCTTTTACCCGATATGATAACATTGGAGGACCGATTCTTAAGAGTGCCCTTCCCGCACTACAAATTGCCTCGGCGGATACATTGGGACGTTTGGGAGCCTCCCAATTTGCCGGAACCGTGGTGCTCCACGCCGACAAATCCGCCACCGAGAAAATAGACGATGTGAACCAACCATTTACCATGAACTACATTGGCTCGGATGACAACTACCAGTCCCGCAACGATGCCTTTAATGTGTCCCAAATGGAAACCGAATACCGTGTCATGACTCAAGGTAAAAAACCACGTCATGCCTTTATTGTAGAACCAACCGGAGACCCCGGCTTTAAGGCTCCGACCGGAGATCCGGCATTGGGTACGTCTGGAGGGTTTAGCAATGGCATGGGATTTGGCCCTTACACCCTGAAACCAGGAGAAAGCATTAAGATTGTACTGGCCGATGCTGCAGCGGGTCTAAGCCGAGAGGAAAATATCCGGGTTGGTCGTTTACTTCAAAAAGGCCAGATCAGTGTGACACAAAAAAACGACATCGTTTTCCAAAGCCGAGACTCATTATTCCAGACCTTCCGTCGGGCAATTGACAACTACAAAAGTGGCTTTAAAGCACCAAAAGCACCTTTACCGCCGAAACAATTGGAAGTAAAGTCTGGTGGTGATCGTATTCAGATTTCATGGACGCCTTTCGCGGGCGCACAAGTAGATGGCTGGGAAGTGTATCGGACCAAAAACAGCTATGACTCTACCTATACGATGATCAAACGGTTGGGGCCGTCCGAAACCAGTTTTGATGATACCACTCCCATTCGGGGGTTGGATTATTTTTACTACGTCCAAGGTTATCTGGATAAGTCTAAGAATACAGGTGGCCCAGGGACACCGGCTAACCGTGTCTTGAGAAGCAGTCGCTACTTTGCCCAGTCCTATGCACCAGCAAGACTAAAACGGCCTGCCGGAACCGCTTGGGATGGCGTGCGCATTGTGCCTAACCCCTATACAATCGCGGCTGGAACAGACCTACGATTCTCACAACGGGATGCTTTGGGCTTCTTTGACATTCCGGCTATTTGTTCCATTGAAATTTATACCGAATTGGGTGAATTGGTGGACAAATTTGAGCATACCGATGGATCTGGAGACGCTTATTGGGACCACACTACCTCTTCTCGACAATTGATTGTTTCTGGAATTTACATTGCCGTCATTACCGCCAATGAAGACCAACTCAATAAAACGACGGGGGCCGTAGAATTCCGGAAAGGTGAGCGTAAAATCATGAAATTTGTTGTTATCCGCTAACCATTTAACCATCAGAGGAAAAAAATGAACACAACTGATGCATCCAAATGGTTGGTATGGAACGACCATGAAACGGGGAACACCATGAAAATGACCAAGATATTTGTCTTTTTGCTGCTCTTGCTGCCTATAAGCCTTTGGGCACAAAAAGACAATCAACAAAAATTAGCCCAAACGGGTATGAAGTTTTTGGCGGCTTCGCCTGATCCACGTGCGGCTGGTCTTGGAGATGCGATCTCGGCATTAGAAGGCGGGGCCGAGATGATGTTTTACAATCCAGCAGGTATGGCCAACATGGGTGGAAAGTTGAGCGCCTCTTTTGGTCAGATGGCTTGGATTGCCGACATCAACTACAATTTGGCAGGCGTGGCCTTTAAAGCCGGAAACATCGGAACGTTTGGCGTAAGTGTGATGAATGTGGACTATGGTGAAATTCAGGCCACCGTTCGTGCAAACAATGATCGTGGTTATCTGGATTTACCAAACAGCATTCATCCCGTAGCCATGTCGGTTGGATTGAGTTATGCACGCTCTTTGTCAGACCGATTTGCCATTGGGGGTAGTGTAAAACGTGTTACCCAAGATCTTGGTAGTGCTGCCACGCAGTTCGACAAAACGCTGGGTGATTACGTATATGAGTCTTACAAACAAACGGTTATGGCCTATGACTTTGGCGTTTTATATAAAACAGGATTCAAAAGCCTGCAGTTTGCCTTTAATGCGCGTAACTTTGCCAAAGAGATAAAATATGAGGAGGAAACGTTCCAACTCCCTCTTTCCATGCGTATGGGAATCTCGATGGATTTATTGGACTTCTCGGCGCTGGGAAGTGACCATAATTTATTACTCTCCGTTGATGCTGAACATCCTCGCGATTTTCCGGAGGTACTCAAGGTTGGGACAGAATATTCTTTCCGGAATTTGCTCTCTTTACGCGCCGGATACGCCTTTCCGTCAGACCAGCAGGGCCTTACTTTTGGTGGCGGGGTACAATTAAAACGGGGCGATCGAAAAGTACAGGCGGATTATTCGTACACCCAATTCGGGATATTCAACGCCGTTCAGCGGATCGGTATTAAAATTGGACTCTAACGGCAGTTTACGGCCTTTTATATAGGCCGGAGCGCTATCAAGCCTTTACAGACATGAAGTACATTAAACGTAAATTTCCTCTCTTCGCATTACTGGCCATTTTTTTGGCAGGCTGCGACTTTAACGGCGATAACTCGCTGTTTAATGAAGAAAACCTCGGCTCAGATCCTGACCCTGCGGTTACAAGTATTACGAGTGTAGAATCGCCGCCTTTTGCCGGAATAGATGTGCTCACCATCAGAGGGTCCAACTTCTCTTCGGATCCCGCAAAAAACATGGTCTATGTTACATTCTATCTTCCTGCGGTAGATGCTGCTGGTAATATCGTCAGTACAGGTGGGAAGCCCAATCGGGGCAAGGTGCGGGATGCCGTTCGTGCAACCGTCCTTACGGCAAGTACAACAGAACTAACCATTCAGGCGCCCATCCGTCCAACGTTTGACCCCAAAGACCCCAAAACCCGCCCTCTGGAAGAAGTGGATCTACGGGTGGCAACTTTAGGCGCAGAAAATTTCTCGGCAACGTCTAAAGTCCTAATTGCACCCTCGTTTGAACCCGTTAACACTTTTGATGCAAAGACAGAAGAGCCTTTTGGTATGACGAACGACAAAGCCAACAATATTTATGTCTCGCTCTTTGTCAGTGGAAGTGCGGCGGGGGTCTTTACCTATGCGCCAGATGGAACCCGTTCTCAGTTTCTGACGGCGACCAATGTGCAAAGCCAAAAGTTTGATGATATGCAGTATCGCGACGATGAAGGGTATCTTTATGCCGTTCGTGGGTTACGAGCTATTTTCCGATTCAAGAAAAACAGCAACCAAGAGACCTATGTGGCTATTCCGACCACCTTGGAATCGGCTCGTCTTGTGAGTTTAGATTTTGATGCGAACAACAACCTATGGGTGGGTGGCAATAATGCGAACTTGTATCGCGTAAAGCCAGATAAAACCACAAAAAACTATGCTTTCGTAGGGGATGTACGTTCTGTTCGGGTTTCTGGAACAAATCTATTCGTATTGGCCAAGAAAGACAATCAATTTAGCGTTTTCCGTTTCCCAATAGACGCGAACAGCGACTTGGGCACACCTGTGAAAGTCGCTGACTTGAATCTGGGAACCAATGAAGCTTTTGCAATTGACCTTGCAAAAAACGGAGACATTTTTGTGGCAACTAACCGCACTCCCGATCCTTTGCTGTTGGTAAACAATGGTCAAGTTTCCACGCTATACCCCGGTACCTTTATTGGAATGGCTCGCTCATTTGCTTGGGGCGCAGATCCTATCCTTTATGTTGGACAAGGGATACTGCCTTTGGGAACTTCCACTTCCATTGCCGCAAACTTCTTGATGCTGAACACCCGAAAGCAAGGGGTTCGATAAACAATTTGGTCTAAAAAATTGTATTTTAAGGGCAGGTTAATACTTGCCCTTTTTTTATGCCCAATAAAACCGTTCATAGCCGTACTGTTTGGCTACTTGCCCTAATGTCGGCTTTTTTATATGCCGATCAAAACCTATTGGCCCCCAACCTTACCCAGATTGCCCAAGAGTTTGGATTTTCTGAGACAGAGCGAGATGTAAAACTGGGAGGCGATATCTCCTTGGTTTTCTGGATGTTAGGAGGGGTCGTTACCTTGTTTATTGGTCATTGGACCGATCGCATTGCTCGGAAACCCTTGTTTTTGGCTGTTGTTCTCATCGGAACGATACCGTGTTTATTGACTGGATTTGCTCAAAACTATACGCACTTATATTGGCTACGTGCTTTTACTGGCATTGGCATTGGGGGTGCTTTGCCGTTAGTCTACTCCTTGTTAGGTGATTTATTCCCACCGACACATCGTGCGAAAGCGACAGGGATTATTGCACTGTCTATGGGGTTGGGTGTTGCCTTGGGGCAATTGGTAGCAGGCTTTCTGGGGCCTGTTTATGGCTGGCGGATGCCTTTTGTGGTGGTAGCCATCCCCAATTTGTTGCTCGCATTCCTCTTTGCTTGGTTTGTTTCCGAGCCAGAACGTGGTGCTTATGAAACGAGTGGCCCGGATCCCCACGTCCCTGAAAAATTAAACTTTTCCTCCCTCATAGAATTGTTTCAGGTTCCCACCAACCGACTGATCTTTGCGCAAAGTATTCTCGCAACCATTCCTTGGGGGGTGTTTTTTACTTTTTTGAATGACTTTTATGCGCAGGACAAAGGTTTTTCCGTTGCACAAGCCACGCTTGTGGTGATGGGGGCCGGAGTGGCCAGTATAATCGGGAGTTTCGTAGGCGGGCTTTGGGGAAATCGCCTTTACAATGAATCAGCCGCAAAATTGCCAAAATTAGCAGGTTGGACCACGTTGGTGGGCGTATTGCCTGTTTTAATGCTTCTAAATTACCCCTCTCAGAAAGATTTTTCAACACCCGAACTGGCGTGGCCCCTCTTGTTGGCAGCCGTCTCAGGGTTTATGGTGATTATCGCTAGCCCCAACATCAGGGCGATGCTTATCAACGTAAATCGGCCTCATGCACGAGGATCCGTTTTTGCCCTATACAACTTGGCAGATGATTTAGGACGCGGCTTTGGCCCGGTTATCATTTCGATGATGGTTGTTTGGTGGGGGCGTACCTTTGCGTTTTCCGTAGCGGCTGGATTTTGGCTGATTGCTGGCCTGATTATGTTACAAATGGCCAAAACATTTCCCATTGATGAGCAGCAAGGAGGAAATACGCCATTAATCAAGTAGGAGATTGAATTGTATGAATCTTTATTGTTCTCGAATTGCCATTTAGGTGTTCATTCGCTATTTTATCAGACTTAATTTTCCTATGCACTATTAAGGCCAATGTTTTGTACATGCCGAACCGAATGAGCGTCTTATGAACACCACAATTACTCCTGTCAACTCGGTAGAATATGATTTTGTGCTTGAAATACCTGCTACCGAACTGACTCCTTTTATCGAGAATAAACTTCGTCAGGTGGCCAAGAAAGCTACTATGCCAGGGTTCCGTCCGGGTAAGATCCCAAAACAACTCGTCAAAAAGTTGTATGGTGAAGCTGCTGCATTCGAGGTGGTAGATAAATTTGTGAAAGACACGTTTGAAGATGAAGTATCAGAAAATCCAGCATATGAAGCATTTGGCACGCCCCAAATGACTGTTTTTGAATATGCAGAGGGACAAGACCTGAAAGTCGTTATTCGATTTGGGGTTTATCCGAAATTTGAATTGTCAACACTGGAAGGAGTTCAAGTTTCTCGTCTTGTCAATCCAGTTACACCGGAAGATGTGCAGGGTCAAATTGATTATATGCTCCTGCGCGAATCCACCTTGGAACACTCGGATGAAGTTGCTGGAGAAAAGTCTGTCCTTACAACCAATATGGTAGAGTTGGACGCAGAGACCAACGAAGTCAAAGTTTTAGGTGGCAATGAAGAAAACGCAACTATTGTGATGAATGACCCAAATTTGTTGGAGGTTTTTAAAACAGCATTATTGGGTAAAAAAGCAGGTGATGTGGTGCAGGTAACCGTAAAGCATGAAGACGATGTACATGTGCATCAGCGTGTCTGGCAAGTTACCATTAAGAAAATTCAGGAACGCAATATTCCGGAATTGACCGACGAATTGGCCGCCAAAATATCTCAGGATCAGGTAAAGACGATAGAAGAACTAAGACAACTTCTGGAAGAGCAGGAAACCGCTGCACGAGAAAAACGGTCGAACGATTTGGTTGATAATAAGATAATCAACGAGGCCCTAAAGGCGAATGTGTTTGAGGTACCAGCATCAATTGTACAGTCTATGCTGGACCATTATGTCAAAACGTATAAGGAAGAACAGATGCGCAAATCTGGTGGAAAACTTCCTGACTCATACGACGAAAACCAATATCGGCTCTCGCAAACGAAAAATGCCGAGCACGCAGCCCGTTGGATGGTTATCCGCGACAAAATTGTGACAGAAAACGAATTTGATATTCTTGAGGAAGACTACCAAGCCTATTACGATGACATGGCGGCCAGCTTGGGATTTGCAAACTCGGATCTGATTCGTAGCGTCCTTCAACAAAGCAATGACGATAAGTTCCATAGGGAAATGGAAGAAAAAATCTTGTCCAAAAAAGCCTTGGACTTTCTTAGAAGCACCATCACTGTCGTAGAAAAGTCGAGGGCCGACTTCGAGAAAGAGCGAATCAACCAAGAGATAACGTTTTTGGAACAACAAGAGGCCGAGATCAATGCCAAGGTGACGGAATTAGAAGGTGGGACAGAAGAAGATGTTGCCCGTGACTTACAAGAAGACCTGGCTGGTATTCGAATGGAGATTGAAGAGATGAAACAAGAATTGGCGAACGTATCGTCGGAAGTAGATGTGAAAACCGAATAAATACCCGACTGGGAACCAGTTTGAAAAGGGTTGGTTTGCTGTGTTCAGGCCAGCCCTTTCTTTATACAGAAAGTGCTCCGTTATCAAACAAATGTGTTTCACCAGACAGATCCGCTGAGTCATCGGGGTTTTGATGTCATTAGCAGATTGTCTTTATTCCAAAGCCCAATGGTGCAAGATTTCTTTAAGTTTACACGCAGTTTAACGTCTATTCCAGAAGGTATCTATAGTAAGCCCTTTCAGAATACGCCAATTCAGGCGGTGATTCCGACCGTTGAGGAGGTCACGTCTCGTGGCTCTATCCGATATGATATTTTCAGCCGCTTGCTCAAGGAGCGGATTGTGATGATTGGTACGCCCATTGATGACTGGACAGCCAATTTGGCCATTGCCCAATTGCTGTTTTTGGCAAGTGATGACCCCGACCGCGACATTAGTATATACATTAATTCACCTGGTGGAAGTGTGGACAGTGGCTTGGCCATTTATGATACCATGCAGTTTATTACACCTCAGGTGGCCACTATTTGTGTGGGCTTGGCTGCCTCTATGGGGGCCGTATTGCTGGCTGCGGGTGAATCTGGAAAGCGGGCGGCATTGCCTCATTCCCGAATCATGATTCATCAACCGCTTGGAGGCGCACAAGGGCAAGCGTCTGATATCGAGATCACCGCTCGAGAGATTGCCAAGATCAAAACAAGCCTTTATGAAATTCTGAGCCATCACACAGGTAAATCACTCGAACAACTGGAATCGGATGCAGACCGTGACTATTGGCTGTCTGGAAAAGAAGCCCAAACATATGGGTTGATAGATCGCGTTTTATTGCCCGAACCTAAGCACAAATAACGTTTTGCCGGATGGCTATTTAGCTTATTTAACCATCTATACATGATGTATGTGACGAACAGTATTTGAAGCCGCGGTACCAATAAAAAACAGCCCTTGTTGTGAACAGGGGCTGTTTTATGATTCATCAAAAGCAATTAGTTTTTGCTTTTCCAAGCGTCGTTCGCACGGTTTTGATCCGGTAGCAGTTTATCCGGATCTAATTGTACTTTTAATACCTTTCCTTTGGTTGGTAACGACTTGGTGAAGGTATCACCCATATGCCAGATGACGGCGGGTAGCTTGATCCGCTCCTTGGTATTGTTTTGGTAGGTAATTTCAAGTATCTGTGGCAATACTAAGGGTTTGTTTTTTTTGAGTGTGAGCGTCATGACACCCGATCCCACCTCAATGTTTTGAATACCCACATCATACCGTTCATTGGAATAAAACCAACCCCGCCAAAACCAAGCCAGATCTTCTCCAGAAACATCTTCGATGGTCCGGAAAAAGTCTTGTGGTTGTGGATGTTTGTATTTCCAGCGCTCGGTATAAGCACGGAACGCGGCATCAAAAGACTCTGGGCCAAGAATGTATTCCCGAAGTAGCACAAGGCCATAGGCTGGTTTGTAATAAGCCAAAAGACCTAATGCATCTGGAACCGTAAGGTCGGGGGCAGTGGTTAGTGGTTGGTCCCAATAACGCATCTGGCTGTAGAATGTGATTTGCTCTGCGGTATTTTGCCAGAAGGATTTGGGATCTTGTTTGTAATAAGAAAGAGTGGCATAGAAGTTGATGAACGTGTTAAAGCCTTCGTCCATCCATGCATGGCGGCGTTCATCGGATCCAACGATCATGGGGTAATAGATGTGGCCGAATTCGTGATCCGTAACACCAAACAGGCTTTCCCCTCGGTCTCCGACAGCACAAAAAATGATCATCGGATACTCCATGCCGCCAACGACCCCTGCCACATTGGTCATGGAAGGGTAGGGATATTTCATCCAGCGCGTGGAGTATTCTTTTAGCGAATGGGCCATCATCTGTGTAGATTCTTCCCACCCGGGATTTTCCGAATCACCCAGTCCTTCTTTGGGATATGCCGAGGCCAACCAGACACCATCCACGGTGGCAGCATCCCAGATAAAGGCTGCTGAAGCTGCCCAAGCCACATCTCGGACGTTTTCCGCCCGGAACTTCCAAACCAAGGCATCTTTACCTTGTGGCCGATTTATGGGAGTGCCCACTTCTTCTGGCTTTACGATCTTGACTGTGGTGGCCGTATTCTTGGCTTGTTGGTAACGCTGAAATTGGGAAGTGGTTAAAACAGCTTCAGGATTTAATAAACTTCCGGAAGCGACAACGATCATATTTGAGGGTGCGGTAATCTCTAAGTCATAATTCCCGTAATCTAAGTGAAATTCGCCTTGTCCCAGATAGGGCATTGTATTCCAGCCGTCGGTAGCATCATATACACACATACGTGGGTACCATTGGGCCAATTGATACACCATGCCTTGTTCGGCGTCAAAGCGTCCCATACGGTCTGCGCCATATTCCGGCATAACAAAAGACCACTCCATTTCCAATTGTACGATTCCGCCTTTAGCTGCCAGAGGGGCTTCGAGGTCCACACGTAACCGCGTATCATTGAGAAAGGTCTTAGGGGTGTATCTCTTCCCATTCATCATCACCGTAAGAGACGGGAGTTCTAAACCACCATCTGCAAAACTGCCGCGCCAACGCGACTCTGGTGGTTGTTTCAGTTGACCTGCACTATTGGGTTTGAACAGGTTTTGCTCCATTTGTACCCATAAAAAAGGCAAGGTGTCCGGAGAATGGTTGGTATAGGTAATGGTTTGTCTTCCACGAATGGTATGGGCTTCGGGGATTAGGCTGACCTTGATCTGATAGGAGGCTGTATTTTGCCAATATTCAGCACCCGGAGCACCGGATCCGGTTCGAAGACCGTCTGCAGGCGGGAAAGGCATCGGAGCAAATTGAGCGTGATTGGGATTCTGCCCCCATGCAAATCCTGAAAAATAGGCCATGATGAAGAGTAAGCGAATGGTTTTGAGCATCTTAGCGAGGTTGAGTTGAGAATGAAAAACAAAATACGGCAAGAACGCTATATCCCGCCGAGAACTTGTCGAAAAAATCTCTTGATTTGTAGCTGTGTCTTTGGACAAAGCGACTTGACTTGTATAGACAAGGATTCTTATACTATACAAATGTTCATCTTTTGATTTGCTATGTACTGTCAGCAAAATAATTATTATACTATACAATTTAAAAAGATAATTTCATACACACAAGAAATTATTTAGTATGCAAATATATAATATTACAATATAATCATGGCAAATATTTTATTTTGTTGTTTTTAAAATTTTTTCATCCATAATATTAGACGAAAAATTTATTTTCTATTATAG
>DDTM01000083.1 GCA_002344075.1 Bacteroidetes bacterium UBA2364
TGGGAAGGCCCCTGCCTGAGTCCATGGGGTCTGCGCTTGGGCAGCCAATGGAATTAGGAAAGCACCTATCACCAGCATGAGTAGAAGTTTTTTCATTGTTACTTCCTATGTTTGATGAATGAGAATTGGGGTTTCAATTAGGGTTTGCGAAAGCGTTTACATGCTTACAACGTGCAAGATTACGGCTTTTTTGGCACAAGTGCAAGTAGAATCAGTTCAAAATTCGGCCCCAGCAAATGTTATCTGTGCCTTATTTGTTATTACTCTGATAATTAAGCATTGTTTTATAAACACTTATGGAAAATAGACAGGAAAAAGAAACGATCTGGACTCGCTGGCCCGACTTTTCTTCCTCCTGTCTATACAATCATTTTCGCACTGTTTTACAACTTCATTGAGACGGTAAGGCGGTTGATGGCATTGAAGTATTTTTGGGCTTCATAGGCATAATCCACACCAAGGTTGATGCCACCAAAACGATACCGAATACCCGCTCCTGCACTTAAACCACGGACACTATCGGTCATCAGCAATTCATTGTAGCCCCCCCGTAAGATCACCAGATCTCCGAGTAAGCCCAGTTCTGCCCCCAGATTGAGGAACTGCTCCGAATTATTGGGGCTAAGTGCATCCACCGCGAGGGTTAGACGGGCTTGTTTGGTTTTGATTACCTCGCCCGCCAAACCGATACGCATCATCAGGGGCATCCCAAATTTATCGGTCCGCAGAAAACCGCGCTGGCTCTCATTGTTCCCTTCTGCATTTTGGTCAATATCGGTAGTAATGAGCAAATCATCTCCACCCATTTGAAGTTTGGTTCCAAAGTTGGTGATGGCAGCCCCCAACCGAATTCCACGGAAGGGCGTTACGAACAAGGTCCCGATATCTATGGCCACTCCATTGGCGCTGGAGTGCCAAATGCGTTCCGAGACCAATTTAGCAGTCCCGCCAATAGAGAAGCGGTCAGTTAGCTTGCGTGCATAAGAAACAGAAACGGCATAAGAAGCCGCATTGAAGGTCTCCCCTGTTCCATCTTGTTCCTCGACGGTAATCACCTCCATTTCTGGTGTGCGGATTGAGGTCATACCGACCCCTAATGTACCTCCTGCCAGCGGCGTACTAAAAGCACCATAGTTGAAGTTAATCTGGTTGATCCATTTTGCGGTCTCGAAACTCAGACTGGGATTTTCCAAACTGGTAAGGCCCGCCGGATTCCAGTAGATCGAGGACAGGTCATCCACCTGCGCCGTCACCGCATTTCCCATCCCTGTAGAACGAGCGCCTACAGGAATCGAAAGAAATTCGGCAGCAGTCGTTCCCCGATTGGTGACATTCCGGGTGTCTTGCGCCGAGGCCATTCCAGCCATCAGCAGCATCAGGCAAACCGCAAGTCCTTGTTTGAAAAGTTGGTTTTTCATGTTGGTGTCCTCCTGCGGTTACTTAATAATGGCAAAAGTTCCGGTGGATTCCCCAAGTCCGGGCGCTTCTACGTGATAGACATATATTCCGTATGCCACCGAGAGGCCGTCTTCGCTTTGGAGATCCCATTCCAAGGCCCCATCCAGCATATCACGGGAAGTGATATTTGCTCCATAGTCACGGCTCAGGGTTTTTACCAAGCGACCGCTAACGGTATAGATACGGATGGTACAGTTGGTTGGAAGGTTCATGAACTTAATGACACGTGGCCCACGTCCGGTAGAGAATGGGTTCAGCGGTTCAAAGCGGTTGGTCGCCACATAGGGATTGGGAACCACCTTAATTTTGTCTAAGGCAGAAGTAGCTTTTTCGGTATCTATTTTCGATGCCTCGGTCGAGAACTCAAATTCATCCGAAGACAAAAGCGGTTTACGCAGGTTCAGCGTGATGTTATCGCCCGTAGCCGGATTCTTCCGGTCTTTAAAGGTGAAGTTTAGGCCAACGCGCCACGTGATGATTTTTTGACCGGAAGTATCGCCTACCTTCGGTTCATAGAAGATGATAAAGTCTGATTCACCAAATGTGGTATCGTTGCTAAACACCCCTGGAATAGCCGGGTTGTCAACTTCAGGTCCGGTCAAATCCCAGAATCCATACTCAATCGGAACTTCCCGAACACCACCTGCTCCATCGGGTTCGAGGCGATAAACTTGGAAGTTTGTCTTACGGGCGGGCAAAGTGACATTCGAGCGAACTTTCAGTTGAACAGATTGTCCTTGCCCCGGCTCTACGATTTTAATCCGATAGTCTGCCGGATTCCGCAAGCCCCGTACAAAAGTTCCTCCTACATATGGTTCAAAAGTAATGGGATAGACTCCATTATTAGCAGCACCCGCACTGTTTTTCCAAAACGACTCGGCACTGTTTAAGGTGACAAACGGCTCATTCTGGAAAATCAACCGGAAACCAAGGGCGTTTCCAGCAGCATCAAACAATGGAAATTCTGTTCCGGCTTTTAATCCAGCACTTTGTTTTTGCAGTAGGAACTTCCCTACAGTGACATCATACAGAGACCAGCTTTTGGTTGTGAGGGTATCCGGAAGGTTGGGATTAGCGGAAACAATCAAGGTATCACGGAACGTAATCCGGTACTTATTGTTGTTTTTAATCACCGTAGGATCAATTATGGCATAATCAATTTTGGAAGACGTCAGCCCTTTGGTCCGAACAATTGGCGCTGTTCCTACAAACGTAGCGGGTGTATAACCAGCGGCGGCTGGCCCCGGTGTAATCTTTATCACGTTTTTCGCGGTCTCGATTGTTCCATCCGGCAAGCGACGAATCCGGACCGGCGCCTCGGTCGGGGAGATATTGGCAGTCGCAGCACCAAAATCGTAAGACGTAATGGCATAATAATACGTGATTCCATTCTCTACCGTAGTATCCACAAACTTGTGTACCAATCCGCTATCATTACCCAGATAGAACTTCACACCGTTTACGTCCACAGGATGGAAGCCATTTACGCCGTTTTTGAGGTCGAACTGGGCAATCGGTTTTTTGTAGCTCAGGTTGCCATAGCCATCTGTGATCTTGAGGGCATCCAAGAAAGCCGGATCTGTGGCGCGGTATATCCGGTAGCCTTCAAAATCTTTGGCAGGTAAGCCGAGACCTAAAAGAAACTGATCCACCGATTCTTCGGCGGCGCTATCCCAGTACAAGGTTACGGACTTATCGCCGGGAACCGCAGTCAAGGCAGGGACCGCAGGCGCTTGTGCAAATTGGTAATCCTCGGCATATGCCTGATAGGCATTATCACGTTTGCGCAAAACGTTTGTCCGATCGGATCCTACCTGAATCGAGAGGGAAATCCGTTCGGTTTGTCCGGCTTTCAGCGGGAAGATACCACTCGAAACCACAAGGTCATTTTCACCGGGGGGCGGTTTTTGGGTATCTAATTCCCCTGGTTTCATATACTTATTAAACAACTCTTGGTCGGACTGGCGGTTGAAGTCTAACGTGAAAGCCGGAATGATTTTCACGTTTGTCAAACCGATTTGGTCAGACTCGGAGACATCTGTCACGTCTATATTTTTCTCGCCAGGGAAAGCGGTTCCGGCGCCTGTGGTTGGTGAACGGTCCCCATCGCCAATATCGCCTGTAAACTGTACACCATCCAAACCAGTATCGTCACGGAGTGGATCCCAATCACAGTCATTGTCTAAACCATCCGAACGGCTTTCGTCAATCATTTCATCTATCATTTCATCAATCCCTTCATCAATGGCGCCATCTTTGTCATTATCCACACCGTCGGCATAGGGTTTTCCGAGGTCTTCCGACCCCACTTGATAGAGGATGATATTTGTTCCGGGTACGCGATAACGGCCATACGGATCATTTTTGGCGGCGTCAATCATGGCTTGGGTCACCAAGGGAGAACCTGCTTCCGAGAGGTATTCTTCACAGCCATACCGCACCTTACCTTTCGAGTCTCCTGCGGAGTTGTCATTATCAATTCCGTCTTTAAATCCTTTTCCTACATCGTCTTGCTCGATCATCAGCAAGTGTGTTGGGCGTGGGCTTATTCCTGCCAAGAAGGGGTCTGTTTCGGGATTAGGCGGCCAACGCAGCCATTTGTCTGAAGAACTGGCAGCCACCATCTCGGCAGTCACAACGGGGCTATCATGCTCTCCGTCCCCATCGTTGTCCACAAAGTCCGCATAACCCACCCCACGGCTCGAAGCTTGTGCATCGGTAAAGGCGATATGGGCGCGGTTTTCGTCAATCAGACCATTCCCATTGTCATCAATCCCGTTCGTCGGATCTTCAGTGGCAATCATAGCATTGGTTACAATAGGGCTGCTACACTCACCCGTTATAATATCACAATCATTGGTAGAGCCATCGCCATCGTTGTCAATACGATCCACCGAGTTACCCGGTGTTTCGAGGAAAGCAATGGCCGCCACACCCACTTTTTCGGAACCAAAAGGCTCGGTTCCAATACCATCGGCATCGGTCATAAAGGCCACGTCCTCGGCCAGATCAAAGAACGGGATATCGTCTGAGGCGTCTCCCCCCACCAAGTCGGCCAGCCAGATGGAAACTCCTACTTTGTTCAGGTCTTTAGAACCATCGTTTTTAATTCCATGTAACAGGAAAACCACATCCTGAATCAGAATCTGGCTCCAAGCCAGCACACGGGCATCCACCACCAAACCAAGCCCCTTACGAGTACGATCGGTATCATCCGGAAAGAAGTTGGGGTATCGGTCATACTGGTCGTCACCGGCTTTATAGAAGAACTCTTGGTCTGCATTAAAAATGTCCTTACCAAAGAAACCATTCCAACTGCCCCGCCATCCCGGATCGGTGGTATCATTGGCTTTATCGGGCCAAGTTGCAGGCCACGAATTGGGTTCATCAGACTGTGCGATTCCAAAGGCACGCCCAGCCGGATTCACATAACCCTTGATAGGCCGGAAGTTCCAAGAATTGGTTCCATTGTTCAGGTTATTCCGAAAATTGGCCACATCCACAATATAGAGTGGCTTGCCGTCGGTAGCAGCCACTTCTGCCCCCACCCACATTTGCGACAGGGCCACATAGATACGGTTGGTGTTTTTAGGCCATTCATAGAAAATGTCTCCCGGCTCACCGGATTGCGCGGTTTGCAGGAAGTTCGTGATTGTTGCGCGGAGGTTATTACCATCCACCACGTCTTTTCGGCGCTGCAAATCGTCCACACGCTCCTTACTGGGCACATGGTTCCGATCTACCACGCCTTGCGCTCGTACCTGCCCCACCATGAGAAGGGCAACCGGAACGAGGAGGTATCTGAGGAAAATTGATCGCATATGGTTATTCATTAAGGCTTTGGGGCTTCTATTAGCAGCCCCTTGGCACGTCTGCTTTAAAATTTAAACTCCACACCCAAGTGAGCGCGACGAGGTTCGGAATAGTTGAATGGCCGAATCCAAAATCCCGGATCGAAACTGGCGGCATCCCTTACCTGAAGCTGGATATTCGGCTTTCCAGTATCTCCATAGACGCCAGTCACGTTGCGACGATCCAGCAAGTTAAAGACCTGTAAGAACACCTTAGGCTTTACAGCACCCAGTTTGAACTCACGATTGATGTTCAGGTCAACCTGAAATTCTGCTGGCATCCGACGTGAGTTACGAGCAAATTCCGGCTGAACGTTCGCCCCAAAAAGAGAAGCTTTCCCAAAACTTGGCGTAAAAGGGAAGCCAGTCCCATAATTGAAGAGCATTGACGCCCCCCAGCCAGCAATGTTGGTGTAGGCAGATCCGGCCAAACGATGGCGTTGATCCCAATCCAAAGGCAACAAAGCAATCGTAGGCTGGGAATTGCTCAATAGTGAAAAGAACTCGTCGTTTGGGTTAGAGTTCGAGCCTTCCACTACCTGGAACGTATAGCTTAGGTCTGCGCCCCAATTGTTCGAGTAGGATTTATTAAACGAGAACGTCACCCCACGTGTATTGGCATAGTCCCGGTTAGCAAAGTTCACATACGTAGTTCCCGGAATCTCGGTGGTAATGATAGGCGAGGTTGCTACCCAGTTACGCACATCGCGGTAATAGGCCGTTACGTCCACCACATAATCCCCAAACCCCTGACGAACCCCAATTTCGTACATCACGGTTTTTTGGGCTTTTAAGTCCGGATTTCCGAAAGGCCCGTAGGTACCAGAATTGGTGCGGATTTTATACCCGTAGTTATCAAAAAGACGATTGAGGGTTGGGATTTGGAGGAAATGCCCATAAGAAAAGTGAATAACCCCTTTCGCTGTAATCGGGTAGGCAACACCAAGACGGGGAGAAAGCTGAAACTTTGGCGTTGCATCCTCATACCAATAGGCCAACCGTTCTTCAAGCGTCTTTTTATTGCTATCCACTTCTTCTGCTACATCAATCACACCATTATTATTGGTGTCTTTATAGATATTCGTTTTTTTGAAAGGTGCATACACGTTTGGATCCGCTGGATCCGCCAAGACCTGACCATTGGAGTTAAAATAATCAAACCGAAGACCCGCATTTATAATCAGGTCTTCATACTCCATCTTGTCCTGAATGTAGGCACTTGCGGAAAAGGGCTTGATGTCACTAAACGAAGAATAATCAAGCGAAGTTGGATCTGGGATTGCAGGCTTGAACGGCACAATTGGGTTGCCATCTGCATCCACTTTAGGAATCAAGCCATAAGCCGTCAGGTTCATGAGGTCTTGTTTGGCCTCAAAACCCATCTTAATTAAGTGGTGCTTCGAGACTTGGCTCGTAAGCGCCCCTTGTAAAATTTGGCTTCGGGTATCCCGATCGTACCGCCCCAAGTCGGTACCACCTCGTTGAAAACGGCTTCCACCCCTTACTACAGTTTCCCAGACGCCCGGAATCACCTGAACAGAGTCCGGAGGCTGATTAAAGAAATTGTTATAACGGCTATCCAATGGATCATCGTACAAACCTCCTTTGGCATTTCGGAAAAACATTCCGGCATCTATATTATAAAAAGTCTTGTTCGAGATCAGATGAGTAAACTTAACCTTCACATCGTAGCCCAGATCTTGGTTACGACCACGGCCGTCTGGTGCCCAGCGTAAGCCAAAATCTCCATTTCGGGATTCAGACTGATTGGCCAATCCAATGACATTGATAAACATCTTGTCGTTGAGCCGAACCTTAAAATTAGCCTGAAGGCTCAAGCGCTCAAAGTTATTCATCGGGACCAAAGCACTATCACCGCGCGTTCCGTCTATATTGTATTTCCGCACGCCGTAAAACCAGCCATCATTCTTGAAATAACGGGCCAAAGCAAAGACAGACACCCGATCTTTGAGAATAGGGCCATCTAAGGATACTTTGGCATTTTGGTAATGTAATGGATTGGCTGGCAAATATCCGTAAGGATCTACATCGCGGTATTGTACCCCACGAACAGTATATTCACCTGCATTGGTTCCACGCAAATAGTCTTCTCCGCCCTCCCCACTCACAAGGTATGATCCGGAATACCACTCTGCAGAGCCACCCCACTTGGTAGGGCTTCCTTCTTTCGTCACCACATTGATGACTCCCGACATGGCATTGCCGTGCTCGGCATTGAACGTGCCAGAGATCACCTGTAGCTCTTGAATCCCTTCATTTTCGATTTGTACCGACTGGGATCCGTCGTAACTATCGGTAACCGCCACACCGTCCACCAAGACCTTAACTTCACTGGAACGACCGCCTCGGATGTGTAACGAGCCGTTTTTTGATGTTACGCCCGCTTGTGCACCCACCAACTGACCCAATTCCTGTACTGGCATGTTGTCAATCGTTTGGGCAGAAACACGGGATTCTGAACTGGTGACATCTTTGCGCACCTTAATCGCATCTGCAATAATAACAACCTCTTTTTCCGAAGCGATTACCTGCTCGCGGAGTTTGAAGTCGGCAGTGGTAGTCAAGCCGATATTTACATTCACTTGTTCGCGTTTTTCGGTTACATAACCGACAAAAGATGCTTCGAGTGTGTAAACACCTGGCCTAACCCCAATAATGACAAATTCACCATTGGGATCCGTCACCGTGCCCTGGGTCGTGCCCAGAATCCGGATAGTCGCCCCTGGCAAAGGAGAGTTAAATTGGGCGTCGAATACTTTTCCGGTGATCTTGCCTGTGGTCTGTGCCCATAGAGGCGCAAGTCCGACAAGGAACAACGAAAAAACACCGATCCAACGTTTGGGTAATCGCATCATAGCTGCGTTGTTTGGGTGATTGGATTCAATATTACTGGTGATGATCGTTTTAGTAGATAAACCTACGAAGGGTAGCTCCCTTCGCGTGCCCCGTCTTTTTTGGGAAAGCATGTAGGGTATTTTCGCATACCTTATTCGCGCTTTCTGTTTATGGGCCATCTTGGTTTTCCTATTCATGTTTATTAGTTGTACAAAGATAGATCATACAATAATCTAGGATTTATATTGGTTTTACTTCTGTATTTTCCTTCGAGGGTTGTTCTATAACGGGCCATCACCCGCTCACTATAGGTATTCCAAAGCAACCTCCGGACATAAGGCTCGGCCTGTTCAAAATTCATGGGCAACGGCGGCAGTTTATCCCCAACTTTCAGCAACACATACTTTCCCGAAACCTCTAATGGCCCCAAAATCGTGCCCTTTTCTGCCTTCCAAACGGCTTCGGCCAAGCCTCCCAATTCTGACCGTGTTACAAAACCCAAATCTCCTTTTGCGTCCTTCCCGCCCGGACGTTCAGAATATCGCTGGGCGGCCTCTGCAAAATTTTCAGGCGTAAGTTCCACTTTTATCACCCTCGCGGCATCAAGGGTAGAGACCAATATTTCCGAAACCTGCACTTTTTCATCAGAAACCATATTGGCACGATGCTGCTGAAAATACGCCCGCATCGAGTCTGCCGGAATTTGAATGGTTTGATCTATACGTGCCATTTCTTCACGTACCACCCAGTCCTTCATATTCAGGCGAACAGATTCTTCAAATTCGGGGAGTTGGTGCAACTTCAAGCCCTTTGCCCGACTTATCATCTCGTCCTGTAACAATAGCCCAAGAATAAACCGCTCCAATGCTGGCTTATCCTGAATGGCTGCACGCTGCTTGACAGAGGTAAAAGCCTCCGCAACCGCCCGAAATTCCGCAACAGTCCAAGTACGACGCGATCCAGAACGGCCAAAAGTTACCAAGGGTTGTTTTTGCCAATTGGGTTGCTTCGCCAACGCCTGAAGCTCCCGCCTGCGGACAGGGTCTATGACACCACCATCTAATTGCAATACCAAACGATTCAAGGAGGCCTGATTCCAAACAGGCTGTATTTCGGATTCGAGTTGATTTGTATGTTGGGCACGAACTTCACGGCGCTTTTGAATCAGAAAGTATTGTGTAAGTCGGTCTTTTCGGGTAAGGAACTCCGACTCAGTGACAATTGGTTTTGTAAACTTCTCATCTAAACGAATGATGGAATACCCCAGCGCCGTCCGAACTGGCTTGGAGATCTCGCCCGGCTTAAGCCGAAAAGCCGTCTTTTCAAACTCAGGATCCATATCCTCGAACTCAAAAGTCCCCAAAGATCCACCACGATTCGCTAAGACGGTATCCGCAAAGACTTCTTTGGCAAGCACATTCCAATCCTCACCTGCCTGCACACGTGCATACAGGCGGTCTGCCGATTCTTTATCACGCACAAACAAATGACTGGCCTTCATGGTGGTATAGGCCCGTAACAAGAGTTCTTGTAATTCTGCTTCGGAAGGGGCTATATCCCGATACATCACACGAGACGTATAGGCTTCTATGCTTAACTTTCGGCGTACTTGCTGCTCCCATGCTTTGTATGCAGCCGTTTGAGAAATACCCCGTTCTTCTGCTGCTCGAATAATCATTTCTGTAGAGACCATCGTTTCCAGCATGGCCTTTCTCAACCGAGGATCGTCCTTCAAGCCTGTTTTTAATAAATAATCGGTATAACGTGTCTGGAATTGCGAAGTAGTAATGATATTACCAGCCACATCGGCCAAGGCCGGCTGCGGCTGGGCAACGGTATATTGAACCAGCACCATCAATACCAGCAATCCCAATCCTTTTTTGAAAAGCATGTTGTGTACCTCAGTTGGAGCGATTCTACACCTTGTACAGGTGGCTATAGATTCAAAAAGAATCCCAAAAGTGTAAGCGCTTACAATATATCAAGATTAAAATGTATTCTCTATAAAGAACAAACCAATTACCCGTAAACTATGGCCCCGATCGCTGTATTTAGCCTTTTATGGAAGTATTGCGGGCAACCAATTCTGGCTCCAGACTGAGGTGTGTCACCTCGGAGTTCGGATCTTGCAGCCGTTTAAAAAAATGCTCAACCGCCAAACCACCCAAAAAATTCATGGGCTGTCTGATGGTACTCAGGCCTGCAAAGGCTGCAAGTTTTACATCATCGTAGCCGATCAAGGCAATGTCTTCTGGGCAACGCAGCCCCAAGTCGCGAAACGCCCGTAAAGCGCCTAATGCCTGAACATCGGAAGTTGCGAAAATTGCCTCTGGCTTTTCTGACTGCTGCAAAAGTCGAAGGGTATCCTCATATCCACATTCTTCATTAAAGCCATGCACCACCAAATCTCGGCTTTCAACCACCAAAGATGGGTCGAAAGGAATCCCAGCTTTTTGCAAGGCACGCTGATAGCCAATTTTACGATCTCGCGCCGGAACTGCCGCCAAATTTGCAGCGACCAAGCCAATCTTTCGATAACCCACTTGGAGCAGGTGTTCTACGGCCATTTCCCCACCTTTTCGGTTGTCCACAGCTATGGAGTCGAATAGTTCATGGTAGGAATCTACCAAAATAACAGGTTGAGAGAAAGAGTGGAGCCAATCTGCCTGTTCATCGGTGAGCCAAGTAGAAAACAACATCATTCCCTCACTCCTCCCGCGCTGCATGGCGCGTTCCAACTGTGCCGGAGCCTGGTCAGGGTCAATGACGGGATAGATGGTAAGGTCAAAATCCGTCCCAAAAATCCGTTCTTGAAGACCACGAATCACTTCCAGAAAAAAATAATTGGCCATCATAGGAATTATGGCCGAGATCAGAAAGGTATTTTTACGGGCAAGACTTTGTGCAGAGGCATTGGGCTGGTAATTGTGACGCTCCGCTATTTCAAAGATACGTTTACGGGTTTTTGACGAAACCCGTGGATGGTTGTTGAAGGCACGAGACACCGTTGCAATGGAAACATCGGCTTCTTCGGCAATATCATAGATAGTCACAGACACGGTGAAGCAGGATTAAGCGATAAAGGGGGTACAAATTGACAAAACATGTAAGCGCTTACAAATTAGGGTGCGTTACATGGAATTTCAAGTCATTAACCAAATATTTTTGGTACAACCCGTACAGTAACCAAAAGAGGCTCCAAGAGCCTCTTTTATACACGATTATCAAGGGTTTAGACCGCCTCTTCTTCCCAATCTTCAATGGTTTCCAGAATGGCTTCCACAATCTGGCTTTCTTCTACTGTCCGGATAACCTCACCGCGCTTAAACAGATGCGCACGTCCGCGTCCACAGGCCACGCCCAAATCGGCTCCTGCTGCCTCACCCGGCCCGTTCACCGCACACCCCATCAATGCAACATTTAGGTTTTTACTAAACTTACGTGCATTAACGGCTTGCTCTACCTCTTCTGCAATTTTAAACAAGTCCACCTCTAAGCGTCCACAAGTGGGACATGCAATAATATTAACGCCAGGCCTTCCCAGACGCAATGATTTTAAAATCTGATGGGCAATTTCCACTTCTTTTACCGATTCAGTGGTGAGCGATACACGAATGGTATCCCCAATGCCATCGGCCAACAACGCCCCTATGCCAATGGCCGATTTGATGGAGCCTGTCTGCCAAGTTCCGGCCTCGGTCACCCCCAGATGCAAGGGGATGTCGGTCCGTTCAGCCAGCAAACGATATGCCTGAATCATAAAAAACACGTCCGAGTGTTTGACAGACACAATTATATCATGGTAATCGTGTTTATGACAGATTTCGATATGGCGCATCGCACTCTCAAACAGGGCTTCGGGCTGAGGGTACCCATATTTATCCATGATATCTCGTTCTAATGACCCCGAGTTCACCCCAATACGAATAGGCACACCCTTCGCCTTGGCAGCGAGTAGAACCTCCTGCTCCCATTCAGGCTTCCCGATATTGCCGGGGTTAATCCGAATTTTCGCGCATCCGGCTTCGATGGCCTTAAGGGCATATTGATAGTTAAAATGGATATCGGCCACAATGGGAACGGGTGAACCTTGTACAATGTCCGACAAAGCGGCCACATCTTCCGGGCGCGGCACAGCTACACGAACAATATCGGCTCCCGCTTTGGCCAAGCCGTCAATTTCGGCAAGCGTAGCGGCAACGTCATGGGTTTTAGAAACAGTCATGGACTGAACGGAGACGGGGGCACCCCCACCAATTTGGACATTTCCGACATGAACAGCTCTTGAAATACGACGTGGTCTCTGCATGGGTATTTTTGGGTCTGAAGGAATGAGAAATAGATTAAGCCTTTGCTTTTACGGATAAGGTGGTATTTTGGCCCCGTTTGGCATTTTTTTCATGATCTCGGCCTTTGGGCGCAACCAAGCAACCACTGGCCGATGATCTGAATATTCAACTGATAATACTTTTGCCAAAACAGGACGCCAATGCCAACTAACCAACATATGATCTATCTTAAACAACGGCTGATGGCTATGATAAGTACCTCCCCATCCGGCTCCCGTTTCAATAAATACATCTGTCATCCCACTGGCAAATTCGGCATATGCCCAATTGTGGATGGTGTTATTAAAATCTCCCACCACCAAATAGGGTAGGGTTTCTTTTTCAAGAACGTTTTTTAATAACCGAACTTCTTTTGCCTGTATTTGGTACGCCCGACCATACTGAAGGCTCAAACGTTCTATAATATCCCCCAACGACTTCCCACTGCGCATCAACTTCCAAGGTTTTTGTTCTCCCAAAGATTGAAGGTGAACATTGTACACAGCAAACCAAAAGCGTCCACTTTGAAGAACTGATCTGGTGGCAAAATTCTGGTTCGACTCACCATCATCCACCTGATAAGCTTGGACAGTATCCGGTCGGATCAATCCACGAGTCAAAATGGGATTGCTAAACGAGCGCACCTTTTTTAATAATGCACTCGGCGCAAACGTATAGGAAAGAGAATCCTTCAAATAGTACAAATAGCGCGTTGATTCGGTACCTTTAGGGAGTTGCCAGAAATAAGATTCCTGAAAAAACAAGAGGTCTGGATGCTGCTGCTCAAACAACGTATCCCACGCATCAGCAGGAACATTAGCCGCATTATAGGTCATCAACTTTAGGTCCCTGGAAGTACTCGAGACTGCAGCCAAGCCAAAAGGCCACATCCGAAGGGCAATCAGAAAAAGACCTGTTATGGATAGAACAAAAGAGAACCACTTCCTTTTCCAAGCCAAAATAAATATGCCCGGAACCAACGCAACCGACCAAAACGGCAGTAAAATGCCTGTAATCTGTAATGGCCAAAACACATCGGATGGTACATAACGGGCTGCAAGCCCACACCAAACAACAATTAGCCACCCAATTTGCCAAAACAAAATAAGACGTACCCACCAAAAGGTTTTTGTGCGGGGCTTTTTGAAAGATAATTTCGTTCGTAAATGAATAGAACGGTCAGACGAGGAGCGGTCATTTTTTACTGGCATCATACAAAGCCTGCTTTTCTTCAGGCGTCAGGGACTCATACCCCTGTTCATTAATTTTGTCTAAAAGTCGGTCTATGATTTCGTTATCGGGCTTTTCTGTATTCTTTTCAGTTTTGTGCGTTTCTTTCGCCTGATAAGATTTTCGATCCGGAATGCTATAATGCGAAAGCGCTGGCTCACGACGAACTGGCGGGCGGGGAGCAACAGGTTTCCGAACTGGAGAAAAAAACACCCGTGCCCATGAATGTACGTCCACCCCACGTTTTGCCAACTCGGAAGTCCCCCAGCCAAAAGCAGCAGCAGCAGCCCCCCCAAGCAGCCCTCCGGGCATGGTTGCGTATAACACTAAAATTAGAAATGCCATTACCCAGAAAGGGACTTCAAAGAAAAACAACGGAATACGGGCTGTAGGAGACTGGTGAGCCACCGAGAAAGCCACCGCAATAATGCCCAAGTGTGCACCATAAACAGCACCTCCCTGATCCAAAACAAAAGTGGCCACCAGCCAGTAAATGATTCCTGCAAAAACACCTCCACCCAGAAACTGCCCAACGAGCCGGTGCGGTGGAGCAAAATCTGAGGACATCTGTGTAATGATAAAAAACCAGCCCAACAAAAAGAAAAAACTGATCAGGCCAAACAAGCCGGTGAGCGGGTTTACAAATAGATGCGTAACCAATTGAAGCGGCGTTAGCCAAGAGATACCCGGTGCCAATACAAAAGCCTGAAAATAAACATCTCGGAGTCCCGGAAGAAGCAAAACAACCAATCCCACGATATACGTCACAACCAATACCGCAAAGATTTCGCGGAATCCTATCCGTTGCATCAAATACCAAAGACGCAGTTTATCTGCCCATGACGGTGTATGTCCCATATCAATATGTATTTACTGCCTTCTTCGACTTATGACTTGTCCAATTGGTTTATAAAATAGCAATTTTTTCCCTCTACGAAACGGCTCTGGTAGCTAAGTACGTTTTTTTCCGAATGGAAGGCGGTAACCCCACTTGAGCATAAGTATCAAACCCACAACCATTCCCCCCAAATGGGCGAAATGGGCAATATTAGAAGCCCCGCCGGAAACCCCATTCATCAATTCGAGGACACCATAGATCAATACAAACCATTTGGCCTTTATGGGTACTGGAAATGGAAAGAAATAAATTTCGTAGTCCGGATACATCATGCCAAAAGCAAGCAAAATGCCAAAAACACCACCGCTGGCCCCTACCGTCGGCGCAATGTGTCGCAAGTCTAACCAATGTATTTCGTACCAACTCACGGATAATTGTGCAACAGCAGCCCCCACTACGCAAACAAAGTAATACAACGCAAAGCGGCGCGGCCCCCAGGCGCTCTCTATATGCGCTCCAAACATCCATAGCGCATACATATTAAGAATCAGATGGAACAATCCTCCATGTAAAAAAGCATAACTCACCAACTGCCAAGGATAAAACGACACATTTCCCGCCAAGTGTGCATCCAACGGCCAGAGAGCCAGATACTTCTCTATGAAAGAGATCGGGCCTCCCATTCCTGAAAAGGTTATTTGGGCAAAATAAACAAGCCCATTCAGGATGAGTAAATTCTTAATAACAGGGGGGAAAAGAGAAAACCGCGAAGGAGGGCGGTAAGAATATGAATTCATGTATCAGTTGGAATATTTTTTTTATTTTGGGATCATAATACAAACGATTCGGATAAATCGTTCCACAGCAGCATCATTTTAAGACCAAAACCCTGCGTTTACCCGCTACCATATTGATATGGTCATACTTGTATCCGATGTTCATTTAGGGCGCGGAGGTCACCGTACAGACCCAACGGCAGAACGTGATTTAGTTCAGGTCTTGGAGTATGCGGCCAAACATCAGGCACGTATCTATCTACTCGGAGATGTATTTGAGCAGTTCATTGAATACCGGTATCTCATTCCCAAAGGCGCTACCCGTTTACTGGGTGCTTTGGCCCACCATGCTGATTCTGGGCTTCATATCCGATATATAACGGGAAACAGGGATCCGTGGCATCTGAATTACTTTGAATCTGAATTGGGGATACCCGTTTTTTTTGATTATCTTATAGAATCTTTTTTTGGAAAACGGGTACTTTTGACACATGGGGATCTCTTTGAATCAACGAAGCGTCTTTACCAGATGTTAAGACCAGTTCTAAGGCACCCAATTTCCACAACCTTGTACCGAAACCTATTTCCGGGTGATGTTGGTTATGCACTGGCCAGAAGGTTTAGCCTATTGACCCTCAACCACCAAACCGACCCCAAAACCATTGCTGCACTTGAAGAAGCTGCACAAAGAATGTTTCTGAAGTATCATTGTGAAATGGTAGTAATGGGACACAGTCACTTAATGGAACTTCGGGTATTTGAACAAGGTATGTACATAAATTGCGGCTTTTGGTATCAAAACAGAACGTTTGCCGTACTGAATGCCAATTCCATAACCTTGAACGAGTGGAAGAGCGGCACCGCCCGACAAATTCAATCCTACCACCACCAGAACGTGTATAACTCATAAACCATATGTGGGGATCTTCACCAACAGAATACACGCAGGATGAACTGCGGCGCTACTTTAACGATCCGGAACGGCGGCATCTTGGCTCCGAAGCCCGCCAGAAAGAACGTATCCAACAACTCGCATTGCTGGGGGTAGCCTCGGTTGCCGGTTTTATCGCCTTCTGTTCCCTCATCGTTACGATCTTTATGATCTTCATGGTAAACGATTTGCCTTCCCTTGATGATCTGCAAAACCCAAAAATCAATCTGGCCTCTATTGTGTATTCACAAGACGGCAAGGAAATGGCCCGTTATATCAAGGCCAACCGAAAATGGGTAGAGCTGGAAAGTGTTTCCCCTTATGTTCGCAAAGCACTCATTGCCACCGAGGACAAGCGGTTCTTTGATCACTGGGGCATTGACTTGCAGAGTACCCTCTCTTTACCGTTTAAGTGGGCACAAGGTAAATCGCAAGGTGGCTCTACCATTACCCAACAGTTAGCACGGAACATGTACGAAGAGATTGGACGTGCAAAAACCTTTACCCGAAAACTCAAGGAAATGATGACAGCCATCGAGTTGGAACGGAATTATACGAAAGATGAAATTATCGAACTCTATTTAAATACAACCGCTTATATGTATGATGCGCACGGCATCGAAGCAGCGGCCAGCACCTATTTTAATAAATCGCAGAAAGACCTCTCTTTGGCTGAAAGCGCACTTTTGGTTGGAATGCTCCAAAACCCTTTCCTCTACAATCCTGCTCGCGAAGACCGGCTTGAAATCTGTACCCGCCGCCGAAATACTGTTTTGGATTTGATGGTAGAGCAGGGATTTATCAAACCTGATGAGGCTGCCACAGCGAAAGAAGAAACAATTCAGGTCAATATTCAGCGGATCACCCCACAAAGTAATTTTGCACCCTACTTTGCTGAGTATGTACGTCAATGGTTAGATGAATGGAGCAAAGACAAGGGTTATAATATTTATACAGACGGGCTTCGGATCATCACAACCCTCGATTCGCAAATGCAAGAAGCGGCAGAGCAAGCATCGGATAAGCAAGGAACTTTTCTACAAGGAATTGCCAATAGTGAGCACCCCAAAAGCCGTTTTGAAAACTCTAGAGACCTCACCGAGTTTATCAAAGAGTCGCAACATTACCGCACCTTCAAAAAACAATTTGGAGAGGAAGGAGCTTTGGAAAAACTGCGTAAAGACACCGCTTTTATGGACTCGCTCAAAACCACTAAAACCAGAATCGAATTGGGTTTAATTGCGATAGACCCAAATAATGGTTTTATCCGTGCATGGGTAGGGGGACGTGATTTTTCTATTGACCAATACGACCACGTGGCAATTGCTAAGCGCCAACCAGGTTCTACTTTTAAGCCTTTTGTCTATGCTACGGCTTGGGAAAATGGCTTTGGTTTGGATTATAAGTTTATTGATGCAGCGGTCACCCTAAATTGTGAAGGTGCCGGACGTTGGCAACCCAAAAACTCAGGAAGTAGGGGTAGCGGCGCCTATGTTCCACTAAAAAGTGCATTAATTAAATCTTTAAACACGGTTACGGCACAGTTGGCGTGTAAGGTTGGAAGCCGCAAGTTTGTCAAATATGCCCAAGACCTCGGCGTCAACGAAAGCTATAAAAAGGTGATCCCGTCACCAGCTATGGCTTTAGGAACAGGAGAGGTCACTTTGCTGGAAATGGCACAGGCCTATACGTCTTTTGCAAGCGGGGGTATTTTACACCTTGCCACACCGATTAAACAAATCCAGGACCGGTATGGCAATGTCATTGCAGATTTTTACCCCACTTACCGTGAAGTACTAAATCCCAACACGGCCTATACCGTCGTAGATGTCTTGCGAGGAGTTATTTCGCAAGGGACCGCTAAAAGCCTACGTGGTTCATTCGGGATTTCGGGAAACTATGATATCGCTGGGAAAACAGGAACAACACAAGAAGCATCAGATGGCTGGTTTATGATGATGCATCCGGATGTGGTACTCGGATCTTGGGTAGGTTTTAACGATCGCAGGGTTACTCTTAGTGGTTCTTGGGGACAAGGTGCGCGGACAGGGATGCGGGTTGTGGGCGATTATTTCAAGCGATTGATAGACGAACAGTTGGTCTCGACTCGTAAGTTCACAAAACCTCAAAACTATAAACCACCGAAGAACACTGTCAAACAGGTTTATAATTCGTATGGCGCAAAGGGTTTCTGGAAACCTCGGCCTAAAAACCAAAATAATGCCAAGAATAAGCCCAATGCGGGTTCTGAAGGGCAGCGCTTTACGCCGCCGCCAGCACCACCAGCGGAGGAACGGAGGTTTGATTGGTAACCAATTATTACTTAGCCGAGCAAATTACTCGGCTTTTTTTATGGATGGCACTTTCCTTCAAAGTAAAGTTTTAGTTGCGGCCACGTCAGACCAGAGGCCTGAATGGTCTGCTTTACGAGAATCCTCTCGGTATTTAAGCAGCCAATTTCTAAGAGACCACCCTGCTGAAACCGAATTTTTGTACCGGACAAGAACCCAAACCGAGCAGGCAATGTCGATACAAGCCTTTCCTTCATCACAAACCGACCGCCCAATAACCAGAAGGCACTATCATTCCTTGCAACGGTATCTTCATCAAATCCTAAAGGGCCAGTCAGTGGTTTCTCGAAAGCACTATTATATCGGAGATAATCGGAATATACCGAAAACCGGAATGTATGTCCAGAACGTTTGATGTGTGCAATACCCAGATTTGTGTCTATTTCCGAGTTTCGGTAAAAAGGAAATCGCATGACAGAAAGGGGTGAATATACTTTACCCGGCACAAAGGCCGGACGCGCTAAGGCCCCCTTCGCGCCTTCAACAAAGAGGTGTTTATGGTGTACTTCCAACCCGGTATTCTCTAAACTCATAAATGGCGCTCCACCACAGTTGTTGCCTGCCGCTTTATGGAGGTATAATCCTTCTTGCGGCAATGAAGCATCGCCACCATCTCCGTCGGCATTTAGGCCATTTGAAGGCCGATCGAAGAAATTATCCCACAACCGCGCCTCCACAATCAGGTCGCCACATCGAGGCACGCCATCAATAATCCGTAGCACTTTGCTGGCACGCAATCCCCCCAACGCATGACGCTTGTTTTCCGCTGCCTCATCGTAGCCAGATTAAGCGTATCGGCCTGTACCCACCCCAGTTGCAACCGATTTCCGGCTCCATAAAATGCGTATGAGCCATACCCCATTACATCAAAGGCCGAATTGGTATGCCCACCATAATAACGGTGGCCAATTTCGTGAACGATCACACGAAGCACTTCTTTATGCGAATTCCCCCTTGCAATCACCCCAGAGCCATGAGGATACCCCTCCACGACCTCCAGATCGCCTAACTTTATCGGTGATACCGCAAAACCGTCTTCTCCACCCGAAGTTCCAAACGAACTAATCCCGCTTCCCTGAATTACTTCCCGAAATCCATTGAACCGATAAACCAAAATGATCATATCAAACTTACCATCCGGCCTACGGTCTGCTCCAACCCCATTCCGATAAGTGTCCCATATCGCAACATCGTCTAATGGCAGGTTTTGGGGATGTGTTCCTACAAACGAGATGGCTTCGTGCGCCATTTTTACGACCCCATTCGTAAACGGTGCAGGCTGCTCAAAATAGTATTTTTGGGGATAACGATGGACATATACATAGGGATACACCATACCCCTAAAATCAAGACGATTTCCGGACATGAGAAGGTAAAAATCCGTCAATGAACCTGTTGTTACGGTACGCTTACCGGGCAGATCTATAAGCCTCCCTTCTTTGGCCCAATAAGGTAGTTTGCGGCGGTTTGGTAAAACATCTAAGGTGTCTAAAGGCCATTCAGTTCTCGGATCATCTGTCCATGACTGAAAAGATCCAATTTTCCATTGGTCTTTGCGTCCTTTTCTGTCTGAACAATGGGGCACATAGGCCATGCCCTCGTACTTTGGAACACCATCTTCATCACGCACATATTGTACACAATGCTCAAAACGATCCTCTTGTGTTTGTACTAACACAATAAGTGCATTCACCTTTCCTGCATATGGAAAATGTCGGGGTGCCGCCCCCTCTTGAGCCAATACCACCTTGCTCATTATAAGAAACAAGACCAAGAAACCATTTATCGCCAAGAGGCATTTTTTTATTTTCATTTTTTGTCTTTTCCAATTGTATATTTCTATGTCCTTACCCCAAACTTACTCAGCGATGACACCCCCCTGCACCCAAGAATACGCCCCATATTTTGCGCATTATATTCAATTAGCCCTACAACATGGAGACTTGATCCATACCTTGAAGTCACAAATGGGTGAGGTTCAATTGGTCTTTAGTAGCTTATCCGATGAAATGGCCCATTTTCGTTATGCAGACAACAAATGGAGCCTGAAGGAAGTACTTGGACACCTTACCGACACCGAGCAGATTTTTGCTTACAGGGCGCTCCGCATTGCAAGAGGCGATCAGACGAGCTTGCCCGGATTCGAGGAGAACCTGTTTGTGGCTTCTGCCCGTTTTAACGAATTTTCGATGGCACGTTTACTGGCACGTTTTATGCACACACGGAGGGCCAGCTTAGACCTACTAACCGCACTCAATCCGGATGAGGCTGCACAAACAGGACTCTCCAATGGTCATCCGACCAGTGTACGTGCGATTGCCTACATGATGGCGGGACATGTAGAACATCATCTCGAATTGGTTCGGGTGAGATACCTCAATATTTCATCCTCTTCTATCAACATTCAAACATCTGCGGCTTAGCGAATTCCTTCAAAGTAATAACGTGCTTCTTCTACCAAGTGTGGTAAGACAAAAAGTACAACCTGATCTCCTTCGTGTATCTGCGTATTTGCGGTGGCAACCTCCGCTTTATCTCCATTTTGGACATATCCAATCACCATGCCCCGTGGTAAGATCAGTGATCGAAGCGGCCCTTTGGTTATAGAGGCTCGTTCACCCGCGACCAACTCCAAAATCTCCGCATCAACGTCCGGAACCGCTGCAATACTGTTTTGCCCTTGACTACGGATAAAATTCATGATGTCTCTCGAAGTTGCATAATTTGCGTTTACCATAGAATCCAGTTCCACAGCATTGGTAAGCGGTATATAGCTGCTTTGCGAGACGCCAGCAATCGTTTTTTTAACTCCATAGTGGGCGGCCAAAAGACTGGTCATCAGGTTCAATTCAGCATCGTCCGTTACAGCAACCAAAACATCAACACTGTCTAAACCTTCCGATGTCAGCATATCTATATTGTACAAAGGCGCATGGATAATCAGCACATGCTCCAACTCATTAGAGATTTTCTCGGCGCGGTTGCGGTCTGGTTCTATCATTTTGATGTGCTTCCGTCGGTCTCGCCCTCCGCCCACATAGAGGTTATTGAGTACCCGCGCCACATTTCGGGAAACATCCGAATTTCCCAGAATCATAATGTCCTGAACCTGTTGTTCGGTGTTTCCGGTAAGCTTAATAACAGCTGGTACATCCTCGGATTTTGCTAAGAAGAATAAATGATCATTTCGCTTCAGGATGGTATCGGCTTGCGGAATCAAGGTCTGGGTATTTCGTTGTATAACCACCAAACGGAATGTTGCATGGGCGTTACTCATCACCATTTGGCGTACCGTCTGATTGATCAGTTCCTTAGACGTCAACCGAAGACCAATCAACATTACCTGCCCATCTACGAATGGGGTAATATCGGTGGCTCCCGCCCGTCGCATAAGCCGTAAAATTTGGTTTGCCGTACTCTCCTCCGGATGTACCACATAGTCTATATCCCACTCGGCAAATGGCGCTTGCTCGAACATTTCGGCAGAAAATAAACAGGCGATGGTACGTACCTGCTCATTCATGCGTTTAGTGAGCATACACGCAATAATGTTGTTTTGTTCATCCTCGGTAACCGCGATGACATAATCGGCACGGTTCACACCTGCAATCCGCAAATCAGAAACAGAAGTGCCGTATCCCTGATGGGTAAAAACTTCCAACTGATCCCGAACGTTTTGTAAACGATCATCGGATTCATCGAGCACCGTTACTTCGTGGTTCTCATTGCTAAGCATCCGGGCTATTTCAACGCCAATTTGCGTAGCCCCTATTACGACAACTTTCATGATGGTTTGTGTGGAACAATGGGTATGGCATTTTCGGAGTAGGTGGAAGGTATCAGAAGATAAGCCAAACCGCCACGAATCAAAACAGCGTACTGGTTTTTGGCCATAACAAGCCCCCTATAACATCATATTTTCGCAGAACCAACGCCTATGTATCTCGACGTCCTACCTCTATAAAGTCAATAGGATTTGTTTTGACACCCAAATCAGATAAGACCACGGTTGGCGAAAGACGTAAAAGACCTTCCAGCGATGATAAGATGATCATGAACCCGAACATCCATAATTTTACCCGCCTCCACTAACTTTTGGGTAACTTTTATATCTTCTCGGCTCGGCTCAAGATTTCCTGATGGATGATTGTGCATACAGATAATACCCGTTGCTTTTTCCAGAAGGGCATGTCGGAAGACTTCCCGAACATCTACGAGGCTTGCCGCCAATCCGCCTCGGTGAATTTCTTTGTCACCCATAACTCGGTTTGAAGAATTTAATAAGACGACCCTAAATATCTCTACGGGCAAATCCCGCATTCTTGGCCCATAAATACGTGCTACATCCTCAGGCCCTGTGATTTTAGGCAATTCCTCCGGAATTTCGGCCTCCACCCGTTTACCAATCTCAAATGCAGCCAACAGTTGAGAAGCTTTGGCTATACCTATGCCCTTCATTCCCGTCAATTCCTTTAAGCTCCTGTGCGAAAGACCACCCAACGTCTTGTATTCGTTTAATAGCTGTTGCCCCAGTTGCAACGCAGAAAGGGAGCCGGATTTCGTGGTTGTCCCATTACCAAAAATCAAGGCAATCAGTTCTGAATCCGATAAGTTTCTTATTCCGCCCGCCGCCAATTTTTCTCTTGGCCTGTCTGAAACATGCCATTGGTGAATAGGCCGGTACGGATGTACCTCATCTTGACCTGGCAGGGCTTTTGGTTGCGTGTCCTTTGTTTCGTAGGGAACGGATTTCATGGATTATTGTATCTAAAACCAAAACATACACAATTTAGCATTTCAGACAAGATGCAGCATAATTTCATAACCTATGCCAGCGAAAAATCTTCGACCTTTTTGGTGTTTCTGCTGGTATGGCTACTCTCATCTTGCCAAACACCCCCAGGCGCAGAGTCTGCAACGATCATTAAAACCCGTGAAACAGTTTCACGAGGGAACAATCGGTTCAGGAAAGCGATCCAAAACCAGAATCCTACGCAAATTGCGGCCTTATATACCTCCCAAGCCCGGTTTTCGGCCCCCAATCAAGGCTTTGTAGTCGGAAGAAGCCATTTAGAAGCATGGTGGAAAAAACAGATGAATGACGTATTAGACCTGCGTAAACAAAGCCTTACGGTAAATGGGAACGAATTTATGATTTATGAAACAGGATTGGCCTACTGGAAAGTTCGGTCACATCTGTCCCTACGGAAGTGGCAGGTAACCACGTATCTTCAGGTCTGGCGGGTACAATCTGACGGGACTTTCTTGCTCGATGCCGAAGTTTGGAACGTTCACAAGACCCCTCTTATTGACGAAAACAAAATCTCACGATTCTAAACATGGCCGAAGCGATAGAACCCGATTGGGAAGCCCTTGCACAGACTGATTGGCAGCGGAAAAAATGGCGCCAGAACGAAACCATATATGGAGTTTGTTGTGTTTATGGCACACCAATTCATCGTGAAGGGACGTATTACTTACGGCCCGCTTATACGGATGGTAAGCGCTGGATGAGCGCTCGTGCGTATCGGGAGATGTGCTTAAGGATAGGAAGGCACTTTTCTAATCGGTATGGACGCGAAGCAATCGAGTAGGAGAAAGTTAACCCACCATTTAAACCTGAACGAATCAAAGGTGGCACGGTTAACTTTCGTCCTCTTACACCACCGGACGTACGAGTCTCGTATCACGGCGGTTCATTAGCGCTTTGCGACGAAGGGCGTACATTTCCGTTAACCGGGTGTACCCCTTTTGTTTTAGACGTTCACGGGTGATCGTTGTGTGCACTGTGAGCGATGCGCCAATATCCTTTGCGGGTGTTACCCCATTCATAGGATTTTTGTTCACTTGCTCTCAACTTCCGAAGTGCCGCTATCCGTGTGCGTACCCGTTTCCATTGTTTTCTGATGCACAGCCACAGCCACACACAGCGGCCTTGTATGTGGTTTCTGTTCGTCAGGTCGGGACTTTGCCGCCGGCTTCCTTCAGATTCCGCCTCGCGACGGACACCCTTGCCTTTGGCTAACACTCCTCGCTGTCAAGCGTGTAGCGGACTTCCACCGCCAAGTCTGCGCACATGCCGGGCGCACCATAAAAATCCCCGCCACTCGGAAAGTGGGCGGGGATGATGTGTAAGCCCAAGCGGGCACCTTAATTCGAGAACTTAGGCAATTCTTCGCCGCCATGGTATTTAGCATGTAATTCACGGGCTTGGCGTGCCCATTCTTCTCGCTCGATGCGATCTGGGAACGCACCAAATGTTGCACCGACCTCTTTAATGTTGTCTTTGGTGAGTGTGGCCACTTGGCGGAAGGTGTAAATTCCATAGGCATTAAGCTTTTTTTCCAAGAATGGGCCTACACCCACAATCTCTTTCAGGTCTTCTTTCTCCCCAATTTCCGCGCGTGGCATCCATGTTGGTAATTCAGGAGGCGCAGACGGGAGACCTTCATCTTCATCCGTAAGTGCTGCAAGTCCCGAAACCATGGTTGCTCCTCCTGAAGGGAAAGCCGGCATGACGGATGTGGCAGCCGATGCTGAAAGATCGGCATTGGCACGTGTAAGGCCAGCCACTTTATCGTTGCAGGCAGAGAGGTCAGCAGAAAGTCCGTTTACTTTGCTACGAAGGCCATTCAGTTCATCGTCTTTGGCAGACAATTTAGCCCGCAGGTCTGCTTCTAGGTTACGCCAATGGGTATCATCTGCCGGAACTTCTTTAACCGTTTCTTTCCGGCGGCTCCAAATCCACCAGCCAATCAAAAGACCCAATAAAAAAGCAAGCAGGAGACAAATAAGTATTTCTGACCAGAGTAACGTCATGATATTTCAAAGTTTAGAAGGTGACAAAGGTATGGTTTAGGTTAACGCAAGACAAACATCACTCGCCTGTTCTTTTGACGGCCCGAAGCAGTTTTGTTATCCGCTACGGGGTTAGATTGCCCATAGCCTTTGGCCGTCAACCGATCTGGATTGGGGACTCCCTGAGCAGCAAGTGCGGCCTTGACTGCTTCGGCTCGTTGCTGGCTGAGGGTCAAGTTTTTGGCTACATTTCCTTGACTGTCTGTATGCCCTTGAATTTCCACCGCGTTGGTGGCATATTGTTTTAAGTAGCCAGCCGCTTTGGTAATAATGGCCATAGAAGCCGGTTTAATCACTGCACTTGCCGTCTCAAACTCGATATTTTGGAGGGTAAGTTCGTTCAGATCGGATTGTAATTGTGCATTTTCAGGCGCCTTAACCACCAAATTATTTTGGATTCTTGCTTTTGGATAAGCCATTTTAGCAGTGCTTTCAACTTCTGCCTTTATGGCATCAGACTGCACCTCACCATCTAAGCTGATGGTGTCGCCGGTGATATTCAGTTTGCCTCCCTTCAATAGCGCTCCCTTCGAGAGAAATGCCCCAACCAATGGGCCGACATCTGCACCGAAATCAGAAATACCGGGCTTCACGACCAGTTGATTTAGTAATTTTTCGGCACCAAATTTTTCCTGAGCTGCTCTTAGAACTTTGTTTTTGGTGTCTTCATCCGGAACAACTCCAGAAAGAACCACCATACCATTGGCATCAAAGCCTACGTTTAGGCTGGCGATTTCTCCGTTGTCTGTAGAGGGTGAAGTAGCAGCAATGGAAAGGTTATTTTTAATGGGGAACAAAAATCCAGCAGCACTCCGTGCAGCAGCGAGAGCCGCATCCGCAGCCTCTTGTGTTGGAACGCTCCCAGTCAGTGTCCCCACTGCACCGTCAAAGGTGGGAATAACCCCTGTAAATTCAGGTGATTGGAGATTTGCACTGACCGCCCTTTGTAACTTGGCCTCAATCGCAGAATGATGACAGGATGTACAAAGAAACGACAATATCAACACCCCCAACAACCCCAAAAGGAGTTTCATTAGGTTAGACATAATATTCAGTTTGGTTTAAGGGTGGACAAGAACTATAAGCCAATTAGGTGTTTAAATACAGGAAAAAGTTTAGCGTTAATATAAATTTACACGAACGCAATTTTAGGACCGAAGGTCTTTAAAATTCTCTTGGCATTATAGTACACAACCATAATGAAAACAACATACTATAAAGAATATTTAATAGATAGAACTACTTTAAGAACAAATCATACAAGTTTGTAAAATCCGTTCTATAAGCCCCTATATACAGGCCGTTTATGAAGCGGGCGTGTAATAAAAAAAACGTTGTAAATTTTCCCGAATTCGGACTTCCGGACACGGATGTGTATCAGGGACAAATGTTCGGCCTGTAATTTGCTCAAATAATTCTATGTACCGTAAGGCGACCATTTCGCGAAAGGCTTCGTCTAAATGTGGCATGTGTTCTCCAACCTTCCCCTGAAACCCTCGTTCCATCAGCCATTCACGTACAAATTCTTTAGAGAGTTGCCTCGGCGATTCGGCCTTGTTCAAAAAGGTTTCGTATGAGTCTGCCAGATAATATCGGGAAGAGTCGGGAGTATGAACCTCATCCGCCACCACAAAACGTCCTGTTGGGTCTTTTCCAAATTCGTATTTGGTATCCACCAACAAAAGTCCACGCGCCAGTGCCATTTCGCTACCCCGACTAAACAGATTGAACGCCATGGCCTCCAGTGTGTCAAATTCCGTTTCAGTTAGGATCCCCAACCTAAGAATTTCCTCACGGCTAATGTCTATATCATGGCCTTCGGCGGCCTTTGTAGTGGGAGTTAGAATGGGCTGTGGAAGTTTTTGGTGTGGGATCAAGCCATCTACGAGGGAAATGCCACACAATTCACGTTTTCCTGTATGATAAACTCTGGCCGCGTGTCCCGCCAAGTATCCCCTCATCACAAACTCTATCGGCACAATTTGGCACCGCACCCCGATAGTCACGTTCGGATCCGGAACCGACAGCATATGATTGGGTACGACATCGGCGGTGTGTTCAAAAAAGTACGCTGCCAATTGGTTTAACACCTGCCCTTTAAATGGGATGGCCTCGTTTAGAACATGATCAAACGCAGAAATACGATCGGTTGAGACCAAAATCAACTTTCCGTCTGCCGCATAGGTATCTCGAACCTTTCCCCGATACTGCTTGCCAAAGTCGCCCAGTTCAGTCTTGACCAATGCACATTCCATATGATCTCGAATGACAGATTTTAGGCCGGATTTCACCGAGGCTGTGGCTTTTTTTTCTTTCATAAACGTAGGTTCCTCTATTGGTTCAAAAGGAAGTTCTTTTCCAGCGATGCGCATCAAGGCAGTCGTATATAACACGGCATTCAGATGGGCTTTTTCATCCTGACCCGAATGCCTTAGCCGATACCAAGTAGCACGTTCGTCCCGTAGGCCGATCCATTCCGGCATATCTGGATATTCAAACAACTGTATATCCGCAGCAGCCCCATGCGATGAAACCAGCCAATTTTTGCCTTCGGAGAAAAGGGCATTTTTTTCGGCTCCGGGATCATCTGCATTAAATATAACCGTGTCTTTGGACTTTATGGTGTGTAACAGAACAGACAGGGCGGTATCTTCGGACGATGTAGGCAATACCAACACCACATCCGGAGACCATAGACGATGTAATCTTTGAAAAGCGGAAAGTTCGGCTTTGTGTTCCGTTTCACACCCAACCAATACCACGACCAAACGATGCTCCGGCTTTAGGTCGTGTTCCAGATACAACGCCACCTCTTGCGGATGGGTACAATAATCATGGGTATATAATATTGGAATATATTTACTTAGGTAACGAACAAAGACCAGATACTCTTCTTTGTTTCCCCACACAAACACCCTTCCCAGGTCTTTTCTGGTACGCACGATTCGTTTAAGAGTACGAATACTTTTTTTTGAGACAGACCGTTCTTTCCACCCCATGATACGTGCCGCCATGTTTACCCAAACCGGAATCACAATATCGGCAATGACCAACCCCAAAATATAAAATGCCCATCCTGTTGTCCTAATAGAAAACCACCATAACGCTCCACCCATCACCACCGGAAGCAGTAGAAATAACAAAGATACTTTAAAGATCCATTTCCTTTTATGCGGCGCTATGGTGGTTAAAGAATAGGCCGGAAATCTTTGTTTTGGCATAAATAAACTGGCGATGACCAACACCAAAAGACCAGCCACCGCCGTAGCTCCATGCCCAATGGCAAATGCGGCTGCCCCGGAAGCAATCATTCCTAAAATATGACGAATCGCCAAAACCATAGAGGCAATCTCCCCTTGTCTATACTGAAAAACAAGGCGGTCATAACCGGAAGCAGCCAGCAGGTCCACAAACGCACGAAGCCGGAACACCGAATGACGGAGCAGAATTATGGTAGCCACTAACGAAATTGTACCAATAAGCATTTTTTTGTCCTTCCTTTGAATACTTTGCGGAACGAGACATTTTATTGCAAACCAATATCCATCCGCCTTATTTTGAGCGCGTATCGGCCAATCATCCGCGCTATCAAACGCATATGTTCGATTGATCCCGTTGCGTATGATGACGTTTCCCCCTCGGTTGTTCCGGCAAAATAAGCAACCGGAAGCCATATTTCGCGGGATAAACCAAATCTTACGCACCCGATAACTTAAAACCCAAAACGTTTTGATGGAAGAACAATATTTTACCGGTCTGCTGGAGCTTATCGGAGATAAAAAATTTGGCTTTGTACGAACGCTGCGTCATGACTTGCCCAAAGGTGAGTTGGACCCCTTTGTTCCCCCACCGATGATTAAACGGTTCCATTTGCGGGACGGTGTTACCATCGAAGGAACCGCCGTACCAGGTAAAAAAGGGGATATGGTCATTAAAACCGTAGAAAAGGTGATGGGTATTCCGGTTGATCGCTGGGTAAAAATTCCCTTGGATGTAAACGAACCTACGATTCACCCCAACGAGAAATGGAATTTAGTTACCAACGCTAAAGACATTCCAATGCGTATGATAGACATTGTCGCGCCTATCGGAAAAGGGCAACGTGCGATGGTTGTCTCTCCACCCCGTAGCGGAAAGACAATGATTTTGCACGGCATTGCGCGAGGAATCCATCAAAACCATCCTCAGGCGGCCTTGGTGGCACTCTTGGTGGATGAACGCCCAGAAGAAGTAACCGACTTTAAGCGCAACATTCCTGCAATGGTTTTTGCTTCCTCTAACGACCGCGAGGAAGACAACCATGTTCGGGTTTCTACCCTTGCATTAGAATACTGCCTGCGTTTGGTGGAAATGCGTCGGGATGTGGTTTTTTTGATTGACTCTCTTACCCGCCTTGGCAGAACGTTCAACCTCTTTAATGCAGGGAGTGGCCGCACCCTTTCAGGTGGTTTAGACTCACGTGCACTTAATATCCCTCGACGGATATTTGGCGCCGCAAAAAAATTAGAACGTGGTGGTTCACTCACGATTATAGCAACTGCACTCACTGATACAGGCAGCCGTATGGACGAGGTGATCTTGGAAGAATTTAAAGGAACAGGTAATTGCGAAATTGTTTTGGACCGTGAAATGGCCAATAAACGCATTTTCCCTGCCATTAATGTTCGACGTTCCGGAACACGAAACGAAGACCAGTTACTCGGCGACCTCACCTACCGACAGCATACGTTGATGCGGGTTTTAAACATGCGACACCCCATAGAAGCCGGACAAGCATTAATTAAACGCATCAACCAAACAACTTCTAATGAGGAATTACTGCACGATATTGCCCCAACACGGTAAAAACAATTCAACCGATATGCTTAAAAGCGACTTTCCAAGAAGAAGGCCGCTTTCTTCTTTTTAACTCATATCGTTTTTGTAAGTGAATGGCCTTATCTTCGGTAAACGAATTCATACAGAACCTTGACATCCATAACCCATGTCCAAAAAAGTACTCAACAAGTATAGCCGACTACTTACCCAAGACGAATCCCTACCAGCTGCCCAATCCATGATCATCGGTTCCGGTGTTCCATATGACGACCTCGACAAACCATTCATTGGCATTGGAAGCACGGGCTTCGATGGCAACCCCTGCAACATGCACCTTGCAATGTTTGCCGCTCTACAAAAGAAAAGCGTACAGGAGGCCGGTATGGTAGGCCTTATTTTTAATACCATTGGTGTTAGCGATGGAATTACCAATGGTAATGACGGGATGCGCTATTCGCTGCCTTCCCGCGAAATCATAGCCGACTCCATTGAATCTATCACGGGCGCACATTTTTATGATGGCTTATTGTTTACTGCCGGATGTGATAAAAATATGCCCGGTGCAATCATAGCAATGCTCCGCATGAACCGCCCGGCCATTATGGTGTATGGCGGAACCATCAATGGTGGTCATTATAAAGGCGAAAAACTGAACATTGTTTCGGCATTCGAAGCGTATGGAAAAAAGCTCCAAGGCAAGATCAACGAAGAAGACTACCGCGAGATCATTAAAAATGCCTGTCCCGGACCGGGCGCTTGTGGGGGTATGTACACTGCAAACACCATGAGTTCGGCCATAGAAGCAATGGGCATGAGTTTGCCTTTCAGTTCCTCCAGCCCAGCACGAAGCGAGGCCAAAAAGCGAGAATGCCAAACGGTCGGAGAAGCGATCCGGTTGCTGATTGAACAAGACCTCAAACCCAAAGACATTATCACACGGGCCTCTTTGCTTAATGCCATGAAAGTAATCACGGTACTGGGTGGATCCACCAATGCTGTTCTGCACCTAATTGCTATTGCCAAAACAGGTGGTATTGAGCTTTGTATGGATGACTTTCAGAAGATTTCGGATACCACGCCACTGCTCGCAGACATGAAACCCAGTGGCAAGTACCTCATGGAAGACCTCTTTAAAATCGGTGGCATTCCTGCTTTGATGAAATTCATGCTTCGCGAAGGCTTATTAGACGGAAGTTGTTTAACAGTTACAGGCAAAACAGTTGCAGAGAATTTAGTCGCCGTTCCGGATTTTCCCGAAGACCAAGACCTGATTCGCCCGCTTTCTAATCCCATCAAACCAGAAGGGCATATACAGATTTTGTATGGCAATATTGCAAAAGAAGGAGCGGTTGCAAAAATAACAGGGCACGAAGGTGAGCGTTTTGTCGGAGAAGCCATTTGTTTCGACTCCGAAGCCGACCTTAACCATGGCATCCATCATGGCCTCGTTAAACCCGGGCACGTCGTGGTGATACGATACGTTGGACCAAAAGGTGGACCGGGAATGCCGGAAATGCTGAAACCTACATCAGCCATTATGGGTGCTGGCTTGGGGGACTCGGTAGCCCTGATCACTGACGGGCGTTTTTCGGGCGGAACTCATGGATTCGTGGTAGGCCATGTAACACCCGAAGCGATGGAAGGAGGCGAAATCGCCCTCATTCAAGATGGCGACACCATCGTTCTGGATGCTAAAAACAATAGTATCTCTGTCCAAATTCCAGAAGAAATACTTGCAATCCGTAAGGCGGCTTGGAAAAAACCACCTTACCGGGTTTCGAGCGGTTATTTGTGGAAGTATATCAAGAACGTGGAAAATGCCAGTCAGGGTTGTATCACCGATTTGTAGCAAACCAACAAGGCACGATGAACAAGCGCCTCATCGTGCCTTTCCAACTATAGCCTCTCAACACGGACTTTCATCCCACCGAAAATCTCAAGAGGCTATGCTATCCACGTTGGCAAATCAAAGACCACGTTTTCTGATTATGGTTACAGATTTTGAGACCAGCGGCCATACAATAAGGCTGCATGACACCCACAGGGAAAATTCGGGGTTTCGTAATCCATCTTAGAGGCCGACGAAACCCCCAAATAATCATGGGCCATCACCACTTTTGCAGTACAGCCGGTCTTACCCCCTAAACCGTATATCACACATGCGAATCTCTTAGGCCAAACACACTTCCAATACACCCACCTCCAATGTCATATAGATGGCTTCAGCTACGCGGGCCATTGTCAACATACGGGCCAGATAACAAGAGTGTACCCAATGCCTTTTTAGCATTAGCATAGTTACGAATCCCAAAAAAACACATCTCTAAGTCCACCTTTCGATGATCGTCTTGCTCACGTAGTCTTTCAAAAAAGACATCTGCCCATCCACTTGGATGTATTTCCACCCGAACTTCGGTTGCTGGATCAGGAAACAGGTCATCGGTATGGGTCATAAAATGGCCTTTGGCTACAACGATACACCGACGGTCTGTCACGAAATACCATACTTCTTCATATGCCATTTCGAACATCCAAAGCAGACGCCCTATAGACCAAAGGACAAGCCCTATTCCGACCCAATTGGGAAATGTGGGGAATTCACCCCAGTTTGGCGGCCAATCGGGATTAAGCAGCCATAAGAGAACCAAGACAAATATCAGCCAAGCCAACGCCAACAAGAGCGGTTTTCGGAGATCAAGCAGCATGGCTTCCCGAACACTCGTATCGGCAAAGCGAATTTCTTCTTCAGGTTCCAAGAAGTCATGCAGGGCTTTTTGGACAAAAACAGGAAAGGATAGCAGGGCCATATATAAAAAAGGCGGCTTTCCTGAGCCGCCTTCAAAACTGGTTATGGTTAACGGGCCGCGCCCAGCAAATAATCTACGGTATTCAGAAACAGCACTTCATTGGTACTATACATACCTGTTGCTTTGTCATCAACAAAACTGCTCACATCCGAGAAAAAAACGGCTGCGCCCGCAATGTTTGAAATTACACGAGGCTCAAAAACCACCAAAGCATCCCCTTGCTGGTTTCCGGCAATGCGGAGGGCATTCGAAGGTACACGTGAAAACCCTCCAGACCAATTCTGTGAAAAACTATTTACAATCCCAAAACGGCCATTGGTAACCGTATTGCTTCGGGGCGAAGCTACAGTAACCACACTCATGTCCCGAACCACCCCTCTACTACTCATGTTAAAAGGAGCCAACAGACTTTGGTTGGCATCATTAAAGTCAATATGATCCGTCATTACCAAGACAGAACCTCCGTTGGCCACAAAATTGATCAGGCTTTGCCGCTCTGCAACACTTAAAGCCATCATTTGCTGACGTTGGCCTCTCAAAACGTGCAAAATCAGAAGTTTAACATTGTCTAAATTCTCTGTTGCAAGGGTCTGTAATGCCACTAAGCGCACTCTTGGGAACCTCGACAACAGTGCCGAACGTGCTTGACTAAACGACGGGCTGGTAGCGAAAGACATCCCGCCTGTCCGAATATCATCAAATGTACCCACATAAATGATTTGCTGGCTGGGTGGATTTGCTGTTACCGGCGGTGGATTAACCACAACGGCTCCATTACCGTTGGAATTTGTAGCTGGTTTACGTTTGAACAGATTACATCCCCCTGTCCACAAAATCAAACTGAGCGCACCCAGTACAATAAAAGAGCGATTCAACCTCATAATGGTTCCTGTTTTTTTGGTGGATTGATTGGGGTGGGTATCCGTAATCGTAAGCTAAAAGGTCTTTTTCCAGACTTTATCCGCATTGGACCTTACGTTAAATCCTTGTAAATATACTATCCACGTTGCGAGAACTCAATGGGTAGCATCCACCGACGCCCATGTTTGGGTTAATGGGACAACCGAAATCCCTTCCAGATTCACCTCAGAAAGCAACCTTAACCGCCCTTGCTCAAATCGCGTTGGAAAAGACACTAAATTTTCACGAATCTTTCGATCCGCACTTTCGGGATCAGCGTAGTTCTCGTAATCAGCAAAACGTACTCCCGACCGTTCACGCACCCGAACCGCTTTACGAAAACGTGATCCGGTTTCATTGGTATGATAATAGTAGGCAAGGTAGTCCATCGTACCTCTACTTTGGTGGAACCAATAAATATACCGATCTTGCCAGTCTTTACCACCGTTGGACGGTGTAAAACGAATTCCAACCTTATAATATGGTTCGCCTTGTATTTCTGCCTGCCCCAAATACTGCGACCGTACCGCCTCGTCGTCTAAGTTGAACGGCAACAAGGCAAAATAGACCACAGAATTTAGATCCGTTTCGATTTTCGCCTTTGCTTTTTCATCCAATACTTGTGGTTTGCCATTAATAAATTGGGTGATACCAGTATTCGACAAGGCTTCCTCTACCATTCCGACACTGTCTGTGTAGCGCCTTTTATAGAGAAAAAAACCATCAAATCGTCGGACCTCAAAGGATTTTCCTCGAAAAACGAACCGCACAGTTGCGCGGTTTAGTATTTCGGAACCATGTACTTTTCGGGCTTTAAAAAGGATTTCTTTTGCTTGAGGGGGGTTTGCAGGCCTACATCCTGGGATGCAAAACAGAAACACAAGGATGCCCATTCCATATTTTAAAAAGCGATAGTACTCTTTATTCATCTGACTTATCGGTAAAAATGGCTTCATTCACCTCTGGATTGATCAAAACCGCATCCCATCGGGTTTCCTGAATGGCGTTATCATTTGCAAATAACGTAATCTTATGCGGAAAATGAAAGCCGCCCGTTTTGCGCCAATCCCCGAAAGTCCAATAGACTGCGGATCGTTGTGGGTTGCTTTGATCTGCCAAAATCAAAGTCACCGGACGGCCTGTTTCGGTTTCTAAATAGAGCTGCACCACCTCTTTTTCTCCTGGCGGGAGAATCAGCACAACATCTACAGATTTTTCTTCGACGGTACTTTTACCAGCAAATTCAACTTTAAGAGACGGCTCGTTGGCATGTTTAAAAAGGAATGGTAACTCGGCCCACAGCAAGGAGCGCATCCGCCGCGCCTCGACACGGGGTAATTCAAAACGTACCCCATTCACCACATGAAAGGCCTGTTCGCCCATCAGAATTTCGGAAGCCAATTGTCCTGTTATATACATGCGGGTGGCCACACGAGTAGGAAAAACCTGAACACGATCGGTCTTAACTTCTATCGGGGTAGCCGTTTGAAACATTTTAGAAGTTGCCTGAATCTGTAAAACTTTTAGGGATTTAAAGGCTTCCGGCGATCCACAATATTGCGCCGCACGCAACAATAAGGCACGTCCTGTTTCGGTTGATTGTGCCCCTGTCTGTGCCCAAATCAAGGGAGCAAATAAGGCCAGTAAGCTCCAATAAAGCGTTTTCCGTAATAGGTTCATATGGATATGAGAATAGGATGGTTTGGATGGGCTGAAAATTACGTAATTTAGTTTGTCCTTACCATCAATCTTTAACGACTTTAATTAAACAAAAATGGGACTTATTACCCGATTGCACTTTCGCGTCCTTGGCTTCATCTTCCTTTTTACGACAATAACAGGCTGTACAGATGCTACACAACCACAACGTACCGTCTCTCCAGCCAAGCAAAACCCCCAACTTTTGATTTCTAGCCCCGATGTAAAAAAATGGATTGGAGAACAAAAGGGTAAGGTGATATTTTTAAACCTATGGGCCACTTGGTGTCCACCTTGCATCCGTGAATTACCTGCATTGGCCACTTTCGCAGAAAAAAACCCCGAAGTAGCTGTGATGGCCTTGTCTTTGGATGATCCCGCAGATAAGGGCGCAGAGGTTCAGCAATTCCTCCAAAAGAACAACCTTAAACTCACGTTCAAGCAATTAGACAGCCAAGCACCAGACCAAGACCTCTCTTTTCTTGATCCATCCCTTTCCGATGTCCTTCCAACCACCTACGTCATCCGCAAAGACGGCTCGGTGATGGTGGGGGTGCAGGGTGAACAAAGCCTGCTGGCCTTTCAGGCTCTTTTGGCGCAAGCTGTTGGTTCATAATTTCTAAACACGTTTTATCCATTATGAGAGCATTATCCGACTTCCCGGATGCCCATCTTCGCATATTTCAAAGACCCGAAGTTCCTCCTGCTTCCGAAATCCAATCGGTGTATCTTATTGGTATTTGCGGGACAGGGATGGGTTCCATGGCAGGATTATTCAAAGAGGCTGGTTATCACGTATCCGGAGCAGACGAGGCCGCATGGCCTCCGATGAGTACACGGCTACGCGAAATGGGCGTGGACTTCCATGAAGGCTATCATGAAGCCCATTTAACTCCCCCACCCGACTTGATTATTACGGGCAATGCCTGTATCCCCACCCACCCAGAAGCCCAGTACGCACGCGAAAAAGGCTTGGTACAACAGTCTTTTCCAGAAGCCCTCGCCCACTTTTTCCTCAAAGACAAGCGGGCCTTGGTTGTAGCTGGAACGCATGGAAAAACCACCACGACCGGCATTCTGGCACATACCTTTCTCCATGCAGGTAAAGACCCGGGATACTTAGTGGGAGGTGTGATGACCAATACCGGAACCAGTTATCGTGTAGGAAAGGGTGCCCATTTTATCGTAGAAGGAGACGAATACGATAGTGCGTATTTCGACAAACGTCCAAAGTTTCTTCATTATCAACCCACATGCGCCATTGTGACAGCTATGGAGTATGACCACGCAGATATTTACGATTCATGGGATATGTATCGTGAGGCTTTTGAACAGTTTGCAGGAATTGTGAACCCTAAAGGCACCTTGGCACTTTGTGGCGACGACGAGGCAGTACGGAATATTGCCCCATTTACCCAAGCCCAGATACGGTATTATGGATTACGCTTCAAGGGCAATCATGTGTCTGCGACAAATATCCGGTCTGTGGATGGTGGACAATTTTTTACGCCCACGGTGGATGGATTATGCCTTCCTGAAATGTTTTTTCCGATGTCTGGTAAACACAACCTGACCAATGCCCTCGGCGTTTTGACCATTGCTCTGGCCGAAGGTTTAACACCGGAGGAAATTGCAGCAGCCTATTTATCATTTAGAGGTCTAAAACGACGTCAGGAAGTGCGTGGGATCGAAAATGATGTGGTGGTGGTAGATGATTTCGCCCACCACCCTACTGCGGTTGAAGCCACTATTGCCGCCATACGGGAGCACTGGCCCAGCCGAAGGGTGGTTGCTGTTTTTGAACCGCGCTCCAATTCTAGCAGGCGAAAGGTTTTTGAAGATGCCTACGCACAGGCGTTTGACCGCGCCGATGCCGTTTTCATCAGCGCACCGCCTTTGCGACACAATGATGATCCGGCTAATTTTATGAATGTACAGCAGGTAACCGATCGTATTGGTGCGTCTGGCATCATCGCTGCACACTTCCCACATGCAGAGGCGTTGCTTCCCTCTCTCGTCCAAATGGTTCGCCCAGGCGATGTTGTTCTTATTATGTCGAATGGTGGATTTGGTGGCATTCACGATAAATTGCTGCAAATACTTAGGGACAACAACATCGCTCGTCCCGCCTAAAAACGACAATAGGGTTGGCTTGTAAACATAAAATTGGCTTGTAAACATAAACCGCTTCATCGGGCGAAGGGTGCCGCCCTAATCTTTATGATGTACGGTTGCCAAATTCTTTTTCCACCCTCTTTTCCTTTTTGCATTCACAAATTTACAATTGCGTAACCGAATACTGTATATTTCAGTCCTTCATTCGTTATAATCCCAAATCTATTATTCAATGAAACGACTCTTTTTTCTTTTGCTTGCACTTTTGGTATCAATACCAGTATTTGCCCAACCTACGATACCAGACTATCCGGCACGCTATGATGTGGGCCTCTCAGCAGCCTTCACCAAAAACCGCCGCGAAGCCGTTATCGCCAAGTTACCGCCAGATGCCCTCGCACTTTTCCTGAACAACCCGCTCCGCAATCGTTCTAACGATACCGATTTTGAGTACCAACCAGACCGGAATACCTACTACCTTACAGGCTCTCATGAAGAAGGAACCTTTTTACTCCTTGCACCCGCTGGGGTAGAAGTGGATGGTAAAACGGTAAAAGAAATACTTTTTGTCCCACCCAGAAATCCTCAAACCGAAACTTGGAACGGACGCCTTTTTGGAGCAGACCGAGCAATCAAAGAATTAGGTGTTGCACTCGCCATAGACAATACCCGATTCGAAGAAGTGGTTGGGAAGTTATTGGACAGCAATAAATTCAAAATATACCACATGCCTTTTCAAGATGGCCTCGAAGGAGCCGATGCGCCCAACCCACGCTGGATGCCTATCATTACCAAAACCATTGGGTATCTGAAGACGCAGTTTACCGAGCGTAAACTTGCCCCCAACCGTGATCTCTTACCACAAATTTTGCGGGAACTGCGCGGCGTTAAACAACCGGAAGAAATGCGAGTTCTGCAAAAAGCCATAGATATTTCTGCTACAGCACACCTCGAAGCCATGCAAAGTGCAGAACCGGGCATGTTTGAATATCAATTAGAAGCGGTTTTGGAATATGTATATCAATTAAATGGTGCTGCCTTCCCCGGATACCCCTCCATCGTTGGAAGCGGTGAGAACACCACCATCCTCCACTACAATACCAATCGCCGCCAGATAAAAGATGGAGACATGGTCTTAATTGATGCCGCTGCCGAGTATATGGGCTATACCGCCGACATCACCCGAACATTTCCTGCAAACGGGAAATTTACCCCCGAACAAAAAGCCATCTACGAACTTTGTCTGAAAGCACAAAATGCCGCTGCCGACGCAGGCAAAATCGGTACACCCCTCAACCAATTGTCTATCGTCGCACACAACGTGATTGCTGATGGATTGATGGAAATGGGACTGCTGAAAGAACGTAGCAAGTTCCGGAATTTCACCCTACACGGCGTTGCTCACCATATTGGATTAGATGTCCATGATTGGGGCGGCAATAAAATCGAAGAAGGCATGGTCTTTACAATTGAACCGGGTATTTATATCAAACCATCCGAAGAAGTGGATCCAAAATGGTGGAATATCGGCGTAAGAATCGAAGATGATTATCTCGCCACGAAAGATGGCCTGAAGCTCTTGTCGGGCATTGCGCCTCGTTCGGTTTCGGATATCGAAGCGGCTATGCGAAAGAAAGGAATTGGTAACCTCCCAAACGGAAGACTATCCGGAAAATAACGCCGCAAATAAAAATTTATGGCGTACTTGTAGCCCTTGTACAAGTACGCCATTTTTATTATCAGCCACAAGTTTCTCTTTAGGCCATCTTGTGAAGCGCATCCACCACAGGTACAATATGTTTGGCTTGTTGCATAATGTAGAAATGAACATTATACCCATTGGAGAGCAATTCTTCTGCCTGGCGTGTCGTCCAGCGCATCCCAATTTCCGGAATCTGTTCCTTAGAGGCCGCTTCCACTTCCATAACCAAGGGTTCTGGCAATTCCAAATAAAAACTCTTTGGCAATGATTTAAGATGGGCTTTACTCGTAAGCACCTTCAAACCCGGAATAATGGGAACCGTAATACCTGCCGTCCTACAGGCATCTACAAATGCAAAAAAATGACGGTTTTCAAAAAACATCTGCGTCACAATATAATCTGCACCAGCCTCTACTTTTAACTTGAGATACTGAATATCCCGCTGCATATTGGGGGCTTCAAAATGCTTCTCCGGATAACCCGCCACCCCAATACAAAAATCCGTCTTGGCAGCATCTAACATTTCTTCCAGATATTCTCCTCTATTCATGGCTGTGATCTGATGAACCAAGTCCGCCGCATAAGTATTCCTAGACCGATTACTAGCGAGCGGCTTCAAAAATCCATGATGATCTCCCCGCAAGGCCAAAACATTTTGAATGCCAAGATAATTTAGCTCAATAAGCGCATCTTCGGTTTCCTCTCTCGTGAATCCCTCACAAAGCAAATGTGGAACGGTCTCGATCCCAAATTTACTTTTGATAGCAGCACAAAGTCCCAATGTCCCAGGGCGTTTACGCTTGACTGTGCGCTTAACGACTCCATTTGCCAACTCCTCGAACTGAACTTCCGCTGCATGACTCGTCACATCTATAAATGGTGGACTATATTTTTGCAACGGTTCAATTAGTTCAAATATCTGTTGAATAGTTCCACCACGTTTCGGAGGAATAATTTCATATGAGACCAAGGGGTTTTTGGCACGCTGAATGATGTCTATTACTTTCATAAATCCTTTTTTTGTATCCTCAGAAGTAATTAAAATCATTATGACAGCCATCATTTTTTCAACCCAGCAAGAAGCGCAATATTTTCTTAAGCAATATCACGCTGGACGTTTTGATGGTCTCTCCGAGGGGCAATATGATCAGGACAATAACCTGATTGTGGCCATCACGGGGGTTGGGAAAATTAAGGCAACCTTAAGATCGGAACAGATTATTAAAAGTACCAAGCCATCTAAAGTTCTTCATATTGGAACCGCAACCAAGTATAACCCACAATTTGATAACAGCGAGATCATTGCTTGTACCCAAGTTTTTGAAGGAGACCGAAGCGAGTTCACCATGCCCATTTATCCCCGACTTTCCTTAGAAACCCCATTTAAACACCTTAAAGAAGGTATTTTGGTAACCCAGGAACACATTTCGAAGGATCCAAAAGATCGGGTGTACTGGCAGAAAATTGCGGATCTCAGCGATATGGAGTCTTATGCCATTGTATTTGTTGCCGCCTCGAATGGTGTACCATGTCATGTGACCAAAGTGGCAATTGGTGAATCCAAAAATGTACCTATAAAAACCATTCTCCAAAAGAGTTATCAACAAATAAGCACGTTTTTGTTAGACGCTTTGGCACAAAAAATGATCTGAACACTTTTTTCCGAGAACGATAATCTTTCCAGAATCATTCTGAGATTAAAGTCTCAATTTCTCCTTTCCCACAGCTCGCACTCCCATTCCGACGGAAATCCATCCGAAGACACGCCGTCATATTCATAATATACAGGCGGCCTTTCCCGTCTTAGTCGTTGCTGGTCCTCAAAAATATCTTGCACGCCCACAGGAACCATCAAGCCTTTTTGGGTAGCCTCGCGCCGCCGCCAAGCCGGATCGTAATGAATGGGGAGCATCTTTTCTGGAAAGTATATGCGGAAAACGGACGTAAGAAACCAAGCCAGTATGATAAAGAATACCGGAGCAAACATCAGGACAAACAAAAATACGAATGTTGCCATTTCCACAAAAAATACGGTGATACAGTTTAACACCATATCACCGCGTAATCAAGTCCAGATATAACAAAATTTGTTTATTGTTTAGCCGTCGTATCAGCAGGAACCGCGCCCAAGCGTTGATAGTCTGCGGGGGTCAATGGAACTTTTTTTGCACCTTCCAAAATCTCCTTTTCGCGAGCTTTTAATTCTTTCCAATGTTCGGCATCTTCCATTGTGGTGGTCCCGAACCGATCCCCAAATGCTTTACGGGTGGTTGTGTCCATCATGGTAAACACCATGAAAATAACGACAAACAACACCATACCAACCGCAATAACTCCATTGATGGGTTTGTCGTACTTAATACCCATAAAGTACATGACCACCAAACTGGCTTTTCCTGTTGCCAGTAGAATGGCGAGCGGAATACCAAGGAATCCTAAAGAGGGTACTGCATGCAAAAACATGGAAGTCCCAACGGTAATTAAAGTAAGAACTAAAAGCGCAAGAAAGGTGTTTCTTAAAACGCTCTGCGGAACAATGTGATGTCCGCCGCCTTCGTGGCTATGTCCGTGTGCCATACTAAAGGATTTATGGGGTGTTTAAAATCTGTTTTGGTAAAACGCGACTATTCAATCAGGATGTCAAGTAAAGGAGAGGGAACAAGAAGATCCATATAATGTCCACCAAGTGCCAGTACAAACCTGATACTTCAACATAGTTATAATAATCAGAAGACCAGCGACCTTCTTTGCCCTTCCAAGCAACCCACAACAGCAAGAGCATGCCAATAAGAACGTGAAGACCATGAATACCCGTCGCGACAAAATATAGCTTCATAAAAATAGAAGCATAAGCGACATTTGCCAGATGTTCGTAATGGTGTCCGTGTGGTTCCCAGAGCCAAAAGAAAATACCGCCATCATACTTTTCCTTATACTCCACAGTCTTAACAAGCATAAAGACCGCACCCAAAGCAACAGTAGTAAATAGGTAATTCACCATTTTATCCACTTGATTGTTTTGGATGCTATTGATCGCCATCACCATCGTATAAGACGAAGTGAGGAGTACACAGGTGTTCACAAACCCATATACAATGTTAAGGGTGGAAAAAGTCTCGTGAAACGATTCAGGATACCAGTTTCGGAAAACCGCGTATGCCACAAAGATTCCACTGAACAATAGCACTTCGGTCACCAAAAAGAGCCAAATACCCATTTTGGCAGAATCAAACTGCTGGTCTGCACTCACGAAATGGTGTTGCAGATATTCCGGATGATCATGATCATGGTCGTGATGACCGGTATCAATTGCGGTTGCTGTCGTGCTCATAAAACTTGTTTGTCGGAAAATCTTTCAAAATTACAAATTGTGAGGTACGCCTCTTTAGGAACGACTGGGACTTACGACGGGTGTTCTGGAAGCGCCATCGCCCATTCCATCCCCCAAGAGATCATCATAGGCCGCATCATAGTCGTATGGATTGCGCGTAACCAAGGGCACTCGCTTAAAGTTATGGGCATCCGGAGGAGATGTTGTGAGCCATTCGAGGGTAGTACCTCCCCATGGATCTGCGCCGACTTGTTCTCCTTTGATCAAAGAATGGATGAAACAAATGAAGGCAACTAACAAGCCAAGACCCAAAATCCACGACCCATATGTTGAAAATGCATGCAAGCTAGCATATTCTGGAACATAGTCGTAATAACGACGCGGCATTCCTTGACTACCCAAAATGAACTGGGTAAAGAAGGTAACATTAAACCCAATAAAGATTAAACCTGCAGCCCACTTTGCTAAGGATTCATTGTACATTTTTCCTGTCATTTTGGGCCACCAGTAATGTAAACCACCAAGGAAAGCAATTACCGTACCGCCCATCATTACATAGTGGAAATGCGCCACCACATAATAGGTGTCATGAAGGTGTACATCCACATTCAAGGAACCAAGCATAATGCCCGTTAATCCACCAATTGTGAATAAAAACAAAAACATTTGGGCATAGATCATTGGCGCACGTAGCGAGATAGAACCTTTATACATTGTCCCCACCCAACTAATCACCTTAATACCTGTTGGCACACCCACTAAGTAAGTAATTGCCGAGAAGATGATTGCAGCCACTTCTGATTGGCCGGCTACGAACATATGGTGCCCCCAAACCAAGAAACTTACCAATGCAATTGCCATAGAGGAAAGGGCAATTGCTTTATAACCAAATATTTTCTGACGCGAAAAAGTGGCCATCAATTCCGAAATAACGCCCATCGCAGGCAAAATCATGATATAAACCGCAGGATGGGAATAGAACCAGAAGAAGTGCTGGTATAAAACGGGATCTCCTCCCAACTTAGGATCGAAAATGCCAATTCCAATCAGTTTTTCCATCATCAACAATAACATGGTAATCCCAATCACTGGAGTGGCCAACACCTGAATAATGGCAGTGGCGTAAATTCCCCAAAGGAAGAGCGGAAGTCGCGTCCATGTCATGCCGGGAGCACGCATCTTATGAATTGTAACCACAAAGTTTAAGCCCGTAAGAATGGACGAAAAACCAGCAACAAAGACCGCTAACGTCATCCAAACCACGGTTGTTGTAGTGGTAGAATAAGGTGCGTAAAAGGTCCAACCCGTATCAACCGCCCCAGAGAGCATACCGATGATACCTAAAATACCCCCAGCCCAGTAGATGTAGAAACTGGCAAGGTTGAGTCTTGGGAAGGCCACATCTTTCGCCCCAATCATGATAGGCAATAAAAAGTTTCCTAATGATGCCGGAATAGACGGGATGATGAATAGAAACACCATTACAATCCCGTGCGCACTAAACACCCGGTTGTACATAGCTGCATCCATTATCGTTCGTCCTGGTGTAAGCAGTTCTAAGCGAACAAATACCGCCAACAAGCCTCCTACAGCAAAAAAGAGTACCACCGAAATGAGATACATGATCCCAATCCGCTTATGGTCAACTGTTGTTAACCAACTCTTGATTCCCTTTTCAGCATTCAGGTAGTGGTGTTCGATTGCGGGCATTGTTTGGCCCGGCTCAATCATGGTAACGCTCATGTTTCTCCTAATTTCAATAAAGGGATTTACTTCAAGGTTTTCATGTATTCAATAATGGCCTTTATTTCGCCATCTTTAATCAGGCCCGTAAAATTGGTCATCGCATTCGGAAAGCCATTCGCTACCTTAGCGCCTGGATTCAGAATGGATTCACGGATATAGTTTTCGTCAGCCGGCACAGCACCACCAGGACTTACACTCCGATTACTCCCCCAGAGTCCTTTCCATGTGGGGCCAATTCCCGGCGTACCATCCGCAGAATGACAAGATTGACATTTACTTTCAAATACTTTCTTCCCGCCTTCTGCCGACTCATCTACTTTGGTCAACTCTTCTAACCATGTCTCGAAGTCATTGTATGCCATCACCTGGACGTTACGATCCATTCCGGAGTGGGATGTCCCACAATATTCAGTACAGTGTAGTATATGTTTGCGGTCTAAACTGGAAACCGTCAACGTGGAATCATTAGGCCGATTATACTTTAAGGTTGGCTTAGGCGCATTAAACCACACATATGTAAAACGATTTGGGATCACATCTTGCTTTACGCGAAAGTCAGGGATATAAAAACTGTGCAACACGTCATTGCTGGTCATGACCATACGCACGGGTTGATTGGCGGGGACCACAAGGCTATCGGAGGTTCCTCCATTCGGATAGGTGAAAGTCCATCCCCATTGGAATGCCGTCGCTTGAATTTCGTACACGTTTTTAGGAGTTACCCGTTGTCCCATATAGTCTCTTGCTCCCAAAACAAATACCACCATCACCAACAATGTTGGAAATATTACCCAGAACATTTCAAAAGCAATGCTATCCTTTACCTTCTCAGTCCGGTCGGAATCCGATTTACGCTGATACTTGTAGATGAAATAGCCCATTGCTGCAACTACCCCAATAAAAAACAGGTAATTCCAGTAATTAATAAAGTTGAACACCCAGTCGGTCCCTTCAGCCAGTGTTGATGAAGCACGTGGCGTCCACCCTTGAATATGTCCCCCTTGGGGAGCCACCATCACATAGATCATGTAGATGATCGCCAGAATCCCGGCAGCCAGGACTCCTATCATTGTGCGGTTATTGTTGTGTTTCGGCGTCATTCGACTATTCAGGTTAATTCAATTATTTGTCAGATTTTATCGGATTGAACAAAATCTTCTGGTTGAACAGATTTTGCTCTGGTTTCGCTTTTCCAATACCACACCAAGCCAACCGCAACCAAAGACAGTACGATTCCCATGCCAATTTGCATGAGGCGATACGCATTTAATACATAAGATTTTTCTTGCGGGTCATAGTGGTAACACCACAAGAACACTTTATCAATCGTAGTTCCCACTTTCCCGTCGGCGGCTTCCATGAGGCCATTACGTAAGTCTTTACCACTATAGCGGATTCCATAGAGATAGCGACTCACTTTTCCTTCTCCGCTTAACAGCATAATGGCTGCGGAGTGCGAAAACTGTTTGGATCTTTCATCCCATTTATATCGAAAACCAACAGATTTTGCTACTTTTCGGATCTCTACTTCTTCACCCGTCAAAAAGTGCCACCCCTTTTCGGCGCCAACTTTATTTAATTTAGCCATATAACTTTTTTTCTGTCGTTTGGCTAACGCGGGAGTTTCTGTAGGCTGTATACTAATGGAGACTACTTCATACTCATTACCGGGCGTCCAAGTCATACTTTTCGCTCCCGAGACAATGCCGTCTAATACATAATGGCACAGTAAAGCACAGGTATGGTATGCAAAATTTAAAAGAACAGGTTTGTCTCCTTTAAAATAGGAAGACAACTGCACAACATTTCCTTCTTCGTCTCGAAACGTGGCATCGAGCGGGATAAATTCCCCAAGTTTTTCCTCTATCCCCGTTTCTTTTTGTATTTGCGGTGCCTCGTTACGTACCTTATCTCCGAAGGTACGCGCACTCCCTAATGCTTGCGGCCAAGCCCACTGTGCACCACCTAAGGCCAAAACAAAAAAGGCTAAAAGGTGCTTCATAAGCATACGTCCGTTAAAGCGATCAATCAATTTTCCACTTTGGGTGTAACAGGTCGGTTTTTGGCTTCTCTGAGTATTAGTTCTATAGCCCGGTCAACTGGAATTTGATACTTACCATTTGCCGCATCTACCACTGCGTATTGCTTAAGCTTCTGCTCCACCCTCTCAAGGTGTTTGGCTTGTTCTGCATAAACATAGCCTGTAGAAAGTTTATCATTGGCCGCATTGCGCTCAAAATTGATGTATTGATACACCACAACCAATATCAAAGCTACCGCAAGTACAATGACACCTACAATTCGCCCAAGCCAACTTGTACTGATGCCCTCTTCCTGTACCTCGGTGTACTCTTCAAGACCTTCGTATTCAGGTTCTACAACCTGCAAATAACGTGGATAAGATTCTGACATACTTGTTGTTGTTTTACCTCAAAGTAAAAGGGATTCACTCCTTAAAAACTTTGATGGAAATGGAGCGATTTTTGGAAGTAAATATCGTTATAAGGTACTAAACTGTGTTGCCGAATTTTGTAAAAAAAGAGTCCTACAAAAAAGAAGACAAAACCAAGCCAACAGGTGAGATCCAGAATACTATAATGAGGACCTGTTTTGTAAAGTGCTGGCATCGCATTCCAATACAAGTCCGCAAAATGGATGATCAAGAACCAAACAGCCATTGCCGCAAGTGCCTCTTTTCGACGTTTGATAGCACGTCCGATTAATAATAAAAAAGGCATAACAAAATGGCCAAACAACAAGAACCAACTCCAACCCAGCCAACCACTTTCAAACCGGACCTTGTAAAAAATTGTTTCTTCAGGTAAATTCGCATACCAGTACAATAACGCTTGGCTTACCCCGATGTATGCCCAGAACACGGTAAAGGCAAACATCAATTTCCCCATATCGTGGAAATGTTCATCAGAAATCACATCTGCCAGTTTCCCATTACGTACAAAATACAACGCAACAAGTAATAATACAGCATGCGAGGTAACCCATCCACCGATAAAAAAGTTGACACCAAAAATGGTCGAGAACCAGTGTGGCTGTAAGGACATTAAAAAGTCAAACGAGGCGAAAGCGACACAAAGCGCCGAAATAGGAATACCCCAAGCAGAAGTGAGCCGACGAAGCTGGAAATACTCTAAGCGGTTTTCCAACGCTTCCCCTGTTCCGGCAATGTGTAATTTAAGGCCCAAGCGGGTAAGTGGGCCTATACTTAGGTTGCTTGGATCCGGGTTTTCATCTTCCTGGGTAGAAAGTTTGTGCAGACGAAAAGCAAGCCAACTCCAAACAAAGAAATAGATGACGTATCGAATGGCAAAAAAAGTTGGGTTTAGATAGCCCGATTTCCCTTGCAAGATAAGATCTTTGGCTACCACATCTTTATGTGCCCATTCAAAAAGCGGGTGATGGTCCGAGGTGAAAAGTAAAATCACCATTGGTAGTCCCGCTAAGGCAAGAACGGGAAAAGACCAAGCAATTGTTTCGTGAAATCTACGAATGACGATGTGCCAATGCGCTTTGGCAATGGTCATAATCATAACGAGAAACAATGCTCCAATGGTAATGCCCAGTGTAAAGAGAAATCCCACATGATATGACGCCCAAAAGCCATGCATATCGCCCGCGATAACTCCATAAATGCCGCTCACCAAAAGGAGACCAACACCTGCAATCATGGGCAGTTGCCATGTTTTGTTTTCGGTAGTAAACTGATATTTCGTACTCATAGTTGGCAGTCTTTAAGGCAAACGGTTTATTTACTTACGAATTTTAGCTTTTTCTTCAGCAGGTACATCAGATTCGTTCGCATACTGGCTGCGCTGAAGTACCCGAACCCACGCAACAATGGCCCAACGATCGGTTGTATTGGGAAGTTGCGCGGCATATCCAGGCATGTTGTTAATCCCATTCGAGACCACATCATAGAGATATCCGTCCCGCTCCTGACGCAACCGGTCTTGGTGAACCGATGCAGGCATGGTGTATCCATTGGAACGTTGGCCATATACCGAAACCACCCCTTTACCATCTCCAATTTCCGAATGGCAAGGCGCACAATATATATGGAAACGCTCTTGTCCCCGCTTCAGAAGGGCGGCATCAATCGTCAAAGGATTGTTTTGCACAAAACCACCTGAAGCATCTTTTCCTGTTTTAACGACCCGGTCAGTGTCGGTCGCAGAATGGCTGCCCCTCGCAACAGTATTTTCAACCGGCATCCGCATAGAACGCCCATCTTTGAAAAGAGGGTTATCCGACTGCGCTTTGAACTTTTCCTGAAAATCCATGTTCAGGTTGAGATGGATCGGGGGTTGATCGCTTGTAGTACCTCTGCAACCAGCGAGTACCATCATGGTCAGCCCTAAGCCGATGGCGAAAATATTCCTCATTATGTTGTCTTACGAATACAGGTTTCTGGAAAGATGCTGTAGGTTCTGGTATTAAACCTAATCATTCATACTCCGGCACGGTTTCTACCTGAACGGCACCAATGCTTTTGAGGAATGATTCTGTTTTATGGTCGTCATATTTTTCATCGTCGGATTCAATGTAGATAAAGAATTTATCATCTGTCACCCGTGCAAATTCACTCACATTAAACAGCGGATTGTATGGTTTCGGCAAATTATTCAAAGCCAGCATGGTACCAATGTTGGTGAAGACCGAAAACAAAACCGTACATTCAAACAAGACCGGAATCACAGGCCAAACAGAAAAGAGCGGCTTATTGCTGATGCTAACGGGATAGTCATAAGAATTCATCCACCACATCATTAGCAGGGCCAAGCATAATCCGGTTAGACCTCCGACAAAAACAATGTATCCCAGTGGTGAAGGCTTAAGCCCCATTGCCTTATCTAATCCGTGAATCGGAAAAGGAGTGTAACAATCCCATTTTTTAAACCCAGCTTCACGTACTTGCTTCGCGGCATCGGTTAATGTTTTGGGGTTGGCAAACTCGGCAACGACTCCGGTAAAGCGAAGTGGTGGGGCGGTTTTAACTGCTGCTGCCATAAAAGTAATATGCTAAGCGGTTATGTCTTATGAACGATGAAAGTTTAGGAATGACTCGGTTTCACGGTTGGGGCCGATTCATGGGTATGGTGTCCATCTCCAGCGTGGTCTTCATAAAAATGCGGATCTGCCTGGGGCAAAATCATTTTCACCTCCGCAACAGCAATTACCGGCAGGTGACGCATAAAGATGAAGAACAGGAAGAAGAACAACCCAAAACTACCAATAAACGTGAGAATGTCTATTATAGTCGGGCTGTAATAATCCCACGAGGACGGTAGAAAATCACGGTGCAACGATGTGACCGTTATCACGAACCGCTCAAACCACATCCCAATATTAACGAAGATTGACAAGACAAAGGTCGCAGTCATACTGGTTCGAAGTTTTTTGAACCAGAATAGCTGTGGGGTAACAACGTTGCAGGTAAACATAGTCCAATATGCCCACCAGTACTGACCAAAGGCCCGGTTGACGAAGGCATAAATCTCGTATTGAACACCGGAGTACCAAGCTACAAAGAACTCCATCATGTATGCAAACCCTACCATAGAACCCGTCACCAAAATAATGATATTCATTTTTTCGATATGGCGGATGGTAATGATGTTTTCCAGATTATACAATTTTCTGAGTGGTACAAGTAATGTAGCGACCATCGCAAACCCGGAAAAAATGGCACCTGCAACAAAGTATGGAGGGAAGATTGTGGTATGCCACCCAGGAAGTTGCGACACTGCAAAGTCAAAAGAGACCACCGAGTGTACGGATAGAACCAGTGGTGTGGACAAGGCCGCAAAAATTGTATAAGCCTTTTCGTAATGGAGCCAATTCTTCATGCTTCCAGACCAACCTAACGAAAGGAAAGCCATGACTTTTTGGCGCAAACTACCCAATTTCGCACGGTCCCTCAAGGTTGCAATATCTGGGATCAAACCCGTGTACCAAAAGATAAGGGAAGTGGTAAAGTACGTACCTACGGCAAATACGTCCCAAAGCAATGGGCTTCTAAAATTGGGCCACATCCCCATCTGGCCCGGAATAGGGAACAGATAGTACGCCATCCATTGCCGACCAATGTGGAAAGCTGGAAAGATGAGGGCACAAATAACGGCAAATATGGTCATCGCTTCGGCAGAACGGTTGATTGCCGTCCGCCATTCCTGACGAAACAGAAAAAGCACCGCCGAGATTAAGGTCCCCGCGTGACCAATACCGACCCAGAATACAAAGTTTACGATATCCCAGGCCCAACCGACCGGATTGTTGTTCCCCCAAACCCCAATCCCATTCCAAAACAGGTACAGGAAGCAGGTCACCAACATGATAGTCAACATGGCAGCGATTGAAAATCCAGCCCACCAATAGGGTTTGGCTTTCCGTTCGTTATGGACCGACACCCACTCCGTAATATCGTGGAAAGACGGGTTTCCATCAACCAATGGTGGATCGTAGGACGTATGTGTTGCAAGATTGCTCATGCGCGTTTTGGGTATGCTGTGTTTACGGTTGGAGGCTTTCTTAATTTTCAGGCGTGCTCGGTGTGTTCCTCATGATGGTGTGCCCCATCACGATATTCAGGACCTTTCAGCGCCGTGTTGGGGTTGGTAATCCGAGCGAAGTAGGAAACACGAGGACGGTTTGCCAAATCCGCAAGTACCTCATAATTACGGTCATGCTTCTTCATCTTGGCAACGGCACTGTTTTTATCGCGGATATTACCGAACGTAATCGCTTGCGATGGACAAACTTGCTGGCAGGCAGTGAGAATGTCCCCTTCTTTAAGGTTTTTCTGCTCCCGGCGGGCATCCAGTCCGGCTTCGCGAATGCGTTGTACGCAAAATGTACATTTTTCCATTACCCCACGGAAACGAACAGTAACATTGGGGTTATTGGTCATTTGAACGGTTGCGGGCAGGTCTTTTGTCCAGTTCAGGAAATTATACCGACGTACTTTATACGGGCAGTTATTCGCACAATAACGGGTTCCTACACAACGGTTATAGGTCATTTCATTTAATCCGTCTGGCGAATGCGAGGTTGCATTGATAGGGCAAACCTGTTCACAAGGTGCATTTTCACAATGATGACAAAGCATCGGCTGAATCACCATACCGGGGTCTGCTTGGTCTCCATAAAAATACCGATCGAGGCGCATCCAGTACATATCCCGCCCCATAGACACCTGTTCTTTCCCTACAACTGGAATATTATTTTCACTCTGACATGCCGTTATACAGGCAGAGCAACCAGTGCAGGTATTAAGGTCTATGACCATTCCCCATTGGTACTGATACCAAGGACTGGTTGAGACATGTTCTTGAATGTCGGCACGCTCGTCTTCCCACAAAGAAGGATACTGGCTCCAATTCACCTCTTTTCCATCCACTTTGTGCTCATAATCTTTTGCAAACCGAGGCTTCTTTTTATACTCATCGAGCGATTGCATCCGTACAATGCGACGATTTTGCTGGTGCTGTACGGCTCCCTGAGATTCCCAGTCTTCTGGCAAAGCACCGTGGTCTTGGGTTGTTACAACCTGATAGGTTTCTCCCGTCTTGGTCAATTCGACATGTAAGCCAATTTGCATGGCCTGAGAAGTACGTAATTTCTCTACCGATACTCCAATTCCATTGGAAACAGGACCATTTTGATAGATTCCCACTTCTTTGGAGAAGAAATCATGAGACCACCTCTCGTTATCTGATTTTATTTGCCGACCATATCCTAATGAGACCGAAATAGAGTTGTCCACAAATCCGGGCACAATCCAGATAGGAACGCTAATGCTCCGGTCATTCACTTTCAGATTAACGATATCCACATAATGGTTTCCAGACTTGTTCACAACACTCAAACCAAGCCGTTGAGCCGTAGCAGGACTCATGACAGCAACGTTGTCCCAAACAATTTTGGTGATATGTTCCGGCAATTCCTGCATCCAAGCATTATTGGAAAAAGTACCATCATATAATCCCAAATGTGGTTTAAATACCACCTCAATCGTATTTTTATCAACCGTATTGATTGTATTTAAAGCTTCCGCAGGAACATTAGCAGCCCCAACGGTAGTTGCTGCAAAACCAGTCCCTTCTACGAAGCCATCGTGCAACGTTTTTTCCCAATTGACAGTACTATTGGCTGCTTTAACAAGATCAAATCCGCTTTTCTGGGTACCTGTTGACATCCAGTTGACCAATTCAATTTCGGATTTACTATCCCAAAGCGGCGCAATAAGCGGCTGGATAATGGAACGAACACCGGTATAAGAAAGGCCATCGCCCCATGCCTCTAAATAGTAAGACAAAGGCAAATGCCAAGTAGCCGCTTGACCAGTTTCGTCCATTAGATGACCTGCATGAATCGAAACAGGAACTTTTTTCAAGGCCGCCGTAAAATCTAAGTCCGACGGTGCATTATAAACAGGATTTACACCCAACATCAATAATACATCCACTTGGCCTGCTTTCATTGTGGCCGTTAATGCCCCTAATTGACTCGCTTGAGGAACCAAAGTAGTACCAGACGGATGGTCATACAGCGTCACCGTGGTACCTAAAGCGCCCAACGTACTATTTATAGCAGCAGCCAGCGCATGCACGACTGGCGGTTGGTTGGCCCCGGCCACCACCACGGCCTTGCCTGCATTTCGGCGAAGGTCAGAAGCGATTTCCTTCACCCACTGATGATTGGCAAATGCTGTAGCCTTCGGTGCAGCAGCACTAACCCCGGTAGCCGCTGCAAGTGCAGCTGCAAAGGCAGGAATTTCCGAAGAACGTAGTTTAAGGCGGTTATCCGCCATACCACCCGTTGTGGTATAAGCACTTTCCACAACATAGAGGCGGCTCATCTCATCGTTAGGCGACATCACGCGGCGCCCTGCGGCAAACTCGCGTGCATTATGAACCATATTTTTATCTGTAGCAGCAAGAAAGTCAGCATCCAAACTCACAATCACTTTGGCTTGTGAAAATTGATATACTGGCCGCAAAGCACGCCCAAACGCCATTTGATATCCCAAGGCCTCCACATCATCACCAGCAGCATCATATGTATAGGACGCCCAGCCGTTGCTACGTGCAGCAGTGAGCAGTGCTGCCAAAGTGGGAGAAGTAAGACTCGGCGCGAGTACTGCTACCCGTTTTCCAGCAAGCCCCGATACAACTTCCTGTTGGAATTTATTCCAATTAGAAGATTGGCCCTTGAACTTTGGTAGCCGAATCCGGTCTGGGTCAAACATATTCAGGATAGAAGCCTGTTCAAACGGACTTGTTGCCCCCACCCCTTTGTTTTGGGGATGATCCGGATTGCCTTCAACTTTGGTGGGCCGCCCTTCATGACTCTCGACCAAGACAGGGCGTACATGATCCCCAAAAGGCATAGCCGTTGCATACATTAGTGGACGCCCCGGTATGATCTGCTCGGGCTGTCTTGTATAAGGCAATACCTTTTCAAACGGTTTACGGCAGGCAGCCAAGCCCATCATGGCAGCCGAAGCTCCCATCAGTTGAAGAAACCGGCGACGCGAGCCAGGGATTATATCCGCTGTATCCAATGCACCAGCCTTGAATTCGCTTTTTACAAACTCTTTGTATTGCGGCGAGCTTTCCAAGTGCTCCATGCTGCGCCAAAAAGTTCTTTTCGGCTTTTCGACAGACAAGTCGGGATTGGATACCTCGTCCTTTTCAGACGAATCCAGAATATCTAATTCAAGAATCATGATTTATTTGGGCGATGTTCAAAAGACTGAACGATATTTCCAATAATACCAGACGAACCAACGAAATTTAATAATGGCAGGCCGAGCAGTTTGTGGGTGGCGCAATACCTTTTTTCTTAATCACCTCCAAGTTCTTGGCCTCCTGATCGGCAGGGCGGCTCTGGTCATAGCCCATTTTGGTGATTAATTCAGCAGGGCGAAGGTATTTTTCGGGGGTAGCATGACATTCAAGGCACCAACTCATTGAAAGGGGCTGTACTTGACTAACCACCTCCATTTCGTCCACACGCCCATGACACGTTTCGCAACCAACAGCTAATCCACCCTTAGATCCGGCATTTACGTGTACCGAGTGGTTAAAGTGGGCGTATTCCGGCAACATATGCACTTTTACCCATTCGATGGGCTTGCCACTTGCCCAACTTTCGCGAACGGGAAGAAGTTTTACAGACTCCGGCTTGACCTGGTTATGGCAATTCATACACGTTTGGGTAGCAGGTAGGTTGGCAATAGCGCCATTTTCTACGTTGCTATGACAGTACCGACAGTCCATCCCCAATTCACCAGCATGGAACTGATGACTATAAGGTACTGGCTGCTTAGGCGCATATCCTACATCGGTATATTTTGGAGAGAAATAGTACGAAATAAACCAAATTGTAAACAGTAAGAAACCGAGTCCACCAACGAGGGCGATCAATGGAAGCCGATTAGACGCCTTGCTGAAAACTTGTGCCATATACCTTTTGGGGGTTAAAGAAAAAAGCAAATTGTGGCCTTGACCACTACATTTTTTACCGAAGCATGGCCAATGTACAACCTTAGTTGCATATAGAGATTGAAAACCGATTGAAATAAAAGTCAGAATTCAATCAAGTTTTAGATTCAATCTAAATTACAACAGAGTTGTAACGCGACAAACAGAACAACGAATCAAACGTGGTAGGTGCGTTTAAGATACGTGTTTTTTGAGGCAATACAAGTGGTGTTTCACGACAAAATTAAAAACAAACTTTTAGGGAACCAAAGACGGAACCGCCTTTTCGCTTCGATCTAAGCGTATCTTAAGGGTCTATCTTTTTCATTAACAGTAGTTTTTATGCCATCATTCAGATCAACAAGCGCGAGTAATTCCATCACCTTTCGTCTTCGTTTAGACAACATTCCAGGCACGCTTGCCAAGGCGATGTCTGCCATTGGAGAAACTGGCGGCAACATCGGTGCTATTGATATCGTCCGGGTTGAGCAAAACAAACTGATACGCGACATCACCGTTAATACAGGGGGCGATGACCATATCGAAGAAATAACGCATGTGCTCAATGGAATCGAGGGTGTAGATGTGATGCACTGGTCAGATCAAACATTTATCATGCATTTGGGTGGAAAATTAGACATTCGGAGCAAGGTTCCACTTAAATCCCGCGACCAACTTGCTATGGCGTACACCCCTGGCGTAGCTCGTGTCTGCATGGCCATCCATCATGCACCCGACAAGGTGTATAAGCTTACCATCAAAGGTAATACCGTAGCCGTAGTTTCTGACGGAACGGCGGTCTTAGGTCTTGGCGACATTGGGCCCGAGGCAGCGATGCCCGTGATGGAAGGAAAGGCCCAGCTATTCAAGGAGTTTGCAGGCGTGAATGCATTCCCGATTTGTCTGGCCACCAAAGACGTAGATGAAATTGTGGAAACCGTTAAACGTTTGGCCCCTACGTTTGGTGGAATCAATCTGGAAGACATCTCGGCACCTCGATGTTTTGAAATTGAACGCCGTCTAAAAGAAGAATTGGATATTCCCGTTTTTCATGATGACCAACACGGCACAGCGGTTGTTATGGCAGCTGGTATTATCAATGCTTTAAAGATTGTCAATAAAAAACCACAAGACCTAAAAGTGGTGATGCTCGGCATTGGAGCAGCAGGAACGGCCTGTACCAATATGCTCATCGAAATGGGGGTAACCAATATCATTGGAGCCGATAGAAGTGGTGCAATTCATAGGGAACGTACCGATCTGACTAAAGAGAAAATGGATTATGCCTTACGCACCAATCCCCATTTATTTTCTGGCAGCATCCACGAAATCTTACAGGATGCCGATGTATTTATCGGACTTTCTGCCCCCGACCAAATCACGGTAGAGGACTTGAAAAAGATGGCACCGAACCCCATTGTATTTGCGATGGCGAATCCGGATCCAGAAATCAAGCCCGAATTGGCCTATCCTCATGTGGCTGTTATGGCAACCGGTAGAAGCGATTACCCGAATCAAATTAACAATGTGTTATGTTTTCCAGGATTGTTTAAAGGGGTTCTCGAATGCCGCGCAAAAGACATCAATATGGAGATGAAAATGGCTGCTGCTTATGCCATTGCTGCCTCTATTTCGGATGAAGAACTCTACCCTTCATACATTATACCCAGTGTATTCGACAAGCGGGTTGCAACAAAAGTAGCGGAAGCCGTTAAAAATGCGGCCTATGCATCTGGTGCTGCACGTAGAAACAAGAAATGATTTATTTCTTATGACAAGTTTATAGCACCTCTCTTGCTTTCGAGGGGGGTGTTATTTTTCTTTTTCTGACATCAAAATTTTATAACCGGATAGAAGATGTCGGATTTTTCTGGAGAGGTATAGGGATATTTCTCGCAGCATTGAGACTTTTTTAGACCTACCTTTATTGCAATGGCCTTAAATATCCTGTATTTTGATACAGCACTTCAACCGAAGTTCAACTCCACCACCAACACCAGCTACCTTCCATATTTTATCCTCCTTTTTATGAAGTTGAACTGTGTTCCTTGCGCAGGTTTATACTACCTGCTGTTATTCCTCCTTCCCGGTACTGTATTCGCACAAGCCAAAAGTTTTGGCACGCCATCGAGCGATGCAGATCGGCAATTATTGGATCAATTGGTTGCACGTTATTACGAAAAACAACGTATCCTAACCGAAAAGCAATTGTTATTAGCAACCATTCAACCCCAGATTGCGCGTCTCGAAACAATCAAAAGCATTGCCAATTTGGGCGCTGGCCCACGAACGACTGTAAGCAAGATTCGCCAAGAATTTCCGGGCGAGTTTATGTCTATGGCGAACGAGGTTGCTTACGCACTTTCGCTACGACGCACAGCACTCACGCCAGAAGTATTCAGGTCCACCCTTCGGCAGGCCGGATTTTCAGTTAACGAAACCGAAGCCGCCATCAAGAATCACATAGGGCTTCCAGAAAGATTGGCTTCCCAAAAACAATTGGAAGAGATTGAAGTCCGCCAATTAACCCAAGCTATTGTTGAAATCCGGGCCCAAGTAAGTATGATCGCACCGAAAGTGGGGCTTAAACCCGAAGTTCTGCTCGGTTTAGGAAATTAAGTTAGGTGGTACGTTGCCGTCCAATGCGTTTGTCCAGCTCATCGGCCATATCGGGTAATTCATCCGATATGGCTTTGACCGAGGAGGTTGGAAGGTGATTTTCGATGGCACTGATTCGTTCTTCTAACGGTTTGCTCACTTCCAACATGGTTTCCCGAATCATTTCTTGCAACTCCGCGCGCGAAAGCGTTTTGTCATCCTGCTGTCCATTTCGTTCAAATTCCATTTGAAAAAAAGGTAGTTTAATATTTTTAGGCTGTGCCTGTGGAGATTGTAAGCGCATTCGTTCTTTGGTTTCCATGGTAAACTTTTCATGTTGGAGAGCCATTTTAACAATGGAAACAACGGCGATGGCAATAATGGTGGTAATGATGATGTAGATCATTTCTTTAGGGCGTCTAAAATTCGGAGAGAGTCGGATAGCGTTTCCGTTTCAAGGATTTTCAAGTCCATCTACAGAAAAATTTTTTCATACGGTACGTATTTCCCAAAGTTTCAGAAAGATTGCGATTCTATATCCAACAATAAATCAAAACCAATGGTAATATCATCCATTGTGCGCACCATCCCCCCTATGGCGACAGGAGGCATTACTCCAAAAGCCGTCATCTTAAGGGGTTGATATCCTTTTACCCTGAATTTTCCCGATGCTTTTCGTTGCACCATAACGGGTATCTGATACCCCTTGATATGCCCATTAAGGGAAACCTGAGCATAAAACCGACTACTCCCCGATGTATTTTTGCCAGAAGTAATTGCTTCCACTTCACGAACATCAATTTCGATATTGGGAAATCGGTTCGCCTGAAGGGCCTCATACATCACCCCATTAAAAAGCCGGTTGCCACAATCGAGTGTTCGAATCCGGATAGAGATTTGGACAAGATTTACTTTATAGTTCCCATCCTTTATCCAATAAAAAGTTTTTTTCGGAATCATCAAAGATGCTTTGCACCTAAAATCGGCGAGAGTCGTTTTCCCCTTTATTTCTACGATGCTCCCTTGCAAAACCGCCCATTTCCCCATTTTGTAATCTGAAAGGGATTGGCCCAGCATGGGTTGATTCCAAAAGGACAAAATCAGTAGGATATAACGCCACATCATAGGGGTATCAAACTTAAAAGAGGCCCAAACAAACTGTCTGCGCCTCTTCTTCGATGTATAGATTGGTGATTGGGCGAGTCATTAGAAACCAACTGCCGCTTCGATCATCAGCCCTTTGAAGTTTGCTCCATTGCGCACATCCGTAGCGGGGAAGTCTCCGGAATAGTCTTGATTTACGTATTCCAACTTGGCTACCATGTTTTTGGTAACAAACCAGCCTAAGACGCCTTGCACACGGGTTGCACTTACGTCTTTGATCGCGCCACTAAAGAGGAATTGCGCATCTACTTTATTGTAGCGACCACCCACATAGAAATTTTCTTTTGAACCGAAGCGATAGATCAGTTCGCCCGCCAATTGGCCAGCAGTACGTTCGTCTTTTTCGGCATTGCTACGTCCTTGTGCCGTTTCATACGTTCCGAAGAACTCAATACCTTTGTATTTTAAGAAAAGGTTCCCCATAATGGCGGTTACTTTATCCGTAAAACCAGGTTGAATATTACCAGACCAAGCTTGTGCCGTCGCATTGGTTGCCGTTCCGCCGACGGATGCAGGCTCTACGACCAAGTAATATCTGGAACCAGCACGGTCTCCATTATACAGTACATTTCGGGCTGTACTCGAAATGGTATATACACTCCCTGTTACCCGCAAACGAAGGTCGTCATTAATTTGTTTGTCGTAGCCTAATTTTCCGATGTATGCAGGCTTCCGGCTGTTATCCGGATCGTTTGTTGTTTTGGCCGGACGTGTAATAACCCCATTGATTGCACCGGTGGTCATGGCAAAATCAGCCAAGATGCCATTTTTTTGGTAGGTCACCTCGCCCCCAATTTCGGTATTGAAGGCATCAAGCACATAGTTTCCCACAAAAGGATTATATACGGCGTTCCCGTTATCTGTTCTGCGGTAGTGGGCATCGCCGTAGTTTAGTTCGTTATGCCCCACACGAATGGTGACGTTTTCCATTACCTTATCTACCAAATCACTTTTCAGGAAAGGTAATTTATCAAATTGGATATACCCTCCTTTCACCCAAGATTCGTTATGATGCCGCGCCGATAAATAGGTGATCAGATTCATCCGAACACCATCTGCGAGCCAAACATCTATGTTCAGGTTTGCCGTTGCAAGGTTGAACCCCGGAGCAAGATTATAAAGGTTATCGTTAACTTTATCGTTGTTGGCATCCGTAAAAAATTTACTAGAGTGGCTTAGGTGTTGGTATTGCTGGGTAAAATTCCCGCCGAGCCTCACTTTAACATCGCCCTTCCAATTAGTTTCTTGTTTTGGGGTTTCAAAAACATAAAGTCCGTCTTGGTCGTAGGGACGATAGTTCGTATAAACACTTTGTGCGGTTGCCGACGACATAGCACCGAAAAGCACAACAATAAAAATGGTTGATTTAAGGATTAAAGATTTCATGATGGTAACAGTTAGTGGAAACAGGGATTATAAAGGGGACGAAAGAACAGGCTGGGTTATTTGCCCATTGTCACGTCTAAACTGACGGTGACATCGTCTGAAGTTTTAAGTGTGCCCATAAACAAGACTGGAGCAGACATTTTGAAGTCAGACATTTTAAGTTTTTTGGTACCTTTGAATTGGACGCTTCCATCGCCTGCAACCGTTCCGGTGACGCTCAGGTCAACGGGCTTGGTGACACCGTGCATGGTCAGATTGCCTTTTGCAGCCACCTGATAGGCATTTCCTTGTTTCGTAACTTTGGCGGACGTCATTTGAAAAACGATAGTGGCATATTTGGAAGCATCGAATGTGGACAGGATGTTTTTGTCCATCATTTGCCCTTTTGTACTTTTGATGGAAGCAACATCCATGGTAACCGAAAGACTATTAACGGCTTTCAATTCTCCGCCTTCGACTTTAACATCTCCGTTACCCCGCACTCTGGTGACATTAGCAGCCCAGTCATGGAGGGTAGAAGTGCCTTTCATGCCTACATTGCTACGGTTTATTTTATAACCTTGCGCCATTGCGGAAAACGAAAGGAGTAGAAAGAACGGAAGAATCCATAAAATGCGTTTCATAGCTTTAGGGGGTTTAATGAACGTATAGGTTATAAGTGGTTTTTGTGCCGCTATTACCTCTTGATAACAGGATACGCAATTCGCAGAGGTGAAGCCGTCCATGAACTTCGGTGCTTTGTGTAAGGAAGAGTGGGCAGGCTGTACGAATTTGGCCTACAAGCGCTTTCATAAATAAATGGCTTGCCACAAAAGTCTTGCCTAAAAAAAACATCCCTATCTTGCCAATAATAGGGATGTTCATAGGCATTATGATGGTATTAAGACTTTTTACGTCTAATAGTAGCCTGAGCAGCAGCAATTCTTGCGATAGGTACCCGGAAGGGAGAGCAACTCACATAATCTAAGCCGGCTTTACAGGCAAAAGCCACCGATGTTGGGTCGCCGCCATGTTCACCACACACACCCAAATGCAGGTTCGGATTTACCGACCGTCCCTTCTTAACCGCCATATCAATAAGTTGACCAACCCCTTTTTCATCAATAGATTTAAACGGGTCTAGATCCACAAGCCCTTTTTTAAGGTAGATCGGTAGGAATTTATTGGCATCATCCCGTGAGAACCCGAACGTCATTTGCGTGAGATCGTTCGTCCCAAAAGAGAAGAACTCGGCTTTTTGGGCGATGCTATCTGCCATCAGTGCGGCACGCGGTGTTTCGATCATTGTTCCCACTTTATAGGGGATTTCTACGCCTTGTTCTGCAAAGACCTTGGCAGCGACCCGACGGATCACCTTTTCTTGCTCGGCAAATTCGCGGACGGTTACGACCAGCGGGACCATGATTTCCGGCAATACCTTGATGCCTTTTGCATGTACACTAAGTGCCGCCTCGATAATGGCACGGGTTTGCATTTCGGTAATTTCCGGATAGGTGATACCGAGCCGGCAACCACGATGACCAAGCATGGGGTTCTGCTCTTTCAGTTCTTCAATCCGATCACGGATTTTATTAACAGAGACATGCATTTGTTTGGCCATCACCTGTTGACTCGCATCATCGTGCGGGAGGAATTCATGAAGCGGCGGATCTAAGAGGCGAATGGTCACAGGTAGATCGTGCATTACCTCGAACAAGCCCTCAAAGTCGCTACGTTGGATGGGTAATAGTTTGTCTAATGCCTTCCGGCGCCCGGCTTCGTCGTCGGCCAAAATCATTTCACGTACCGAAATAATACGATCCCCTTCAAAGAACATATGTTCTGTGCGGCAAAGCCCAATCCCAGTTGCCCCAAAATTTACGGCTTGCTTCGCTTCTTCGGGCGTATCCGCATTGGTCCGTACACCGAGCCTAGCATACTTTTCGGAAAGCGCCATCAATTCACCAAAGTCGCCGCTTAGTTCAGCTTCGCGGGTTTCGACCCGACCTTCATACACCTCTCCGGTGGTGCCATTAAGCGAAATCCACGTCCCTTCACGATAGGTTTTGCCTTCGACTGTCATCTCGCGCAATTTATAATCTACATGAATAGCACCCGCACCCGAAACACAGCATTTACCCATTCCCCGTGCCACCACTGCCGCATGAGAAGTCATGCCGCCACGTGCTGTCAAAATTCCTTTAGCCGCATGCATCCCCCGCAAATCTTCAGGACTGGTTTCCACACGTACCAAAATAACCTCTTTACCACGTTTAGCCCATTCTTCGGCCTCGTCTGCAAAGAACACGATTTGTCCGGTGGAGGCCCCCGGCGAAGCAGGCAGCCCTCGTGCAATCACTACCGCATTCTTAATGGCCTTTCCATCAAAAACGGGGTGTAGCAATTCATCCAAGCGATTCGGGTCCACCCGTTGGATGGCTGTTTTTTCATCTATCATCCCTTGCCGAAGCATATCCATAGCAATTTTCACCATCGCTGCACCTGTCCGTTTGCCATTTCTGGTTTGTAGCATCCAAAGTTTGCCGTCTTCAATGGTGAACTCTACGTCTTGCATATCACTGAAGTGGTTTTCCAGTGTCGTTTCTGCATGAATCAACTGTGCAAACACTTCTGGCATGGCTTCTTCTAATGACGGATAATGGGCCTTCCGGTCTTCCTCGCTAATGCAAGCCAATTCAGCCCATCGTTGTGAGCCAATGAGTGTCACTTGTTGGGGTGTCCGAATCCCGGCAACGACATCTTCGCCCTGTGCATTAAATAAAAATTCGCCATTAAAAATGTCTTCACCTGTAGCCGCATCGCGGGTGAATGCCACACCAGTTGCACTGTTACTGGAATGGTTGCCATAGACCATCGCCTGCACATTAACCGCTGTTCCCCAGCTTTCAGGAATATCGTTCAGGGCACGATAAACCTGTGCCCGCTCGTTATTCCAGCTTTGGAATACGGCCATGATCGCCCCCCACAGTTGCTCCCATGGATCGGTAGGGAAGTCCTTCCCTAACCGGGCCAAGATCAAGGCTTTAAACCGGCGTACCAATTCTTTCAAATCATCTGCCGAAAGGTCTGTATCTAATTTTACCCCTCGTTCATGTTTAACGAACTCAATGATCACCTCAAAGGGGTCTTCATCTTCTTTACGTTCAGGCTTTAGCCCCATCACAACATCCCCATACATTTGCACAAACCGGCGGTACGAATCCCATGCAAACCGTGCATCTCCCGATTTTTCTATCAACCCCTGAACGGCTTCGTCATTGAGTCCTAAATTCAGAATTGTATCCATCATACCGGGCATCGAAGCACGTGCTCCCGAACGCACTGAAAGCAATAACGGATCTGAGGCGTCTCCAAATTTTTTGCCCATGATTTTTTCAACATACGCCACTCCTTGCTTCACTTCATCAGCAATAAGGCTGGTTACCATTTCCCGACCATTTAACGTATATTGGGTACAGGCCTCGGTGGTCACCGTAAAACCAGCCGGAACAGGGATATTGAGCAAACACATTTCGGCCATATTGGCCCCTTTTCCTCCCAAAAGGTTTTTCATGTCTGCACGACCTTCGGTGCCTTCCGGCCCGAAGAGATACACATATTTAGCAGAGACGTCCATTTGAATGCATTTTTTTAATGGAAAAGAAAAGCCGCTCTAAACGGCCTACATAATTTGAAGTAAGGATAACCCACGCCAGAAAAAACCTTTTCATGGTTTCGTTGTTTAGATGTGTAGGGAAAAAAAGCCGATCCTTGTAGGAAAAAGCCGTATAGAGAATGTCGGCACTATACCTTGATCTTTTGTTCACCAGTACGTAATTTGGTTGTTTAAAGAAATTTATGCTGTTAGATAAAGACCACCGCCGAGCCAACTCGGCACTGCAATTTTTTTATGTCGTTTTCCGAACCCCTCCGTACCCGCCATTGGGCCATTAGGGCTGCTGTTCATTTTTTTGCTTGGTCTCTGGTTTTACTCATGCCTTGGCTATTCGGTCTTCCGATCCGCCTTCGAGACCCGGTCCTTTTCTGGAGTATTCAGTTTGCACAAGTGGCCTTGATGATGTCGCTGTATTATGGCAATCTGGGGATTTTTCTACCGAGGCTATTGGCACATCGTAAAACCCTTTTGTACATTTTTGCAGTCATTTTGGCGATCTTGTCTATCAGTGAAGCCTATATGATGTTTAGGGACTGGGTCACAAATACGTTTGGTTCACCATTCGAGCAACCACTCCCCATACCGGGATCTAAACACAACCATCGTCCCAGTAATTATTCTTCGTCGTATCGCTATTTTTCCATTATCACCCAACTCGTATTGGTGGTTTTTGTAGGACTAACCCAACATTTTATCCGTGAATGGCAACGTTCTAAACAGGAGACGGAGGCAAGAGAAAAGGAACGCCTAGCGGCTGAACTCGCGTTTTTGCGCTCTCAAGTAAGCCCCCATTTTTTGTTTAATGTATTAAATGGCATGGTTTCGCTAGCCCGAAAAAAGTCTGATAAGTTAGAACCAGCCCTCATGACTTTGTCCAGTTTGATACGTTACACACTCTATGAAGCACCAGAAGCGCGGGTTCCCCTTGACCGAGAGATTACCTATCTTAATAGTTATTTAGACCTGCAACGCCTGCGTTTTGGCAACACTTTGCACTTGCAAGTTGAAATTTCCGGAGACACCACGCAAGCGACCATAGAACCTCTGCTATTAATCCCCTTTGTTGAGAATGCTTTTAAACACGGAACCAATGTGGCGAACCCTAGGATAGACCTTAAGATTCAGGTACAAGAAGAGGTTCTACACTTTGAAGTCAGTAATACGATTCCAGAATCAGAAGGCCGCCCCAAAGACCCTGCCTCCGGCATCGGATTAACCAACATTCGTCGAAGGCTAGACCTTTTATACCCACAAGCGCATTCATTAGACATTGTGCCAATCCTTGGCCAATTCCAGGTAGTGCTGACTGTAAACCTGCACCACCCTGAAAGAGACCTCGAATTTCCCCAAAGGCCTGTGTCATGACCTGCTAAGACCCCATGCCTGAACCACTTCCCCAATTACCCAAAAAATGGACCGGACTTACGTCCTTGCAAGTTGAGCATTCTCGGCAGCAACATGGTCCAAACGTCCTGAACCTGCGCGAACAACATCCCCTTTTTTCCATCTTGAAGGAAGTCATCTCCGAGCCATTGTTTTTAATCTTGGTAGGATCTGCCGCCATCTATTTTATCTTAGACGAAGTTCAAGAAGGCATTATTATGCTGATGGCCTTGGGTTTTGTATCGGGCATATCCATCTTTCAGGAAAACCGTAGCAGGAATGCCGTTCTAACCCTTCGAAAATTAGCGAACCCACCGTCCAAAGTGATACGCGACGGCCAGCGATATTCGATCCCTGCCGAAGACGTGGTTATTGGTGATCTTATCTTACTCGAAGACGGAGACCTCATTCCGGCAGATGCCGAAATACTGGAAGCACATGACTTTTCAGTAAATGAAAGTATCTTGACGGGCGAGTCTTTATCTGTTACCAAAGGGACTTCCTCCCATTCTTCCGCTGTTTTTGGCGGCACATTGGTAGAAAGTGGGTCTTGTATCGCCAAGGTGATGGATATTGGAAACAACACCAAATTAGGTCAAATTGGCCATGCACTCACCGAAATCCAAGCAACAACCTCGCCACTCCAGCACCAAATCAGGGGTTTTGTCCATAGAATGGTTGCCTTCGGCGCTGTAGCCTTTTTCCTTGTGTGGGGCCTCAACTTTGCGCAATCAGGAAATATATTACATGCATTGCTGCACGGACTTACCCTAGCAATGTCCGTTTTGCCCGAAGAGATTCCGGTGGCATTTAGCACGTTTATGGCACTGGGCGCCTACCGTCTCTACAAAAACAGCATTATTGCCAAATCTCCGATGACGGTCGAAACGCTCGGCGCAGCTACGGTCATTTGTACAGACAAAACGGGCACCCTTACAGAAAATGCCATGAAATTGGCGGCCTTGTATGATGCAAGCAATGACGATTTATATGACCTTACCACCACTCCCATCACTACGCCACATCCGGTGTTGGTGAGTGCCATGTGGGCATCCGAACCATCCCCGTTCGACCCGATGGAACAAGCCCTGCACGCGGCCTATACGGCAACCACACCACAAGACCTACGCCCATATTATGCCCTCACTTCCGAATATCCACTCAGCGGAGCACCCCCTTTTATGACCCATGTCTATACGGCTGAGAGCTTCCCCCCTATAATCGCATGTAAAGGGGCTATAGAAGGCGTTCTTGCCGCCTCGGACACCTCACCTGAAAAACGGAAGCGTATTTTGGAGGTATCTCATCAGTTGGCTTCCAAAGGCTATCGTGTTTTAGCAGTTGGCGTTTCGGATCATGACCCCTTACAACTTCCCGAATTACAAACATCACTGCTTTTTTCTTTTCAAGGATTGGTGGCATTTTATGATCCCCCAAAGGCGAATATCAGCCATACGGTCGAAGCTTTTTATCAAGCAGGGATACAAGTAAAAATGATCACCGGAGACTATGCAGTAACCGCCAAAGCCATAGGACAACAAGTACATTTGCGAGACATCGAGCAATGCCTGACGGGCGAAGAAGTCATGCGAATGTCCCCTGAGTCACTAAAAAATGCCGTTGTCTCTGTCAATTTGTATGCCCGCATGTTCCCCGAAGCCAAACTCCGTGTGATCGAAGCCCTAAAAGCAAACAACGAAGTCGTTGCGATGACCGGCGATGGGGTAAATGATGGCCCCGCCTTAAAAGCGGCTCATATTGGCATCGCAATGGGCAAACGCGGTTCCGAAACCGCAAAAGCCGCAGCATCACTTATTTTGACGGATGACGATCTGGGACACATGCCCGAAGCCATCGCACTTGGGCGACGTATTTATGAAAACCTCAAAAAAGCCATACGCTATATTATTTCTATTCATATTCCGATTTTAATGATTGTAACCGTTCCATTGGTGCTTTTTTGGCGGTTTACAGACCTATTCTCCCCAATTCATGTCATCTTTTTGGAACTTATCATGGGCCCTACATGCTCTATCATCTTTGAAAATGAGCCTATCGAGGCCAACTCCATGGAAAAGCCACCGCGAAAAATGACGACTTCCTTTTTCTCACTGAACGAACTGGCGATCAGTATCTTGCAAGGTTTAATGATCTCGGTGGCCTGCCTTTCGGTCGGTTTTTGGGAAATGACCCAAAACGAACCAGAAACAATCGTCCGAACCACTGTTTTTTCGACGCTCATTTTTAGCAATCTTTTTCTCACCTTGGTAAATCGGTCTTTTTACTTCGACTTCCTTACAACCCTTAGATACCCGAATTATCTAATCCCGCTAATCTTGGTAGTTTCCCTGCTGGTTTTGATAATGGCGTTATTTATTCCAAGCATCCGCGATATTTTTGACTTTGCAGCAATTTCAGGAATTCAATTTTTCAGGTCCCTACTTGCCGCAGCCTGTGGAGTTCTATGGATTGAAGTATGGAAGATGTATCAACGAAAAAAAACGTCCAACACCCATTAACATTCTTTCAACTAAGCCAATAGCACCCTATGCCCACCCTCCGTTGCCTTGCTGTGGATGATGAACCATTAGCCCTCGACTTGCTAGAGGACAATATCCGGCAGGTCCCGTTTCTGGAACTTGTAGCATGTTGTCGCACCATTCCAGATGCCCTTCAATGGCTAAACGATTCCTCTATTGATTTGATTTTCTTGGACATACAACTGCCAGGCATCACTGGTGTACAATTTCTTCGTAGCTTACGGCCACAACAAAAGGTCATTTTTGTAACCGCATATAGCCATTATGCCCTTGAAGGGTACGAGCTCAATGTGGTGGATTATCTCTTGAAACCAGTACCTTTTCAACGTTTTTTACAGGCATGTCAGAAAGCCTTAGACATCATGTCGCCGACGGAGGCAACCATTGCCACAGCAAGCATTCCTTTGCCGGAAACCCTTCATCCACCCACACATCAAGACACCATCTGGGTAAATGCCGATTATGCCCTTATCCCCATTCGTTTGGCGGACTTACTGTATGTAGAAAGCGAAAAGGATTATCTCCGCTTTCATCTTGCCTCACAACACCGTCCTTTAATCACCCGTATGACCCTCAAATCATTGGAAGAAAAACTTCCCTCCCCTCAGTTCTGTAGGGTTCACAAATCTTTTATTGTCGCCACCCGCCATATCGCGGCCATTCGTAACCAACGGTTGATGATTGGAGAAATATGGATTCCTATTAGCGAAATGTATCAACCCGATTTGCTTGTCGCCATTGGACAAAAACCGATTAATTAAGTTCAATACAAGAGTAGATGTAACGTAAAAAACATCTTATAAGTCATTTAATTACAAATACATACATCATAATAACAACAATTATTCATCTCGCTCCTATACTTATTTTTATTCAATGACTAACCCTTTTAGGATTTGGATTTATTGAGAAATATTGCCTTCATTATTTACAAAAATTCAAACCTTCGTCTCCATATTTTTCTACGCGACAGACACAAAGCACTTCTCCGTCACCTAACCTCCTCCACTAATGCCGCTTTTTGAACCACTTTTGAATTCGTTTAACAAACGTGCCGGCGTTTGATTTTTCCTTTTCCAAAATGCCCGGTTCTAAGCGAATATCATATCGAATATCGGCCACACCCACAGACAAAATCCGCTCGAACCGACGATATCCCACCGTTCCAACCCGAATCCGGTATTCGCCTGGTACAACATCTGCCAGCAAATACCCGCCGTCTAAATCACTTCTACCTAACAACTGTACTTCACCTGTTATTGGCTTAATAAGTGCCACCACAACACCTGAAACGGGGGCATTACCCCTTGTTTCACGGACAACTCCCCAAACACGCGCTTGGGCAAGAACATCCGTCCAAACGAAACAGCTACATACAACATACAGTAAAAAGATAAGCGGATGGGTTTTCATGTAAGGCTGTCAGTAAAACCAATGTTAGGGATCTAATTAAAGAGTGCATGTATCCTGTTTGATAGGATCTTCTCACCCTTGTCTTTTCTTGTAAAATAGGCTTCCTATTTCACCCTTTTTCGATTAAATTAAGCCTACCTATCACAACATCCAAAATTTTACACACCATGAAAATAACCTATTTTGGCCACTCGGCCCTTTTGGCAACAACCGAAACCCATACGTTTTTATTCGACCCCTTCCTGAGCGGAAATCCACTTTCAGAAGGTCATGTTCAGGCCTCGGACCTCAAACCGGACGTGGTTTTCGTTACGCATGCTCACGGCGACCACTGGGGCGACTCGGAGGAAATCCTCCAGCGATCTGGTGCGCTCCTTATTTCTAATTACGAAATCTGTACCTATTTACAAAACAAAACGGGCTACGATCACTTTCATCCAATGAATACAGGCGGAATGGCCCACTTTGATTGGGGGAAGGTAAAACAAACATATGCAAGACACTCTTCGTCCTTTCCCGACGGAACATATGGCGGCAATCCGAACGGATTTATCCTGCAAACGGCTGACAAAACATTATATCATGCCGGAGACACCGATTTGTTCAGTGAAATGGCCTATATTGGCGAAGACTTCGAGATAGACCTCGCTTTTTTGCCAGTTGGTGATAACTTTACGATGGGAATACAGGATGCAATTCGTGCAGCCAAAATGATTCGGGCCAAAAATGTAGTTCCGGTACATCATAATACCTTTCCTTATATCGTTACCGATCTGAGCATTTGGCAAAATGCCATGAGAGCAGCCGGCATGAATGGCATTATTATGAAGCCCGGAGAATCAATTATTCTGTAATCCCCCATGCATCACGCTATGCACTTCCTCAAACGGTTGACGCTCCTAATGACCTTAACAGGATTAGGTACTCCACTTTTGGACATTCCTACCGTGGCGCAACCGTGGATTGGCTTTTCAGATCCTTTACGACAACCGGAAAGTGCAAGCCGTGATTTTAGCAACCGTTTTTCCGGAAGAACGTTTTTGGTGTACCAACCCGGTTACGTTCTTCCCGCTTCCAGCATACCACCCACACCGCCTACACCATCCCATAAACCCGTTCCCAAGGCATACCAGTTCGCGCTTCGCGCAGATGTGGGCCTTTCTTCGCACTTAGATCTGCAAGGTATTTGGGGCCAAACCGCCATGAGAAACGGACGTATTGGCCTTGCGTGGCTGGGAGTCAAATATTACTTACAAAGCGACCATAAGCACTTTGCCTTCCGCCTTGCCATTCAGCCACCCTTTTCGGAATCCAGTATTTCTGGTGTGGATATTGGCGGTTATACCGAGACCAAATACCGTAACATGTTTTCTACGGAATTTGCTATGGGTTTTCGGTATCAACGCATGGGGCTTTCTGACGAACCGTTGGTCAATCCAGAGACGGGCCATCGGATGCAACACGCCTTATTGCGAAGATCAGGTAAGAGCATTCATGCCAGTCGTACCTATCGCTTTGCTTTTGATCCAGCAGCAAGTAACCTTTTTATCTCCCTAAAGGCATCAGCAGGAAACATGGACATTTTGCCTATCGAGGTTCGGAATTACGAAAGTCCTTCCCCAAAACCAATCAAGGAGCAAGGAGGGCTTATGTCCTTAGAGATTGGCCTAAGCCTATTGCGCCCAGCCTGGCAATTTTCTCCTTATTTCCGTATTCCTATTCGCCAAACTGGTGCCGCACACGATGCCATCCGCTTGGGCGCAAATCTGCAATTGCGATGACGATTGGTATTTTATCCGACACGCACCACTTTTTTCATCCCGCCCTCACTGGTTATCTGTCCGAAACCGACTTGATTTTACATGCTGGCGACATTGGAAACCCACAAGTATTAGACCAGTTGGCATCCATTGGGCCGGAAGTTCGTGCTGTTTGGGGCAATATTGACGGACAAGAACTCCGGAAGCGCATTCCGCAACATCAGCGGTTTAGCATAGAGGGCTGCACGTTTTGGATGACGCACATTGGTGGACACCCGGGGCGTTGGGATCCATCCGTTCGCGCTACATTATCGGAGGTGCCTCCACACGTTTTTATTTGCGGTCATAGCCACATACTCCGCATCGAGCGAGTTGCACAGTTACAAAATATGCTTTATATCAACCCCGGAGCAGCCGGAATGCAGGGCTGGCACAAGGAGAAAACCTTTGTACGGCTTCAGGTTTTGGCAGGCAAGCCCACTTCCGCAGAAGTAATTCATCTCTAAGGAGTTTCTATGCGTGAAAAATTTGACCTCCTTGCCCTCTACGAAACCAGTACCCTTCTGAACGACTCGCTCGAAATTGGGTTCATCCTCGACAATTTGCTCCGAACCGCTATGAGTAAGCTACTGGTTACCCGTAGCATCGCTCTTTTATCGCACCCAGTTCATCAAGTATATACCATTGCTTCGGCGCAAGGAATCTACCAGATTGACAAAACAGAAACGTTTGATTTTGACCTTTTCCCCATTCCTGTCCCCGGCCTTTCCGAAGCACCTGCCATACTCAAAAAGTGGGGCATCCATTCCCTTATACCCCTTACTGCCAGAAAACAACATCTTGGATTTGTCGGATTTGGACATAAGGTAACCAAACAACCTTTTTTGCCAGAAGAAGCATCTTTTGTACAATCCTTGGTTCATATGTCCTCCGTAGCGGTACACAATGCTTCTATGGTAGGCGAACTACAAACGGCCAATCAAGACCTCGCCCTTAAAATCCAACAACTAAATACGTTATTTGATTTAGCAGCCGGATTTGGTGCCACCCAAGGCAAAGAACACGTTCTTAAACAACTGGGATTTTCTTTGATGGGCCACCTAATGATCAGGCAATTTGCCCTCCTCCTAAAAGACCATACAGCCGATAACCCGCCTAATTTTACACCTGCCATTGCCAAAGGACTGAACATGGCACTCCAAGACTCCGAAATAAAAGCCCTGTCCGGATTAAAAGAACTGGTACTTCTGCCTAATACCATCCCGCAATGGCAGCCTTTTTCGGCAATGGGACTTCGGTTAATCCTCCCACTTCGAATACAGAACGAGACGCGCGGTGTCTTGTGCATAGGAGACAAAACCTCTCAGTTGCCTTATACCCAGACCGACCTAGAATTCATGACCGCTCTGGGCCAACTTACCTTAACCTCTCTCGAAAATGCTTCCTTGCTTGCTACACGCCTCGAAAACGAGCGGTTAGAAGAAGAAATGCGCTTGGCCAGCAACATCCAGCGCAGGCTCCTTCCTCAAAAACTACCTTCGATCCCCTACTGGAGTGTAGATGTATGGAGTCAACCAGCACGACATGTGGGCGGTGATTTTTTTGACGTAAGACCTTTAGACGAACACCGGTTTTTAATTGCTATTGCCGATGTTACCGGAAAAGGAATACCCGCTGCCCTATTAATGTCCCATTTACAAGCAGGAATTCAGTTCCAACTTGCCACCCACGCCCTTTCTGATCTGGCACAAGCTACCGCCATGCTCAATGCCGTGATTACGGACAACACAGATTCCGATAAGTTTATCACTTTTTTTTGGGGGATCTTAGACCTACGCGACCAAACTTTTGTTTTTGTCAATGCCGGACATGATGCCCCAGTTTGGTTCCGTACTGGCCGAGAGGTCTTACGACTTGAAACGGGTGGCCCCCTCTTGGGTGTACTAAAACATGTACCATACGAACAAGGCCGTATTCGCCTCCAGTCCGGTGATCGCCTTTTCTTCTTTACAGACGGCCTCTCCGAAGCCCTGAATCCCAACCATGAAGAGATGGGAGTCCAACGGCTCGTACAGACACTCGTAGCCGTACATACTCCCCATGCAGCCAAAACGCTTTCCATGATTAAAGATGAGGTACTTCAATGGACGGATACGGCCCCCCAAAGCGACGACAGAACGGCAATCGTATTACAAGCAGAAACCTTTTAAATGGTTACGTGGTTCCTATCACACGCTTGGTAATGACGTCCACCTAAACGCACCTGTCTATGCACTACATGGTAGAATTTGATTTGCCCCAACCCTTCACCGAAACGTTTATTTCGCTGATTCCAGAGCAACGTTTGAAAATACATCAATTTATGGTAATGGGGCACATCATTACCTATACCCTTTCGATGGACCATGCCAAACTTTGGGCACTTATAAATGCAAATGATGAAGCGGCTGTGACTCAATTATTAAATAAATTGCCACTCACCAATTTCATGGAATATCAAATTCATCCCCTCACCTTTCTCTTAACAACACAGGCGAATCTTCCCAAGATACACTTAAACTGATGCTACCTTTCGATGCCGTTCTTGCCGTCAACTATTTATCGGCCCAAGATCCTGTTTTGGCCACCCTAATGCACCAAATTGGGCCATATTCGGTATTGCCAAAACCACTGCCATCCGTATTTGAGGCGCTTACCGAATCCATCATCTATCAACAACTTTCCGGAAAAGCCGCAGAAACTATTTATCGGCGATTTCGGTCACTTTTTTCAGAACACCGCCATCCTACACCCGAAGAAGTCCTCAAGACGCCACACGACGCCCTTCGTGGTGTTGGTATTTCCCATGCCAAAGCCCGCGCCATTCACGATTTGGCCTCCAAAACTGTTAATCAGGAAATCCCCACGCTGGCAAAAATCCGCAACATGTCCGACGAAGCAATCGTTGAAGCCCTGACAAAAGTGCGCGGTATTGGTCCATGGACCGTTGAAATGATGTTGCTCTTTGATCTGGGAAGGCCCGATGTATTACCTGCTACCGACTTGGGTGTACAAAAAGGTTTCCAGAAAACATATAGCCTCTCGGATTTACCTAAGCCTGCTGAAGTACGCACTTTTGCTGAACGCTGGCGACCATACCGGAGTGTTGCTTCTTGGTATATGTACCGAGCTTTGGAACGTTAACCACTGATCAGATGTCAACTTCTCAGGTATTATTACTCGGTGACCCAAGGCTTTATGAAAAATGCACCCCCGTTGTTGGTCGTGACTGGTTAGACGTGCCAAATATGATTGCTCGATTAGACATGGTTTTAAATGCTTTTAAAACCCAATATGGCGCTTTTCGCGGAATTGCAGCGCCTCAGTTGGGCATAATGAAGCGGATGATTTACATGAACATAGACCATCCAGTCGTCATTATTAATCCGGAACTATCCAAGCTTAGCGAGGAAATGTTTGAATTGTGGGATGATTGTATGTGCTTTCCAAATTTATTGGTGCGTGTAAAACGACATTATAGCTGCACCCTCCGCTTCCAAAATGAGCATCAAGAGATAAAAACTTGGCAGGTAGAAGGAGGATTGTCTGAATTAATCCAGCATGAATATGATCACTTAGAAGGCATTTTGGCGATTCAACGGGCCATTGCCCCAACAGCCTTTATGTGGCGGCCTTAAATCCGGCTATGGGTTTTATTTCCCATTTTTTACCACACGAAGCTCTATTTCCCCACTTCCAGAGATCCCTATTTCTTGGGCCACTTTAGGGGAAACCAATGCCAGATTGGTACCACTTACAGCACGATCTATCACGCGCGCAAAAGTATGCATGTTCTTGGATTTGTTGGAAATCAAGACCACTGAGTTCATTGGCAAGTTTTTATGGGAAATGGTGAGTTCATCCCGGTCCAATTTTTCGCCGGAATTGGTGACCGTCCCATTTGTACGGGTATCTATGGCTGCTTTTCCTTTTTGGATGCTTCCTTTTAGTGCCGAAGCAAACGAAATACCTTGTTCTTTATTTGGGATGCGTAAAACCTGTCCTTTTTTTAAAATATTACCTGTATTATTGACAACTCGGATAGAATTTGCGGACACATTATATTTGTTGGCAATCTCTGTAATACCCTCACCCGCCTGAACTACATGCTTGCGTTCGTATTTGCCCGAAGTTGTTGGTAGTTGAATGACTTCGCCGGGTTTTAGACTTTTACCTACCCACGTCCCTGGATTTGCCGCCAATAGGTCTGCTACAGCTACGTTGTAGCTCGTGGCAATGCTATAAAAGGTCTCGCCACGGCTTATACTATGTGTTTTACCCACTTTTGCTTGTGTTGGCACGGTCGCTGAACGCGCAACCGTAGCCGACGGCACAGGGGCTGTCGGCTTTGAAGTTGCTTTGGAGGTACTCGGAGAAGCGGAAACCACAGGAGGAACCACTTTTAGTACCTGACCAACCGTAATTTTATCATTCCGAAGACCATTTAAACGCCGAAGCATTGCCGGAGTCAATTTATACCGCTGTGCAATAGAAAAAACCGTATCTCCCGCTTTTACGACATAAGATCCCGGAGGCGTGACTTGCTGATCATCCACACCCACAACACCACCTGTGCGGCGGGGATTGTTTGTGGTGGCCGCTACAGATCGTTGTTGTACACTTTTCCGGGCAACAGTTTCTAAACTTACTCCTTCTATAGTCAGTACTTGCCCCAACTTCACCGTGTTATCGGGTAAATTGTTCATCGTTTTCAACTTATCAACACTCAAGCCGTACCGCCGTGATATGGAATAAAGCGTTTCACCTGGTTTCACCGTATGTGTCACCTTGTTCGTGCCTGTCGTTGTTGGAGCAGCAGGAACTGTGGCTGTACTGCCTATAGAGGGCGAAGCCGATGTAACAGGCGCTGCTGTTGGTATTGCAGCACTTCCTGTGGTTGAAGTACTTTTTTTGATATTTAGCACCCCGCCTGCATCCAAACGAAAATTTTTAAGGCTATTAAGTTGCCGCAAATCACTTAATGATAGGCCATATTTTTTGGCAATGGAATACAAAGTTTCACCCTTTTGGATAATGTGTTTCGTCCCATCTACCGAGATCTGGGCGTGTACCGCTCCAAAAGACACACAAAACATCATGGCCCCAAGAGCGATTTGCCGAAAGAACAATTGTTGTTTAATCATCATCATGGAAGTTAAGCTGTAGAGAAACTATCGCGTTTTGCAATTCTGCACGTTCATGCATTGCAGATTGACTATCCGCAACTTGCGTGCCTAATTTATAAGTCGCAGTTGCTTTTTCGCGATCGCCTGCTTTTTCATATAGTTTCCCCAAATGATAGTATGTTCCAACGTAGCCCGGATGTTCTTCCACGAGGGCTTCAAATTGTGTCCTCGCAGCCATTAAATCGCCCATTTTCAGGTATTCCTGTGCGATTGCGAATTGTGTAAAAGCATCGGTTGGGTCCTCTGCCAAGTACATTTTGAGTCTTTCTAATCTAGAAATTGCCATTGTTAATTTTTGAATAACATCGTTAGTTTACGAATTAAGTTACAACAAAACCCTCTGCTCGCCAAAAAAAATGCGGTATCTCATTTCTGAAATACCGCCGTTCTTATATCGAGTCTAAAGGCTTACCAGCTATCCCCGGCACCTCCTCCACCAAAGTCTCCCCCACCGAAGCCAAAGTCGGAGCTGCCACTACTACCCCATCCGGATGACGAGGAAGAGGAAGAATCCCAGCCGCTTCCGAAAATAATAGGCCCGCCGCCGTATCCGCCACCAAACCCATCTCCACCCCTGTTTCGGCGTGAAGCCTTGCTCACCACCACAAAAAACAGGATAATAAGTATTAGGATAAATAGGAAGAAAATCAGGCCAGAGAAATCATCGTCGCCCGAAGAAGAAGCATCGGATTTATAGGCGCCGCTGGCTGCTGATATCAAGGCGTCCACCGCAGTATTCGTTCCTTGAAAATACTGCCCCTGACGAAAAGCGGGCACCATGTATTGTCGAACAATTTGTTTGGCGGTGAAGTCGGTGATATTGGCCTCCAGGCCACGCCCTATAGCGATATAGGCCTTCCGATCTCCTTTGGAAATCAGAATGATCACTCCGTTATCCTTGTTTTTTGTTCCGACGCCCCACTGATGGCCTAATTCGGTCGCATATTGGTTGGCATCCATCCCCTCTAAAGAAGGTATGGTTACGACAACAAACTGATTCGAGGTTGAGTCTTCGTAGGCATTTAGTTTCTGTCGCAAGATTTCGCGCTCATTATTGGAAAACAAGTTGGCCGCATCGGTGACGGGGCCAGCGGACTTAAGGTTGATTTTTTGCCCGTAAACCGGAATACCCAACAACAGGAGACACAACAAACGCAAAGCGTAACGCATGGTCGAAAGAGGCTAAATGGAAAGGAGGGGCACTAAACTGGCCCCACCTTCTGGAACAAAAGAAATTAGAACTGGACTTTAGGCGCATTTTGGGCGCTGGCATCTGCTTGGAAAGGCTGCTTGGCCGAGAAGCCCATCATGCCTGCAAACATAACCAACGGAAAACTGCGTACCTTTACGTTGTAGCGTTGAACCACTTCGTTGTAACGATTCCGCTCCGTATTGATCCGGTTTTCTGTTCCTTCTAATTGGCTTTGAAGCCCTACAAAAGCCTCTGTCGCCCGTAATTGCGGATAATTTTCTGCAACCATCATTAAGCGCCCCAAGCCTTGGCTCAACGAAGCTTGTGCTTGTTGGAATTGTTGCATTTTTTGCGGATCATTCAAATCTTCTGCTTTTAACTGGATAGAAGTGGCTTTCGCTCGTGCTTCCACCACTTGCGTCAGGGTTTGTTGTTCAAAATTGGCTGCACCTTTTACAGTACTGACCAAGTTCGGTACAAGATCTGCACGTCGCTGATAGGCCGATTGTACGTTGGCCCAAGCAGTTTGGACTTCGGAGTCGGTCGTTACTAAGCCGTTATACTGAGAGCAGCCCCACATACCAAAGAGCGCCACCACGACAATTGCAAGAATAGCACCACCTTTCATAGTTTTATTAGATTTTAAATGGGTGAAGGGATTGCATTACCGGATTGATAGAACCGGTTGCTTTATATGCCGTAATATACGCTTTAGGCTTGTTAGGTTGCGAATTTTTCGTCTTGGGGATTAAAGAAAAGGTGAATCCGATCAAAAGGCTGGCATTACAGGGCCTTTTTGACAGGAGAATTTTTGGGGACGACCTCAAGTACCGTAATTATGGATTACCCAATTCAAACATTAGATGTTTGGTTCAGAGGTTTTTTATTGCCATCGTGCCGAAACCGTATCTAATACCGACCTTGTTTGCTCAAAAAAATGCACGGCCCGTTCGGGTGTACGGCCAATAGAAACTACGCCCAATTTCCCAAACTCGGAGAGCGCCCCTATTAGATGAAAGACCACCCCTTCTTGGTCAGTACTTTCATAATGCAGATTTTCACACATCGCCAGATCAATCAGGTCGGGAGGGGTTATGCCTTTATAATGCGGGAATTTCAAGTTGTCCGTGGCAAAATAAAAGCGATTTTGCCCATTAAGGGTCTCATACAATCCGGTATGTGGGTTATACCGCCCATCGGTCAAAAACTGGAGCATCAGATAAGGGTGGGTTGTCCCTCCTTTTCTGAGATTAATTTCAATCGCGAAATGTTTCCAATGATCGCCTTGTTTTACCGAGATAAAGTCCACTGCAAAGCGCCCCATCACGTTTTTAGACTGTAGTACTTTACCAATGGCCAAGCCATTTTGCGCAATTTCGCGGCTGTATTCGGGGTCGGCAGGGAATTTTGCACCCAGAAAGATTTGTCCGGTTGCAGCATCCAAGACCTGATCGTGTGTAGAAACCACCTCGACTTCGCCAAGCGGATTAATTCGACATTGTACAGAAGGAGAGTTCTTAACCTCGCCCTCCACAAAGGTTTCTACGATCCCGCCCAATTCGCTGATTTTCGCCATATAAGCCGAATAATCTAAATGCGGTGCCACCATTTTCAGGTGTTTGGGCATGTAATTCTCCAGCCATTGTTTTAAGGAAGTATCGGAAGGTGCCTGTTCTAAACGTACAATGGCATTGCCTTCTCCCGAGAAACCTTCGTTCATTTTCACCACCATTTTCCGGGTTTCAGGCAATTGGCGTTTAATTTCAACAATGGCCTCGATCACATCTGCTTCGCTTCTCAGGTTTTCAAAACCCGGCGGCATGTCCACGCCCGCTTCACGAAAAACCATCCGACTCCCACTTTTCGATCCCCAGAACATCAGTTCCGGATCACATCCATATAATGGAACCCCCAGGCGTACCGATAATGTTCGCTCGAAGGGCGTCACATTAAAAGCAGCGATGTGTGCGGCATGGCCATGTGGGATGCATTGTCGGATACGCTCCATCAAGAGTGGCCGTTCCAAGATTTTCTCGGTCAAAGACTTGAGAGATGCATCGTAACAACTCAATAAAGTTAGACGTTGACGCGCATGCCATCCAGTAATTCCGGGTAATAGATGTAGGTAATAATCCACAATGACCGGATCGAGCGGGGTGCTGGTTAGATAGACGATATGCGTTCGGGGCATACGCAACAGCATGAGCAGAGAAAGCATCCGTTCTTCGTAATGGATTTCACCTGGTATGGTCCCCAGCATATCTTGGTCTAATGTGGTACTGGGCAGGACAATAATGGTTTTAGGCGCCAATGGATCAGGAAATGCATTTCGGTATTGTGCAATAAACGTATTTTGCAGCCGAATAAACGCAGCAACTTCTTCGACTGAAGTGGGTGCAGGAAATTGAGGTGGCTCAATATGGGGGGAGAGTGCATACATATCTGGCCAAATATGAAAGGTGTAAAGAAGGTAGAACTATGCGATCAAAATAGCACCTTGCAACTTCCTGTTTATTAAGTTGTTGGTGTGTCTTTTTGTAAGGTTTTTACCCACAAAAAAAAGGCCCTCGGTAATCCCGAAAGCCTCCAAAGCCACTTGACCGATCTATTCTATTCAGGCAGGGTTCCTGCAATAGACAGGTGTATATCTTCGGGATTTATGTATTTCCGAATCACCCGATTTACCTCGTCGGCAGTGAGCGCCTCAATTTTAGGTACATAATCATCCAGCATATCAAGTGCATACCCCTCCTCTGCATTTTGTTGCATCGCCCTTGCTAAACCGTGTGTAGTCGCCATTTCCACTTGGTACTTTCCGGCAATTGTGGTTTTCTTTTCAGCCAACTCGCTTTCCGTAATGCCTTCCTGTACCCATTTGCGAAGTTGCTCCTCGGTGGCTGTAATGCCTTTTCCAAGGTTTTCTTGGCTCAATGTAACATAAATTTGGAAATAACCCGCATATTCTTGTGTAACACCGGAAAGACTTGCACCAATACCATAAGTCAGTCCTTGTTCGTCTCGCACCGTATTCATGAGGCGTGCCGAGAAATTCCCCCCCAGAATGTAAGTCGCCAAATACAAGGCCAGATAGTCGGGATGTAATGTGGTTACAGGTATTGGAATTCCCATCATTACATCTAAATTCTGACGATCTTTGAGTGCCGTTACTGTTTTTCCGGGATTAATATTGCCCAAGGTCGCAAAAGTTGAAGTCCGGTTTTCTACCTTCCACCCCAAAAAAACCTGATCAACCATGCTTGCAAATCCATCGGGATCTACATCTCCGGCAGTGCTAATAATCAATTGATTGGCCGAGACATGCTTCTGATGATACGCCCGAATTTGCTCCAACTTCATATCCTCTAACAGGGCAATTTCCTGTTCGGCAGATGTGTTGTAATTGGGGTGGTTATCAGGATACAACGCATGATTTAATGCCAACTCTGCTCGATAACGGGTATTAGACAAACTGCGCTGCCGAGCAGAAATGGTTTGTAACCGTAACTTTTCAAATTCTCCGGGGTCGAACTGTGGGGCATTTAGTTGTTCACCGAGTACACCCAACACGGCAGGCAAGTCGGTCTTAAGTGCCCTCCCGAAAAAACCAATGCGCAAGCCGTCGGAGAATAGTTGAAGTTGCGCACCCCGACTCTCCAATTCATCCGAAATCAAGAATTTATCGCGGTATAAGGTTCCTTTATCCAGCATAGCCACCATCAGTTCTTGCAAAAGCATAGGATCGGGGTAATTGCCTTCTGGAAAGGAGTAGAAAGAACCATACCAAGAAACCACCTCTCGGACAGACGTCGGGAGGGCAAAAATGGTGGCATTTTCAGTTTTAAGGGTTTTAATTCTATGAACAAACATATTTTTTTGGTTCAAAATATTTGGAATACGGCTTATTTTGGCAAGTGCCAGCCAATGGTGCGCCTATCTTCGATGAGGTATGTTTGGGCAACACGCTGCACATCCGCCACCGTTACAGCCCCAATTCGGGTAACATACTCGGTATAGAACTTCCAGTCCCCAATAGCAATGGCTTCATTCAATTCGGACGCGATGTTATATGAGCCATCTCGATCGAACGCCATAGAGGTCTTTATTTTTTGGCGGGCGCGGTCCAATTCCTCTTGTGTAATGCCATTTTTCTGCACTTCTTTAATCACCTTCAGGATGGCTTTTTCAATTTTAGCATGACGAACACCCATTGCCTGATACCCAAAGAGGTAAAACAATCCTGGGTCACGATGGCGAGAATTGGCCGCATATGCTGCGACGGTCAGCCCTTGATCCGTAAGCGCACGGTAAAGACGGCTATTTTTGCCCGATCCAAGCACCATGGACAGCATGTCTAACGCATCATTATCGGTGTGTAGTCCTTCCGGATTTTTAAAAGCGATCATCACCGATCCCAACTCGGCTTCTTTACGAACGGTTATCCGGCGTTCACCCCGTTGTTGTGGCTCCTTGATGGTTACTTCAGGGCGTGGAATAGTGGATTTGGGGAGGCTCCCAAAGTACTGGTGAACCCAAGCCAGTGCCTGCTCGCGGTCTATATCTCCGATAATAGAAAGCGTGGCATTATCTGGCCAATAGAACGTATCATAGAATGCCCGAAGTTTTTCCGGCGTGGTTTGCTCAATGTCGCTCCGCCAACCAATCGTGCTATGGTGGTATGGGTGTGCCAAGTATGCCATACTCCAAACCGTTTGATACAGATTTTGTGTCGGCTCATTGTCGCCCCTATCAAATTCGTTCAAGATCACGGTTTTCTCGGAGGTTACATCTTCCGGACTCAGACGAGCAAATCGCATCCGATCGGCTTCAATTTCCATCGCCAAGGGTAAATGGGCTTTAGGAAGTAGTTCAAAATAATTCGTCCGGTCCATCCAAGTGGTAGCATTCACCATCGCTCCCACCCGCTGTAATACATTAAAAACCGATGTTCCAGCTTGTTTATTAAAGCGTTCCGTTCCCTTGAACATCATGTGTTCTAAAAAATGGGTAGCACCCGTATTTCCCGGTATTTCATTGCGGCTTCCCACACGATACGTGACCATAAAGGTTACCACAGGCGCCGTGGCATCTGGGTACAGCAATACCTGCAAATCGTTAGACTTGTGTACCCACTGTTCAATGCCACCAGAGGTTTCGATAAAAGAAAAGGCTTCTAACATATTTTATTGGTTCATTTGCGGCAAGCCTGTAAGATACAGACTACGGCCATTTGTCTAAGCCTTGAACATACCTTAGATTCTGGTGAATGATTCCACTTACACCCATAAACTTTAGGTGAACCATGCCGCCAGACATTGATCAGGTTGTCCTAAACTTTTCACCCTCCTCGCTTACCTTGTTAAATGTAATTTTGGTTTTCCTGATGTTTGGTGTTGCGCTGGAAATTCGGTTGCCTGATTTTCGGAACATCGTTGCGTTTCCTCGCGCCGTCTTTATCGGTTTATTAAACCAATATCTTATTTTTCCCACATTTACCTTTGTTTTGGTCTGGTTCTGGCAACCGCCACCAAGTATGGCACTCGGATTGTTTCTGGTTGCGGCCTGTCCGGGCGGAAATTTATCCAATTATCTGACCAATTTCAGCAAAGGCAATACGGCGCTTTCGGTAAGCATGACAACCGTTTCGACAGTGGCCTCTATCATTGCCACTCCTGCTTTATTTGCATTTTGGAGCAGCCTATATCCGCCTGCCCGTCACCTATTGCGCGAAATTGTATTAGACCCCATAGGAATGATTGGTTCTATTGTGCTAATCCTCGGTGTGCCATTGGCTGTTGGGATGTGGATAGGTGTCCGTTTTCCAGTACTTACGGCCAAAATTGTAAAGCCTATCCGGAAAACATCTTTATTGATTTTTGTGCTATTTTTGACAGGTGCTTTGGCAGCCAATGCCGTTCATTTCGTCAATATTATTGGCTCCATTTTCCTTCTGATTGCCCTCCACAATGGTGCAGCACTTGCGTTTGGGTATTACCTTTCCAAATTTGCCCACCTTCCCGAATCCGACCGGCGCGCCATCGCCATCGAAATTGCCATTCATAATACGGGGTTGGGGCTGGTCCTCGTTTTGTCCTTCTTTAATGGGCTTGGCGGAATGGCTGTGGTTGCGGGTTGGTGGGGAATCTGGGACTTGATCACCGGATTGGGGCTTGCGGCTTGGTGGCGCACAAAAAGAACACACGATTTATGAACCAATATAATCCAAACATTCACCACCGCAGCGCTATACGACTAAAAGGCTATGATTATTCGCAGGTCGGATTGTATTTATTTTATAACCATTTGCTAAAAAATAGCGGCATGTTTGTTTGGTGAAATAAAAAATGGGGAATTCAAAATCTGATACCTATGAAACCTCCTATATAGGTACGAGTAATCCTTATATCGAACCTATATTTAGCATACCCAACCTTATTTCTTGCAAAAAACAGAAATATCCCGTATTTTATGGGACAATTACATGCTCCTTTTGTGTACTTCATCCGGCAAATCATCATGAATACAACATGCTACTACACGCCTTCTGCACCTCGCGGCAAGGATGCACACCATCTACAAAACAAACCCTCATGCCTTGCCCCAATACACGCCCTCTACAAAGCGTTTAGGCTACTCATGACACTTGCATTTTTGCCATGGAGTGCAAATGCAAACCCAGAAATGCCCACACAACTCACAGGTT
>DDTM01000059.1:0-3142 GCA_002344075.1 Bacteroidetes bacterium UBA2364
CCTTTGGCTTTGTTGCTCGCCATCAAAATATCGTTCATGCTCGGTTCAAGGTCTAAGGTTATGAATGAGGTTTCCAGCCACCAAATACGTTCCAGATGGGGCTTCGTCCGTAGTCCTCTTTGACTTGGCTATCTTGTTTCTTTTCGTCCAAGTCGTTGATGGCTTTCACCCCCACTTGCATAAAGTTTGCGCGTGGAACACCTGCTTCTTCCATCAAGTCTTCGGGCTGTAAGTCGTGCATGTGCCCCCAATAAGGTTCTGCATTGTAATACGCATCCCAATCGCGCATAAACTGCTCGTAGTAGCTCATTTCAGGTGTGTATTGGGGTTGCTCTATGTGCAAATTGAGGCCGCCGGGCACTAAAACGCGGTTGATCTCGCCAAAAATGCGGTGAATGGCTTTACCGCCTGTTTCATGCAAAAACATAGTGGTTTGCACCCAATCAAAACTTTCATCGGCAAATTCTGCCATATTTTCGGCATCTACTTGCATAAAGGTGACATTTTCAACACCGAGTAGCTTGGCACGGGCTGCGCCATAGCGCAACATCGGCGCACCTGCATCAATGGCAATGATTTCGGCATCCGGATACATTTCGGCAATGGGTAGTACGTTATGCCCCAATCCGCAACCGACATCTAAAATGCGTCTGGGTTGAAAGTCAGGATAGGTTTCTTTTACCCAATGGGCAATCGCTTTGCCGCCACCATCGGTCAAACGTCCCAACATGCCGCCCGTTGTGACAAACAAGCCTGTATCGTAGTTGGCCGCATTTGCAACATCGCCCGTCCTGTATTCAGTATGATAGCTACCGGGCATCAAGTGATTGTCCACGTGTGCCAAATAAGGTGGGGTTTGGAAATGGGGTTTTAACACCAAGTTTTGGCTGTTTTTTAAGATTTTCTCTGCTTTTTCGGCGAGCGAATCCGCTTGGCGTAGCACTACTGAGCGTCCTGCTTGTTGGCGCATTTCCATGGTGCTTCTGCGGAGGGCTGCCCAGGTTTGGTACATGGGGTCTTGGCTCATGGCGGTTTGCACTTCATGGCGATCTTGGAAGGTACGCCCATTTTCCTGTACAAACCTCGGTTCTACACGGTTATCGTAAGCGATTTTATTGCCCGGCGCAATGACCGTAGAAATAAAACGGTTCAGGTTTGCCAGAAAATTATACCGGGCGCGTTCATCATGGTCAAACTCGGCCATCATATCGTGACGCTGGAGTTTGGTGAACACTGGAGGAATTTGGTAACTCATGGTTTATATGGGTTAAGTCTTTTGAATGACAATTATTTATGCTAGGCCGCGCCATATCCACCGCCACCGGGTAGTTCCATCACCAATTCTTCACCCGGCAAAAGTTTATCATGGCCTTTGGGAGGCGTGAACCGTTTTTTACCCGCTACAGTGCGAATGAAAAGTTTGCCTTGCCGTCCTTCTTTTCCACCAAAAAGCCCATACGCTCGATTGTTGATTTTCTCGGTCACGTTGCTAATTTGAATAGGGCTTGCCCCGATGTTTTTATATGAAAAACGTTGTCCTTCGCCGCCCTTGAACTGGCCTTGGCCGCCACTTCCTTTAATCAGGTTTTTCTCTGTCACCAAAACAGGCGCATCATGTTCAAAAACTTCTATCGGGACATTGGCGACATTGGTGGGATAGCACAGGGTTGGGCCGCCGTCTTGCCCTTTTCGACCGCCATAGCCGCCTGCCAAGAATAAGTATTCCACAAACTCGCTTTCGTCAGCCCGCCTACCGCTTAAAACCATCACCCAAACCGCTGCGCCGCAATCGGCTTGGACTTTATCGGGAACGGCTTGGCTTAAGGCGCGCATGACAGGCGCATAGAGCAAGTTGCCCGTTACATTTCGCGCACCAAGCGGAGCGGGCTTTTGGGCATTGAGCAAAGAGCCTTCCGGTGCCCAAACATGAATGGGGCGAAAACTGCCTTCATTATTGGGGACTTCAGGACTGAAAACACATTTAATCGGGTAAGCAGTGTAAGCAAAAACATAGTTTAGAACGGCATTGATTGCCAACCGATGCGTGGGCGAAGTCCCTGTATAGTCCACCCAAATCTCGTCATCACGAATGGTTAGCGCGCATTGAAAATGAACGGGTTCTTTCAGTCCATCGCCATCGGCAGTGTAGGAAGCGTGATACGTGCCATCGGGGGCTTTTCGGATGGCTTCGCGCATGGCTTTTTCGCTGGCAGCAATGATTTGGCTGCCGAGCGTGTCTATTTCTTTTAGGCCGTTTTCTTGCATTAACCGATGGAGGGCGCGAATGCCTTGGTCGTTTGCAGCGACTTGTGCCAAAATATCCCCTATGGTCTGCAATGAAGCCCGCACATTGGTTTCGATAATGCGGAAAATGGTTTCGTTTTTAAGGCCTGCCGCATACAGCTTGAGGGGCGGCAAGTATAAGCCTTCTTCGTAAAAATCTTTGGCTCCAGCGCCCCAGAGCGCCCCGCCAATATCGGGGCTATGGGCAATACAACCAATAAAACCGATTAGCTTGGCTTCATAAAAAATGGGCGAAACGATGCCTATATCGGGCTTATGTCCTGCACAAAGCCAAGGGTCATTGGTAATCACCACATCGCCTTCCTGCCAAGCCTCTAAAGGAAAATGATCTTTAATCAAGGCTTTAACCAAAAAAGGCAAAACACCCAAAAACGAAGGGACGCTCACGCTGCTTTGGGCTAAAGATTGCCCTTGCGTATCCATCAATACCACCGCAAAGTCGGCGCTTTCTCGCGTTACCGAAGAAAAAGCCGTGCGTTGCAAAGTCGTTCCAGCTTCATCCACAATCGAGATGAGGCGCGACCACAGAATACTTAGTTCTATTACACTAAAAGCTGCTGAATCTGGCATCGTATCATCCCTCCTTCAATTGGATCGTGATGTTTTTGAAGGCATCTATCGTTACCGTGCTGTTTTTTCCGACGACAGTTGTACTCTCAAACTCTTCGATAATGCACGGCCCTTCAAAAGGCTGTCCAATGGGCATTTGATAGCGGTCATAAACAGGCGTTTCTTCAAAAGACTCGCCCCAGAATACCGCACGATGTCCTTTACGCACCTTCTTGGACTTGCCCATCACCTTTTGATGGGGCTGTAGGGCTGGTTTCGGCCCGCTCAC
>DDTM01000059.1:3319-24214 GCA_002344075.1 Bacteroidetes bacterium UBA2364
GGGCTAACCAGAAAGCCCAACGCACTTAATACACCAGCTCCTGATGGTACAAATAAAGCGGGGGCGCTCATCAATCGGGCAACATGAAAGGCGTGAACCGGTCCCGCACCACCAAAAGCCATCATAGAAAAATGACGTGGGTCTAAGCCTTTTTCGAGGATATGTACCCGTGCGGCGTTTGCCATATTTTCGTTTACAATGCGGTGAATGCCCCAGGCGGCTTCCTCGACTGAAATGCCCAGTGGCTCCGCAATTTTTTCCCGAATCGCTTGGGTCGCCAAGTCCTTCCGCAAGGTCATCGTGCCGCCGAGGAAATAGTTCTCGTTCAAATAACCCAATACCAAGTCTGCATCGGTAACAGTAGGATTTTTGCCGCCCCGATTGTAACAGGCTGGACCGGGCGTTGAAGCGGCACTTTCGGGACCAACGCTCAATAAACCTAAGGCATTGAGGTGGGCGATGCTGCCGCCACCTGCCCCAATTTCAATAAGATCAATAACCGGAATGCGCACTGGCAAGCCGCTTCCTTTTTTAAAGCGTTTCTCCCGCGCCGCCTCAAAGTGGTTGGTAATTTCGGGTTGCCCGTTTCGGATAATTGAGGCTTTGGCGGTTGTCCCCCCCATATCGAACGCCACCAAGTCGGGCGGTAGCGTGTTTTGGGTTTGCCCCAATTGTGCCGCAAAAAAGACTGAAGCCATCGCGCCTCCTGCGGGGCCGCTTTCGAGGAGTTGGACGGGGTTTTTACGTGCGCCTTCGAGTGTAGTAAGCCGCCCTGCCGAATCCATAATGTGAATCACGCCCATAAACCCTAAGTCCGCTAACTTGGCTTGTAAGGTTTGCAAATACGTATCCATCAAGGGCTGCACATAGGCATTCATGGCGGTTGCCGAACACCGTTCGTACTCCCGAATTTCGGGCATGGTCTCACTGCTGAGCGAGTACCTAAGGGCAGGAAATTGCTTGCGAATGACTTCCCCCACAATTTGTTCATGCTTTGGATTGGCATAAGCATGTAAGAAACACACCGCCACACTCTGCACGCCTTTCTTTTGGAGCTTGGTTAGCGCCGCTTTAAGGTCTGCTGTTTCAATGCCTTGTAGCACATGCCCGTTTTTATCCAAACGTTCCGCGATACCGACTCGCAATGCACGAGACACCAAAGGCTGTGGCATCGTTAGGTGAATGTCGTAGATGTCATAACGCATTTCGCGCCCAATTTCCAAGACATCTTCAAAGCCTTTAGTGGTAAGCAATGCCGTTTTTGCCCCTTTTCGCTCAATGACCGCATTCGTAACCAAGGTTGTGCCATGCACAATCGTCTGCACATCTGCCAAGGAAACCGCCGCATTTTGTAAGATTTGTTGAACACCATTCAAAATCCCAAGCGAAGGATCAGGGTATGTGGTGAGCGTTTTGGCAAATACCATGCGTCCGCTTGCTTCATCCAGCAAAACGAGATCGGTAAATGTGCCACCAATGTCAATGCCTAATTTCATCATCAATGATATTCTTCGCCTCCGCTTACGTTCATGGCTTCACCCGTGATGTAAGCCGCCTGATCGGACGCAAGGAAGGCAACGGCTTTGGCGATGTCCTCCACCATACCTGTTCGGCCTAAGGGGTTTCGATCCCGAATACCTTGCAAGTAGGTTTCGTAATCCAAGCCAAGTTTTTCGCTAAAGAATTTATTTTGCCAATGCCCAAGCCCTGTTGTGATGTGATTGGGGCAAACAGCATTGACCCGAATACCATACTTGCCCAACTCAACCGCATTCGAGCGCGTCAGCCCCAGTAATCCATGCTTGGAAGCGGTATAAGCAGCCGCAAACGGAAATCCTGACTTGGCGGCTTGGCTGGCAATATTGACAATGCAGCCACCGCGCCCTTGCGCAATCATTTGGCGAGTGGCGTGTTTGCTACACAAAAAAGCGCCTTTCAGGTTTACATCCAAAACCGCGTCCCAACTGCTTTCTTGGAAGTCGGGGAAGGGTTCCATTAGGTAGCCCACGCCTGCATTATTGACCAAAATATCCAGCCCGCCCAATTCGGTTACCGTTTGGTGTATTAAATGGGCAACAGAGGCTTCGTCGCGCACGTCGCAGGTAACGGCGAGGGCTTTTACACCCAATTGACGGGCTGCCGCTGCAATCGCCTCCATTTCATCGGTTGCGCCAATATGCTCAGCCGAAAACTCTGCTCCTTTGGGCGCGCCAATATCGCTAATGACGACATGGCAACCTTCGGCGGCGAGCCGCAAGACAATGGCTTCACCGATGCCTTTTGCCCGTCCGCTCCCAGTTACAATGGCGACTTTTTCTTGTAATTGATACATCTTTTTCTCCTGCAAAATCTTATCCTGCAAAAGCATCTGCCATCATGAACAGCGGCTGATCGGCAAAGGCTTGGAATTGCGCTGCCACACGCTGCATGGCTTGGCTGCCTAATTCTCCAAAAAGCCCGTCTAAATCGGCAACCTCGATCACTTCTACATAGCGATAAGGCGCAGGGGCTTCGCTGCCCAAAACACCCGAGGTGCGGAACACCTTGAAGGCTTCTACCGATTGAAGACGTACCACTGTTGGGACATCTATTTCTTTTGCAAACTGTTCGTACTCTGCTTCTGAAATCCCTTCTTTGAGGTTAAAGAGTACAATAAGGGTTGTTTTTTTCATAAGATCAGGGGGTTCTTGGTTGCATAAACGTTTTGGCTGCGCCAGAAAGCAAGCCTTGCACAGAATTGAGCAAAAACGTGGCTCCTTTTTCGATCAAAGCCTCTGCTTGGGCAGGCGTTCCCGCCACCGTTCCAATGATTTTATTCGCACCTAAGACCACGTCAAAAATCTCGGCAATCACCGCATTCACTTCGGGATGAGCAGGCCCATCATAAAAGCCCATAGACATAGCCAAGTCCCGTGGCCCAATGATAAAGCCATCCACACCTTCGACCTGTACCATTTCGCGCAGGTTTTTCACGCCTTCGAGATCTTCCACTTGAGGTAAAACAAGGGTTTGGGCATTGGCAAACGAAACATATTCGACTTGGGACATTTTCATCATATAATCGGCAGCACGAACGGGACCAAGACCGCGTTTACCCCAAGGTGGATATTTGATGGCCGCTACCAACTTTTCGACCTCCGCCGCCGAAGTACAACCCGGCATCATCACCCCCATCACGCCTGCATCCATATATTGCAGGATCAGCGCGGTATTCAAATCGCCCACACGGGCTAAAGGCGTGCACCCGCTTAATTCGCAAGCCCGCACTAAATGGCTGATGTCGCTCGCAGTGATTGCGCCATGCTCGGCATCAATCATGTAAAAATCCATGCCCGAAAGCCCCACATATTCGCAAATAGTGGCATCGGTTGTAGGCGAAATAACCCCAAAACAAGGTTTTTTAGCCAAAAGTCGGTTTTTAAGTTGGTTTTCTTTCATGACAAAGCGTTCAAGCAATGAAAAAGCGTTTAATGCAACTCGTGAATAGAGCCATCGGCAATTTTATTGCGAATAAAGTTCATCAGACCACCTTCTGCCGCCACATCTGCCACAAAAGGCGCAACGGGAACAGAATGGAAGGCTTCACCTGTCCGCAAATTGAGAACCGTGCCAGACTCGGTATCCCATTCTAATTCATCGCCCGTCTGGCAGCCTTTCGCAAGGTCTCTGCATGTGATAAACGGTAAGCCATAATTGATGGCATTGCGAAATTGTAGTCGTGAAAAGCTATTGGCAAAAACAGCTTGAATGCCCGCTCCCATCAAACCCGCAACCACATGTTCAATGCTTTTGCCACCTCCTGCAAAGTTATGCGCCGCCACAATGAAGGTAAAACCACCCTCTACAAAGCCATTTTCGCGGTTAAATTCTTCGGCAACGCCTGCCATGACCCACTTGGCATTCTCGGCTTTGTCTATGGGTGAAGTCCAAAAACGTTGGATAATGATGTCATACGCCATCACATAATCTGAAGCCACCCAGCACTTTCCTGTAATTTTAGCCATGTTCGTTTTGTCCAAGTTCGTTTGTTCAAAAGATTAGTAAGTTCCCGTTTCGCGAGGATCCGTAATTTCCCCCCGAATTGCTGAAGCGGCTACAACAGCTGGACTGGTAAGATAGATTTGGGCATTTTTACTTCCCATTCTCCCTTTCATATTGCGGTTTCCAGCACTGAGAACAATATCGCCATCGCCAGCAACCCCCGTATGAATACCCGCACAAGCCGCACAGCTTGGGGTATCAATCGCCGCGCCAGCCTCCACTAAGGTTTGGAGGTAGCCCCGTTTCAAGGCTTCGAGGTAAACGGCTTGGCTAGCAGGTACCACGATCATATTTACATCGCGGTGGATTTGCTTGCCTTCGAGAATTTCGGCCATCACAGCAAAATCTTCCACCCGCCCATTGGTGCAAGTTCCCACAAAGGCTTTATTAAACTTACGCCCCACGACTTTTTCAACAGGAACCGTATCATCCAATTTATCAGGTAAAGCAACTGTAGGACCGACATTGGTAACATCCACTTCGTAAACAGCATCATAATGGGCATCGGGATCGCTGGCAATCATTTCCCAATCGCCTTTTGCAACGCCCGATAAATAGGCTTGTGTAACCGCATCGGGCGCGACAATCCCGTTTTTAGCCCCTAGATCCACCGTCATATTGCACAAAGTCATGCGCCCTGCCATATCCAAGGCTTCAATGGCTTCGCCCGTAAACTCCAAGGTCTTATAGATCAAATGCCCGTTCCAGTGCATCATCCCCATAATGTGCAAACTCAAGTCTTTTGCCATGACATAAGGCTGCCAAGTTCCTTTAATCACAAACTTGACCGATTCTGGCACACGGAACCAGCATTTGCCCGTCGCCATGGCTACCGCCGCATCGGTTACCCCAATCGCATTTCCAACCGCCCCCACTGCACCATAGGTATTGGCGTGCGAATCTGTTCCAATGCTCACCTTGCCCGGCAAAACATGCCCTTGCTCCACCATGATTTGATGAGCAATCCCTTGACGACCTAAATCATAGAAATAAGCGATCTCGTGTTCTTTGACGATCTGCCGCCAGCGGTTGAGCATGGTGGCAAACTGCTCATTAGGTGGTGGCACCAAGTGGTCGCTTACACAAATGACCCGTTCTTTATCAAACACTTCATTCACCCCGAGCGAACGAAACTGCTTAAAGCATTGCTCACCGAGGTAATCCATCGTCATGATGCTATGCACATCCACCCACACCAATTGGCCGGGAACCACTTTATCCCGACCGCTATTGAGGGCCATTATTTTTTCGGTAATCGTCATTGGGATCATAGGAATAAGGGCTTGGAATCAAAAAAACCCGCCGATGCAAAAAAAGTAAAAAGGCAACAGCTATCGGCGGGCTGTATGCAAGGAATTAATGGTCACTACGAGAAGGTCCGCTGGTACGCAAGTTGGGCAAATCCTCCCAAAATTGCGGATCAATTTGGTCTTGGGTGGCCACACGTCGTTCTTCGATCATGGTGATGCCTTGGAACTCGTCGTTTTCCGTCCAACGCCAATTTCGCACCCGATGGGTCTCGTCGCCAATCAAATCAATCATTTCATAAAGCTTGGAACCGGGGCGGTTCAAGTACGTCCAGATCAGGCATACACTGTCTTTGGTTTCCCAAGAATAGCCTTGAATCCGTGGGCTATCGAAAATCAAAACGCCTTCCTCGTTGAAGTGGCAAACGCCAAAGTCGTGGCATTCTTGATGGCCATCCGCCCAGAAATATTGGTTTACTTGGTGATAACTCCCGTCTTCATTCAACTTGATGGTAAGGCGACTTTTCCACTCATGGAGTTTCTCGCCCTGTGCATTGATTCGGATGTAGGTACCTTCCCAAATACCTGTGTGTTTTGGAAATAGTCTTAAGGCATTCATAATAGTTTGTGATAAAAAGATAAAAAGGGAGCGTTAAATGGGGTAGGGGAATGGTGTATGTTCTATTTGGTAGAGGCAAATATCGCCTGTAGATGGCAGGGTAAATCGTAGAGGAGAAGGCTAACGACCTCCAGCGTCGGAAATGATGCAACAAGAGAATGGAGGAATTTAGACTGTTTTACCTTGTTCATGAGGGCCTAATCGGGTGGTGCATGGGGACTGGTTATGGAGGGCCATTCCGCAGGGTTAAAGGGATGTATGCCGAATAAAGTATGTTGCTGCCATTTCAGTCATTATGGGTTATTTGTTTGCAGTAGCACACCGCAATGCGTCTTGTGTACGCTTGCAAAGTACATACGGATTTCAAGAAACGATCTTCATTTATTCATGTGAAGAATCTTCTTAGCACAAAGTTAACAGTTAATACGGTTAACTGTCAACTAAATTTATGATTAATTCTTTTAGCCTTAAAGATTTCCCAACCATGCAATTTTCCAACCTGAAAGAGTTTCGATATGGGTGGCCCGTAGTCTTTGCGTCAGCCATTGGGATCGGCGTCGGAATGTCGCCTCTACCAATCTATACCCTCGGCGTCTTCGCCGTTCCGCTTTCGCAAGTCTATGGTTGGCGGATGGATCAGATCATGCTGGCGATGCCCATTTTTACACTGGGGGCTTTGGTGATGAGTCCGTTGATCGGGCTTACAGCCGATAAGGCAGGCGTGCGCAAAACCGTTTTGGTCTCGCAAATTGCGTTTGGGCTGGTTTTTATGGCATTTGCACTTATAGGCGGCAACCTCACCCTTTATTTTGTGCTTTGGGGGCTGCTTTCGGTGGCGGGAGCGGGCACCTTGCCCATGACGTGGACACGAGCAGTCAATAACTGGTTTCAAGAAAATCGAGGCTTGGCACTGGGCTTAGCATTGGTCGGAACGGGTATTTTCGGCAGCCTAACCAAGTTATGGGCAGGCTATCTTATTGGAAAACTGGGCTGGCAAATAGCATATATCGGAGTTGGTTTATTGCCTATTATACTGGGATTTCCTCTTACTTGGCTATTTTTCCGAGACACCAATGACCCGAAAGTGGCCAGTAAAGTGGCGGAACTGCGAGGGGACATGTCCCAAAACACTGTGGTAGAAACAGGTGGGCTAACATTGGGAGCCGCAGTGAAAGAATGGCGGTTTTGGCTGCTGGGTTTTTGCTTTGTGCTGATTTCCTTTGCTGTTGGTGGACAGATCCCCAATTTGGAAAAAATGCTTAGTACCAAAGGTTTTGATCCTACGACCTCTATCATTTTAGCTAGTTATATGGGGTATGCGGTGGTGGTAGGACGCTTGTTAGGTGGCTATTTATTAGACCGATTTTGGGCGCCTGCTGTTGCGACGATTATGCTCAGTTTACCTGCTTTGGGCTGTTACTTGTTTATACAAGCGGACATGAGTTATGGGCTTGCCACCCTTGCTGTGATCATTTTAGGCTTGGCCGCAGGAGTAGAGTATGACTTTATGGCATACCTTGTTACCAAGTACTTTGGAATGAGGCACTATTCGGCTATTTATGGCGCTTTATATAGCTTCTTTGCATTGGGCGCAGGCTTTGGTCCTTATTTCTTCGGGCTTTCTTTCACCCAAACAGGCAACTATAATGCCATTCTCGGATACGCTGCGGTGGCGTTTCTGGCTGGCGCCTTGCCATTGATCTTTATGGGGAAATACAGAATATTCCCCAATGAGGCCCCTTGATAAAGGCCCTGTCTATAAAAACATTTACCTCTTTTTGAATTTGCTTCACCTAAACCCTAACCCGTATGAATCTTAAACCGTTTTTTAAAACCTTGCTTACGCGGGTTGTCTTATCCACCTTTTTCTGTTTCCTCCTTAGTATTCAGGTCTATTCCCAACACCGGGTGCAAGGTCGTGTAACTTCCAAAGACGGACAACCCGTGATTGGTGTGGCTGTTAAAGAAAAAGGCATCAACAATGGCGTTACGACCGACGTAACGGGCAATTATCAAATCCGGACCCGTTCTGGAAACGGTACGCTGGTCTTTAGTTTTGTGGGGCTAAAAACCATAGAAGTGGCACTGTCTGGACGTAATACGGTAGATGTGACCATGGAAGACGATGTAACAAGCCTTTCGGATGTGGTGGTAACAGCCAGCCTTTCCGAAATCCGCAAATTAGAAACCCCTGCTTCCGTCGAAGCCGTAGATATCCGCCGCTTAGAATCATTAAAGCCAGAAGCCTATAATGAAGCGTTACAAAACCTACCCGGCGTAATGGTGAACCAAAATCAAGGCCGCCGTAATAATATTCGGCTGCGGGGTTTTCCAGATGGCACGCCACTTGGTGGTATGGCCTACACTGCGGTTTTGCTGGATGGAATTCCGGCACTCGGGACACCAGCGAAACTTCCCGAAAACGGCTTTGGATTTGATACCAATATTGATCGTGTGGAATTGGTAAAAGGTTCGGCTGCCACGTTGTTTGGACGTGGTGCAGCGGCGGGCGTGGTCAATATGATTACACGCACTGGGGGCGAAAAAACAAGCGGGTCTGTTCGGCTTACCAATTATAATGATATTTTGGACAAAGGTGGTTTTAATTATCGCTTAGACTATAATGTGAATGGGCCGATCACCAAGCAACTCCGCTATAATGTGGGTGGATGGCTTCTGAATGACTCTGGTTTTCGGAATACCGGTTACAATGATGAAGGAATGCAAATTCGGGCAAATATAGACTACCTCCTTTCTGAAAACAGAGGAAGTGTCCGGTTTTATGGACAATATGCCGACTTTAATTTTCAAAACCTGACCGATGTAGCCGTAAATGCGGAAACGTTGAAGTTGGCCGATGGTTGGAAAAATACGGATACCTATAACTTCCCATTTGCTAATGAAATCAATTACCGCATCCGCGTTCGGAACTCCTCCAACCCAGCCACCCAAGTTTCGCTATTGGATAGCAACGGAAAGGAAATTACGCGCAACTTTGGTGATGCACTCGCGGGCGGTTCGTATGCCAAAGGGTATCATGCCGGAACGCGCCTCCGTCTGACGCTGGGTGCGGGTATTCATGTTGAGAACCACCTACGCATCCAGAAAATGGGCACAGGTGTGCGCTATGCTTTTGCCCTGCCTGCCTTCTACAATGCCAATGTGGTATCGCGCTTGCTATTGGACGGCGATAGCGACGATGATGAATTGATCAATGATTTCAAAATCAATAAAACCTTTGATGGAACCAACTCGCGACACAAAGTATCGGGTGGCTTCTACTTCTCATCCATTAACCTTTTACCCGAAACCTACAGCTTGGTTCATGGAAGTAGCACCAATCCTAATGATCTGAAACTCCTCAGCTTCATCACGGGTGCACCCGTAGCGAAAGATGCGACAGGCAATTACCCGATCCAAAACGGAGGGATTACGCGGCGCGGCGATTACACCGAAAGTGTAAAAGCCTTCTCCTTTGGCGATGAAATGAAAATCGGTGACAACCTGAATGTGTTGGCTGGCTTCCGTTACGATATGTTGGACATTGACATGTCTGAAACCAAATTCCCCGCTGACAAAGCCCTTACGCGGGTAGAAACGTTCCAAGATTGGTCTGCTACGCTTGCCGCCAATTATCAGCTTTCTACAAGCGCAGCAGTCTATGGGAACCTGAACCGCACCTTCCGTATGCCTGACTATTCCGCCTTTACTTCTTTGGAATGGACCAGTGCGACCAACCAAGCACTCTTGCGTGTTCCAAATGGTATCGAAAAAAATGAAATCATTTATAATGCGGAATTGGGTTATCGAAATGCTTTTGGTGATTTATCCTTAGACGCCGCTGTTTTCTTTACACAAATTAACAACCGTTTGGCAGCTATTTTTGAGAATGGTATTCTACAATCCAAGCCTTTGGGCAGCAACCGCATTATGGGGGGCGAAATCAGTCTAAACTATCGCCCACAAGCCATTCGTGGACTGAATCTGGCAAGTTCTCTTACTTATCAGAATGCCATTTTCACCGACTTCAAAATCTCGACCACCGCAGACCCCAATAAAGATTTATTCGGAAACGTAGTCGTGCAAGAAGCTACCAATGTTTATACCATCAACCTCAAAGACAAATCTTTACCTGGTGTTCCAAACATGATGTTGAACCTCTTGGCAGACTACAACCACCAATATTTTGGTATTGATTTGGGGTATAACCTCATCGGTGAGAGCTACCAAGATGCCACCAATATTTTGAAACTTCCGGCCCTCACCAATATCAATGCAGGCGTATATGGCAAAATTCCGGTGGGCAAAAGCATCGTCCGAATTGGGGCACAGGCCAAAAACCTAACGAATGAACAAGCATTGGTCAATATTGCTGGCGTATCCGATAACGATACCATTCTTCGTCGTAAACAAGGTAGCACGGCGTCGGGTGTGGCAGGAACTTTGGCACATGGTTATGTACAATTACCCCGTCGTGTCTTGTTCTATGCGTCCTATACCTTCTAATTAAGGGGCTTTAAAGCGCCAAAACAGGTTGTGCACTGTCTTTTCCTGCTTAAACTCTTTGGGGTGGACTTTATATTCACACGGTTCACCCCTTTTTTCACTTATCGAATTTGTGCCATGCGTTTATTCAATCGTTCTGTATTGCTCACCAGCCTTTGCTTATTTGCCCTTGTGGTGTTCCTAACAGGTTGCAGTCACTCTGTTCAAACCCATGTACCTAAAGCCGCTACTCGACCTTTAGACCTTGCGAAGCCTGAAGACAATATGACGGCTTTCCTCAAAATGCGGATTACAACGGAACTAAATAAAGAAGTGTATTTTTATGCCTCAGGAAAAATTTATTCTTTTGTACCGGGCGAGCGAGACCGCGCTTTGTTTGATTTTGAAATGTATAACGTTGGGAAGATTGTGCAAACGGAAGGAGGCTACCAGATGTTGACCCGTGAAGTCGGGTTTTATAGGGACTTGAAAACGGGTGAATACTTAGCCAAATGGGAAAATCCTTGGACGAAGAAAACCGAAGAGGTCATTCATGTGTGGAATGATCCCGTGAACCAGAAATTTCAATTGGAAGGGCCGCGTGGCAAATGGGCTGTGCCTTTCACGATGTTAGGCGACCGCGTGGTGATGAATAATGATATTTTCTTGACCTATCCCTCGCCCCTCAAAGTTGCAGAATATCCCGAAAACTCGGCTTCGGATAGCTACGAGGCGGCCGAATTATTCCAGTTTTTCGCCCATAAGGCCGATTTAGACAATCCTGCTATCCAGAATGCGCCTGCCGAAGTTTCATGGACGCGCATCGGTCCGTGGCTACCTTGGATGGGCATGGGCCAGCGGGCAGGCAATTTGGTTTATCAAACTAGGGGTTATAAAACCGAAAAATGGGAAGACCTACCCCAGCATATGCGCGATTTTATTATGGGCAAGTTCCCCGAATTTAAACACGCCCCTGATGCCAATACAGCCGAAAACGAAACCAGTTGGACGTATTTCAAAAAACTGAAAAGTGCCAATAAATAAGTACGCATGAACATCCTCTTGGAAGAACAAGGCTTACGGGATGGCTTGCAAACCCTGCCAACCCTTGTCCCACTTGAAATAAAAGTGGCTTGGGTACATCGCCTGATCGAAGCGGGGCTTAAGCGGATTCAAGTTGCTTCGTTTGTTCACCCCCGCCTTGTACCACAAATGGCGGATGCTGAAGCCTTATTTGCCCAATTAGGGCGGCGCTCGGATGTAGTTTTGAGCGCCTTGGTACTGAATCAAAAAGGGGTAGTACGTGCGATAGATGCAGGCGTTCAGCATTTAGCCATTTCTCTTTCGGCAAGTGAAACACATAGCCTGAAAAATACCCGCATGACCTTGGCAGCGGCAAAAGTGGACTTTCGCGAAAACCTACGATTGGCGCAGCAGCATCACATCACCGTTCGTGCAGGGATTCAGTGTGCATTTGGTTGCCGCTATGAGGGTCAGATTGATCCCCAACACGTCTTGGATTTGGTGAAGCACCATGCCGACGCAGGTGCAAACGAGATCGCACTTGCCGATAGTACAGGGATGGCAAACCCTCGCCAGTTGAAGACCTTGATGGAGCAGGTTTTGGACGTGGCAGGCGATTTACCCGTTTCTTTGCATTTACACAATACCGAAAACAAGGGCTTGGCAAATGTGTATGCGGGTCTGGAAGCAGGCGTTCGGCAATTTGATACAGCTTTTGGCGGTCTGGGTGGCTGTCCCTTTATCAAAAATGCAACGGGCAATATCGCCACCGAAGATACGGTTCATCTGTTGCACCAAATGGGCTATGAAACGGGCTTAGACCTTAAAAAACTGGCAAGCTTAAGCCAAGATATTGCCCAATTTTTAGAAATGCCTTTACCGGGTGCGCTTTATAAACTCATGCAAGAACCGATTCAGGTTTGCTAAATCCTTGCAAGCCTTCAATGCTATAAAAAATGCTTACAACAGCCGAGAAAATCCTAAGCCAAAAAGCAGGTAAAACCGTTCGAGCAGGCGAATTGGTGGTGGTGTCCGTAGATGGGGTCATGGCAACCGATACCACTGCGCCCAGCGCTTTAAAAGCCTTTGCGAAAATGGGCGGGCAAACCGTTTGGAATCCAGACCGTTGCGCCTTGGTGATAGACCACGCTGCGCCTGCGCCCAATGAACGCATTGCCAATTTGCACCAACTGATGCGCGATTTTGCCCAAGCGCAAGGCATTCGCTTATTTGAAATTGGGGAAGGCATTTGCCATCAAGTGATGGTGGAACAGCAATATGTACGCCCCAACGAGGTTTTTATCGGCGCAGATAGCCATACACCGACGTATGGCGCGCTCAATACTTTTGCATGTGGTGTGGGTTCAACCGACTTGGCGGCGGTGATGCTGACGGGTAAAACCTGGCTTAAAGTTCCACCAACCATTCACATACGCTGTACGGGGCAGTTGCCGCCTCATGTTAGTGCAAAAGATTTAGTTTTGTTTTTAACGGGCAAAGTTGGAATTTCGGGCGCAACGTATCAAGCCATTGAATTTGAAGGCGAGGCCTTCGCCCAGATGAGCCTTGCTGCTCGGATGTGTGTGGCGAATATGGCAGCGGAAATGGGTGCCAAAACCTGTTTTGTACACCCGAAAGGCTTGTCACTGCCTTACGAATTTGAAGCCCTTTACCCCGATGAAGGTGCAACCTATGCTGCTACTTATGAATTTGAGGTGTCTGACCTGAAACCCCAGATTGCAGCACCCGAATCACCTGATAATGTGGGGGATATCACGCCCCACTTAGGGCAACCAGTCCAGTATGGCTTTATTGGAACCTGCGGAAATGGTCGTTTGGAGGACTTACAGGCTGCCGCTGCTGTTTTGGCAGGCAAACGCCTTGCTTCAGGAACGCGCTTGGTCATTGCTCCCGCATCCCGTGCCGTTTTCTTGGCAGCGATGAACGATGGAACGGCGCAAACCTTAATTGAAGCGGGCGCAAGTTTTATCACGCCCGGTTGTGGACCTTGCGTAGGCAGCCACGAAGGCGTTCCTGCAGATGGCGAAACCGTGATTTCGAGCGCCAATCGGAATTTTAAAGGGCGGATGGGCAATCCACGCGCTCATATTTACTTGGCTTCGCCTGCAACCGTTGCCGCCTCTGTTTTGCACGGATACATTGCAAACTCTTAGAAATTATGGAACTTAGCCAAAAACCGATTCGCCAAACGGCGGTTATTTTAGCCATTGTTGCCTCTGCCTTGGGCTTTTTTGTGGACTTATACGACATCATTATTGTCAGTGTGGTGCGCCGCGCCAGCCTGCTTTCGGTTGGGGTGCCAGAAAGCGAACTTTTAGACAAAGGCGTTCTATTGCTCAATGTGCAAATGGCGGGCATGTTGATTGGCGGTTTTTTATGGGGCATTTTGGGGGATAAACGCGGGCGCTTGTCGGTGCTTTTTGGCTCTATTTTATTGTATTCGGTGGCGACCTTGGCCAATGCCTACGCCCCAAACTATGAATGGTTTTTAGCCTTGCGCTTTTTGGCAGGCATTGGCTTGGCGGGCGAATTGGGGGCAGGCATTACCTTGGTTGCGGAGCAGATGCCGCAAGAAAAACGCGGCTTGGGTCCCGCCATCATCGGTTCTTGTGGCATGTTGGGCGCTATTTTTGGGGCCTATATTGGCGGCAGCTACTCATGGCAATTCACCTATCAGCTGGGCGGATTTATGGGGCTTGCCCTGCTCTTGCTGCGACTTGGGGTCTTGGAAAGCGGGCTTTATGAAGGACTAAAAGAAAAAACCCATAACCGAGGCAATTTGTCTATCATTTTTAAAAACCCTCGTCATTTTAAACGATATACGGCGGTTATTCTCATGGGGTTTCCGGGTTGGTTTGTCAATGGCATTGTGATGACCTTCACCCCCGAAATTGCACGAAGCATGGGCATGACCGAAATTCCCAGTGTGGCTACCGTCTTTAGCGTGTTTTTTATTGGGTTTACGTTTGGCGATTTTTCGTGCGGGCTACTGAGCCAATGGCTACAAAGTCGTAAAAAAGCCATATTAGGCTATCTTATTGTTTTTACAGTGCTTATGGTGGTTTATTTTATTTGGGGCTTCCAATCTGTTGCCCTTTATTACACCATTTTCTTGTTCATGGGCATCAGCGTGGGTTATACGATTGTATTGCTTACGAATGCCGCCGAGATGTTCGGCACGAACATTCGTTCCACCGTTACGACTTCCTCTTTAAACCTCTTGCGGGCTTCCGTTATTCCCCAATCGCTTTTGTTTTCGGCTTTGGTGCCTTCCTTGGGCGCAGCGAATGCCGCCATTATCACAGGCATTTGCTCCTTAGCCTTGGCTTTTTACGGATACACCCAATTGGAAGAAACCTTCCACAAAGACTTGGACTATGTTGATGAATAATCCTGCAGGGAAAGCCCACGTCTATGGCGATAACATAGACACCGACCGCATCATTCCGGGCAAATACACCAAGACCTTAGATGCCCAATCGTTAGCCGCTCATGTTTTGGAAGACCTCGATCCAGACTTTCGCCAAAAACTGACCTTAGGCGATATTTTGGTGGCAGGCGATAATTTTGGCTGTGGTTCTTCGCGGGAGCAAGCCCCTGTAGCGCTTCAAACGGCAGGCGTTTCGTTGGTCATTGCCCGGTATTTTGCCCGCATCTTCTTTCGAAATGCCATCAATATCGGCTTGCCTGTGATGGAAATTCCCGATCATGACATTGCCAATGACGACCGCTTAGAAGCGGATTTGCAACAAGGCACCGTGCGCAATCTGACAACAGGCAAAACGTATCAAGCCGCCGCTCTACCCCCCATCATGTTCCGCATTTTGCAAGAAGGAGGCTTGGTCAACTACCTCAAAAAATACGGCTCATACCAATCTTTATAAATGATTTATCCCATGAAAAAACAAGTACTTATTTGGGTATTTTTATTGATGGTCTCGCCTTTACAAGCCCAAAACCTCAATGCCGACTGGCAGCGCCTCAACGAGCTGTTTACGGGCGAGTTCAATAACTTCCAACAAGTTTGGCAAGAGCGCGAAGATACCATCCCCGATTCTTTGGTGCATGAGCATATCCATTCCATCTTTAAACCTGTTTCCATTCCTGCGCTCGGTACAAACGTGTTCTTTGTCAAGCAGTACATGAACGGCGATCCCAATAACGTTTATCGGATGCGGGTGTATCAGTTTGTGCCAGACAAGAAGGAAAAAGCCATTCGTTTGGATATTTATTCGTTTAAAGACAAAGCCGACGAAGAACGGTTTAAGCTCGCTGACGAAAATCCAAGTTTGCTTACGTCGCTCACCTCCGAACAGTTCACCAGCGTTCCGGGTTGCAGCGTCTATTGGAAGAAGCAAACCAATGACGAATTTATTGGCACGATGAAGCCCCGCGCCTGTAATTTTGTCTCGCGCCGCTCTAATAAGCGCATTTATATCACCGATACGCTCAAACTGAATGCAGAGGAGATTTGGATCAGCGACCAAGCTACGGACGAAGATGGGAGATATGTGTTTGGGCATAAAGGCAATATCCCCCATAAACTTCGTCGTGTCCGCCCTTTCAAAGGTTGGGTAGCGATTGTGAAAGACGGAACCGACCGCAACAATATCCAAGACAGCGATTATGTCTTTATCCCTGATCTAAAACTGCACGATCAAGGCGTTAAAAAGCGCATTGTGCGCCCCGATGGCACGGTTACGCCTTATTCCTTCGAGCTTTCGCAAGTGGTTTTCCAGAAAAAAACGCCTGTGATGAAACTCGCCATTTATGAAGATGGCAAACCTAAGGCGCTTTCTTATACATGGACCAACCCCGAAGCAGAACGGATTGGCATTAACCTCCGTTGGGTACAAGTTGGCTTAACACAGGTGAAAGAATAAACCTAAAACTCGGATGACAAAACCACTTCAAGGAATTCAAGTTTTAGAATGTACCCATGCCGTGATGGGGCCTTCTGCGGGTTTGCTTTTGGCAGACATGGGCGCAGAAGTCATTCATATTGAACCACTCGAAGGCGATGCTACGCGGCGACTCAAAGGCTTCGGTACGGGCTATTTTACCTTTTTTAACCGTAATAAAAAAAGTTTAGCGCTCAATCTGAAATCCGAAGAAGGCCGACACATTTTTTATGACTTGGTGAAAAAAGCGGACATTGTTTTGGAAAACTTTGGCCCCGGCACGATGGAGCGCTTGGGCTTAGGCTATGAAACGCTTTCCGTTCAGAACGAACGCTTGATTTATTGCTCGCTGAAAGGTTTCTTGGCGGGGCCTTATGAAAAACGCCATGCAATGGATGAAGTTGTGCAGATGATGGCAGGCTTAGCCTACATGACAGGACGGCCAGGTGATCCACTCAGAGCAGGGAGTTCCGTTGTGGACATCACAGGCGGTATGTTTGGCTATATCGGCATTTTATTGGCGCTTTACGAAAGGCAACAAACGGGCAAAGGCAAGTTTGTCCAAGCCTCGCTTTTCGAGACAGCCGCTTTTCTGATGGGACAACACATGGCGTATAGCGCCATTGGGCAAGAACCTGTTCCGCCGATGCCCGCTCGTGTGAGTGCATGGAGCATTTACAGCATCTACGACACCGCCGATGCCGAGAAAGTCTTTGTTGGGGTCATCAGCGAACGGCATTGGGAAAAGTTATGTACCGCCTTTGGCTGGTTAGATTGGCTATACGACGAGCGTTTAAAAAACAACAACTTACGAATTGCAGAACGAGACTGGTTTTTGCCTGAATTGGCAGTACGTCTGAAGCAATTTACCAAAGCTGACATTATTGAACGTTGTGAACGGGCCGGTCTTCCGTTTGCGCCGATTGCCAGGCCCGAAGACCTTTTTACGGATCCCCAAATGACGCAAGGGCAAAACCTCCTCGATGTCAAACTGCCCGATGGACGCATCGCCCCGCTTCCTAATTTCCCCTTAAACTATGGCGGAGATCGCGCCCAGAAATACGCCGATCCACCGAAAACAGGCGAACATACCACCGAAGTTTTACAACGCCTTGGGCTTTCTGAATCCGAAATTGCCGAATTACGCAATAAAAAAATTATTACCTAACCCTAAAAAAACAACGCCATGCCACGCCTTAGATGCTTCCTTTTATCCTTCATCATTTTGTGCGTTAGTTTCGCCCAAACCTTCGCCCAGCCTCTAGCAGATACGGGTATCTCAGGCGTGTATGAAGTGATGATGGGTGTTAAGAACCGGACGGAAGCCATTCGTTACTTTGGCGAGTTTGGTTTTGCGGTTGTGGATAGCGCCAAAATCTCGGCAGATCGGGCACAAGCCTTGTACAATGTGCCTTCTGCACTCACCTCTTATCGTTTGCAAAACGGCGATGTGGACAGTCATGGGCTTTTGCGCATCTTGGTTTGGGAAAAACCTTTGGGTAATGGCGTGGGCTACTCGACCCCAGAAACCATTGGCTCGCGTATGGCCGTCATGAAAACGAGCGACATCATGCGGCTCTATGATATTTATTCCCTTGCCCGTGCTGCCAAACAACCTTGGCTACCCACCGAACCCATCGCCGATGATTTATTTGGGCTAAATAAAGAAAATAAGTTTGACTTTTTTAAGCGCCCTGCTTTGGTTCGGGAAAATGCGGTTTATGGCGAGTTTTTCAACCATGTTTTTTTCCAACGGTCGGGCTATCACATTGAAGGATATGGCACGATCAATCCAAAAGCACCGCTTAAAACCAGCGAATTTACCCATCACGATTTCTTTATTCAAGCCGAAAACATGGAAGCCATTTCCTACCTTTCTACAGCCTTAGGGTTAAAAGCAGAAGCCCCACCCGAAGTGGACGGCGATTGGCTACGAGGGCCTAAACGGGTGTTTATGATGGAAGATGGCTACACCCATTGGTATCAAGGCTTTGTTTCTCCTAACAATATCTGCGGAAAGCTTAAATTTTTTATCCCGCGTGCGCCCAAGCCCAACCGTTCCCAGCACCAGCGCGTCGGCGAATTGGGCATTACCTTACACTCTTTTTATGTCCCCGATCTCAAAAAAGTGTATGACCTTGTGGTGGCAGATAAACGGCTAAAAGCCACAGCCATTCAAAAAAATGAGTTTGGCGAATTGAGCTTTGTTTTCTCCGATCAAACAGGCTGTACCTGGCAGATTATTGAGAAAAAAACGGTCAAAAAACAGCCTGTAAAAGTCTTGAAAGTGGAGTTTGTAAATGAGTAACACGTCCCAAATATCCATAACAATGCCCCAGATGCCCGCCCTTGATTTATTCCGAACGTACATTACAGGCGACTTTGACAACCGCCAACAAGTAGAACGCGAGCGAAAAAATGGCACGCCAGAACATCCCTTTGCACGCCATATCAACCGCCTTGCAGATGAGAAACTTAGAAATGCACCATCACGGAACGGATTTTGGCTCATCGAAGAAAGCTATTACACTTATCCCGATGGCAGCGATAAAATCAACCATCATTTGTTCTTTTTTGAAGGCGTGAACCCGCAAACGGTGCGGCTTTATGCCTATCAGTTGCCTGAATCGCTCCCGATGGCGCAACTTACCCATGACAATCCAGCGCTCTCGATTGACTTTAGCACCCTCCAAGTAAGCCCTCGTTTTGCTCCTGCCGAATATACTTTAACCGACGGGCAGTTTACCCTTCATGCGCCCAATGATTGGGGCAATGGGATGCGTTTCACCTTGAGCGAAACCATTGGAAAAGACCGCTTGCACGTGATGGAACTTCTGGAAAAAGACGGGCAACGCCTCACCCCTTACAGCACCCCCATTGAGTACGACCGCATATAATCTTCTTTAATACGATGAAATCAGACCGCCGCTACCCCGTCCGAAATCCCCGAACAGGCGTATTGGATTATACGTTTCCGCTCCCAACGCCCGCCCAAATCCGCAAAGAAGCCGAGCGGCTACGAAGCAACCAAGTTGCATGGCAGCAAAAAGGCATCAACGAACGTATTGAGGTCTTACAAACATGGAAGCATGGTATTTCCAAACACCTCGACGAGCTTATAGAAGCGCTCACCCTCGATACGGGACGGCGATATGAAAGTGAATTGGAGGCAAAGCTCATTGCCCAAAGCATAGACCGTTGGTGTGGGGTTGCTACGGATTTTTTTGCCCCCAGTCCCGATAAAACCTCCGCGATTCCCTTTATTCATATCAAGCAAGACTTGCAGCCCTATCCATTGGTTGGTGTCATCAGCCCTTGGAATTTTCCTCTTTTACTCGCCTTAATTGATACCCTACCGGCACTGCTCGCAGGGTGCAGCGTGGTCATCAAGCCGAGCGAGGTAACGCCTCGTTTTATTGAACCATTGATGCGTTCGATCCAAGAAACCCCAGCACTGGCGGGCGTATTGTCATTTATGGCAGGTGATGGCAAAACAGGCGCGGCTTTGCTTAAGCACGTGGATTTATTATGCTTTACGGGCAGCGTTGCAACGGGGCGTAAGGTGTATGCCGCTTGTGCCAAAAACTTTATCCCTTGTTTTCTTGAACTTGGGGGGAAAGACCCCGCTTTGGTCTTTGAAGGGGCAAACTTAGACCAAGCCGCTGCATCAATTTTATGGGGCAGCACGGTTAATTGTGGGCAATCCTGCCTTTCCATTGAGCGGGTGTATGTGCAAGAATCTATTGCCCATGACTTTTTAGCCTTATTAAAAGCCAAAGCGGAAAACGTGCAGCTTGCTTATCCCACCGTTTCAGATGGGCAAATTGGGCCAGTGATTTCAGATAAACAAGTCAGCATTATCAATGCCCATTTACAAGATGCCTTGGAAAAAGGGGCAAGTTTGCTCACCGGAAGTGCGCAATGTGAGCAGAAAAGCGGCGGTTGGTATTGCCGCCCAACCGTGCTAACAGGGGCGAACCACACCATGAAGGTGATGACGGAAGAAACGTTTGGCCCCATTATACCGGTAATGACCTTCCAAACCGAAGCAGAAGGATTGGCTTTGGCGAATGGCACGGTTTTCGGATTAAGTGCGGCGGTTTTTGCCAAAGACTGGGAAACCGCTTATCACATCGGGCAACACATCGAAGCAGGCGCGATCTCGATTAACGAATGTGCGTTAACCTCGATGGTGCATGAAGGCGAGAAACAATCGTTCAAAATGTCAGGCCTAGGTGGCACGCGCATGGGCGCAGCTGCCATCAAACGCTTTATGAAACAACGTGCCTTTCTTATCAAAAAAGAGGCTATTGCTGCGCCGTGGTGGTTTTGATGGTCATCTATATTTTTGTCAACGCTTTCGGGTGCTGACAAAACCCTTTCACCTCCGAAGGATCGGAAGGCGTTTGTTAAACATTATGCAGGTGGTCATTTCTTAAAACAACCATGCGCCACTAACAGCGCCTTCATCTCCTCCCATGATTGCACTGCTTGCCCCTCGAACGTCGCGCCTTCCCACTGCGCCGTTTCCATGCCCCGTGTGTATTCACCCCGAAAA
>DDTM01000092.1 GCA_002344075.1 Bacteroidetes bacterium UBA2364
GTGGTATCCAAAATCCTCGATTAAGCCAGAGAATTGTTGTCGGTGGTCGTGCATATGTTTAGTATCGGCCACCGACTACCGACAACTTGCATTCCCAAATATATATGGCAAGCCAAAAAATCAGAATCAAGCTAAAGTCTTACGACCATACGCTGATTGACAAGAGCGCCGAAAAGATTATCAAAACGGTAAAAGCTACAGGTGCTGTTGTAAGCGGTCCAATTCCGCTCCCCACCGATAAGCAAATTCATACGGTTTTGCGCTCTCCACACGTGGATAAGAAGAGCCGCGAACAGTTTGAGTCCCGCAGCCACAAGCGCCTTATTGACATCCTTTCTACTTCTTCCAAGACCGTAGATGCCCTTATGAAACTCGAACTTCCGAGTGGGGTAGATGTCGAAATTAAGGTTCCGTAATACACCGCATTCAGTGTCTGACAGACGTTCCACTTGTCTCATTGAATAAACCTCTTAATTCATTAAACCCAAAAGCGAGGTAAAACCATGAAAATTCTTTCCCGCATGATCGTATTTGCATTCTTGGCCATGGTAGCGGTAGGGTGCGACAGTGAGCCAACTGACAGTGAAAAGCTCGTAGGTGCTTGGACCCTGACGAAGATCACAGACGGACGTGGCGACATAACAACGGCCTTTAAGCAAAGTGTGACCACATTACGGGTTACGATGAATGCTGATCTTAGTGATAAATTTGAGGTGCTGTATTCTGCGGCTGCAAAAGCAGCAGGTGCAACCGATGTTTCGAATGTTGGTACCTATGTGGTTGTAGAGGCCAGTAAGCAAGTACAGCTCAAAAATATGGGAACCACGCTTACGCTGAACTATCTATTCTCGGAAGGTAATAACAATGAGGTAACCTTCTCATTACCTGCCGCAGTAGTAAACGTAATCTTTAATAGTACTGCTTATCAAGGAACGGTTACCATTACGGCAACGAAGTCCTGATAAATGAAACTGAATGCGTTTGGGGCAGGCTCCGAAGGAGAAGCCCCAAATGTTACTCTTTGAAATACAAGAGCTTAACTTAATCAATAAAGCCTCGATCTTAAAAATTAAGAGATCAAAGCACAAAGCGATTACAATGAGCGCCATCTTAGGAAAAAAAATCGGTATGACGAGCGTCTTTGACGCTGCCGGAAATCAGGTAATCTGTACCGTCGTCGAAGCCGGACCATGCATCGTTACCCAGGTGAGAACAGAAGAAACGGACGGTTATACCGCTGTCCAACTCGCCTTTGGTGATGTAAAAGAAAAAAATACCACAAAGGCCATGAAAGGCCACTTCCAGAAGGCAGGTACCACGCCAAAACGTCATTTGGTGGAATTTCGGAACTACGAAAAAGAAGTATCTCTCGGAGACACGCTCTCGGCAGAAGACGTGCTGACGGAAGGCATGAAAGTAGATGTGTCTGGTACATCAAAAGGGAAAGGTTTTCAGGGGGTTGTGAAACGTCACGGTTTTAGTGGTGTTGGAATGCGGACACACGGTCAGCATAACCGGATGCGTGCCCCGGGTTCTTTGGGACAATCTTCCGATCCTAGCCGTGTTTTCAAAGGTATGAAAATGGCGGGTCGTACCGGTGGAGATCGGGTAACCCTCAAAAAATTGACGGTTGTTCGGGTATTAGCGGATCAAAACCTAGTGCTCATCAAGGGTGCAATTCCTGGTGCAAAGAACAGTTTGGTTGAAATCCGTAAAGCCAAATAAAAAGGCTTGAAGAAAGCCAATAAGTTCTCCGTTTAACGACAGATTATCTAGACTCAGCATAAAATGGAACTCACAGTTTATACACGAGACGGACAAAACGCAGGCCGCACCATTACACTTGATGACTCGGTGTTCGGGATTGCACCTAATAACCATGCCATTTGGTTAGATGTCCGCTCGATTCAGGCCGCAGGCCGACAAGGCACGCACAAGTCAAAGGAACGAAGCGAAATAGCACGTTCTACTCGCAAATTGTATCGTCAGAAAGGAACCGGTGGTGCCCGCTCTGGTGACTACAAGTCGCCTTTAAAACGAGGTGGTGGTACGGTTTTTGGGCCTCGCCCCCATAAATATGTCGTGAGTGTGAACCGTAAGACCAAGCAATTGGCTCGCCGTTCCGCACTCAGCTATAAAGCAACCGCCGACGCCCTGCGTGTGATCGAAAATTTTGAAATGGATGCGCCACGCACCAAAGATATGGTAGCTGTACTGAGCGCCCTTCAATTGGCAGGCCAAAAAGTACTGGTTCTTACCGGACACCACGACGAGGTGATTTTTAAATCTGGACGTAACCTGCCCAAAGTAAGTGTTATGGAAGCAGCCAATGCTTCGACCCTCGACCTTATGAACGCGCAAGTAGTGTTGATGCAAGAGAGTGCGGTGGAAGAACTCACTGCTCTTCTTTCTAAGCAAGCCCAATAAGCCCACAGGAGAAACAGCAATGGATGCAACTAAAATTCTGATCCGGCCGGTACTAACCGAAAAAATGACCGCACTGGGCGATGCAAAACACTACGGATTTAAAGTGGCCAAAGAAGCCAATAAAATTCAAATTGCCCGTGCCGTAGAAGATTTCTATCCGGGTGTTCAGGTGAAAGAAGTTAGGACAATGATCGTTCGCGGGAAAGCACGCCGCCAGATGACCAAGCGTGGTGTACTCGCTGGGCGTCGTGCTTCTTGGAAAAAAGCGATCGTTACCCTCGCATCGGGCGAAATTAACTTCTATGAGGAAATTTAAACCGAACCGTATCCTGCAAAACAAGGCTTGAGATTGCCTGTAAGAAAAGGATCAAACCAATTATAAAATGGCACTGAGAACCTTAAAGCCCACCACACCTGGACAGCGCAGACGCTCGATGGCGGACTTTACGATGGTGACAAAATCCGCACCAGAGAAAAGTTTGTTGGATGAGTCTAAGCGAAAAGGTGGGCGGAATAACAACGGACGGATTACTGTTCGCCACCAAGGAGGAGGACACAAACGCCGTTATCGTATCATTGACTTTAAGCGGAACAAAAAAGATATTCCCGCAACGGTAGCGAGTGTAGAATACGACCCAAATCGTTCTGCACGGATTGCCTTGCTGGTTTATGCCGACGGCGAAAAACGCTATATCATTGCGCCGGATAAGCTGACGGTTGGCACGAAGGTAATATCGAGTGATACCGCGATGCCTGAAGTAGGCAATAACATCCCGCTTGCGAGAATCCCGCTTGGTACGTTTGTTCATTGTATCGAAATGAAACCCGGAAAAGGTGCCCAGATGGCACGGTCTGCGGGAACCTCGGCACAGTTGGCCGCAAAAGAAGGTGGCATGGCCACCCTTAAACTGCCTTCCGGAGAAATGCGGATGGTACCGGCCTTGTGTACTGCAACGGTGGGTACGGTTAGTAATCCGGATCACATGAATGTGATTCTTGGAAAAGCCGGACGCAAGCGTTGGAAAGGCGTTCGTCCAAAGGTTCGCGGGGTCGCAATGAACCCAATAGATCACCCGATGGGTGGTGGTGAAGGTCGTGCTTCCGGGGGGCACCCACGTTCGCCTTGGGGACAACCAGCCAAAGGGTACAAAACGCGTCGTGGTAAAAAGCCTTCGGATCGTTTTATTGTTCGTAAGCGCAACAAAGCCTAAGGTAGTTGGCCATAACCGCTTCGCTAACTCATAAAGTTGGGGCGGTAATCAACCAAAATCTGATCATAATAATTGAATTCGAGTTATGCCTCGTTCACTCAAAAAAGGACCGTTTGTATATCACAAACTCCTCAAGAAATTAGATGCGGTCAATGCATCGGGCAAAAAAAAGGTGATCAACACCTATAGCCGCGCCTCGATGATTGTGCCTGAAATGGTGGGTCACACATTTGGTGTACACAACGGGAAGCAATTTATCCCGGTTTATGTGACCGAAATGATGGTGGGCCATAAACTGGGCGAGTTTTCGCTGACACGAACATTTCGGGGTCATGCGGGAGACAAAAAAGACAAGCGCGGTAAGCGATAAGATGGTACGCGCAGAACGGATCATGTCGTCTGGGACTGCAATCACCTAACACCTGTATTTGACGAATTACCTAAATACGATGGAAGCAAAAGCACGCCAAACCTATGTTCGGATGTCCCCTCTTAAGATGCGCATTATTGTAAATGAAGTGCGTGGGATGCGGGTTCCGGATGCTCTGAACAAACTGCGCTTTATGCCTCAGATGGCTGCCAGAACGGTAGAAAAAACCATCGCCTCGGCATACAGCAATCTACGAGATAAGTTTGGAGCAGAGTCTATTGACGAAAACGCGCTCTACATCCGCGAGATATTTGTGGACAGTGCACCCATGTTTAAACGGATACAACCCGTTTCGAGAGGCCGGGCATTCCGGATTAAGAAAAGAAACAGCCATCTTACGGTAGTAGTGGCCAATAAAGAAGAAGCATCCGAGTAAATCACCGTACCGTTGGGTACAAAAAAAGTGTACGACTTTGGGACAAAAAACTAATCCTATCGGCCTGCGTCTTGGAATTATCCGCGGTTGGGAATCCAACTGGTACAGCAAGGATTTTGCCGATAAACTGATTGAAGACGAAGAAATTCGCAAATACCTTCGGGCACGTTTAAAAAAAGCCGGTCTTAGCCGTGTGATTATTGAGCGTACACCCAAACGGGTGATCCTAACACTTCATACCAGCCGTCCGGGCGTTGTCATCGGACGGAGTGGTCAGGAAGTGGAAAAACTTCGCGAAGAGCTAAAAAAGCTTACCAGCAAAGATGTCCAGATCAATATCAATGAGATTAAACGGCCGGAATTGGATTCCAGCTTGGTAGCACAAACAATTGCCCAGCAATTAGAAGGTCGTATTGCATTCCGGCGGGCGATGAAACAAGGCGTTCAGGCTGCGATGCGCATGGGTGCGGAAGGCATTCGTGTTCGGGTCTCTGGGCGCTTGGGTGGTGCTGAAATGAGCCGCACCGAGCAATATTTAGAGGGTCGTGTTCCACTACACACCCTACGTGCAGATATTGACTATAGCGAAGCAACCGCCTTCACAATTTATGGTACCATGGGGGTTAAAGTTTGGATATTTAAGGGTGAAATCATTGGTCGTCCAGACCTTAGCCCAAATCTTCAAGCACAGCGCAATCCTACAGCGGGTGGAACCGAAGAACGTAGTGAACGTCCGGAGCGCCGTCGTCGTAATGACCGTGGCGACCGAGGTGATCGCGGAGGCGACCGAGGTGGACGCCGTGGTGGTAACAGGGGCGGCGATAGATAAGCACCTGTGGGTTATTTTTAGGAATCTCATTTATAAAAGCATAAAAGGTAATTAGCCATGTTGATGCCTAAACGCGTGAAGCGCCGCAAAATGATGAAGGGTCGTATGAACGGTAACTCCGGTCGTGGTACGCTCATCTCTTTCGGTGACTTCGCAATCAAGGCGCTTGAAGCCGGATGGATTACAAGTCGCCAGATAGAGGCCGCACGTATTGCCATGACCCGTCATATGCGTCGTCAAGGCAAGGTTTGGATCCGGATTTTCCCGGACAAGCCTATCACCAAAAAACCAGCCGAAACTCGTATGGGTAGTGGTAAAGGTTCATTGGAGTATTGGGTTGCGGTCGTTAAACCGGGGCGTATTTTATTTGAACTGGGAGATGGTGTTTCTTTCGATCTGGCCAAGGAGTCTATGAGGCTGGCCCAGAACAAATTACCCATTAAAACCAAGTTCATCGTCCGGCCAGATTTTACGGAGAACTGATCGGTATCAAGGGAATACTCGGTTTATTCTTTTACCGTCCGCCCCTATACATATAGCCGTAACCAAAACCAGCTATGAAAACCAAGGAAATACGCGAAATGTCCGCCTCGGAAATTGAAGCCCAGATTGCGGACCACGAAGCCCAGTATCGGAAACTAAAGTTTCAGCATACCATTGCCAATCTTGAAAACCCGATGCAAATGCGAAATACCCGTCGTGCAGTTGCACGGCTCAAGACCATTTTGGCAGAAAAATTGGCGGCAGCAGCCGAAGCATAAACGGAAGACATGACCATGAGAAATGCACGCAAAGAACGGGTAGGTTTGGTGGTAAGCGACAAGATGGATAAAAGCATCGTTGTGGCCATTCAACGCCAAGTTAAACACCCGATTTATGGGAAATTTGTTAAGAAAACGACCAAACTGATGGCCCATGACGAGACCAACGATGCCCGCAAAGGGGATACGGTACGTATTATGGAGACCCGTCCCTTAAGCGCGAAAAAACGCTGGCGCCTCGTCGAGGTGGTAGAACGCGCTGAATAGTTTGTTGCCGATTGCGGAGGAGGCGCGCTCAATACCTCCTGTTTGACAACAGTTAGTACTGAAAAAGAAAGAGGTAATCAGTCATGATTCAACAGGAATCCAGAATGGCCGTCGCCGATAACAGCGGGGCAAAAGAAGTGCTTTGCATCCGGGTACTCGGAGGAAGCGGCCGTCGTTACGCCCGCATCGGAGATGTGGTCGTCGTATCCGTAAAGTCTGCCATTCCCGGTGGAACGGCCAAAAAGAAAGATGTACAACGCGCAGTTGTTGTTCGGACGAAAAAGGAATTCCGTCGCCAGGATGGTTCCTACATTCGATTTGATGAAAATGCGGTTGTGCTCATTAATAAAGATGATGAGCCGATTGGCACGCGTATTTTTGGGCCCGTCGCACGCGAATTGCGGGACAAAGGCTTTATGCGGATTGTTTCACTCGCTCCGGAAGTACTCTGACCGGGACTCCGTCTTGGGACTGGCTCCCACCGGATTCAAAAATAACAGAATAACATGCCACGCACGACTAACAAACAAAATAAACTCCACGTCAAAAAAGGGGATATGGTGGCCTTAACAAAAGCCATCACCTCTGCACAGTCGTTGGAAATGGATCGTCCGAAAGGATATACCGGCCGGGTACTTCGGGTTTTTCCAGCCAAGCAAATGGTTTTGGTGGAAGGGGTAAATGTACGCTTGCGCCACACAAAACCCAATAAAGACTATCCTAACGGTGGCATTATCCAGCGCGAAATGCCGATTCATGCTTCCAATGTATTGCCATTAGACAATAATGGTGCACCGACACGTGTTGGACGCAAGTATGTAACGGATGCCAATACCGGTAAGGGGCGTTGGATACGCTTTGCGAAAACTACCGGACAAGAATTGGACAAATAAGATTATATGGGTCGTAAGCCCGTTTATCTACTCACGCGGGATACGTGAAAGCCAAATGCCTACACGCCCCACATACATTAATGCCATGAGCTATACAGCACGCTTAAGAGCAAAATACTTAAATGAAGTTGTTCCGGCCCTCGTAAAGCAGTTCGGATACAAAAATATCATGGAAGTTCCTAAACTTGTTAAGATTAGTGTTAACAAAGGCTTGGGAGATGCCAACCAGAATAAAAAGCTTCTGGATGATACGGTAGAAGAGCTTCGTAAGATCACCGGCCAGCACCCGGTCGTGTCGAAGGCCAAAAAGTCTATCTCCAATTTTAAATTACGTGAAGGGATGCCTGTTGGGGTATTTGTGACGCTTCGTGGAGATACCATGTACGAATTTCTTGATCGGTTTATAACCCTTGCTCTTCCTCGCGAACGGGACTTTAAAGGGGTATCAGACAAGAGCTTTGACGGGCGTGGGAATTACACGCTTGGATTAAAAGAACAAATCATCTTTCCGGAGATTGATATAGATAAGGTGGAACGCATTGGGGGGATGGATATTTCTTTTGTCACGACAGCCAAGACAGATGCCGAAGCATATGCGCTGTTAAAAGAAATGGGCATTCCGTTTGTTCGTCGAGACCAAAAATAACAAACGTTCAAGTTCATGGGTGTAGTTTTGTTGACTGATACCCCGAGCCTCAAACCTTTGAACAACAGATAAATAAACAAATGGCTAAGAAAAGCTGGATTGCCCGCCAAAAACTCCGTCAGGTAACCGTTGAAAAACACGCAGAAAAGCGGGCCGCGTTAAAAGCGATTATTGTAGATGTAAATGCCTCGGACGAAGCAAAGTATGAGGCGTCTGTTAAACTCCAAAAAATGCCGCGAAACAGCAGTGCTACCCGTTTGCGTAATCGTTGCGCAGTCAGCGGGCGTCCTCGTGGCTATATGCGAAAATTTGGGGTGTCTCGCATTGCATTCCGAGATATGGCCCTTGCGGGTAAAATTCCGGGTGTTCGAAAGGCAAGCTGGTAAGTGCATATACTGACAACCTCTATAATCTGAAAAATTCTTAGACAGATTATAGAGGTTGTAATAATCAAGTTAATCAAGATAATTCTATAAAAAAATGAGTGCAATTACAGATCCTGTAGCCGATTATCTGACCCGGATTCGGAATGCGCAAAAAGCTCGGCACCAATACACGGATATTCCGGCTTCTAAGCTTAAACGCGCCATGACCCAAATCCTTTTGGATAAAGGTTTTGTAGCCAAGTACATTGATATCGAAGACGGTAAGCAAGGCCTGATTCGGGTATATTTGAAGTACAACAAAAATGTCCCCGTTATTCAAAGTCTCGAACGGGTTTCGAAGCCTGGTCATCGCCAGTTTGTGGGTGCCGACAACCTCCCGAAGGTCCGAAATGGCCTGGGAATCGCCATTCTTTCCACATCAAGTGGTGTTATGACGGATAAAGAAGCGCGTGATGCAGGGGTTGGTGGGGAAGTACTGGCCTATATCTATTAATTGTACTGGCCAGACTATTTTCGTGCAGAATAAAATTTTGCACTTTAAAGTGTTCAATCGTGAAACTATTCCGGTCTATGCCGCCGGAAATAAACCGACAAAGAAATGTCTCGTATTGGCAAAATGCCGGTCAAACTTGAAAAAGGAGTCTCTGTAAACGTTGGTTCAGGAAACCTTGTTACAGTTAAAGGACCCAAAGGGGAACTTACCCTTCAGGTAGATCCGGATATCACAATATCTCAGGAAGACGGAACCATTCATGTTTCGCGTCCTACCGACCAAAATCGCCACCGGGCCATGCACGGCTTGTATCGTTCATTAATAACCAATATGGTAACTGGTGTCACGAAAGGATACCAAATCCAATTGGAAATTATCGGTGTTGGTTTCCGTGCACAGATCATCTCCGGAAATATTCTGGAAATTGCCTTGGGTTATTCCCATCCAATTTATTTTGTCCCTCCAGCAGGAATTAGTGTGTCTGCAGAGCAAGCGCGTGGTCAGAACCCAATAATGACCATAGATGGGATTGACAAACAACTGGTAGGACAAGTTGCGGCAAAGCTCCGCGCCCTTCGTCCACCAGAGCCTTATAAGGGCAAGGGAGTCCGCTATCGTGGAGAAGAAGTGCGTCGTAAAGCGGGTAAGACGGGTGGTAAAGGTAAAAAATAACCTGTTCTATACATCATATTTCATTGAGTTGAACATAAGGCCGGAGGGTCGGAAATCTTCTGGCGTAGCATCCAAAACCAATGGCAATCAAGAAAACAAAAAACAGAAAAGTTACTCGGCGGCAAAGAATTCGTCGAAGCATTCGCAGCAAGATAAGTGGAACGGCAACACGTCCTCGTTTGGCGGTATTTCGTTCCAATGCACATATCTATGCCCAGTTAATTGACGACCATACCGGCCACACTCTTGTCGCTGCTTCTACGGTTCAGGATAAAGGCATAACGGGGACTGGCTCGGAACAGGCCAAGTCGGTAGGGTTGGCACTGGCTGGAAAAGCCAAAGAATCCGGCATCGAGACGTGTGTCTTCGATCGGGCGGGTTTTCCATATCATGGCCGGGTAAAAGCACTCGCCGATGGCGCCCGCGAAGGCGGCCTTAACTTCTGATGTTCACATTCCAATATTGAATAGAAATGGCAAAGGAAAGAAAAAATCGAAAGCAAGAGCGTGCAAACGACGAGCAATCTCAGTTCATCGAAAAGCTCATTGCTGTAAACCGTACCGCAAAGGTGGTCAAAGGGGGGCGCCGCTTCTCTTTTAGTGCAGTTGTGGTGGTAGGAGATGGAAAAGGGATGATCGGTCGTGGATTGGGAAAAGCGGGCGAGGTGAGTGATGCCATCGCCAAAGCAACCGAGGCTGCGAAGAAAAACATGATCAAAATCCCACTCCAAAATGGAACCATCCCACATGCAATTACAGGCCGTGCGGATGCTGGTAAGGTGTTTCTAAAACAAGCGGCACCGGGAACGGGGGTAATTGCTGGTAGTGCAGTGCGTGCGGTATTGGAATGCGCGGGGGTAGAAAATGTGTTGTCGAAATCCATCGGCTCGTCTAATCCGCACAATTTAGTCTCGGCCACCTTCGATGCCCTTACCCGCCTCGAAGACCCATTGGCCGTAGCCCGTCGTCGTGGAATTTCGCTCAAAAAAGTTTTTAACGGTTAAGGCTGGATGTCTGAAAAGACCAAGTTGAACACCAATAATGCTTTGAACACATTAAGATCATGGCTCAAGTAAAAATTACCAAAATCCGGAGTGTCATTAAACGCCCCAAAAATCAAAAGTTGACAATGGAAGCCTTGGGTCTCCGGAAAATGGGATCTACCATTACTGTGGAACATACACCACAAATACAGGGAATGATAACCGTCGTTCGCCATTTGGTGAAGATTGAAGAAGTGTAAGACGTGTGTTTTTACACAGCTTACAATAAAAATTAGATAAAACTTCGTCTTGAAGACCCTATATTGAAAGGCTTTCTGCGATGTGCGAAAGCCTTCCTTGTTGCCCACCACGAGTGAGCGCCTACGTTTTTAACATGCGAGTCCGGCAGGACTGACTGTCCGGGCGACTAAAGCCAATTGAAACCATGAACCTGAGTAATCTACAACCCGCAGCGGGTTCTACACGCAATCGTAAACGTGTAGGACGTGGTCAAGGGTCTGGAACAGGGAAAACATCTGCCCGAGGGCACAATGGTGCCAAAAGCCGTTCCGGTGCTAAATTTCGCGCTTGGTTTGAAGGGGGGCAAATGCCACTCCAACGCCGTCTTCCAAAGTTCGGCTTTAAAAACCGTTTCCGCGTTTCGTATAATCCCATTAATCTGGCACGCCTTTCTCAGTTGATTGAGGAGGGACGTTTGAATCCGGTAGAACCTATTATACCGGAGACGTTTGTGTCATTGGGTCTGGCCAGTAAAGCCGACTTGATCAAGGTATTGGGCTCAGGCGAAATCTCTGTGGCGCTTAATGTGACTGCTCACGCCTTTAGTGAGTCTGCAAAAGCGAAAATTGAGGGTGCCGGAGGTTCGGCAACCGTTGCTGGACAAGGAATGGAAGTATCCTGAAGTGGTGTAATACATTCGGGACGCTTCTGCTTATAATAATTATCTTCTGACTTTCATTCTCTACCTATATGGCTGGTTTTGTTGATAGCTTGCGAAATATGTGGCGCATAGAAGAGTTGCGGAAACGCATTATCTATACGCTTTCCTTGCTTGCTGTATATCGGATCGGTACTTATGTTACCTTGCCAGGTGTTGACCCGACGCAGTTGATAGCCTCTCAAAACACCCCGAACAATATATTTGGTCTCATTGACCTTTTTGTGGGAGGGGCCTTTGCAAAGGCTGGGATTTTTGCACTGGGGATTATGCCTTATATCACGGTTTCCATTATTGTGCAATTGATGGGTGCTGTGGTGCCCTATTTCCAAAAGTTACAACGCGAGGGCGAAGATGGAAGGCGTAAAATTAACCAGTTGACCCGTCAGGGCACGGTATTGATTACAGCCTTTCAGGCATATGGCTATGCGATCCAGTTGCTGGGGACGGCAAGCCAAGCCATTACGGTAAACCACCTGATGTTTTATATTTCAACTATTATTGTTTTGACGGCTGGAACCATCTTTGTGATGTGGCTTGGAGAGCGTATCACGGAGGCCGGAATTGGTAATGGGATTTCATTGATCATTACAATTGGGATTGTAGCGCGTTTGCCTCATAGCCTTTATAATGAGGCCACCGCCGGAGTAAATGGTAACTTGTTTATCTTCATTATTGAGATTCTGGTCTGGTTGCTGATTATTGCCGCAGTGGTTTGGGTTTCTCAGGGCGTTCGTCGTATTCCGGTACAATATGCGAAGCGTGTCGTAGGTCGTAAAGTTATGGGAGGCAGTACGCAATACCTGCCCATCAAGATCAATGCAGCTGGTGTAATGCCGATCATTTTTGCGCAATCCATCTTGTTTATCCCAACGACGATTGCACTATTCTTCCCAGATAGCCCGTTTTGGCAAAGTGTAGGCGCCATTTTTGGAGACTACACGGGATTCTGGCACGCACTGTTCTTCTTCATTCTGATTGTATTTTTCACCTACTTCTACACGGCCATTGCAGTGAATCCGAAGAGTATGGCAGATGATATGAAGCGGAATGGCGGTTTTATTCCGGGAATTCGTCCGGGTAAGCAAACCAGCGAGTTTGTAGACAATATCCTTACCCGCGTAACGCTTCCGGGTGCTATCTTTTTGGGTTTTGTGGCGATCCTGCCTACCATCGCCACTGCTGTTGGTATTGATCAAGGCTGGGCTCAATTTTTTGGCGGGACAAGTTTGTTGATCATGGTTCAGGTAACCTTGGACACTCTCCAGCAAATAGAAAGCCATTTACTCATGCGACGCTACGATGGCTTCATGAAGAGTGGTCGGATGCGTGGTCGGATGTAACGCAAATTAGGTTTGCGAAAAGAACGGATCGGTTATGATACACCTAAAGCTTCCGAATGAAATTGCTAAACTTAGAAGCGCGGCCGAACTGGTTGGCAAAACGCTGGGCGAGATTGCCAAATACGTGAAGCCAGGGGTGACTACACTTGAGTTGGATGCAATCGCTGAAGACTATATCCGTACTCGGAATGGGCGCCCTGCTTTTAAAGGGTATCCAGGTTCGAGTCCAGAAAATCCTTTTCCAGGCACCCTCTGTTTATCTGTAAATGATGTGGTTGTGCATGGGATTCCGAATGAGTATGTGCTCCAAGAAGGAGACATTTTGTCTGTAGATTGTGGTGCAGAATTGGATGGTTTTTTTGGAGACTTCGCTTACACCTTTGCGATTGGCGAAATAACAGAGGATAAGCACGAACTCCTTAAAGTTACCGCTGCGTCATTATTCGAGGGAATAGACCGAGCGAGGGCCGGAAATCGAGTGGGAGATATCGGATACGCGGTTCAACATTACTGTGAAAGTCGTGGGTTTGGTGTGGTGAAAGAATTGGTAGGACACGGCGTAGGGCGAGCGTTGCACGAGGAACCCCAAGTGCCCAATCATGGGAAAAGGGGGGATGGGAAAAAAATGAAAGAAGGCTTAACCATCTGCATTGAACCAATGATTAATGCAGGCATTGAGAAAGTTAAGTTTATGGAAGATGGCTGGACGGTAAAAACCGAAGATGGGAAAGCCTCGGCTCACTACGAACACATGGTTTGCATACGGCGAGGCGCGCCGGAAGTCATTAGTATGTGGGATTACATTGAAGAGGTGGTGGCCCCGCCTTATAAATAAACACCAGAAGAGGTGCACTAAAATGGCCAAGCAAAATGCAATCAAGCAAGATGGCTCTGTGGTAGAAGCCCTACCAAATGCCCAATTTAGGGTTCGTCTGGAAAATGGCCACGAAATCTTAGGCCTACTTTCCGGAAAAATGCGGATGCACTTTATTAAAATCCTGCCTGGGGATCGAGTAACGGTCGAACTTTCGCCGTATGACTTGAGCAAAGGCCGGATTGTGTATCGTTACAAATAAATTGAAAGGACGGATTTGGCTTTTTCTATGGCCAATTTCGATAGTTTCCCGTAAGACATAATTGTATCAAAACAATGAAAGTACGAGCAAGCGTAAAAAAGCGTTCTTCAGACGACAAAATTGTTCGTCGTAAGGGCCGTGTTTACATCATTAACAAGAAGAACCCGAAGCACAAACAGCGTCAGGGATAAAAAGCCAGAACGGATATGCCACGTATTGCAGGTGTAGATATTCCCGCTAATAAGCGCGGAGATATTTCGTTGAGTTACATTTTTGGAATTGGCGTAAACAATGCCAAAGAAGTACTCGCTAAAGCTGATATTGATCCAGACCGCAAAGCATCTTCCTGGAGTGAGGATGAAACGGCTACCATCCGCCGCATCGTTGAAGACGATTTTGTGGTTGAAGGCCAACTTCGTACCGAAATCCAGTTGAACATCAAGCGGTTGATGGATATTAAGTCTTATCGCGGACTTCGCCACCGTAAAGGCTTGCCAGTTCGTGGACAGCGCACGAAAACCAATGCACGTACTCGGAAGGGGCGTCGTCGGACGGTTGCCGGAAAGAAAAAGGCACCGAAGAAATAACAGGAATTTTTTCGATATACTTTTTTGGGTATATCGTAGAAATTTAACAGCCTGTAATTCCCTATATCGGGTATATGGCTTAAGCATAGGAAAACCAGTTTATAAAAACCATGGCAAAACAATCTGCTGCACAAAAAGCGGCGGCTGCGGCCCGGAAAAAGAAAAAAGCGAATGTGACCCCAGAGGGGTTTGCGTACATTCAGGCAACGTTTAACAACGTGTTGGTTACGCTTACAGACTCCTCCGGAAATGCAATTTCCTGGGCATCAGCCGGAAAAATGGGATTTAAGGGTAGCCGCAAAAATACACCTTACGCTGCGCAAGTTGCTGCTGCCAATGCAGCAAAAGAGGCCTATGATCTTGGTCTTCGCAAAGTAGATGTTTTTGTAAAAGGTCCCGGATCTGGCCGTGAATCTGCAATACGTGCAATTGCTTCAGCAGGAATTGATGTATTAACGATTCGCGATACCACACCGATTCCACACAATGGATGCCGCCCGCCCAAGCGTCGGCGTGTATAAGTATTAATTCAGTAACCTCCTGTTGTCAATAAAAAGATGACAGGGTCTTCGGGCGCACTTTCACTTCGTTAAACGATACGTAGTAATACCCCCGAAAGCCAACCAACCAGAGGAGATAAAATGGCTCGTTACAGAGGCCCCAAACAGAAATTGGCCAGACGGTTTCGAGAACCGATTTTTGGCCCCAGCAAGTCGCTTGAGCGTAAGCCTTATCCGCCAGGACAACATGGTCCCTCCCGGCGTGGTAAAGAAAGCGAATACTCGATACAGCTGAAAGAAAAACAAAAAGCCAAACACATTTATGGCTTGTTGGAGCGCCAGTTCCGCAATCTTTTCGAGAAGGCGCACCGTCGGAAAGGGGTTACAGGTGAAAACCTGCTCCAATTTTTAGAAGCCCGATTAGACAATGTGGTATTCCGCCTCGGCTTCGGTCGTACGCGCCGTCAGGCGCGGCAGCTGGTTACACACTGTCATGTCACCGTCAATGATCATCCGGTCAATATTCCCTCCTATCAGGTTCGTCCGGGAGATGTCATTGCGATTCGTCCCAAAAGCCGTCAACTTACGGTAGTTTTGGATAACCTGAGCCGTAATCGTCGGACGGTAGCTTGGATGGAAGTTGATCGCAACTTGTTGACCGGAAAATATTTAGAGAATCCGCGTCGTGAAGACATTCCGGAAAACATTAAGGAACAACTCATCGTCGAACTTTACTCCAAGTAATGCTGTTGTTAGTACTACGGGGGTATTGTTCACTCAAGGTGCTATGGTAGGAGGTTTAAAATCCACTTCTACCGATTTTCTTAGGATAAAAACATGCAATTGAATACTATGAGCACCACAGCCCTTAAAATGCCGGAAGGCGTACAAGTAGAAGAGTTAACCCCGCAATATGGTCGTTTTGCGATTCAACCCCTCGAAAGAGGATTTGGTGTGACAATCGGAAACGCATTTCGTCGGGTATTGTTGTCTTCATTGGAGGGGACTGCAATCACGGCACTTAAAATAGACGGGGTACAACACGAGTTTTCCACCATTCCGGGTGTATCGGAAGATGTGGTGGAGATTATTTTAAACCTCAAAGGGGTACGGTTGAAGTATGACGATGAGCCAGAAAACCCTATTTTCCTGACCCTGAAGGGGCCTGGAAACTGGACGGCAAAAGACATCGCCGATGCAACAGGTGAATACGAGGTGTTGAACCAAGATCATCATATTGCAACGCTTGCCGACTCAGCCCGGTTGATCGTCGAACTACGTTTGGGGCGTGGGCGCGGATATATACCCGCATCCGATAATAAGCGCGCAGATGATCCTATTGGGGTGATCGCCATAGACGCTATCTATACCCCGATCAAGTCGGTTCAATACCATGTAACACCTACTCGTGTAGGTCAGCGTGTGGACTATGAGCGCTTGTCGCTTGAGTTGGAAACCGATGGGTCTATCTCGCCGGAAGAAGCCATTACCGAAGCGGCTAAAATTCTGCGAGATCACATCAACCTTTTTGTCCGGATGGATGAAGAGCCTGAGCCGATGGTGGCGGTTAAAGAGGTGGATGAAGAAGTTCAGCGTGTTCGTTCGTTGCTTTTGCAGAGTGTGGATGAGCTAGAACTGTCTGTACGGGCACACAATTGCCTGAAAGCTGCCAACATCAAAACCATTGGTGATTTGGTACGTCGCGAAGAGTCCGAAATGCTCAAGTTCCGCAATTTTGGCCGTAAGTCCCTTATGGAATTGGCGCAAGTCTTGGAGGAACGCAATCTTCGCTTCGGAACGGAAGTAGATAAGTATCTCGAAGACTAACCTTATTCGTGTGCGATGTATTGGCTTTTGTGCCTCCAATCTGCACACCTCCATACTTGCACACGACATACTGCTGAAAAAACATGAGACACGGAGTTAAAGAATCCCGACTTGGCCGTACCGCATCGCATCGCAAGGCGACGATGATGGCTCTTTCTACGGCGCTGATTCAACATAAACGGATAACCACAACTTTGCCAAAGGCAAAAGCGCTTCGGCAACATGTGGAATCTATCATCAACCGCGCAAAGGCCGATACGATGCACAATCGTCGCGAGGCATTCCGTAATCTGCAAGACAAAGAGGCTGTAAAAGAACTCTTTGGTGATGTTGCGGAAAAGATTAGCGGTCGGAATGGTGGTTATACCCGCGTGATTCGCTTGGGCGTGCGGAAAGGAGATGCGGCTGAAATGGCCATGATTGAATTGGTGGACTATAATGATGTACGTCCGGATGGTGCTTCTGCTGCAAAGAAGAAGACGCGCCGCTCCCGTCGTGGAAAAGCGGCTTCCAAGCAAGAAAATCCTTCAACGGAAGCGTAATAGGTCATACTATCTGGCTAAGATTGGGCTGTTCATCTCGTATGGACAGCCTTTTTGTGTCTGCGCCCGGCATGGGCGCAGACTTGGCGGTGGAAGTCCGCTACACGCTTGACAGCGAGGAGTATTAGCCAAAGGCAAGGGTGTCCGTCGCGAGGCGGAATCTGAAGGAAGCCGGCGGCAAAGTCCCGACCTGACGAACAGAAACCACATACAAGGCC
>DDTM01000035.1 GCA_002344075.1 Bacteroidetes bacterium UBA2364
ATATAGTGATACTAAAGATTTTTTATTATAGAACTAAATATCGTAAAATGTTTCTTTAATTACAGCTATAAAAAATAACTAACGGTTTGCAAGCTTAATGAATCAAAGAATTAATTATTTGACATTATAGACACTATGTAAAGAATAGTTATCACACGTTGTATAAGTGTTAAATAAACGCTTTAAAACATGACATAGAATACATTTACTTTTGACATTAACACTCTATTAAACCTATATAAATTATGAGATATAGTTTGAAAAAATGGATAATCCTGTTTGGCAGTTTAGCTATTTCTGCATGTGGTAGCAATGAAAATAAGCCTGCCCCAACCGAATCCAAACAAGAAAAAACGCCAACAGCCAATGAGGTTGCTTCACCTCCATTTAATGACCCCAAAATTAATTTTGAACACTTCGGAAGTTACGATCTCTCCACTTGGAGAAGTACATCACCTAAAATCGAGGATTCTGAAGGGGATACGGTGATGGAGTCTGTAACTTATACCAAAGATGGTTCCACGATGGTGGTTGAGACCTCCCAAAGTGAATACGGTCATAATGTGCTTTATATGTTAAAAGGTGCAGATGGGAAAGTGCAAAAAACGCGTTCCCTTGATTATAGCAGCAACCCGTATGTACTTACAGAAGAGGTCAATGATTATACGCTTAAGCCAGCCAAAAAATTTACACGTACCCAAAAAATGAATCAATCTTGGCAACAAGCAAAGCCTTTGCCAACATCCGCAACGGGTATATGGCAAGAAGGCGAAGCCGACGAATATGGTGATCCCGATCATTAAGATATTTACTGACATTAGACTAAAAAATCATCCTTCTTCACTATTAATATAAGTTGCTATGAAAAAGCTATTCACTGTTTTGTTTTTTTTAGGACTCACTATATCCTTTTCTCACATCTATGCCCAAGAAGTGGTAAAGTTTAGTAAAGGAAAAAGTGAAAAAACCATTGCAGTAACGTTGTCCAAAAATGCTTCCAAAACCTACTCGATAGAAGTTCGGGGTGGGCAAGCAATCATCGTTGCTGCACTTGGAAATCAGGCCGAAAACATTGCAATTACTTTACAAAACCCCAGTGCTGCTTCTGATCATGAAACGGAACCAGGTGGCTTACGGGTATTAGCCAATGACTCTGGGAAATACCTGATTCGGGTTGCCAATACTGGAAATAGTACAAAAACCTTTAATATCAGATTTTTTGCAGGGAATGGTAAACATTATTAACCATAAGCCGCAAAATAACCACATTTAAATTAACCAAACCATTAAAAGATTAAGTCAATGAAAAAATTCAACTCAATTCTGGCAATTTTATTCCTCTTTGCCGGATTTGCATTCGCACAAACCAACAAAACTGAAACGGTCAAATTTGCAAGAGGTGCTTCGGACGCGATGTTAACACGTACCATTCCAGCCAATGGCTCTATCACTTTTGTAATCAACGCTAGAGCAGGCCAGACCATGGGATTTACTGTTGGATACGATTTTAAAGACAGTGATATTGTTGCTTCTTTGGTCCCTCCGAGAACAACCAATGTCACTTGGAGTGGTGGCCCGAAAGAGACGAATGAATATGAAATCCAAGATTCTGGAAATCACAAATTAAAGGTGAAAAATACCACAAAAAAACCTATTACGATGACCTTATACTTAGATATTCAGTAAGACATAAGACATAGTTTTTTTGTTATTGTTATTTGGCGATCATTCATCTGTAAATATTTTATGGTGACAGATCGCCAAATTCATTTTGTGAAGATTTCCATTTTTTGCATTATGTAAGTTCGCCATTTGGATGATTAACAAATCCAAACTTGGCAATAGTAAATAGAACTTTAATGCTTATGCGGAAATCAATCATTGTCTCAATAATGAAAAGAGATGTTAGTCTCTTAAATACCATTTATCTGAACTCTTAAATACAAAATCGGATGAAAAAGATTATTTATTTCTTGCTTTCGGTTTCCGTACTTCCTGGCTGTGGCAACAACGCCTCTCCGACTGAAACCAAACGAGAAAGCGCTTCTACTATGTCTGAACCACCAAAAATGGAAAAGGAGACCGTGCCAGATGAAACCACCGACGAAATCGAGTCTGCGGAAACCACTGGCGGTCAGCCTGAGCGCATAAAATTGGCAAAAGGTGCCTCGGATGCGGATCTGAATATTATTTTAGATGCGCGTGAAACCAAGTCGTATGTAGCCTTTGTGCAAAAAGGGTTCATGACCTGTATTATGCCCAATACGGATTTGGGTGCAAAAGTAACCGTGAAAGTAAATGGAGAAGTACGTGACCTTGCAGAAGATGGTCCTTGTTCGGATCATGCTACCGAATCAGGAGACCAAACGATTGAGTTTATCAACAACGGTAACAAAGAAATTCCATTTATGGCCAATGTTAGCTTCAACGAGCATATGTAAATTGAGTTGATGTACTTGGGAACTACCAAAAGTGGGGTATCAGTCCCGTAAAAGTTGTACCGTCAAGATAAAAACGGTAACTTTAAAAAAGTGGGTGTTACATTTGCCCCCACGTCATCGAATGATTCCTTTGTATAGAATAATAATAGACTGATATGCTCTTTTTTTAACCCTTTTCCCACATTCCTATGATGTTTTCTGGATTATACCGAGCCTCATGGTTGGTAATCTGTTGCTGGTTTCTTGCTGGTTGTACGGAAAATGAAAAGCAGGACATGGAAAAATCTGTTGCTGCAAGCACTCCGATTAAGAATGCGGAACCAATTACCATTACTGCGGCAGGCGACATCATGTTGGGATCCACTTTTCCCAATACAACCAGGATGCCGCCCGAAGATGGTTCACGGTTACTCGATCCTGTTGCGCCTTTATTTCAGGCGGCAGATATCGCCTTTGCAAATCTCGAAGGCCCTTTAATTGACGAAGGGGTTTCTGGAAAGTGTGGAAAAAGCGGTAATTGTTTTGCGTTTAAGATGCCAACTCGCTATGGGAAACATCTTAAAAACGCAGGATTAGATGTTCTAAGTGTGGCCAATAACCATGCAAATGATTTTGGTGAAGCAGGCCGCCTAAGTACACGCAAGACCTTGGATGAAGTTGGTATTCTCCATGCGGGGGGAGATCGTCAGTCTTTTGCAACTACTTTTAAGGAGATTAAAGGTAAAAAAGTAGCGTTTATCGGGTTTGCTCATAACAACGTTGCACCTAATGTGAATGAACTGGAGGCTGCACGGCAACTTGTGCAAGAGGCAGATGCAAAAGCAGATTTGGTGGTGGTTTCGTTTCATGGAGGGGCAGAAGGCTCTGGAAATACCCGTGTACCCAACCGTACCGAAATCTTTTTCGGAGAAGCACGGGGAAACTTGCCGCTTTTTTCCAAAACTGTCATTGATGCTGGGGCAGATCTCGTACTGGGTCATGGACCGCATGTATTACGTGGAATGGAGGTGTATAAAGATCGTCTGATTGCTTATTCCCTTGGAAATTTTGCGACCTATGGCTGGTTTCAGTTAGCAGGCGCTACTGCCGAAACCATGGTCTTGGACGTAAAATTAGATACCGATGGGAAGTTTTTAGGCGGTAAAATCCATCCTTTTGTTCTTGTAGGACGTGGAATGTTAACAAAAGACAAGTCAAACTCGGCTATTTCTACGTTGCGGAGACTGTCTAAGTTGGACTTTCCCAATACCATGCCCGTAATTACATCCGATGGTACCGTTTCACCAAAGTAAACTACTATGTTTATTGTTGTAAAGGTTGTTTCCATGAGAGACAACCTTTTTTGTGATCAAGTAGAGATTTTTTCCAGAAGAGGCCTATTTTAGATTGCTCATATTCTGTTTTATGGTATGAAAAAAACAATATTACTACTTCTCTTATTCATCGCAGGGATCAATCACTTGGTAGCACAGCAGTTAAGAACTGTAGTCATGGTTGATGTTAATGATTTTAAGAAATTAAGAAACAATAATGAGAGAAAAGAATTTCTCAAACAGTATAATACATATGATAAAAATACTTACGAAAAAATTTATCAGCATATTCTTAGAGAAGATAACATCTCATTACTCATATACTGGCATTATATTAAGACTAGGATTTGGGAAATTTTTAACTATTCAGCAGAAGATATAAATGAAAGCCTGAATAAAATAATTGAACTCACGAAAATAGATAAAGGTTATGAAGCTGAAAGGATTGTAGCTCAAATTCATTTAGACTTAAATAATTACAATTCAGGAATACTAATGGAGCAAGAGCTATATTCATCATATCTAACTAAGTTATCAAGGATGAAGTCTATCGGGTTTGATAAGTTTTATTATTATCAAGTGGATTGGATACTCTATCAAATGGGGAGGACATTTTTTACTTTAGGAGATTACGAAAAAGCATTAGAAAGTTTAAAAAATTCAGTAAGATACACAGAAATAAAAGAAGGAATATTTTATACGCTTTCCTTAAATCTAATCCAAACAATCTATGCAAATCTAAAAAAATTCCCTGATGCTATTCGATACGCACAGTACATTTATGATGCCAATCAGAACATAAACCCACAACAAGACCCTAAAGAGTGGCGGTCATTTTTTTGGCAGGGTTTATCATCGTTAGATATGGCATCTTATTATATGGAAATGCAAGACTTTAAGAATGCTGAATTTTATAGCAACCGTGGATATAAGCTTTACCAAATTAAATACAATTATACAGATCCTAAAGACCTCACTCAGACGATTGCAGAGTTTGATGCACTTCAAGTGATTATTCGTCTTAAACTAAAAACTAATAAGGTGGAGGAAGCCAAAATGCATTTCGCACGAGTCGAGCAATTACGCCCCTATATTCGCTTTCAAGATCCCGGTAATTTTTTCAAATCCCTTCCATATTATTATAATAATGTCAACTATTACAAAATTAAGCAAGATTATAAAAAGGCATTTGCTTATTTACAATTAGCCAACCAGATGGAAGACAGCCTAGCAAAGCAAAATGATAAACGCAAACTTTGGCAAATTGAAATGCGTGTAGATGCTGAACGATACCAAAATCAAATTGAATCGGCAATGCAAGCAAGTCGCCAGGAAGAGTGGTTGAAGAACTTAGCAACTTTTACTTTGGCACTGGTGGTTTTATTAGGTTCTTTAATAATTAGACGTATCAAAAAAGATCATAATACCATTATTTTTCAAAAATCACTTTTGGAAAAATCTTTATATGAAAAGGAAAGATTCCTCCAAGAAATACATCACCGAGTTAAGAATAATCTGCAAATCATTTCTGGGCTTTTTGAAAAACAGGCCCGTAATATGCAAGACGAACAAGCCAAGAAGTTGATGAAAGAAGGTCAGGATAGGGTCTATTCGATTGCGCTGGTTCATCAAAATCTGTATCAGTCGGAAGATTTATCTACATTGGGCATTAAAAACTTTATATCAACCCTTATTAATAATATAGAGCGCTCTTATAAATCGGAAAATCAGGTTATTGAAGTGAATTATGAAATTGATGATTCAAAACTCTCAATTGATACAGCTATTCCAACTGGGTTAATCATAAATGAGCTTATTACGAATTGTTATAAGTATGCGTTTAAAAATAGACCTCATGGTAAAATAGATGTGTCATTCTACAAGAAAGAATCTCACTATTATCTAAATGTAACAGACGATGGTGTTGGTATTCCGGATGATGTTCACTTATTTAATCGTCAGACGCTTGGAATGAATTTAGTCAAAGGATTGGTTCGTCAATTAGATGGAGTAATAGAATTAGAAAGCAACAAATTGGGCACGAGAATATTAATTTATTTTAAAATTCCTTAGCATAACATGTTATTGGTAGGCTTCTAAGACGGGTAAGCTATTATTGTTAAAGTCCCAAAATGCCTGATTTTCCCAAGAAGACCCATTCGTTGCACGATTACCCTTAAAACTAACCCACTCGGCCCCCCAATAACAAAATCCAATATTCTTCGGATTTGTTTTTAGTAAGTTCTTTATGGCTAAAACGTACTCTTTCTGGCCTTGTGGAGTGGCAGGGAAATCAGGGAGTAATTGAGACTCAAGGCCCACGATATTGTTCGTCCAATCATTCCAACCTAAGCTAAATGGATAAGCCATTTCTGCAATGAGTACAGGTTTTTGAGTTGTGGCAGTTAAATTTGTTAAACCTTCTTGTAATTTCTTTAAATCTTTTCCATGCCATATAGGGTAATAGCTAAATCCCATGATGTCATAATCTATATCAGACAATCTTGTAAAGAAAGATTGTGCAAACTCGAATCCAGCATAATGGAGAATAATTTTGGTTTTAGGATTTACTTGTCGGACTGCCAAAGCTGCTTTGTTGAGCAATGATTTGAATATCGAAAGGTTTGCATAACTTCCATCCGGCCATAAAAAACCGCCATTTACTTCATTACCTAATTGGATAAAATCGGGTTTTATTTCCTCCATAATTTTTCGGGTATAGGCATAAACGCTGTCTTGCAACGGCTGACCAGAGGTGTTTTTCCAGTCAAGAGGTTTGGTTTGTTTACTAGGGTCTGCCCAAGTATCCGAATAATGAACACTGATGAGGGTTTTAAAGCCCAGATTTTTGACTTCAGAACTTAGCTTTTTGACGGTCGAAAAAGCAGAGGTTGCCTCGGTAGGTTGCTTCCATAGTCGAAGGCGGATAACGTTGACGCCAGATCGTTGGAGGGTAAGTAAGGGGTCTTCTGGCTGTTCCTGAAATCGGGTTATTACACCACTATACCTGAGCTCCGGCAGGAAGGAAACATCGGCACCTTGAACGAAAAAAAATGGTTCTTCCTCTTCGGGGAGTGGGACAGCCTGGTTGGAACAAGCCGAAGCCAAGAAGGCCAAAAGCCCCAAATAGGCTTTTCGAAAGAAACATGATCGTTGAGGAATGCTCATATAGGCTCCTCACTCCAACTGGGAGCGCGTCGAATTTGGTCAAACGGCATAACCACAGAAGACATGATGTTGGATAAATGAGCCGAAACGCGAGAAATCATACGGGCAAGACCTGCCAAGACCACTGCTTCGTTTACTGTTATTTCGGAATCATTGGCCAGATGGTGCATAAACTGGGAGGTCAGGGTTTTAACGGTGATGTTTTGATTCATTACCTCGCGTGCGACCCCAATGTCTTTTCCAATAAACCCTTGTTTCATTTGTGGAAACATGCGGGCGATGTGATTTCGGATGGTACGCAATTCTTGCACTCGCGTCCCGATACGGTTACGGTGGGCCAAATCCGCCATTTTGGCAATGGATTTGCCCAGATCGCCTGCCCGTTCGGCGTCTTGTACAATACTCATTAATATGAGGCCGATGGTGATGTCTTGCTTGGGTTCTTGATGAAAGTGCTCTTGGAGCCGACCACGAATACCAATTTCTCGGTTGTTGATTTCATTGTCCCGTGCCTTCAGGTCAATTTTAAGGGTTTGGTTATCTAAGGCGTAAGCGGTGGATGCGGCAAATATTTCTTCTGCAATTTCCAACATCACCTGCATATCATCTAGACATTGTTGAACCAGAGGAGCAGAATGATTGGTGCGAATAAAGTCAAAAAATCCCATATAAGTGTTTGTATTAAGCACACCTAAAGGTACGAATCATAAAGGCAATTCAAACAAAGGTGGGCCTGGCAAAATGGGGAAAAATTGAGAATGTGCAAGCCTGTTAGGAAACGTGTGGGCATAAGCGGTTTCCCATTGCTGCAACAAAATCGGGGCATCGAAAGTATGCACCATTGCCCAGACAGCCCCCCCAAATCCTGCTCCAAACGCCGAGGCAGCCAGCGCCCCAAGTCGTTTGGCGGATGATACCAGAAAACTGGTCTCGGGAATTTGGTTCCGAAGAAACCGTTCTGCATAGTGCTGTGATTGGAATGCCAAGCGTCCGAAAGCCACTAGTTGGTCTTGTTCAAGGGTGTTCATTGCTTCCTGCACCAACGTGGACTCGACCATAAAATGATCCAGCCGATCCATGAGCGCAATATCTGAGAATGGCTTTCCACGTTTAAGCAAGAGGTGTTTCCAGATGGTGTAGAGGTCAAAAGTAGGGTTTTGGATCAAGGCGCCAATATGGGAAAATTGGCTTTTTTCATGCTTGTTCCATATCTCAACGAGGGCAGTGGCCAAGCCTGCAGCACGATTATAAAGCGATTGGGCTTCTCCGGTTTTTTCTGCCAAAACCCCCGAATGTGCAATGACAAACTGGAACTGGTCGGGCATTGGAATCGCTTTTTGGAAGCGGGTGGGAGCATAAGAAAAATGATTTAAGTGTCCGGAGTGGCTACATACAATCGCCACGTGGTCTTGGCTGCCTCCTTTCGTTCCTACCCCTTTTTCGCCTCTGAGTGAACCAAAACTAGTGCCATTTTCAATACAACTGGCATAGGTGGCCAAATCTTCCTTTGTCTTGATTTGGCTAACCCAAAGTGGATGATCTTGAAGCTGGTTTAGGTCCGACAAAACCATTAAAAGGGAAATGATAAAAGCACTGGAACTGCTCATACCTGCTGAGTGAGGCAGGTCCGATGTGAAGAAAAGATGCCCGCCAGATAATTTTCCAAAATTGGAAGTAAGCCTCCGAACAACGGCAAAGGCATATACCGACCAGCCAACAGGATCTTGAGGCCAATTGGATAGGTTTATCGAAAGGCTCTTTTTTTCGTCCAAATGATGAAGATAGATCACAGTATCTTCGGTTTTGTAACCGTACATCCGGAACCCCTTATCTACGGCACAAACAATGCTGCTCCCGCCAGCATAATCGGTGTGTTTTCCCAAGACTTCCAACCTTCCTGGAGCAAAGTAGCCCGTTAGAGGCTCTGTTTGGGTCTTAGCGATTGCTTGAATCCGAGAACGGTCGTCGGATAGAGTAGCAAGAAAAGCCGGGATCTTATGGATGGGAAACCCCAACTGCCGTAGTATTTCGGAAGGGGATCCCTGTGCTTTAAAGGCCAGTTGCATGATATCTAAAAATGTGGTGGCGTGGATTTCTAAAATACGGCGTTAAACCACCCGTTTACAAATTATTGAATCACAAGGCTTTTTCACTTGTAGATTTAGTCATTCTCAAACTTTGTAGTACAAACTTCAGGATGTAATACAGTTGGTAGATTCAATGATCTACTTCTTTTACGATTCCTAAATATTCGGTATTGATGATTTCCCTATCCAAAAAAAGCCGACGGTTTTCCCGGCGGCTCTTAGCCCTATTTTTAGATGGCGGAGGACTGGAGGAGTACGTAGAAGTTATATGGTGACGGTTTCAGCGGGCTTGACCAATGAGGCGGTCTTATTATTAAGGTATTGATGGACACATTGTGCCGTTTCGCGGCCCTCGCGAATGGCCCAAACCACCAATGATTGTCCGCGCCGACAATCTCCTGCGGCAAAAATACCAGGCACAGAGGTTTCATGATGTTTAAATGCAGCCTTAAAATTCGATCGTGCGTCGGTTTCGAGCTGAAGGGCCTCTGCAAGGACGGCTTCAGGTCCTAAGAAACCCATAGAGAGCAAGACCAAGTCGGCTTCCCATGTTTTTTCAGTTCCCGATAATTCGGTCAGTTTTCCATCTTCCCAAGCCACTTCAATGGTTTGAACGCCAGAAAGTTGCCCTTTCTCGTCTCCTACAAAGCTTTTTGTGACCAGTGCGAATGTCCGAGGGTCTGCTCCGAAGACCGCTTCTGCTTCTGCATGTCCGTAATCAACCCTGAAAATCCGGGGCCATTCTGGCCAAGGATTGTGCTCGGCACGGGTAAGCGGTGGCTTGGGCATGATTTCAAAGTTGACAACCGAAGTGGCCCCATGTCGGATAGCCGTGGCGATACAATCGGTTCCGGTATCGCCACCACCGATAATAATCACACGTTTGTTTGTTGCAGTAATGAAAGGACTTTGGGCTGAATCGTCTCCTAATAGCCGTTTGGTATTGGCTTCCAGAAAATCCATTGCAAAATGAATGCCTTCTAATTCCCGACCGGGAACAGATAAGTCGCGTGGGCGGGTGGCGCCTACTGCCAGAACAAGGGCATCAAACGCTTCGAGGAGGGTTTGAGGTTCTATATTGACTCCAATATTTGCATTGGTTACAAAGTGTACGCCACTTGCTTCTAATAGTCTCACACGGCGTTCCACGACACCTTTGTCCAATTTCATATTTGGAATGCCATAGGTAAGTAATCCACCTATTCGGTCGTTGCGTTCAAAAACAGTAACGGTATGTCCGAGTTTGTTCAACTCATCGGCGGCAGCCAGCCCAGCAGGACCACTTCCCACCACCGCAACCCGGAAGCCTGTCCGGAATCTGGGCATCACAGCCGTGACCCAACCTTCTTCAAAACCACGGTCAATAATGGATTGCTCAATGTTTTTGATGGTCACAGGTTGTTCATTGATGCCCAGCGTACAGGAACCTTCGCAGGGTGCAGGGCAAACACGGCCCGTAAATTCTGGGAAATTATTGGTTTTATGCAACCTGTCGAGGGCTGTTTTCCATTCGCCTCGAAACACCAAATCATTCCATTCTGGTATCAGGTTATCCACCGGGCAACCGGTTTCAGAATGGCAAAAAGGGATGCCACAATCCATACAACGTGCTCCTTGTGTAACCAAGGCGGGTTCGTCAGGGCGGGTATATATCTCCTTCGCGTCCTGAATCCGTTCAAGAGGTGGACGATACGGGATGGTTTTTCGGGTAAATTCAATGAATCCGGTTGGCTTTCCCATGTAGTTATTTTCGTTTGGTCTGTTGGTGTAAAGGGCGTTTAGGCAAGAGCAGATTGCTTTTGCTTTAGAGCAGAAAGAACCTGCTTATAGTCTCTTGGCATCACCTTGACAAATTTTCTGACGCTTGCCTGCCAATGGTTTAGGATTTCTTCGGCAACAGTGGAGCCGGTATATTGCAGATGGCGCGAAATCAACTCGTGCAATTCCATGAGTTCTTCCGGTTCCGTAACCCCTTCCAAATTTACCAACTCGGTATTGCAGTGTCTTTCAAACGTGCCCTTAGGGTCGAGCACATAGGCAACACCACCACTCATTCCGGCGGCGAAATTGCGTCCGGTAGGGCCAAGAATCACCACACGACCGCCCGTCATGTATTCGCAGCCATGGTCGCCCACCCCCTCTACTACTACTTTTGCGCCGGAGTTACGAACGGCAAACCGTTCCGCTGCTTGTCCGCGTATATAAGCCTCTCCACTTGTCGCGCCATAGAAACAGACATTGCCCACCACAATATGATCTTGGGGCCGGAAGGTGGCAACCCGATCCGGATAAACCACCAATTTTCCACCCGAAAGACCTTTACCTACATAATCATTTGCATCTCCTTCAACTTCTAAGGTAACCCCTTGTACCGTAAAGGCACCTAAACTTTGTCCGGCGGAACCGCGCAGTTTAATCCAAATCGTATCTTCGGGTAGTGCAGGTTCCCCAAAACGCCGGACAATTTCGTTACTAAGCATCGCGCCAATCACACGGTCGGTATTTTTTACGGGTAGCGCAAGCCGAATCGGTTTAGCCTGCTCCAGAGCAGGGAAAGCGAGGGCAATCAAGGTATTGTCTAAGGACTTCATAAGCCCGTGGTCTTGTGGTTCGGAGCATACCACTGGCATATCGCCATAGAGGGACTCGGCTGGAACCAGCAGGGCCGATAAGTCAACTTTCTGGGTTTTCCAGTGTCGAATGTCTGGATTTTCTTCGATCAATTCTACCCTACCCACCAATTCGGTGATAGATTTTACACCCAACGAAGCCATGATCTCGCGGGTGTGTTCGGCCACCATCCATAAGTAGTTTACCACATGTTCGGGAAGTCCTTTAAACTTTTTGCGTAAGACAGGATCTTGGGTAGCCACCCCCACCGGGCATGTGTTCAGGTGGCACTTCCGCATCATAATACACCCCATGGTAATGAGCGGTGCAGTGGCAAATCCAAATTCTTCCGCACCCAAAATGGCCGCAATAACTACATCGCGCCCTGTTTTTAATTGACCATCAGTTTGGACGGTAACGCGGCTTCTTAGTCCGTTCATTACCAATGTTTGGTGAGTTTCCGCAAGCCCTAACTCCCAAGGCAACCCCGCATGTTTGATAGAGTTGATTGGCGAGGCCCCTGTGCCACCATCGTGTCCGGAAATCAGAATATGATCTGCTTTGGCCTTTGCAACGCCTGCTGCAATGGTCCCTACGCCTGCCTCTGAAACCAATTTCACACTGATCCGGGCACGTGGGTTGGCGTTTTTCAGGTCATGGATGAGTTGCGAAAGGTCTTCGATGGAATAAATATCATGGTGGGGTGGCGGGGAGATTAGCCCAACGCCGGGCATGGAACGACGTACAGAGGCAATGTATTCGCTCACCTTATGTCCGGGCAATTCGCCTCCTTCACCGGGTTTTGCTCCTTGGGCCATTTTGATTTGTAGTTCGTCGGCATTATGCAGATACCACATGGTCACGCCAAACCGCCCTGAGGCCACTTGTTTAATGGCGCTTCGTTTTGAGTCGCCGTTGGACATGGTCTCGAACCGGAAATAATCCTCACCCCCTTCGCCTGTATTGGATTTTCCACCGAGGCGGTTAAGCGCAACAGCCAAAGTTTCGTGTGCTTCCGTTGAAATAGAGCCAAGGCTCATGGCGCCCGTCACAAAACGCTTTACGATCTCGGAAGCAGGTTCTACTTCATTCAACGGAATGGCTGTGACATCCTTCTTGAAACGCAACAAACTGCGTAGGGTACTGGCGTTTTCGGGTGTGCCGTCCACGACCTGTGCAAAAGCATCATATGCGTCTCGGCTATTGATTCGGGCTGCTTTTTGTAAATGTGCAATGGCTTCGGGGGTCCACATATGGCGTTCACCGTTACTGCGCCAGTGGTACTCACCGGGGTTATCAAGTTGGGAGGTCTCCAATTGTTCAGGGAATGCCAGCCGATGTCGTTGCAGGGCTTCTTCGGCCAATTCCTCATAGGAAATGCCTCCAATCCGGCTAATGGTTCCTGAAAAACTTTTTTCCACCAAGGCTTTGTCTAAGCCCACAGCCTCAAAGATCTGTGCACCTTTATAGCTTTGCAGGGTCGAGATGCCCATTTTGGCCATGACTTTCAAGATACCTTTACTCACCCCTTTTTTATAAGAGATGACCACACCCTCTTCCGTCATTTCGGGTCCAAAAGCACCTTTTTCATATTCTGCCATTGCCGACTCGAAGACAAGATATGGGTTGATGGCGTCTGCGCCGTATCCCAAAAGTACCGCATGATGGTGTACCTCGCGTGCTTCGCCCGTTTCTAAAATCAAAGCCACACGGGTACGTAGTTTGGTACGAATCAGGTGGTGATGCACCGAAGAAGAAGCCAATAAAGATGAAACTGCAATCCGTTCGTGCGAAACAAGACGGTCGGATAAAATTACGACGCTATGGTTTTGCCAGATGGCACGTTCCACTTCTTTGCAAACTCGGTCAATGGCCTGCTCCAATCCTCTTACACCCTCCGAAACCGGATAGGTGATGTCTATCACAGAAGAAGTCCAGCCACGATGGTTCATCTTTTTGAGCGCAGCCATCTCTTCATTAGACAAGATTGGATCGTCTAACCGTAAGCGGTGAGCAGATTCTGGTGTGGGCGCCAATAGATTGCCTTGTGGTCCAACATAGCATTGGAGGGACATGATCAGGTATTCCCGTGTAGAGTCAATAGGCGGATTGGTTACTTGGGCAAAATGTTGCTGGAAATAGTCGTAGAGCAAACGGTCTCGGTGCGATAATGGCGCCAATGGTGCATCGTTTCCCATAGAGAAAAGTGGCTCGGAGCCTGCTTTAATCATTGGTCTAAGGATGAAATTCAGATGTTCGGTGGTATAACCAAACGCCTTCAGTCGGGCCATGAGGTTGTCTGCGGTGGCTGAAGTCGTACCAAAGTCGGTAGTGGCCACAATTTCAGAGAGGGTAATCTGTTGGTCGCGCAACCATGATTCGTAAGGTTGGGCTTCTGCAAGTTGCTTTTTGAGTTCTTCATCGGGCACAATGCGCCCTTGTTCAAAATCTACAAGAAACATACGGCCAGGTTGTAAACGCCCTTTGGCCTGAATTAAACCAGCGGCTATAGGAAGAACACCTGCTTCCGAGGCCATAATCACTCGGTCATCTTTGGTTACATAGTACCGGCTTGGACGCAGGCCATTCCGGTCTAATACCGCACCGATGTACCGCCCGTCGGTAAAAGATATAGAGGCAGGACCATCCCATGGCTCTAAAAGATGGGCGTGATACTCATAAAATGCACGTTTAGCTACACTCATGCCTTCATGATTTTCCCAAGCTTCTGGAATCATCATGGCAATGGCTTCGGGAAGCGAACGGCCACTAAGTACTAATAATTCTAATACGTTATCGAAATTCCCAGAGTCCGAGGTATCGGGTTCACAAATCGGTTGGGCAAGAGAGATGTCAATTAAATCGGACTTTAGCTGTCCCTGACGTGCATACATCCAATTCACATTGCCCTTAAGGGTATTGATCTCGCCATTATGGGCCATCATCCGCTTTGGTTGTGCTCGGTCCCATGAGGGAAAGGTATTCGTGGAAAACCGACTATGTACCATCGCCAGATGGCTCTCGTAGTCAAGGTCTGCAAGGTCTGGATAATAATACACCACTTGTTCGGGTGTTAGCCGGCCTTTATAGATAATGGTGCGGGCAGAAAGGCTACACGCATAAAAATCCTCCTCCATCAACCTTAACTGATTGGTGATGCGCTTTCGGACATGGTAGAGTTTGCGTTCAAAGGCATCGGAGGTCATGCCTGTTGGCGCACCTATGAACGGTTGTTCTGTATAAGGACGGTGTGAGCGAGCGGTTGGGCCAAGATCGGCGCGGACTGGGTCGGTAGGAACATCCCGCCATCCAATAAAAACGAGTCCTTCACGGGCAACCATCTCTTCCACAACGTCTTTCATTCGTTGACGTTCTCCTTCCATATGCCCAAAGAAAAAGTTGCCTGTACCGTATCGCCCTTTTTCTGGGAGATCAAATCCCAAATAAGCCGTTACTTTTCGGAAAAATGTATCCGGAATGGCCGTCAGGATACCCGCACCATCGCCTGTATTGGCCTCGCAGCCACAAGCGCCACGATGGTCCATGTTGATGAGCATCTGATTGGCGTCTGCTACAATCTGGTGGCTGGCTTCTCCTTTAATGTGGGCGATGAATCCCACGCCACAACTGTCTTTTTCAAATTCGGGATGATAAAGCCCGCGTACACTTGGAAGTTTTGTTTTCATGAGGTCTTTTCGTTCTGCCAACCAACCGACATGATTTGGCCGACTCTTTACTTATTTTGGCAATACATCTATATTGCATAACAAAATAACAGGTATTGATAAATAAGCGCTAAAATTTATCCTAAAGCAAGTTTTCAGAAAAAGAAAATTAAAAAAACGCTTCCATTTCTTTAAATATTTACCCACGTTGCAAAATAACCTAAATAAATAAAGTGTACTGGCTTTTTGACACAAAGTATTGAGCGCGTAACAGATATTGGACTTTAAATAAATGAGGGGGATAGATTTAGATACCTCTGTTTTTTAAGAATTACTTTGTTCGATCTGATGGCACTTAAAGGTTAAGAATGAAAAATTTATTAACAGATTGGGGCATAGCATCCGGAACGAACCATTGGAGGTCTTTAAAAATATAAAGATCATGGACGGGGTCAGACGTAATCGCCTTATCTTTATATGTGTTGTACACTTTTTTCAAAGATTCCCATGCTCACTACCTTCTTTGTTTGGCTTCGGATGGGCTTCGAGCACATTGCTGATGTTCAAGGCTACGACCACATCCTGTTCGTGATTTCGCTGATTGCACTTTATACCTTTAAAGACTGGAAGCGCATCTTGATTTTGCTTTCGGCGTTTACACTGGGGCATACTGTAACCTTGGCATTGGCCACTTTACGCCTTGTCCAAATTGATGCAGGGCTGATTGAGTTTCTCATTCCCCTTACCATTTTTATCACTGGCGCAATGAATGTGGTTATGCCCGAGCCACGTAATACCGAAATATTGCCCCCACTCAGATGGAAATACACGATGGCTTTTACGTTTGGCCTGATTCACGGTTTGGGCTTTTCAAATTTTCTGCGAGACTTGCTTGGAGAGGAAGAAAGCATCCTGTTGCCGTTGTTCTCCTTTAATGTCGGGCTGGAAGTGGGGCAAATGGTGATCGTATCTATAGCAATGGGAATAGGCTTTTTGGTACTAAAATATACACGTCTAAAAATCCGCCAGTGGAGTTTGGTTCTTTCTACCGCCGCAATGGGGTTGTCAGCTTTTTTGATGATACAACGCTTTGAGGGCCTACTCAGAGCGTTTGCAGCGCTATCGGTGTGACCGGATCTAAGGCCAATAAAGTTTCCCATCAATTGATTCAAGCATGATCAATGAAAAACTGTTTTCAAAATAAAGAGACGATCTTTTTGGTGCATTCTTAGAGTTCTAAGGCCAAGAAATACACCTTCATTGTGTGACGGTGCGGATTGTCGTAATAGGGGGGTATTTCAGAGAATCCGCGTCGGAAGTACATTTGCAACGCCGTATCTAATTTCGGAATGGTATCTAAGACCATTTGTTTATAGGATAAGCGTCTGGCTTCTGCAATTACCGCATCTACCAATAGTGTACCGATTCCCAAACCGTTGAATGCGGGATATACATAGAGGCGCTTCATTTCGCACCGTCGCTCATCAAATCGCCGAAGCCCCACGCCACCTGCTAACTGATTATCGTAGAAGGCAAGGATTTGACAACCGTTAGGTGACCCATACATGGTGGACAATCCGTCCAATTCTTGGGTAAAATTTTGGAAACACAAATCCACATCCAAAAATCGGGCATAGTCCTCTATGAGCTGGCGTGCCAAACGGAAGTCTTCGGAAGACGAGGCTGTTTTGTGTGCAATCAGGGGATTATGTGTGGTCATAGGTCAAATATTATAGGTTGTAGAAAGGGATTCTTGTTTAATCAGTGATTCATTGATCTGAGACTCGGTAGGGACGACTACATTAGCTGCTTCGAGCAATTCGAGTGCCTGTATATACAATGGTTCCACTTGTTCTTGACTGGCAATGCACATGCCGAGGTCGCGTAGGAGGCCATCGTGGAGGCCATAAATCCATGCATGTAGGGTAAGAGAATGACCACGTTCCCATGCATTTTGCACGACGGTAGATTGGCTGACATTATACGCCTGCTCCACGACATTCAGCTCGCAAAGACGGTTGATCCGGTCTTTGTGAGATAAATCCGACGGAAAAAGGGCTTCATATCGTTTATAGACTTCTTTGATGGGTTGTAGCCAGTTGTCAATCAGGCCATGGCGTGTCGAATCTACCACCGATTTTACACCGCCACATCCATAGTGACCACACACAATAATGTGGCGGATGTGCAGCATTTCGATGGCATATTGCATGACCGAAAGGCAGTTCATATCGGTATGATGCACCATATTGGCCACATTTCGGTGAACAAACAACTCGCCGGGCAACAAACCGACGATTTGATTGGCTGGTACACGGCTATCGGAACAACCAATCCAGAGGATTTCCGGGTTTTGTTGTGTGGCCATTTTTTCGAACAAGGCGGGGTCTTGTTCTGAGAGCCTCGTCGCCCAAGTGCGGTTGTTTACAAATAATTCCGGTAAGAAGTCCATATGAAATATATCAAAAACTCAAGCAAGAATGACTACCGTCAACAAGATGCGGCGTTCGGTAACGCAAGGGTAATATGTGGCTAATCATTTCGCAATCTCGGAAGTCTATCTTCACATAAAATATGACGCAAGCCCTATACATGTCTGGAAATATTCTCTATGTCCCTGCCCGCAATCTCCGGAACCCGATACAAACCGAGTTTCTGGCAGCCGAAGGCTTTGTTTTTTACCAAATCCGGCACGGAGAAGAGAAAGTACCCGAACAATGGTCATCGGAGCCTTATGTCATCTTATTAGAAATGGAGGCTTTTGATCCGGAATTTATCCGGAATGTCCCTCAATTTAGGGCTGCACTGGGTGCGTATCGTATTCCAATATTGGCGCTCGTAGGCCCTACGCGGCTACCACTTCCGCAAGAAGCCATTCGTCAAGAAGCCGAGGCATTAGACAGTGGAATAGATGCGTATTTGCAAAAGCCGATTTCCTTTACACGATTGGTAGCGCGGCTTCGAGTCCTGCTTCGCCGCACACCCACTCCTTCTAACCCCCTTTATTCATGCCAGCACGCCCCCACAATACCGCGTTAGCCACCATCTTACTCATAGACGATGAACCGGATATACTGGAATTGCTGAAGTATAACCTCAACAAAGCCGGATATGCCACCCAATTGGCCTTTAATGGTGCCGAAGGCTTGGAAAAAACGCGCAAGATAAAGCCCGATCTCGTGATCTTAGATATCATGATGCCCGGATTAGATGGCGTTTTTGTATGCAAGGCCATTCGGGCCGAAGAACCTATTGCCCATACGCCTATTATCATGCTTACAGCAAAGATGAATGAGGAAAGCGAGGTATTGGGCCTGGAAGCTGGAGCGGATGATTACCTAACCAAGCCCGTATCTCCGCGTTTGCTCGTCAGTCGGGTGCAGGCTGTTTTGCGGCGCACCCAGAAATTGGTGGATGGCCCGCAAGTCCTACAATTTCCGGATATTGAAATCAACCGAGAAGAATACGTGGTTCGCCTGCAAGGAAAACCTATCAAACTGCCCAAGAAAGAATTTGAACTTTTGTTTTTACTCGCCTCTCATCCGGGAACGGTTTTTACCCGCGATGAACTACTGGAAGAAATCTGGGGGAGTGACGTCTATGTGGTGGTACGAACCGTAGATGTACACGTCCGAAAAATCCGCCGTAAGATCGGCGAAACGCGAATTGAGACCGTAAAAGGAGTAGGATATAAATTTATTACACCAACAATTGGTTAAGCTATAAAAGTGAGGAGAAGCATCCCGCTTCTCGGAAAAGTAAAAGAACAGATTTTTACACATCATTATCAGCATAGACATTCGGTTACTGTATCCCAAGTTCCCATTACGGGTGGCTACCCCCATGCCCCACTGCCCTCCATATACTATAGTTGTTTGAGAAAGTCTTTCTGAGTACATTTAGAATGTAAGCGCTTACTTCATTTGTCACAATCTCCATAATTGATAGGTGTAAGCGCTTTCTCTTTTAGACGATTTTACCTTATATTTACCAAAAACCACTCGACAGAAAGAATCTTAAACCCCATATCCTATGCTAAAACGCTGGCTTGGCTTGTGCATATTGCTTCTGGCCCCGTGGGCCCTTACTGCCCAAACAATCAATGTGACCTTCCGCTACATTCCAGAGCCTAATGCAGCGCCGCCCGTTCGGGTTTTTGTCCCCGGACAATTTAATAATTGGGGGCCGAATGCTTCGGGTGTAATTGCGGCAGGAGCTGTGTCGCAGATGGACTTGGATGCCTCTGGTGCATTTTACAAAAAGACCATTTCGCTTACCGCTGGGCAATCGTATATGTATAAGATGCACCTACATCTTAACACTTCAGGGACCAGTAATTCTTGGATCTCGGACCCTTTGAACCCCAAAACCAATCCAGCAGATAACAATAATTCGGTTTTGGATGTCACGAACCCAATCGCTTTCCAACCAGCCCGCGAAGCCAATACTTCTGGACAAATCAAGGCATTTTCGGTGGGGCTTTTCTCCTCGAAAACGATTACTAAAATAGACTATGAATTAAACGGGGTTGCTTATACCGACGGCTTGGCGCATTTTGATGCCACGACAGGAATTTTTAGGTATGTACCTACGGCGCCGCTACCTTCTGGCACTGGTTTTAAAGTTACATTGACGGATGCCGACGGTAAAACCGCCACTGCCGAGTTGAAATCGGAGGCAAAACCCGTCGTTACCAAAGCGCCACGTCCGGGTGGTATGGTAGAGGGGGTAAATTACCATTCGGGCGCACCTACAGAAGCCACCTTTGTGTTGTACGCACCGAAGAAGGAATATGTATATGTGATCGGAGACTTTAACAATTGGGAAGCGCGTCCGGAGTATCTGATGAAAAAAGACTCTACCGCTGTTGACCGTGTTTATTGGTGGCTAAAAATTACGGGTCTTACGCCCGGTGTAGAATATGCGTATCAGTATTATGTGGATGGTAAAATAAAGGTGGCAGATCCCTTTGCTACCAAAATCTTAGATCCTTTTAATGATGGCTTTATTCCCTCTTCCAATTATCCGAACCTGAAGGCATATCCAAATGGTAAAACGGAGTATGACGTTTCCGTACTTCAAACCAATAAGGCAGCTTATAACTGGACTGCAACGGGTTATCAACGTCCAAAACAGAGCGAGTTGGTGATTTACGAACTGCTGGTTCGAGATTTTACGGAAAAGCGTTCCTATCAATCGGTTATTGATACCCTTGGTTATTTACAAAAGTTGGGCGTCAATGCAATTCAACTAATGCCCGTTCAAGAATTTGACGGCAACTCATCTTGGGGCTACAATCCAAAGTTCTATTTTGCACCGGATAAGTATTATGGTACTGCGGAGGCCCTTAAAAAACTGATTGACGAGTGCCATAAACGGAATATGGCGGTGATTATAGACGTCGTATATAACCATCAAACTGGATCTTCGCCTTTTGCACGGTTATATAATGCAAGCCAGAAAGGAGACCCTGCGGCAGCCATTACCGCAGATAACTACTGGTTGAATACGACTGCCAAGCATCCCTATAATGTATTTAATGACGCCAATCACGAAGCCTGGCAAATGCAAGAACTGATGGATCGGGCAAACGCTTATTGGCTCAATGAATTTAACGTAGATGGCTTCCGATTCGATCTTTCAAAAGGGTTTACCCAAACCGTCAGTACCGAGGCGACAATGGGCAATTATGATGCCTCACGGGTGCGCATCCTTAAACGAATGGCAGATGCCATCTGGCGTACCGACCCTACCGCCTATGTCATCTTAGAACACTTTGCAGAAAACCGTGAGGAAAAGGAACTGGCTGACTATGGTACTACTGCCGATAAACCCGGGATGATGCTCTGGGGCAATGCAAATGGAAACTTTAATGAAGCGACAATGGGGTATCATGATGGTGGGAAATCCAATTTTGAATGGGCCTATTTCGGACAGCGAGGATGGAACAAAGCCAATCTTATCTCATACATGGAAAGCCACGACGAAGAGCGGCTCATGGTCAAAAACCTACTGTATGGTAATGCGCTGGGGGATTACAAGATCAAGGACTTGTGGGTGGCAATTGAGCGCATGAAAGCCGCTGGTGCAATGTTTTTCACCGTTCCAGGCCCAAAAATGATCTGGCAATTTGGCGAATTGGGCTATGATTTTGCCATAGATTACAATGGCCGCACCGGCGAGAAACCAGTACGTTGGACCTATGCCAAAGACGAGACCCGATATCGTTTATACAAAACATGGGCAGCAATCATTAATATGCGACGCGCCAATCCCGTATTTCATGACCCCGAAACCGTTGTCTCGCAATCCTTGAACTTACCCGTTAAGCGTATAAACCTGACCCATCCAACCATGAAAGCAACCATTGTGGCCAATTTCAGCGTGACTACGATGTCGGTAAACCCCAATTTTCAGCAAACGGGAACTTGGTACGATTTCTTTAGCGGGAATGCACTAAATGTAACGAATACCCAAGAAGGTATTTCGCTCTTGCCGGGTGAATTCCGGATTTATACCACCCAGCCATTGCCCACGCCAGAGCCTGGTCTTATTCGTGTGGCAACCGAAATGGATACGGCTCATATTCCGGATGCCTTCACCCTACAACCCAATTATCCAAACCCGTTTAATCCATCCACAACCCTTTCGTTTAGCCTTCCGAGAACCTCCGATGTGGTATTTGAAGTGTTTGATGCCGTAGGTCGAAAAGTGGCTGTGGTGGCGAAAGGTTTGTATGCAGCGGGAACTCATCGGGTTATTTTTGATGCACTCGGCCTGCCAAGTGGTTTGTATGTGGCGCGGCTCCAAGCCGGAAATGTGGTAAAAACACAAAAACTAACCTTGGTTAAATGACCATCATGGCCCTATAAACCCACTACTCCATGAAAACGTTATTTTTCCTCTTACTTTGCCTGCCCTTTCCCCTCGTTGCACAAACCCAAGTGCCGGAATGGGCCAAAAAAGTTATTTGGTACCAGATTTTTCCTGAACGATTCCGAGATGGTGATTCAAAAAATCAGCCTATTCGCGAATCCATCGAATACCATGATATTGCACCTTCCACTTGGCAGCCTGCACGCTGGACAGGGGATTGGTATGAACGGGTGGGCTGGGAACTGGAAAGCAAAAGTTTCTATGATCCTATGGTTTTTCAGCGACGATATGGCGGAGACTTGCAAGGGGTCTTGGAAAAACTGCCGTACCTGTCGGAATTGGGGATAACAGGAATCTATTTTAATCCGGTGTTTTTTGCCCGGTCTATGCATAAATATGATGCTTCCTCTTTTCACCATATCGAACCCTATTTTGGTCCCGACCCCGAGGGCGATCTTGCGCTGATTGCTTCGGAAACGGCAGATCCCGCTACTTGGAAGTGGACAACAGCGGATAAGCTATTTCTGCATTTGGTGAAAGAAGCACATGAACGCGGAATTCGGGTGATTATAGATGGGGTATTTAACCACTCCGGACGTGACTTTTTTGCGTTTAAAAACCTGATTCAATTACAAGAGAAATCACCGTACAAAGATTGGTACATTGTTAAATCGTTTGATAACCCACGTACACCCGAAAATGAATTTAAATATAAAGGGTGGTGGGATGTAGAGGCACTGCCTGTTTTTGCCGACACACCCGATGGAAAAGACTTGCATCCAGAAGTAAAACAGCATATTCTTGCGATTACCAAACGTTGGATGGATCCAAACGGAGACGGTGACCCCGTAGATGGCATTGATGGCTGGCGTTTGGATGTGGCAGATGAAGTACCTGTGGGGTTTTGGACAGACTGGAATGCGTATGTCCGAAAATTGAACCCTAATGCCATTACCATCACCGAGGTTTGGCATAAAGCCCACTCTTTGGTGACCGATGGGGGGTTTACGGCCAGCATGAACTATGAAGGATTTGCCATTCCCGTACACGACTATCTAATTGATGGACGGATCAAAACTTCTGAATTCACCGAACGGCTTGTGAAACATGTGACGGAGTATGTGGGAGAACGTCCGTTTGCCATGCAAAACCTTACGGATTCACATGACACCGACCGATTGGCCTCTATGATTGTAAATGCAGACAAAGAACCATACGATCGTGCCAATTCGCCACGATGGATGCCCCAGTACAAAATTCGGCAACCCCAACAACAAGAGCGGCATCGCCAACGCCTAATTGAACTTTTTCGGTTCACCATGTTAGGAGCACCAATGATCTATTACGGCACCGAAGCGGGTATGTGGGGTGGGGATGATCCCGATGACCGAAAGCCCATGCTCTGGGAGGACTTGGAATATGACGACGAAGCCATAGATCCGCGTGGAGTTGCTCGAACCCCAGACCCCAACCGCTTCGATCAAGTTATTTTTGGTTTTTATCAAAGTATGATTGCGTTTCGTAAACGCTTTCCAGTATTTTCAAATGGCGATTTTTCGATCCTTTACGTGAATGACCAGCAACCTGCGTTCGCTTTTGGTCGAAAAGATCCTATGGGCAACCAAGCGGTGGTCGCGATCAATCCCAGCAAGGCGCCGCACACCATCCGGGTACAGGCCAAAGACTACCGAAAAATTCAGGTACCTGCTGTTGTGGCTCCGGGCGAAACCGTTAGTGCTTCGTTGCGGGATGGCTGGCTGACCATCCATATTCCTCCAGAATCAGGTGCTGTTTTTGTACTTTCAAAACGTAGCCCTTAACATTATCTTGATTTTGAAAAGAGAAGTTTTTCCATTTTTAAGACAAACTGTTTATGTTAAAGTATCTGATCGGAGTTTGTGTCTTGGCGGCCCTCATTTTTTTGGGTTTCTCAACAGTCTCGCGCAAACAAGATGGGCCTATTCGCATTCGTGTATGGCACCAAAAAGACCTATCTGAACGCAACCTGATGATCCAGCAGGTGAAGCGGTACAATGCCTTGAACAAAGATCATCAGGTGGAAATTTTGTGGAAGGAAAACGAGGAACTTCGGAGTAATTACATCATTGCAGCCATGGGCGGAACCGGCCCCGACATTCTCTATGGCCCATCGGATAATATTGGCGTTTTAAGCCTCACAAAAACGATTCAACCCTTAGACAGTGTCTTTAATACCACGTTTTGGAACCGATACACGCCCGATGCTGCTGCTGTGTATGAGGGCAAAAAATGGTCGGTCGCAGACCAAGTGGGCAACCACCTTACCCTTGTTTACAACAAAAAAATGGTTCCAAATCCTCCAAAAACCTTGGATGAACTGATTGCCTTGGGTAAAAAACTGACCAAAGATACCAATGGGGATGGGAACCCAGATCAATACGCCATCGTCTGGAATTATCGTGAACCATTTTTCTTTGTGCCTTTTCTGACGGCTTTTGGGGGGTGGGTGATTGACGAAAAAACAGGCAATCCAACATTAGACAACGATAAAACAGCCAATGCCATCCAGTTTATTCTAGATCTTCGGGATAAACATAAAATCATACCAAAGGAAATTGATTATGATACCGCTGAAACGCTTTTTAAAGAAGGGAAGGCTGGGATGGTTATTAATGGCCCGTGGGCATGGGGCGGATACAAAGATGCCAATTTAGACTTTGGCTTGGCAAAATTGCCCTTTAATAACCAAACTCAATTATGGGCAACTCCAACGGTTATGACCAAAGGATATTCTATTAATGTGAATGTTGGTCCCGACAAAATGCCCTACGTCCGCAAGGTAATCTCATTTCTAACTGGTGCGGATGTACAAACGGAAATGGTGAATAAACTCTCGACCATTCCGGTGTATAAATCTGTTTTTGACAAAGTAACCGCAAATCCACCTGTTTTACTCAAAGGGGCTATTGCGCAATACAAACAAAGCCGCCCGACGCCCACGAATCCGCGATTGCGGCAAATTTGGGACGGTATGCGAGGCCCATATCAATTGGTAATGAGTGGGGCCATTTCTGCCCGTAAAGGTGCCAAGGAAATGCAGGCCCAATGTAGTAAACTCATTGAAGACACGTATTTGTAAAACCCTTATTCCCATACCCACAACCAACTAAATAATTATTTTTATGCGTTTTATTTTGAATATGGTTTGTGTTCTGTTTTTGGCCTCCGGGTCCCTCCTCGCTCAGAGCACGAATAAACCTTCCACGAAGCCTAACCCCAAACTTTCTGCTGCTCCCAAAGCGGCTAAACCTGTTGTAAAACCAGCGCCTAGTTCCGATGATACCGCTTCAGCCTTGTCCAGAGAAGCAGGCGAGCATCCAATTGATACCAAATTAAATACTTGTTTGGAAAAAAATCCTTCTACCGCAGGGATGATCCAGTGTTTAGATGAAGCCTATCGTGCATGGGACGGCCTACTGAACACCTCTTATAACGGCCTCTTGGCCACCCTGAAACCAGCCCAGCAAACCAAACTCCGCAACTTGCAACGGCAATGGATCACATTCCGTGATGCAGAATTTGCGTTTATCAATGATTTTTACCCCACGCAAGGCACTATGTGGGTTCCCGTTCGTATGAGCGAGCGGGTAGATGTCGTCAAATCCCGGGCCTTACAATTGTCTTCATACTTAGAAAGCCTTAAAACATTCTGAAGTAGATAAGTTTTTTTTATCCTTGCTCAGCATCAATCCAACACTTCATGTTTAACCTAAGCGAAAAGGCGCGCTACAATTGGTTCCTTGTCTTCCTCATGGGGCCTGCTACGGTTTTGGTACTAGCCGTTGTAGCGTATCCGTTTTTCTATAATGTGTTTTTGTCGCTATCCAATGCGAACATCTATCACATTAAAGATTGGCGGCTCATCGGCTTACAGCAATACCTTTCTGTTTTTCGGGAACCTCTTTTCTGGGAAATTTTGCTTAAGACCGTCATATGGACGGCGGTAAACGTGATTTTCCATGTGGGGATTGGGGTTTTTCTGGCCGTGGTCCTCAACCAGAAGTTTATTAAATTAAAGCCCATCTGGCGGGTGATTCTAATTATCCCTTGGGCATTGCCCCAGTATATTGTGGCCCTTACATGGCGTGGCATGTTTAACTATGAGTATGGTGCAATCAACCTGTTGCTTAAGTATTTTGGGCTTTCGCAAACGGGGGTAACTTGGCTTACTTCGCCCTTCGAGGCATTCCTGGCGGTCATTATTACCAATATTTGGCTCGGATTTCCGTTTATGATGGTGGTTGCTCTGGGTGGCTTACAATCCATTCCGGCAGAGTTATACGAAGCGGCAGATGTGGATGGCGCCTCGGCGTGGCGCAAGTTTTGGGCTGTGACGGCTCCTTTGCTCAAACCTGTTATGTTACCCGCCATTACACTTGGCACTGTATGGACGTTTAATAATATCAATGTGGTTTGGTTGGTCTCTAACTCCGGAGAACCCAATGATCAGACCCACATTTTGGTTTCTTACGTCTATAAAGCCGCATTTAATATGTACCGGTTTGGATGGGCTGCTGCATTCTCGATGGTAATATTCATGATTTTGTTCACCTTCAATCGGCTGGTGCTGCGTAAAGCGCAATCCAATGAAGTTTATTGATCTTAGGAGGTCTTTAATGAATCCGCATACCAGACGTATTCTTTCGATGATTGCTGCATATGGCGTGTTGATGCTTTTTGCATTTATTGCATTATACCCGCTTTCTCAAATCATCACCATTTCGTTGCGCCCGTCCGATAAACTGCTTTCTACCTCGTTGGCGTTTATTCCGGAAGGGGCATCCCTAAAAAATTATGAGAAGCTACTCTTCGAGACGCCTTATTTACGTTGGCTTTTTAATTCGCTTATGGTATCGGTAGTGGTCACATTTACGGGCGTTGCCTTGGCCTCAACCGCCGGATATGCCATTTCAAGGTTCAAATTCCGGGGCCGTAAAGCGTATATGGAAGGATTGCTGGTGACACAAATGTTTCCTGCCACGATGTTGCTTTTGCCCATGTACATTATGCTGATCAACTTGAAGTTGATCAATTCTTATTTGGGGTGTATTATTATTTATTCGGCTACAGCACTCCCTTTTTGTATCTGGCAAATGAAGGGTTATTACGATACCATTCCGGTAGCTTTGGAAGAGGCTGCACGCATTGACGGATGTACGCCTTGGCAAACATTTTATCAGGTAATCCTTCCGCTCGCAGCACCCGCACTTGTGATTACAGCGCTGTTTTCCTTTATGACTGCATGGAACGAATACATCGTAGCGGCACAAGTATTACAAGACGTAGAAATGTTTACCATGCCCGTAGGACTGAAAATGTTTCAGGGGCAAATGCAGACGCAATGGGGCCTTTATGCTGCGGGCGCGTTGCTGGTCTCTGTTCCGGTGGTCGTTTTGTTCCTCGCGCTAAGCCGCTATCTGATATCGGGACTCACGCTGGGTTCAGTTAAAGGTTAATATCAATACCTATCCTAAGAATGAAAATGTTGTCTGGCTCCTGTGGCTGGACAACATTTTTTGCAAGAGGGTATTCCGTTTGCGACTATTAAATTATTAGGGGTGCATTTCAAAAATGCCAATAGGCATACGACACACTTATATTAGGCGACATCTTTGCCTACCGTGTGAGAAAGTTGTGACGTACATAAAAAAAAGCCCCATAGGAGCGACATCACAATAGAGAACGAAGCAAACCACCTTTTGTACAAGCCCCATCGGGGCGGCATAAAATCAATAAACTTCGATCATACCCTCCTACGGAGCTGTCGTTTCGCCTGTCGGGAAGTTTTGAAATGCACCCTTTTGAAGTGTACCCAAATTATAGTACGGGGCGATAAAAACAAATTTAAGGAGACCATAATTTAAAGCCTAAAGCGCGATCGTGGGATTGAAGCAAACGTTTGACGCCGCCGGATAAAAGCATCCCATAAAACCGAGCCTCGCAAAGAGGGCAATACAATGCTTTCGCTTGTACTTGGTGGTGAATAGTTCCTACGCAAGTTTAGAAAGTCTCGGTGTGCCGCCCAAACAGCCATTGCTTCTGCACGCGAGGAAAACAATAACCTGATAAACGCCAATGTGTCTTGAAAAAGACGAAATGGATAAACGAGGTAGAAACGCCGTTTGGGTAGGTTTTTGTAGAGCATCAATAAACTATTTCGAAAGTTATAATACAATTTCTTCGGACTTCCGTGTGGCAGGCTGGCGCCACCAATATGATAAACCTCTCCTTTGGGTGCAACCATAATTCGGAATCCAGAACGTTTTAGCCGCCAGCATAGATCAATTTCTTCCATGTGCATGTAAAATGCTTCGTCCAATAAACCAGATTGTGCCAAGGCCGTCCGACGTAATAACAAGGCTGCTCCGGATGCCCAAAAAATTTCTGATTCAACGTTATATTGGCCCTCGTCTTGTTCCATGACTGATAAAATACGTCCGCGAGTGAACGGAATACCAAGATCATCCAAATGGCCACCAGCAGCTCCCGCATATTCAAATTGCCCTCGGTCTTGGAAATGGAGTAATTTTGGCTGAACTGCGGCAATATCTGGGCTTCGGTATATCACCGTCATCATTTCTCGAAGCCATTGCGGGTGTACTTCAACGTCATTGTTCAGCAATACCAAAAATGGCATCTCTGTTTGGTAGATTGCCACATTGTTGCCCCGTGCATAGCCCCAATTTTCTGGGTTTCCGATAAGCCTTACCTGTGGATACGTGCGAAGCAACCAATCGAGCGAATCATCGGTGGAGGCATTATCCACCACCACCACTTCATATGCCGGATAATCCGTCTGCAAAACAGTGGGTAGACAGGTTTCCATCAATCCTCGTCCATTCCAATTCAAGATAATGATAGAAACTCCCGGCCATTTCTTAAAATCTTTGTCCATGTCCTAAAAGTAATCAACGGCGTGATCAGGTTTTGCGAATCTTGGTTAAAGGTAAAAAATAAGTCCGAAACCAAAGCGGCTCCGGACTTCTTAACCCACTTGATTCAAATCAGGAAAGGTCCTTTAAGAGAAGTGTCTTATATGTGACACCGACGGGTATCCAAGCATAACCTCCCCCCAAAAAAAAAGGCTGCCCGATAAAGAACAGCCTTTCCCACTAACTTACTACTTGAGCGGATGTGATTGCTCGAGATAGGATTACGTGATGAACAGTTCACCACTTTAGTCATTCGAGATCGAGCCTTCTGAAATGTGACAGTGCTCAATGTTTAACCCACATGAATATTAATGCTGTGCATTGGGGATGAATACGACCTTAAGGGAGGGAAAATCCGACAGGATCATTTTTTCTTCTGCAAAGACCTTTTAATGGTGGAATCACTTTATCCATTTTAGGCTAAGGCATGGCCTTCGTTTACAAGTAGGCATGGGGTGTTGAACGAAACGTCTATAAAAGAATCTCCGGCTGCAAAGGGTTAGGCTGGCTGGGCAATTCTTGGATATGGCAGAAACCACGAAATAAAGAAAACATGTTGTTTTTTTAGGGCTGTAATCAGAATCGTGCTGTTGTGGATTGTATATTTGATGGTTACTCGATATTCCATTTTACTGATCCCCTATTTTGGGCATCAAAACCCACCAGCCTTTTTACCAACTATCTTTTGTAATTCACGTGTTTAAATATATTCTTTTTTGTCTTTTCTACGGTGGGGCCGCATTGGCTCAATCCTCCACCGAACCTATTTTACAGGTCTTTACACGTTATTCGTTTTATATGAACGAGCCGGAAGGCCATTTATTGGTGGTAATGCCGGATACAACGGTGCAGATTCAAACAGTATCGGTTGTGGCAGAAGGACGGGTTTTGTCTCGTGGTTCGCAGCGAATTCGGCCAGAGGTATTACAAGTAAGTTTGGCATTGGCGAATTCTCCCGCAACAAAAACGGAATTAAATGTCACAATTACCCTTGCAGACCGCCGCCGCCTGGTTCGTAAAACAATGTTGACCAAGCTGCCCTATGAGCCTAATGCAGTCCAAATTGATCGTCTGACAGGCGCCGTTTGGAGCGAGGGCCTACCGATATTGCCGTTTGGGTTTTATCTATATTCACCCGTACAACCCACTTTGGCCGAGGAGGAAGCCGTAAAAGGCTTCAACATGATCTCGCCATACCAGAAAATTGAGCGGGCAACCCGCGAAGAACGTAAGGCATATATGGACCGTGCCGCCCAACTCGGAATGAAAGTACACTACAACTTGCTATCGGTGGCGGGAGGTGGTGGAGTAGGTCTGGATGGAAATACGCCATCGGCAGCAGAAAAAAGAGCACTGCTCCGGGCCGAAATCGAGGCCTTCCGGAAACATCCGGCTTTATTGGGATGGTATGTTGCTGATGAACCTTCTGCGGTTCAAATACCACCAGAGCCACTCGAAGAACTGTATCAGTTTATTAAATCTATTGATCCATATCATCCTGTTTCTATTGTATTTAATGAGGTAAATAAACCTATCGAATATGCTGATGCGATGGACATCGTAATGGCAGACCCTTATCCCATTCCCAACCAACCCATCACACAGGTACGGGATTTTACCGACAAACTCATCCGGGACTTCCGATATCAAAAACCCGTTTGGATTGTACCACAGTCTTTTGGCGGAGGAGAGTGGTGGCGGCGCGAGCCTACCCGCCAAGAATTACGCGCCATGACGTATTTAGCCCTAATAAGTGGCGCAACGGGTATTCAGTACTTTATCCGGCACGGGTTGAATGGCTTTCCCAAATCCACCGATGTCTGGAGCGAAGCAGGAGCTGTGGCACGAGAAGTAATGGAAATAACACCGTTTTTACTCTCCGATCTGCCGTCTGCCGAGGTCGCAACCCAAGATCCTCAATTGGCCATCCGAACGATCCGGCATCAAGGACAATGGTTGGTGATGGTCGTGAATTTGGAGAATAAACCAAAAAATATGAGTATTCGAATTCCCCAAATTATCTGGAATGGAAAAGCCAAGGTGTTGTTTGCCCATCGCGAAGTGTTATTTCGGGATGCCGTGTTGGAAGACATAATAGATGCTTATGGAACCCGTGCCTATTTACTGCCTTTAGCCGAGAAAACGGAACAGATAGCACTTCATCCGGGCAACCTTATGGTTGACCCAAGTTTTGAAACAGCAACCAATCCCGCAACTCCGGATGCGTTGTACGCACAAGTGGGCGAAGAAAGAGGCAGCCCCTATTTTCTCGATACCCGAACCGCCCTCCACGGGGATCGGTCGTTTAGGATTACTACCCCAAAAACTGAAAAAGGAGTGACTTTTCGCTTTTTTCCCATCAGAATTGAACGTGGACAAAGTTATCTGCTCAGTATATGGGCGAAAGGTGATCGCCTTACGAGCAATGGAGGTATGTTCCGCTTGGGAATGGGAGAAAAAGTACAGCCTTTTCGTCTTTCTTCGTCATGGCAAAAATATGTGATGCCCATCCGTTTGCCCGAAGACAGTGTCCGGTTTGTTCGCGAAACCGCGTTTCTATCGTTGTCTTCCGCCGGAACAGCTTGGTTCGATCTGGTTCAGCTACATCCTGATCCGCAGATTATTCCGCAACCAACACCAGAGCCAGGTGGACTTACACTTAAAGTAGTATCTGTCTTGGGACAAGGTAACTTGGTTTATACCACCGACGGCACGACGCCCGAAGAAAACAGTCCTCTTTATCTTGCACCAATCCCCGTAACACAAAGTATGACTTTACGGAGTGGTGTGGTTATGAATGGTCTATTGGTGAACGAAACGAAGAAATCCATCACGGTTCATAAAGGGTTGATGCGGAACACAACCTATACAAGGCCCTTTAGTCCACAATATCCGGGTAGTGGGTTGACGGCTTTGGTGGATGGCGAAAAAGCGTATTCTTTGGTGCAGGATGTCCGTTGGCAAGGTTTTTTGGGGGATGATCTGGAAATAACCATAGACCTTGGTGCTGAACAACTTATCCAGTCGGTGACGATGCACTTTTTGAAAGATGAGGCAAATTGGGTTTTTCTGCCACGTCAGGTCGTTTTTGCTCTCTCGGAAGATGGTCAGCATTTTCGGGAACTGCCGGGTCTTTCCTACCGTGAAGAAGGGGAAAGTGGGGTTGCGGCTTCAGTTCCTTTTCAAATAGACGTTCAAAGTCAAGCCCGATATATTCGCGTCCGTGCAACCAATATCGGAACTTGTCCGCCTGGACATCCGGGGGAGGGGGAAAAAGCATGGATATTCACAGATGAAATTGAGGTCTATTAGGCCCAAAAGCATGTTTTGGAGTTGGGAATAAGGCCCATATCCCGTATTTTACCTTCTGTCAGTTTTTTCAATAAACGCCCTAATCTTATTTAGGAGCGTCATCTGCCCCCCTACCGACTTGGTGGGTGTATTTGTTTAAACGCGCTTATCCTTTTGAGCATGGGCGATGAACCAATAAATCGGCAAATTGCGCAATTTTATGATACAACTTCCTCGGTTTGGGAAGGGGTATATGGTGAACACATGCACCAAGCGTGGTTTGACCCAACTGAGCAAGGTCGTACAGATGTGGCAACGGCACAAGAACGGATGATGGAGCGCATTCTGAATTGGGGTGGGGTCTCACAAGCAAAAATGGTATTAGACTTGGGATGCGGGATTGGAGGGGGCAGTATATATTTGCTGACAAAATTAAATGCAGCGTTTGTAACGGGCCTTACAATCAGTGAGCGCCAAGCGGAGCGGGCACAAGAACGCGCCCACTCGTTGCGTTTTGCAAGCCAAGTACGGTTCGATGTAGGAGATGCATTGGACCCTCCTTATTTACCTGGCCAGTTTGATCTTGTTTGGGCGATAGAAAGCGTAGAACATGCGGCTGATAAACGGAAATTTATGGAATCCTGTGCAAGAATGCTTTCGCCCGGTGGTATGTTGCTGATGTCCATGTGGACACGCAGAGAAGCCCGCACGCAATTGGCCCGTTCTGATCAGCGGCTTTTGGATAAATTGTCTAAGGGTTTTTTTGCTCCCTCATTTGAAACCCTTTCTGCATATGCTGCCCATGCCAAAACCGTAGGGCTAATGGATGTGCAGACCGAAGATTGGACGGAATCAGTTTCGCCTTTTGGCACTTCTTTTATGCGCCCTGTACTGCGCTGGCGTAGCTTTAAACTCGCTACCCATTCCGGATGGCCTTTTGTCCGGCATCTTCCGGTACTTCGGTTCTTATGGAGAGGACACCGGACTAGACTGTTGCGATACGGGGTTTTACAAGCTCGTAAACCCGGTTAATAATGAATCCCAATTTATGGTCTATTTATATACCTTCACGCTAACCTTCATCAATACCATGTCTATCTTTGATTGGTTCAAGACAAAAGAACCACCAAGCAAGCCCAAAAATCTGAAACTCACGGTTTTTAGGGTAAAAGAAGTTTCCGTACACGATGCTTATGAACTTTTAAGATCCGGTACTATCCTGTTCGATATCCGCGAAGAGTTTGACCGGAAATCCCATGGAGAAATTCAAGGAGCACGTGCGTTGCCCTTGCGCGAAATCTCCCCTAAACGCTTACCGCTCAACACCAATACCCCCATCATGTTTATCTGCCAAACGGGTTCTCGTGCAGGTTCTGCAGCCCGCCAGGCAGTGGCATGGGGGTATAGCAATGTTATGAGCGTTCAGGGTGGACTTCAACGCTGGAAACGGGCCAATTTGCCCGTTGCTCTTTGAGCATTCATGGTCTTTGGTAAGCAGAGGGAGGCTTGTCCATACAGTTTGCAACCAGTTCTTTACCAAAGGGCTGGTTTTTTCTTTTGCTGTCAGGCATACCTTATTCATTCTGGAGAACTTCCAAAGATGTTCTGGAAGCGCTTTTGTAAAATGTTGTATCTTCCCTAAAAGCCGGAACCATCCGGACAGGTTAAACCAATGTGCTGAAAATATGAAAGCCATCATCAAGCCAGCCGCTGCTCCGGGGGTCGCCCTTGCAACGGTGAAAAAGCCCCATATGGGGGATAACGACGTGTTGATCCGTGTGATAAAGTCTTCAATTTGTGGGACCGATGTGCATATTGACAAATGGGATGAATGGGCGCAACGCACCATAAAACCACCCATGACCATCGGACACGAGTTTGTGGGACGTATCGTAGATTGCGGCGACAATGTGGAGCATTTCTCTGTAGGAGAGGTGGTGGTGGGAGAAGGCCATATCGTCTGTGGTACTTGCCGAAATTGTTTGGCAGGCCGACGCCATTTGTGTAAAAACACTTTGGGCGTAGGGGTTAACCGTACTGGCGCCTTTGCAGAGTATATTGCCATCCCTTCGGCAAATGTTTGGCATGCTGCCGAGGGCATAGACCTCGATGTCCTTTCTTGCTTTGATCCGCTGGGGAATGCGGTTCATACCGCCCTAAGCTTTGAATTATTAGGAGAAGATGTGCTGATCACGGGTGCTGGCCCCATCGGATGTATGGCGGCTGCAATTGCCCGACACGCCGGAGCACGTCATGTGGTGGTCACAGACATCAATCCGTACCGTTTGGCGCTTGCTGAAAAACTGGGCGCCACCCGGATTGTGGATGTACGAACCGAAAGTTTAACCGATGTGCAACAAGAACTCGGTATGCGCGAGGGGTTCGATGTCGGCTTAGAAATGAGTGGAAGCCCTGCCGGATTCTCGCAGATGGTGGATAACCTGATGCACGGTGGTAAAATTGCCCTTCTGGGTATTCTGCCAAATCATACCACCATAGATTGGGATAAGGTAATTTTTAATAGCATCACCATTCAGGGTATTTATGGACGTAAAATCTATGAAACATGGTATAAAACAACAGCAATGCTTCAAAGTGGGTTAGATATTTCTGGGATTATTACTCATCGTTTCCATTATACCGAATTTCAACAAGGGTTCGACTTAATGAAAGCTGGTCTGAGTGGAAAAGTAATACTTAATTGGGAGGCATAACATGCGAACAGCATTTCTTGAACACCTGAGAAAAAGTCTGGCCGAAATAGATAATGCCGGATTGTTTAAACGGGAACGGGTCATTACAAGCCCGCAAAGCAACCATATTACGACGATCGATGGACGCAAAGTATTGAATATGTGTGCAAATAATTACTTAGGATTGGCAAATCATCCCGAAGTGATGACCGCCGCCAAGGAAAGTTTGGAGGCACATGGCTATGGCATGGCTTCAGTAAGGTTTATTTGTGGCACACAAGACATCCACAAATCATTGGAAAACCGCATCTCTCAGTTTCTGGGAACAGAAGATACCATTTTATACTCTTCCTGTTTTGATGCCAATGGCGGGTTATTCGAGACGCTTTTGGGCGAAGAGGATGCGATCATCTCAGATGCATTGAACCATGCCAGTATTATTGATGGTATTCGGCTTTGCAAAGCACAACGCTTTCGGTATGAAAACAACCGAATGGATGATCTAGAAGCAAAATTAAAAGAAGCCAGTCATGCACGCTTTAAACTCATTGCAACCGATGGCGTGTTTTCGATGGATGGTATTGTTGCGAATTTACACGCCATTTGTGATCTGGCCGATCAATACAATGCTTTGGTTATGGTGGATGATAGCCACGCCGTCGGTTTTATGGGTAAAACTGGTAGGGGGACACACGAGCATTGCGGGGTGGTGGATCGGGTGGATATTATTACAGGCACGCTTGGTAAGGCGCTCGGCGGAGCAAGTGGGGGTTATACGAGTGGTCGGAAGGAAATTGTGGAAATACTTCGCCAGCGGTCGCGCCCGTATTTATTCTCCAACACACTCTCACCAGCCATTACAGTGGCTTCGCTGAAGGTGCTTGATCTTTTGGAAACATCCACTGCGCTTCGGGATCGTTTAGAAAGTAATACACTTTACTTTAGGCAAGGCCTTGAAAAAATTGGACTAAACATCATTCCCGGTGTTCATCCTATCGTCCCTGTGATGTTAGGTGATGCCGCACTCTCGCAACAGGTAGCCAACCGGATGTTGGAAAAAGGCATCTATGTAATTGGGTTTTTCTTTCCGGTTGTTCCTCGTGGAAGTGCGCGGATTCGCACGCAGGTTTCTGCGGCCCACACCCGCGAAGACCTTGATTTGGCCCTGATGGCTTTTGCCGAAGTAAAGGCGGAGTTTGGGCTTTAGAAACTAGGCTTGGGCTGGATGAATTATCCACGCCACGTTATTCGATAAATTTTACCTCCAAAGTCATCGGAGACTAATAGACTGCCATCCCGCCAAACGAGTACATCTACAGGGCGTCCGGTGACGGTATCATTCGACAACCAACCTTCGGCAAAAGTTTCGTAAGAAAGTGCCTGACCCCGTTCGTCTAAACGGACAAGAGAGATGCGATAACCAATTTTGCTGCTTCGATTCCATGAACCATGTTCTGCTATAAATATTTGGTTCTTATAGGTTTCTGGAAAAAGGCTTCCTGTATAAAACCGCATCCCAAGAGCCGCTACATGAGGGCCGAGTTTTTTGGCGGGCGGAGTAAAGGATGGGCCGCAAGGTTTTTCTTTCCCAAATTCTGGGTCATTGATTTCTCCTGCATGGCAGAAAGGAAAACCAAAATGCAGGCCCGCCGCAGGAGCATGGTTTAGTTCATCGGGTGGCAGGTCATCTCCCAGCATATCGCGCCCGTTATCCGTAAACCATAGATGGTCTGTAACCGGATGCCAACTAAAACCAACGGAATTCCGGACGCCACTTGCAAAAATTTCGCGGCCCGTTCCATCTGGATTCATGCGTAGAATGCTGGAAAAAACAGGATCGTCTTCTTTACAAACATTACAGGGCGCGCCAACAGGCACATATAATTTCTTGTCTGGTCCAAACGCAATAAACTTCCAACCATGATGGGTCTCATCCGGTAGTTCGTCTGTCACTAAAACAGGTTCCGGAGGATTGGTGAGGCGGGAAACGATATGATCGAACCGCCAGATTTTGTCTATTTCGGCTACAAATAATGCGCCGTCGTGATACGCAACTCCATTTGGAGTATTCATGTTTTTGGCAATGATGTACCGCTTTTCTGCAATTCCATCGCCATCTTCATCGCGCAGGGCATAAACCTTACCTTCGGACTTTGTCCCCACAAACAGCGTTCCATCAGGAGACTGAGACATGGAACGCGCATTAATCATCTTGTCTGCAAATACATTTATGTCAAAGCCTTCTGGTACTTTTATTTTTACTTTTCCAACGGACTTGGACGTGTTGGCTTGGTTGCAATTCACTGACAAAAGGCCGAGAAGAAGAAGGCACCATTTCATGTTGTTGCAAGGTTAAAGGTGGTTCAAAATTCTGATCAATATATAAAAAAGAATGATGATAGTGCTAAAATCACATTCCTCCAAATGGATTAAAACAAAGGGAACAGGTTACGAAAACTTTTAGTGGCAGGATGGTTACGGAGCTTTTTCTGTTAACCCTTCAGAAGTAGATAGGGTGATTTCATACATCGCCAATCAACACGAACATCACAGTAAGAAAACATTTAAGGATGAGTATCGTGCCTTTCTAAGAAAGTATAGAGTTGAATATGACGAGAAATATGTTGTTAATTCCCTTCATAACAGCATTCGTAAAGTTTGAGCAGGCATAATTTGCAGTACCATCAAAATCTTGACTCTACATAAAATTACTTGCATAGGTATAACTTTTTCATAAAAGAGAATAGACCTACTAAAAATATTTACAGAATTACTTCCAATCGTTCCGCAGTTTATGTTAGAGCAGTTGGAGAAAGATGAACTGTTGTTTTGTACATTGCTCACTACCGATTTACAAAAACAAGTTGAGTGGGGAGTTGCGGAAGTTAGAAGTTTCGTTTTCGCGAGACTATTCAAGATTTACCTTGCTCCCTTCTTGATCCATTCCATATAAAAACATGCGCCTGATTTCCCTTGTTCCAGCGGCTACAGATTGGTTGATTGCCTTAGAGGCCGTTCCAAATTTGGTAGGATGCTCCTCCGATCATACCCAACCCGAAGTTTCATCGCTTCCCATTGTTGCGCCCCACGCAGAACAACTCTTAGCACATCAACCAGACCTTGTGATTGCTCCTTACGATATTACCGGAGTTCCAGTTTTGGTCTTTGCGCCAAAAACGATGAAACAGGTATTGGATTATGTCCTAAAATTAGGGAAAGTATCTGGAAAATTGCCCCAAGCACTTCAATGCGTGGCAAAATCCGAAGAACATCTAAGGCACACACAGTTACAAAGGGGCATCAATCCAAAAAGGCCACACCATGCGCCGAGCGTGGCTTTGGTGTCGTCTTTTACCCCCTTGACATATGAAACTGGGTGGATTCATGACCTCATCGAACATGCAGGCGGCATTCCCTTCATACAAACGTATGGTAACCCACTTTTGCCCGACGTATTCCTCATCCCTATAAACGAATCTGAAAATACTGGTTTTGTATCTTATAGCGAGTGGCTTTCTGGTCAATCTGATTTGGTGCAACAAACACCCCCTAAAGTTTTTTATGTTTCAGACCCACTTTATTATCAACCCGGCCCACAACTTTACCACGCCATTCAGGACTTAATGACAAAACTATCCCTTCTCATCATTTCATAATCTCGGACTCAACGTTTTTTTGTATTTTGGGTCACCTACCCTTTCCCTGCGTGCAACCCTTTCATCATTGCCTGTATGAGCGTAGAATTAATTTTATCGAATCTACTGAACGCCCCGGTACTCTTTTTTTTCCTTGGTGTTCTCGCCATTTTGGTCAAATCCGATTTAGATTTCCCTGCTCCCTTGCCGAAGTTGTTTTCGCTGTATCTATTGCTAAGCATTGGCTTTAAAGGCGGAGTAGAATTGGCCCATAGTGGGCTTTCTATTCAGATTTTCAAGACCCTTGTGGCAGCTATGACCGTTTCTGCGATCATCCCGATATATTCTTTTTTCATATTACGTCAAAAAATGGACGTGCCAAATGCTGCTGGGATTGCAGCCGCGTATGGATCTGTTAGCGCTGTAACCTATATTGCCGCCACCTCCTTTCTGGCCCGGTTAGAGGTTCCATTCAGCGGTCATATGGTTGCCGCAATGGCCCTAATGGAGTCTCCTGCTATTCTGGCAGGGGTGTTTTTATACCGTAAATTCCGTTCTAAAGCCCAACAAGTACACGAAGAGTCTGTCTCTGAGCTGGTTCGAGAAGCCTTTTTCAACGGTTCCGTTTTTTTATTGATCGGCAGCTTTCTAATCGGATTTATCACAGGTGCAGAAGGCGAGGCTGCGCTTAAGCCCTTTACGAATGATTTATTTAAAGGGATTTTATGCCTATTCTTATTGGATATGGGCTTGGTAAGTGCGCGAAGATTTGCGCAGCTTAAGAAATTAGGACGTGTGCCCATTCTTTTTGCCCTACTCATGCCCATTCCCAATGCGATTCTTGGCATTATGGTTGCTTGGTTTAGTGGCATGAATGCAGGTGACGCGTTGCTTTTTGCAACCCTGTGCGCCAGTGCCTCCTACATTGCTGTACCTGCTGCCTTACGGCTATCGGTTCCAGAGGCCAATCCGGGGGTTTATGTCACGATGGCCCTTGCTGTTACATTCCCTTTTAACATATTGGTAGGCCTTCCTATATATTTAGGAGTCATCCGTTTTCTTTGGCCTTAAAATTTCGCAGTTATGAAACCAATCAAAAAAATTGAAATTATCACCCCTTCCATTAAGTTGCCGGAACTCATGTCTATTCTAGACCAGAACGGCATTCGCGGCTATACGGTTATTCATGCCTCGGTGGGAAAAGGGACACGTGGCATGGCTTATGATGACGATTTGGTGGGTACCTCTGGTAATGATTACCTATTCACATTGTGTACAGAAGAGGAAGTGAACCTTTTAATTCCCATTATCAAGCCTTTACTTGTGACCTATGGAGGAATATTTCTCATTTCTGACGTGGTGGTCGTTACGCGTTAAGGCGGCGCACGTACACCTATTGTCTATCGCATAGAACCATCTTTCTGTGGAAACGGTGGCCTCTTGGTGCCTTTTCTCCTTTCTCCATGTCCAGACGACCATCATTGAACCAAAATATTATGTTCTGATAATTAGATTGGTGTACGCCCAACCATTTTGGGCTGTGTATAAGGTTGGGAGTCGTCTAATTCTCTTTGCCCAACAAGTATTGGTGCTTCGGGTAGCTTAGTGTTTATTGAGGCGATTAGCCAACCTTTTGGCGCTGCTTGCGCTTCAAATCACTCCACGAGACCTTCCGCATAGTCAATTTTTTCAGAAAACAATTCATGCAAACATCACCTAAACGGTCTTCAAAAAGATGGTGCCATAATGGGGTAAATGTTTTACACAATACAACGTTGTGCAGTATCTTGGTATTAAAAACATGTTCGAGTATTTAAGCCCGCATGTATTACAGATCCGGGACTTGGTTCATGCGGAGGAAGTTCATCACTTACGATCACTGGCGGCATCTTTTGGTTTTAAAGAACAGGTCTATGAGCCTCCCCTTATTCCAGAAGTTCGTACCCGCGCAATGGGAGTTTCCTATGAATGGGCTTCTTTGTTAACAACAAGGGTTATATCTCATTTGCAACCGCTTTCTGCATGGCTAAACGGGACATTGGCTGTTCATTTGCCACCCCAACCACACCAATGGCGTCCCAAAGCCGTAAATGAGCGATTCCGGTTTTATCGGTATGGCGCCTTGGATCGCTTTGCTCCCCACCTTGATCACCCATTTATCCGAAACCCAAAAGAACAGACGTTTCTGAGTCTGGTTTTATACTTAGATGACCAATGCGAAGGGGGCGAAACCCGATTTCCCGACTTTTCGGTTCAACCAACCTCTGGTACGGCCCTCATTTATCCGCATTGGCTGATGCACGAAGGAGGCATTGTACGAAGCGGCATTAAAACCGTCTTAAGAACCGATGTATTCTATGATCAAACCACTTTGTAGCAATTAATGTGCGTATATTAATTGGTTATTCTGTATGTAAGACCCCCCATTAATATGTCTCGTTTTATCACCGCAATTATCGGTTTTGCCATTATCATCCCATTGATGTACCTTGGTGGCCCTTTTGTCACCATTGTGGTCTTGGTTGTCGGCTTGCTGGCACAGATTGAATTGTATCGGCTTTTTGAGGATGCAGGTATTCATCCACACAAAAGCATTGGCGCTTTGATTGGTATATTGATCACCTTAAATACGGTAATTAAACATGATCCTTTACTTACCTTGGTTTTAGGCGCCCTCCTGATCAGCCTCATTGAACTTTTCCGTAACCATCCCCAACCGATTCAAAATGTTTCGGCCACCATTTTCGGGGTTATTTATCCGGTTTTGTTTCTAAACTATGCCCTCCATTTGCGTTTCGGAACCGATCTTATGATCATTAAAAATCCGGATGAACAAGGGTTTTGGCTATTGTTAACCGTATTTCTTATGGTGGCTGCAACAGACACCGCCGCCTACTATGTTGGCAGGGCATTTGGTAAAAACCTTCTGTTTGAACGGGTCTCCCCTAAAAAAACTTGGGAAGGATCTGCAGGTGGGCTTATTGGATGCACCCTCGTAGCTGTCGGCATGAAGATGTGGGTAATCACCTTTTTAGACTGGACCGACGTGGTCGTCATAGTCTTAATATGCGGAATCCTCAGCCAATTCGGCGACTTGGTGGAAAGCCTTTTCAAGCGCTCTGTGAAAGCAAAAGACTCTGGTAGCCTTTTACCCGGACATGGCGGCTTTTTAGACAGGTTAGACGCCTTGTTGTTTGCCATGCCGTTGGTGTACGTTTACCTCCATTACATCGCACCCGAAATCTGAAAATGATGAAACAAGTATCCATATTGTTTTTTTTAACCACCTTCCTTGTTCCTGAATCATTATTGGCTCAAACCGCTACCGATAGCTTGGCCATAAGGCGTACCGTTCTGGACTATGCGGAAGGCTGGTACACTGGGGATGCTGCCAGAATGGCCCGCGCCGTTCACCCCAAATTAGCAAAGCGGGCGCTGATTCCAGACCGGCAATCGGGTGATTTGTCCTTTGTGGATATGGATGCAGAACAATTAATTGACGCAACAAGAAAGGGATACGGGCGCGGCTTGCCGCCCAGTCAGCAACAAAAAGACTTTGTCATTGTGGAAATTAATGGCAATACGGCGATGGTGAAACTCCAAATGCGTCGTTGGTATGACTATCTTCAGTTGATGCGTGTGAATGACGAGTGGAAAATCCTGAATGTCTTATGGGAATTAAAGCCTAGAGAAGAGTGATGCATGCCCCACGTATGTGCTAAAAGAAAAAACATCCCAATCTGCTCATCATGTCATATTTTTATGACAATTGTCCAACTGACAAACACTCAGACTATTTGTATAATAAACCACTTAATACATTAATTAACAACCGATAGTGTTATGCAAGTACACACCTATCGCAATGCAAATCCTGCTAGTTTGTTTTTGTTTCTGGGCATAAGTCTGCTCGTTTTGGTATGCTTCTTACGAACGCCTCCAGAGCCCAACAATGATGCAGCAGTCTTGTTGTTCGGCGCCCCATTTTCTAAAACCATATGGGCATTTCCCCTTTTTTTACTTTCTTTGTCGTTGCTGTATTCACTGACCTGGAGGTACCTTTCTTCCCCTTTCCTCATATGGTTTCATACCTTTACCAGTTTGTGTGCGGTTTTGGCGTTGGTTGTCTTGGTCTTCTTTGGTCTTCACTCTTCGGGACAATTAACCACAGAACCCGAATGGGTCGGTAATACCATACAAGTCCTCACTATGGTTTTATTTTTGGTACAACTGGCCTTTTTAGTGAACCTTTTCAAAGGTGTTTATTCCTCTTGGCACACGTCCTAATAACTATACAGGATTTGTCAAGAATCAGGACAAATGATGGCTTTGTTTGGCTTGTAATTTCTTTTTTCCTAACCCTACCTTCAGAATGAAGGTACAAAACCCTGCAATGTATGACCGATTCCCCTGCAAATGGCGGCACGACCTCTGAAAGCCGCATGGATCGTATCCTCAACACCATTGAACGCATCGGTAATAAACTACCGGATCCAGCGATCCTCTTTGTGCTCCTCCTGCTTACGGTTTGGGTATGCTCCGCTATTTTTGCCCAATTCTCCTTTGCAGAGATTGATCCTCGATCCGGAAAGCCGATTGAAATCAAAAACATGCTCACAGGTAAAGCCTTAGCCGAGTTTATGTCCGGAATGGTAAAGACCTTTATGGATTTCCCACCGCTTGGCGTTGTATTGGTGGCACTTTTAGGAGTTGGGGTTGCCGAGCATACAGGCTTTATCAATGCTGCACTAAAAGGATTGCTCAATATTACGCCGCGCAAACTCCTTACCCCAATGCTGATACTGGTGGCCATTGTAAGCCACACCGCTGTAGATGCCGGATATGTATTGATCATTCCTTTGGGCGGGGCCATTTTTTATGCAGCAGGCCGACACCCCTTGGCAGGTATTGCCGCCGCCTTTGCAGGTGTTTCGGGCGGCTTTAGTGCCAACTTTGTGCCTTCAAGCCTTGATCCATTATTGGCTGGCCTTACCCAATCGGCTGCACAAATTATACAACCAGATCGAATGGTGAACCCGCTTTCCAACTGGTTTTTCATGAGCGCTTCCAGTATGCTAATTGTAAGTCTTGGTTGGTATGTCACCGACAAAGTGATTGAGCCACGGCTTAAAAACATTCCGATTGACGGAGACATGTCGCAGGCCCCTAAGCAGGAAGCACTCAGTCCTTTAGAACGAAAAGGCATGATGTGGTCGGGACTTTCGTTTTTATTCGGAATTTTGGTGCTGTTTTTGGCGGCATTTCCGGGAGACTCGCCGTTGCGTGCCGAAAATGGTGAGCTGACCGCCTCGGCGGCCCCTTTGATGAAATCCATCGTTCCGCTCATCTTCCTGCTTTTTCTACTACCGGGTGTGGTGTATGGATACGTCGCAAAAACCGTTCAGTCCCACCGCGACATCATCAAGGGAATGAGTGTTTCCATGAGCACCATGGGGTACTATATGGTCATGGCCTTTTTTGCCTCGCTCTTTATTGCCTCGTTTAGTCAATCCAATTTGGGTGCATTACTGGCATTAAAAGGTGCAAATCTAATAAAATGGTTGGCCTTGCCGGGTGGCGTAACCATTCTATTAATCATCCTGCTCACCGCCTTTGTGAATCTACTGATTGGTTCTGCTTCGGCAAAATGGGCCTTGCTTGCCCCTATTTTTGTGCCCATGCTCATGCAACTGGGGCTTTCACCGGAACTAACCCAAGCCGCCTATCGGGTAGGCGACTCCACCACCAACATTATTACCCCTCTCATGCCCTACTTCCCGCTCGTGGTTGTATTTGGGCAACGGTATGTCAGGAATACAGGCATTGGCACATTGGTTTCTTTGATGTTGCCTTTTAGCCTCACTTTTATGATTGGCTGGGTCGTCTTCTTGTTGCTCTATTGGTTTGCCGGAATTCCGTTGGGGTTACAGGCTCCTTATACGCATCCATAACCAATTCCCCAATTTGGCACATGTAAAGAGGTGCTATACACAAATATAGCGCCTCTTTGCTTTTTCAGCCCACATATAGGGTTTTACCTCAGCATGAAAAGGGGTATAGCCCCGACACTCAAGCCCCATTATAGCACGTTATTAAAGCGCCCTGCATTTCTTCCACACAAGAGCAGATTTTCACCAAGCGGAACCCCTGCCCTATCATCCGATTTTAGGCGTTATTGCACGCTCAAAAACTTCGGTGACCAAAGGGGGGGCCATGATAGGGCGGTTGCGCGTTGTATCCACAAAGCACAATGTCACGGTTCCCGTAACCCGTACTTTGGGGTCTTTTGATGCATAGACCTCATAATTGATTACCAACCGTGTTTTGGGGATTTCCTTTACTAACACCCGCACTTCTAAAAGTTCGTCGTAAAGGCATGGTCGGTGGTATCGTAAGGAAGCCTCCACCACGGGCATCATCACCCCAGTATCTTCAAGATCTCGGTACACCAAGCCAGCATCACGAAGCGCGTCCGTTCGGGCTGCTTCAAAATAATCTAAATAGTGGGCATGATAAACCACGCGCATAGGATCACATTCTCGGTATCGTACCCGATGGAAATAGGTATAAACGTACATCAGACCTCTTCAAAAGCACCCATGGCATCAAAATTAGCGAGGCGTTGTGCCAGCAATACTTCCACAGGTAACTTGCCCAATTCTGAGAGTGCATGAGCGATTGCTTGTCCAGTAAATTTAAACGCTGCCGCTGGGTTTCTATGTGCGCCACCAACAGGTTCTTCGATCACCTCATTGATGATGTTCACCTTCATCAGATCGGGCGCGGTTAATTTTAGGGCACGGGCCGCATCTTCTTTATGATCCCAAGAACGCCAAAGGATAGAAGAGCAACTTTCGGGCGATATTACGGAATACCACGCATTTTCTAACATCAAGATTTTATCTCCAACCCCAATTCCCAAAGCGCCACCAGAAGCCCCTTCACCAATCACCACCACCACGATGGGAACCGGAAACCGCGACATTTCTAAAAGGTTGCGGGCAATCGCCTCCGCTTGCCCACGCTCTTCGGCCTCGATACCAGGGTATGCTCCGGGTGTATCTAAAAGGGTGATGATCGGTTTATTAAACTTGGCAGCCAACCGCATGAGCCGTAGGGCTTTCCGATACCCTTCGGGATTAGGCATACCAAAACGGCGAAATTTTCGGCTCTTTGTATCTCGCCCCTTTTGCTGACCAATGATCATAACGGTTTGATCCCGATGACCAAATTGGCTGCCATTAAACGTCGCAAAACCACCAACAATGGCTGGGTCGTCGGCAAAAAGGCGATCGCCGTGTAGTTCCGTGAAATTGCGTGTCATCCCTTGAATAAAATCCAGTGAGTAGGGGCGGTCTGGATGTCGCGCAATTTGCACCCGTTGCCACCGAGTAAGGTTTTTATAAAGGTTTTGACGAAGATTATGGATTTTTCCCTCCAAGGCCGCAATAGCTTCTCCGAGGTTAGCAGATGGGTCGTCGGCATCAAACTGACGCATCTCCTTCAGACGTTTCTCCAGTTCAATGACGGGTTTCTCAAAATCCAGAACGTGCATGGCGGTATTATTTCGGGTGAAGGACGCAATAGATGGTATCAAGGAAGTTTACGGATTGACTGCAACAGATGCAACCTTATTTGGTGAAACCTTTGGAGAAAAGGAGTGAATAGCAGCCGGACCAATTAAAAATCCTTCTTGTGCAGCAAGGATGTAGTGCGTCACTTTTGCCCGATGCAACACTTGCATGGCGGAAAAGATTTGACTGGGGAGGAGATCGGCTTCTGCATAAACCACCTCTCCATACGCCAGATCGGGAGACAGGGCATCCGTTGCGGATGAAAGCACGCCCACTAACTCCCAGACATGTCCTTCAATTAGCCGACGAAATCGCTTGGCCTCGGCTTCGGAACCAACAAAAAGGACTTCATGCTGGGTATGTGACGGAGGTTGGGCCGCTCTTTTCTTGAACCATTGCGCCAAGGCCGCCATGCCAGCACGAATATGCACCCCCAGTTTGAGTAACCAAAGAAACGGCTTGGCATATTGACCAGCAAAGTGTTTCTCCATGAACACCACCATCGCACCATAAAAAAGTTTTACATACCGAATGGATTGTTTATCGGTACTCTCTCCTTTATAATGTAATACGGCAGTCTCCGGAGTGTAGTAAATGCGCCATCCTGCTTTTTGTATCCGAAAGCACCAATCCAAGTCTTCACCATACATAAAATACGCTGGATCAAACAGTCCCACGCCCGATTTACCCACCTCGCCCAAGAGCGCACGCCGACGAACCATCATACACGAACCGCTTAGGGCATCCACCTCTGCCATCCGATCTTCAGGGAGAAAAGTCATGTTGTATTGACCAAATATCTTGCTCTTCGGAAAGCGCTGGCTGAGGCCAAGAATCCGCCAAAGGGCAACCGAAGGCCGTGGAAAAGCCCTCCGGCATGTTGGCGAAAAGGATCCATCCGGATCTAAAATTACGGGGCCAGCAGCACCACACGCTGGATGCTCATCCATGAAGCGGATCATCACCCTCAGAAAGTCTTCGCGGAGGACAGTATCCGGATTAAGAATCAGAAAATAGTCTCCGCAGGCTTGCTCCATCGCCTGATTATTGGCGATACCAAAACCGGGATTGTGGGCATTGGCAATCAAGTGAACATCCGGATGCTTTTCTGTGATCATTGCCACCGAGGTATCGGTCGAGGCGTTGTCCACCACCCATATCTCGGTCGGAATATCAAAGGCTGCACGCTTTACGGCGCGTATGGCTTGGTCTAAATACACCGAAACATTGTAGCTTACAAGAATCACCGATACCCGAATCGGGGCATTGTTTTTAATCATGGGCACTTATTTTTCCTGCCAATGCGTTCTAAGGTTGTTGTAACAAGCCATAAGGCATCCTTCGGAACGTTTGCATGGCTATATTGTTTCTAAAGATACCCCACAACCGCTTCAAACAAGTAAACGACATGACAATTTTGGTTTGGTTTCGCCGAGATTTGCGGGTAACCGATAATACCGCTTTGAATCAGGCCATCCGAGACGGCTATTCCATCGTGCCATTTTTTATTTTAAACGATGAAACAATCTTGACTGGAGGAATGGGTGCGCCTATAACCCACTTCTTCTTTGAATCGGTTAAGGCATTGGCAGGCAACTTATCTTACTTAGGAGGCGGTTTGGTCCTCCGTCGTGGTGATTTTTTGACCGAAATTGAGCGCCTGATACAAGAAACGGGGGCACGTGCTTTGTATTTCAACAAAGACTACGAGCCGGATGCCCGCGCCAGAGATGCCCGTATTGCTGCTTTTTTGGAAGCCAAAGGCATCATGGTTCAAGGGTTCAAAGATCAAGTATTGTTTGAGGAGAATGAGATTCTGACTCAAGCAGGAAGCCCCTATACTGTCTTTACACCCTATAGCCGCGCTTGGCTGGCCCGTTCTATCGAAATTCCCCTCCCAACATCATACCCTACCTCCTTTCGGTTACCAGAAAATTTCTCTGCATTGGAAAATGTTTTTATTCCCACAACCGCAGAATTGAAGTTATACCATAGCCGTTATGATTTTTTGGTAACGGCAGGCGAGCGCAGCGCACACGATGCCCTTCAGATGTTCCTCAAAGAGGCTGCTGGTGCTTACCAAGATCAACGCAACTTCCCTTCCATTAAAGGAACATCCATGCTTTCTGCATTCTTACGGGCCGGAAACATCTCTATACGCGAGGTCTATCACCAAGCCGTAAAAGCAAAAAACTCCCTGACGCCCGAACAGGCCAAGCAAGTAGATGTTTTCATCAGCGAACTGATCTGGCGAGACTTTTATTTTCAGGTTTTATACCATTTTCCGTTTGTCATAAATCAGGACTTTAAAACCTCTTCTCGCGAAATTGCCTGGCGAAACGCTCCGGAGGAATTGCTGGCATGGAAAGAAGGCAGGACAGGCTACCCCATTGTGGATGCAGCAATGCGTCAATTGCTAAAACATGGATGGATGCACAACCGCCTGCGTATGATTACGGCCATGTTCCTGACCAAACACCTTCTGATTCACTGGAAAGAAGGCGAGCGTTTTTTTGCACATCACCTTATAGATTTTGACCTTGCGGCCAATAACGGAGGCTGGCAATGGAGCGCCTCTACTGGAACCGACGCCCAGCCATATTTCCGAATTTTCAACCCATTTGAACAATCACGTCAGTTTGACCCGAAGGGCGATTTTATCCGGAAATTTATCCCAGAATTGGCCAACGTGCCCCTACGATTCCTCCACAAACCTTGGGAAATGCCTACAGAAGTTCAAATCGCTTCGGCCTGCCTAATCGGTAAAGACTACCCCGCCCCCATTGTAGAGCATCGTTATGCACGAGAACGGGCCTTGGCGGCGTTTGGCGCATCGGGCAAATGAACAAAATTTGAACTTCCAATGAGATAAAACAGCAAGAGGCACATTTGGTGTATCATATTGCATTCCCTTTACCCTTATGGAGTTCAATATATTGTCACGTAGTTTTCTATCGTATCGCTCAGAAATACGGAATCACCTTAAATTGGCACTTCCGATGGCAGGGGCGCAATTAGCCCAAGTTGCCTTAACTTTTATAGACAATGTAATGTGTGGCAGAATTGGGTCTGATGCCATTGCAGGGGTTGGATTGGGCGTGGCCGTGTATTCGACCCTGTGGTGTTTCGGACTTGGTTTTGCCTTAGCAGTCGGCCCGATGGTCTCGCAGGCGTATGGTGCAAATGACGATCAGGCAATCGGACGTTCATTGCGCATGAGTGTCTGGGTCGTGTTTTTGTTCGGGCTTCCCAGCATGATAATTCTCTACCATATAGCCCCACTCCTACAACTGACCGGCCAATCTCCTGAAGTGGTATCTTATGCCAATCAATACCTACGTGCCCTGATTTGGGGATTTATTCCCTCGCTTTGGTTGATTGCGGTGCGAGGATTGTTAGACAGTGTGAACCTACCGCAAATTGGCCTTCTCGTAAATCTATCGGGCATCGTGGTCAATGTCTTTGCCAATTGGACCTTGATGTTTGGCGCAGATTGGGGATTTGTGTCTCTGCCCGCATTGGGCGTAGCAGGCACCGGATATGCCACTACATTGGTTAATATGTGGATGTTGATGGCTTTAATACTCTATTTATGGTTCAATCCTCGCTTCAAAAAATTACACCTTTTCCAAAACCCCTTACATCCGGATGTTCCATATCTAAAAGAAATCCTTCGCATTGGTACACCCATCGGGTTGGCTTTTTTGGTAGAAGTAGGGCTTTTTGCAATGACAGCCATCTTGATGGGAACCATTTCCAAAACCGCCTTGGCCGCGCATCAGATAGCGTTAAACGTGGCATCTGTTACGTTTATGTTTGCAGTGGGTATTTCGATGGCCTCAACAACGCGCGTCGGGCAAGCAATTGGGGAAGGAAATCCAGAGGCGGCACGCCGTGCAGGTATCATGGGCATGGTGATGGGTGCGATTTCGATGATGAGTATGGGTGTTTTTTTTCTGACCATGCCCAAATGGATTATCCGGTTATACATTGATGTCAACGATCCTAAAAATGCCGAAGTAGTCCAATTGGCTATTATGCTCTTGGCTTTGGCGGCTATTTTCCAACTTTTTGACGCCGTTCAAGTAACCAGCGCTGGTGCATTACGGGGCCTGAAAGACACCCGAACACCCGCCATTATCGGTTTTTGGGCCTACTGGGGCATTGGCCTTACCACTGGTGTTTTATTGGCTTTCTATTTTGGATTCCAGGAAAAAGGACTCTGGACCGGCCTTATCTTGGGTCTGGCAGCCGCATCCGTTTTACTTTCCACAACCTTCCTTCGACGGTTCAGAAAACCCAATGAGTTATTGACGTACCATACTTTAGAATAAATCCAATCGCAACAACCTTTATGGCAAAGACCAATAAAAATCTATTCGAAGAACCCTTTATGGATGACCGGTTTTCCGCATTCAAAGATGATCCCGACTTTGTGGAAGAGAAAAGCCGAAAACGCGCCATTGTAGAAAATTGGCTTCCACGTTATACCGGAATGCCTTTAGAGGCATTTGGAGACCATATCCTCCTTACAAATTTTGGTAATTACGTGCGCATGTTTGCCGAATGGCACGATGTTCCCATTTATGGGGAAGACCGTCCGATGATGGCAGCCACCCACGACCGTATTACCATCATCAATTTTGGGATGGGTAGTCCCAATGCCGCCACCATGATGGACCTCCTCGAGGCTATCCACCCAAAAGCGGTGTTATTCCTCGGCAAATGTGGTGGCTTACAACCCAAAAAAACCAAAGTTGGCGACCTCATTTTGCCCATCGCAGCCATACGCGGTGAAGGAACCAGTAATGACTACCTCCCTGCCGAAGTACCGGCGCTACCCGCATTTGCCCTGCAAAAAGCCGTTTCTACGACGATCCGAGAACATGAACTGGACTATTGGACCGGAACGGTCTATACTACAAACCGCCGCGTTTGGGAGCACAAAGAAGATTTTAAAAGCTACCTTCGATCCTTGCGCGTAATGGCGATAGATATGGAAACGGCCACGATCTTTGTGGCTGGCTTTAAAAATCAAATGCCAACGGGTGCTTTGTTGCTGGTATCAGATGTACCAATGGTTCCCGAAGGCATTAAAACCGAGGAAAGTGATAAAATGGTGACCCGTCACTTTGTGGATGAACATGTGAGAATCGGCATAGACTCCTTGAAGCAATTGATAAACCATGCACAAACTGTACGCCATCTTAAATTTTAGATAAATGCACCCCTATATCCTTAAAGAAGATGTTAGCATTCTTCAAGGCGAACATCCCTTCCGTACCGAAATCGCTGCTGGCCCCTTTCGCTTGGCTGCGGATGAACCATTCAAATTAGGAGGGCAGAACACTGCGCCCAACCCCTATGAACTCTTGTTGGCTGCGTTAGGAAGTTGTATTTCTATTACGCTGCGCATGTATGCCGAACGAAAAGGTTGGGCGATAAATGATAGCACCCTAAAACTTAATTTCAGGCAGGAAAAATCTGAAAAAGGCCTCATTACCTATATCGTGAGACGGTTCTCGTTTAATCCTTCCTTAGACGAAGAACAGCAACAACGCTTAATTCAAATCGCAAGTGCCTGCCCCGTTTCCAAAATCTTACTCAATACCGTCATTATGGAAAATGAGCCATCCCGCTTTTAACCAGAATGTGTTTGTAACAACAATATGGATAAAGAGAAATCAATAGGGGCTTTTTCAAAAATGCCAATAGACATACGACGCGACTTAGA
>DDTM01000075.1 GCA_002344075.1 Bacteroidetes bacterium UBA2364
CAAACCAGACCTTTTATCAAAACCCAAGTTACAGCAGGTGGCACGGGCGACAACATGCCTATTATAGCTGCCGAGTACTTCTTTGATACCGATCCGGGCATTGGGGTGGCACATCCCATCAGTTTGCCGGAAAATACAGGTGGGGATGTTACGGTAGCCTTCGATGCACAAGTGGCAGGCTTGAGCATTGGCACCCATATTTTGTATGTCCGCGCCAAAAGCCAACGCGGATGGAGCCATGTACAGGGCAAAGAAGTAACGGTTTTGGCAAGCGATCTGCCTCCTTTGGCAGGAACTTATACCATCAATGCCGCCCTTCCGAACAGCGCAACCAATTTTCCTTCGGTACAAGCGGCATTGGATAACTTGGTCGCCCGTAAAACCAGTGCAGCCGTAGTCTTTGAATGTGCATCGGGAACCTATAACGTCAACTACTCACTGGGTCAAATTAGCACCGCTGATGCCACCAAAACCATCACCTTCAAAGCAGCTTCGGGCGCTTCGGTGGTATGGACGGCAGCCTCATTGTCCACTACCAATAACTACATTCTCAAGCTCAATGGAACTTCGTTTCTGCGCTTTGAAAACCTCACCTTCACCAAAACAGGCAGCAACTACGGGCGCATCATAGCCTTTGCTGGAACCATACAAGACCTTCAGTTTAAGAACAGTGTTTTTAATGGTTTATCAAACAATGGCGAGGTGTTTTACGCCGATGCTGCCACCCTAAATCAAGTACGGATCGAGAACAACACGATTCATAACGGGGTAACAGCCTTTAAGCTTACAGGAAATGGGGACGCTTGGACGAATACCCGCATTCAAGGCAATAGCCTTTCTCGTTCGGGCAGTGCGTCTGGTATGGGATTTGATTTAACAGGCATTTCGGGCGTGGTGCTGCAACAAAACTGGGTCAACAATTATGCTACCGCCCTCAGCCACCAAAACGGCGGCGCAATGGAGGTGACGCGGAATAAGTTCATCGGGGCGCAACAAGGGGTCATCGTTTCGGGAAGCAATGGCGCAAGTGGCGCAGTGGGCTTATTTGCGAATAACTGGATGGTGGTCAATGCCACAGGGACCGCCCTAAGTTTGCAAAACAGCAGCCATTGGTCGCTCTACCACAACAGCCTAAACGCGATTGCTGGCACCTATGCCTTTTCAGTTTCGGGGACTTACGAAGGAGTGGAGGCCAAAAACAATATTTTCGCCTTGCAAACGGGAACGGCAGTGGCGCAATTCCAATCGCTTACAGGTCTAAGTTCCGATTATAATGCCTTTTTCCGTAATGGAACGGGCACCATCCTTCAAGCAAATGGCAGTTCCTTTGCCACCTTGGCCGATTTTCAGTCTCATCCAGGAACAGGAACCGCCGAAGACCATAGCATCGCCGCCAATCCCATTTACACCTCAAATACCAACCTTCACGCCCAATCGGATTTATTGAATGGTACAGGAACGAGTAGCCTATCCGTGGCCATTAACGACGATATAGACGGCGAAAGTCGGACAAGTTTATCCCCTACTGATATTGGATCCGATGCGTTTTTGAACGGGCTTTCGCCTTTGTCAGGAACCTACAACGTCGGGAGTGGCGGCGATTATGCCACTGTACAGGATGCCTTGAATGCCCGTACCACGCAAGGGCAAACAGGGAATGTAGTGCTGCAAGTCCCCGATAACACCCATATCACCACGCCATTGGTCATCAATCCAACAGCGGATCAGAATACCACCCATACCGTTACCCTGTCGGGCGGGGGCAACTCGACCATTACAGGCAGTACGGGGTCGGGCCAGAACTACCTGCTTTGTGTCTGTGGCAAAACCAATTTTCGTCTATCAGGCTTTAAACTCCGACCGGCTGGCACCGAGCAACGGGTCATTGAGATCACCGAACCCGATATCATCACCGAGTTTGTGGATGTAGAAGTGGATGGAACCAATATGCAGCCCACCCACCATGTAATCTATGTCTCCAATCCGATTCGAAAAGTGGTATTGACCCGCTTTAAAATCGTCAACTTGCCCAATACAGGCACGCCGCCCAAAGGCATTTACTTTGATGAAATCACCGATGGCATCGAGATCAGCGAAAGCGAGTTTGAAATTCCAGAGCCGATCATCATCCGCAAACCCGGTAAAACCATCAAAATCACCAAGACCCGCTTTACCTGCAAAAACTGCCCTTCGGATACCTATGAGTTGAAGTTTTCGGGAAGCGGCGGGGTGGAGTTTGTCGAAAACGAAGTAACCTTATACAAAGGCGGCGTTCATTTTGCCGATGCACCGCCCGGCATGAGGCTCATCGGCAATCGGATTACCGCAGAAGAGCAGGGCATTTACCTAAACAATTGTCGCGCCACCGCCGATAGCATTGGCGTGATTGCCAATAACTTTATTCGCATTACAGGCGAGGGCGATACGGACGGCGTGCGCTTCAATAACTCGCCTTATTACCGCCTCTACCACAATACGATCCGTATGGCTAGCTCTGATCCGCTTTCGGCTGCTGTAAAAGTAGAAGGCACTGCTACCCATAACCTCGACTTACGCAATAACATTTTTTACCATGCGGGCGCGGGAACCGCTTTTCAGGCAGACCGCTTAGCGGCGTTTTCGCACCTAAACTACAACGCCTATTGGACAGCTTCCGGCCCAATTGCAAGATGGGCAGGCACCAACTACAACACCTTGACCGACTGGCAGGCTGCCGTTCCGAGCGTGAATACCCATAGCGTACAGTTTCCCATTTTCTTTACTTCGGCCACCGATCTCCACCTAACCGGAGCCTCCGTAGGAGATGGACGGCTGAAGGGCGAAGCCAATTTACCACATCCCATTACCCAAGACATTGATAAACAGGTGCGAAATAGTCCTTACATGGGAGCCGATGAAGCCTTGGGAACCACCTTACCCATACTCTTGACCACTTTTAGCGCACAAGTGGGGGTAGAAGGGGTCACCCTGAACTGGCAGACCGCCCAAGAACTGCATACGGACCAATATGTCATTGAGCGCAAAATGGGGAATCAATGGCAAGAAATGGGAGCCGTCAAAGCCCTTGGCACGACCTCCGCGCCTCAGACCTATCGCTACGAAATCAAAAACTTGCCTCCGGGACGGCATGTTTTCCGGCTTCGTGTGGAAGACATCGGCGGGCAAAAAACGTTTAGTCCTGAAACCGAATTGACGCTAAGCCTGAAAGGAGCCTATTTCTTGTCTGCGGCTTACCCTAATCCATTCAACCCACAAACTACCTTTACCCTAACTGTAGGTCGCACACAAACGGTGCAGGTAGAGGTGTATGATGCCGTCGGACGGCGGGTAGGGGTCTTGCATCGGGGCGAATTGGGCGCAAACGAAGCCCATGCCTTCCGCATAGCCGCACAAGGGCTTTCGAGTGGAACTTATTTTATCCGTGCGACGGGCGAGGAGTTCAGTGGAATCCAAAAAGTAATGCTGCTAAAGTAAGTATCTATTCAAACAAACCAATCATTTCTACAAACGCACTTCTTTTCGTGGGTTAAAGGCGGTCTCAAGGGCGATCGCCTTTTTTGTTCTAAGTAACCTACCCTTGCTGAAGGTAGTTTTGAAGTGTACCCTTCACATCCTACCTAATCTAAGTGCATCGTAATGTCTATTGACATTTTGGAAATGCCCTGCTTACGAAAAGTCTCTTTCATAGATCAAAAAAACATTTTATCTCTTGCATTCATTAAATCAAATTGGTTGACAAAAAGATATTATCTATGCGTTAAACATATTCAATAATTGAATGTAAAATAACATTTTAGAAACAAAAAAAGACAACACCCCAGAAGATGTTGCCTTTTTCCTATTCCAAACACACGAAACATTTACCCAATTTCATTATTTTGCCGAAGGCATATGCAACCCAATCACATCGCGGGTTTTTTCTTGAACCCAGACAGATTTTTCGGATTTAACAGATCTCTCCAAGAAATCATTGGCCCAAGAATTATTGATACTTGAAAGAGCCGATAGTGCCAAAATACGCATGGGTTCATTTTGGCTATTTCGGTATATTTTAACGATTTCGAACACGGTAGCTTGGTCCACCTTGAGGTCTTGGCCATACATGACATACTGCTGGAGTGCGCCCTGACGTACACCAAGATTGTCGGACATTAATGCAACTTTTAATCCTTTCGCAAATAGTACTTTGTTAACCGTTTGAGGAATGAAATTATTTGCAAAAACGGGAGTTAAGAAACCAAACACCAATGTTATGGCGACTAAAAATGATTTAAGGCTTTTCATGACAGTTAATGGTTTGTGATTAATTATTTTTAGATTACATCACACATTACGGCCATGAAAATCATTTTGTTACAAATGTTTTATATCAAGTTTCAGTGGTGTTTTGATGCTCTTTAAATGAATATTGATTGAACGGTGTAACTTTGCAGTTGAATGGTTTTTCAGGTTTATACATGATGGTGTCCAAACAAAGTAAGCCCATATGCAATCCCAAGGCCAGCCAAAATCAATAGCGTGGGCCGCCATCCGGGTTTATGGGCCGCTTCCGGAAGCAGATCCGCCGCTCCGATATAAAACAACGAGCCGGTTACAAGTGCCATGGCCCATCCAAGCACATCCTGACGTTCAGTCGGCAATACCATATAGCTCAATATCGCCATAACAGGCGTAATGGCGGCCACCTGTAGCGCACTTCTAAAAGCTGCTTTCTCGGAATGACCACTATACCGAAGAATAGCATATGTGGCAATGCCTTCCGGTATTTCATGAACCAATATTGCAAGCGCGGCCATCATACCAATCTGCCAGTCGTATGCAAAACCAGCCCCAATGGCAAGACCATCGAACACAGAATGTACCCCAAATCCAATGGCGGTCATAAGCCCCACTTGTTTGTGGTGATTTTGACAATCATCGTGCGAGTGGCCATGATGAAAATGTGGAGCAAAATGGTGCTCTAACACATACAAACTCAGAAACGGAACCAACATCCAAGCAAATTGCTCCGGCGCATGATGGGCCAGTTCTGGGCCAAAATGCAAAAAGGCAATGCCCACCACAAGGCCGGCGGCAACCGAAATCAGGTCATGTTCAAAACGCTTGGCCCATGCCCCATGGCGGCTAACCAGCCATATACCCAGCCAATTGGCCACAAATGCTGCCATGCCAGTAAGAAAAACAGGTAAAAACGTCATCATATCCAAAAATGAACCCTAAAGAAATTAGCCGGACGAATGCCGGGTATTTTAGTTATACGCTGATAGGTTCCCGTGGAACCATACTATGTTACAGTAGATGTCGGCCGTTTGGGGAATCCTCATCAAAAAGGCAAGAACAAAGCGACAGACTCATGGTGTAAAGTTCGTGCCAAAGTGTCAAGACAGGTCTTTGAGATTGAGGAAAAACGGACTATCTTACAGGTTTATATCTGCCATAATTACAATCGGCAAGGTGTTTGCCGGATTCATCCTTAGAAAGACGGAGTAACGATGACGCATTCTTCTTCTACCAACAGCGGGAGAATTCTGACTGATCGTGAACAGGCGGTGTTACGTGCTGTGGTGCAGCGGTTTATCCAAACGGCAGATCCCGTAGGCTCCCGAACACTTTCCAAAGAATTTATTCAGGGGCTTAGCGCGGCCACCATCCGCAACACCATGAGCGATCTCGAAGAATGGGGTTATTTGGATCATCCTTACACGTCTGCAGGGCGAGTGCCTACGGACATGGGCTATCGAACGTATGTGGACGAATTAATGGATGTGGTGCAAATTCCAGCCTCAGAAGCCCTCTTTATACGGGAAGAAATTGCTTCTTCGGCACAAGATACCGAGCGGCTTTTACGGGAAACAGCCAAATTAATGGGGAAGTTCACCAATTTACTGGCCATTGCCCTCACGCCCCGTCTCTCAAAAGGTATTTTGCATCGGTTAGATGTGGTTCCCTTGGCCTCCGATCGGGCAATGTTTATCATTAGCGTGGAAGGAGGTCTGGTGAAAACGATTGTCATGGAAGTGGCTTCAACACTCAACCGTTTTGCATTAGATCGGGTTGTACAATTGCTCAATGAACGACTTTCCGGACTAACCTTAGACGAAATCCGCCGCACATTTGCTCCACGCATGAGAGACCTAAGTGAATCAGACCCGACGGGCGTGGTGAGGTTGGTGATGCAGAAAGCGGATGTGCTGTTTAATGAACTGCCCGAAGAACGCCGCGTACAGTTGAGTGGAACCACCCACCTGATGCACCAGCCGGAATTTCGGGAGCCTGAACAGATTCAACGGATTATGGGCCTGATCGAACATGAAGAGGTAGTCGTACAGTTATTAGAGCGCCATGCACACATAGCAAAGGGTGTCAAGGAACAAATCCACATTACCATAGGACGGGAAAATGAAACCGAAGCGGTGGATTCATACTCCTTGGTTACGGCTAACTATAAGATGCAAAATGCCATTGGTACCATTAGTCTGATTGGCCCTCGGCGTATGGATTATGCGCGTGCCGTTGCCTTGATCGAATATGTTTCAAAACTTTTGGGGAAACTCTGAAACATCCAGAACAGCATTAAAGAACAGATTTAACCATACAAATTTGAATCACAACATGGAACAAACGGAAAAGCTGGAAAATACCCTGCAAAACGGTACCGAGAAAGTAACTGTGGACCGGGAAGTTGCCGCGATGATGGATGACGAGGAAGCGGCTCGGATTGCCGTGGCGGCGGTGGATGAGTTGGCGGAAAAAGACCAGCAAATTGCGGTCCTTCAAGAAGAGCTTGGCCAAATGAAAGACATGCTTACCCGTCAGGTGGCAGATTTCCAAAACTATCGGCGGAGGATGGAACAAGAAAGCAGCCGCCAAAAGCAATTTGGGCGGGAGGAAGTATTGGTCGGTTTTTTAGAGGTCTATGACGACTTCCGCCGCTCGATGGATGCTGCTGAGAAAGTAGAGGCACAGGCACAAAGCCAGCCTGCATTCAATGCGCTCAAATCTGGCGTTGCATTGATTTTTGAAAACTTTGGTAAACAACTCTCTCGCCTTTCGGTGGAGGCGATCCCAGCCGTCGGACACCCCTTCGATGAAAACCTACATGAAGCCCTAATGCAACAACCTGCACCCGAAGGAACGGAATCGGGCATTGTATTGATGGAATTACAAACCGGATATAAGATCGGGGATAGGGTGATCCGTCATGCAAAAGTAATCGTAGCCGCCTAAGCGCTAATTCTACGCTTTCCATCTTCAGACTACAAACGACTATGAGAGATTTTTATGAAGTGCTTGGGGTTTCCAAAACAGCAAGCGCCGATGAAATTAAAAAAGCCTACCGTGCCCAAGCCATGAAGTACCACCCGGATCGTAACCCAGGGGACAAAGAGGCCGAAGCCAAATTCAAAGAAGCCGCATCGGCATATGAAGTGCTTTCTGATGCCGAAAAACGCCAACGCTACGACAGATTTGGCCCTGCTGGTTTGGGTGGAAATGCAAGCGGGGGTGCAGGTGGATTTGGTGGGTTTCAAGAACGGGACATAGAAGACATTTTCCGAAATTTTGGTGACATCTTTGGTGGGCACAGCATCTTTGATGGCGTATTTGGCGGTGGTAATAACCGCCGCTCACGGGCCGGACAACGTGGGGTTCCGGGTGGAAACCTACGTGCCAAACTCCAGCTCTCGCTCGAAGATATAGCAGATGGCGTGGAGAAGAAAATCAATGTCAAAAAATATGTATCCTGCAAATCCTGTAATGCCACCGGAAGTGCCGATGGTGATGCCGGATATACGACCTGTACAACGTGTAGTGGAACGGGCGAAGTCCGACAAGTAGCCCGCTCCGTATTTGGCCAATTCGTTAATGTGAGTGCTTGTCCTACCTGTAATGGAGAGGGGCGGGTAGTAAAAAACAAGTGTCGCTCCTGCTACGGAGAAGGCCGGATAATGGGTGAAGAAGTTGTGAGCATAAATGTACCAGCAGGAGCCACCGATCAGAACACCATGACGGTACGAGGAGGTGGACATGCCGGAATACGAGGAGGCCCCAGTGGAGACCTAAACGTAGAATTTGAAGAAGTAACCCACGAACATTTGGTGCGTGACGGCCTCAATCTGTTCTATGAACTGAATCTTTCGGTGGTGGATGCGGCCCTCGGTGCCGATGTGGAAGTACCCACACTGAAAGGCCGTGTGAAGATGGTCATTGATCCCGGCACGCAATCGGGCAAACTCCTACGCCTTCGTGGAAAGGGCATCCCCGACGTCCACAATCGTGCGCAACGTGGCGATCAGATTGTTCGGGTCCAAGTTTGGACTCCTAAGAACCTCTCGCAAGAAGAAACGCGCCTTCTCGAAAAGTTGCGCCATTCGCCGGGCGTTCAGCCGCCTGTCAAAAAGACAGAAGACAAACAATCTTTCTTCAGCCGTATGAGCGCCTTTTTTAACTGATACGTATGAGCACACATACAACTCCAGGAGACACGATAGATGGAGAACAACTCCGTTTGATGATGCGGTCAGTTCCTTCCCCTGTGGTGGTGGTCACTGCTGTGCATGATCAGGACGCATGGGGCATAACACTTGGCTCGTTCACCAGTGTATCGTTGGATCCGCCGCTAATCAGTTTTAATGTCGCACGGCAATCTCGTATGCATGATATACTGGCTCTGACCAAACAGTATGCCGTTCATATCCTTAGTTCGGAAGATGTACCTCTTTCGAACCGATTTTCGGACCCTACGCGCAGTGCAGATACTCAATTTGAGGGCCTACTGTATGAAGCCTCTTCGGATGGATTGCCGTTGTTACAGGGAACGATCGGAGTGCTACTTTGTAAGCCCTTTGCACGCCACGATGCCGGAGACCATTCTTTGTTCATCGGACAAGTGACCGGAACACAGCAACCCCAGCCCCACAAAATACCTTTACTTTATTACAACCGTTCTTATAGAACCATCGGAGAGTCGGTGATTGGGTCTTAAGTTTGACCAGTCGGATTTCTCCTTGTTATCTTCCAATCCATAATTTTGTGCAAAAACCACCTTACCGCAAACCCAAACCACCCACATCACCTGCCCGTGATCGCCGCCCGCCGCCCGCTGGCCGTCCAACCAAGGGCAGCGACCAGCCGAAAGACCCTTTAAAACAATACATTGGTGGCCGGAATCTGGTGCGCGAAGCGCTTGAAGCAGGTCAGCCCCTCGAAAAAATTTTTTTAAAACAAGGCATGGACGACCGGATGGCTGGCGAAATCAGAGGGCTGGCTGGTAAAGCCAATGTACCGATCATGGTGGTTCCGGTCGAGAAACTCAATCGGTTAGATGCCGCCCTAAATCATCAGGGCGTGGTAGCACAACGAGCAGCCGTTCAGTATTGGGAGTTAAACGAAATGCTGGATACGATCGCGCCAAGTGTAGGAGCCGTTCAGAAACAGAAGCCCTTATTGGTCTTGCTGGATCAGATTGAAGACCCACAGAATTTTGGCGCAATCATTCGGTCGGCAGTAGCTGCCGGGGCGTCGGGCTTGATTATTCCGGAGCGCCATATGGCCCCCCTAAGTGCTGTTGCCATAAAAGCCAGTGCTGGAACCGCCCTCCGTTTACCCATTGCCAAAGTCGTTAATATGGCCGATGTTATCCAACAACTTAAAGAAAGGGGGTATTGGGTTGCCGGATTGGCAGGAACAGGCGAGCAACATATTTGGGAGATAGACTGGGACCGTCCTTTTGCATTGGTGATTGGAAATGAAGGAAAGGGGATGCGCGAGCGGGTTCAGAAGTCTTGCGACTATGTGGCAGCCATCCCCATGGCGGAGGGCGTAGAATCATTAAATGCCTCGGTTGCCGCCGGGATTGCCTTATTCGCCGTCGTCCAAAGTCGCTTGGCCTTGCCCACTTAACGGATACTATACACAATTTTACGCAAAGTGTCGAACTGTAAATAGGGGTAGTCTTCACGCAGGATTTCTATGGCAGTGCTTGTACTCACCCCGGATAGACGTATTTGGCGAAAGCGTTCCCGTATGGTATGATCTCGGAGGCCCTTCTCATCCAGCACCCCTAATTCCATCAATTTCAGGAAAAGGTCATCCGAGATCAGGTCTCGTAATGGATTTGTAGTGGTTCCGGCAACAGCGGCAGTCATGATGATTCCCTCCGACGATTTCTTGGTGCCTTAAATTATTTTGATTTTACGTAACAATACACTGTTTGCCCTCTTATTTCAGAAGAATAGAGGCGAATGGATTTTTTTCATGTTTGAATGGTGAAAGTATATGCCTAAGAAGTTGGATCAGGCTTTAGAGGGGTCGTGTATTGAAACAGGCCAAAAATGGTTTCGCCTTGAAGAAACAAACTGATAAAACCCAGAATGTTGTACACAATCATTTGCGCTGCATGGGTAACAATGGCAAAGGCAATGGCGTTTTCATCCGAAAACCCCCAGAGGGACACCATCGCCCAACGTATAATGACGTGATAACTGCCCACTCCGCCCGGTGTTGGAATCATACTGGTGAGCGAGCCAATCACGAGCAATACCCAAGAATCCTGAACACCCCAAGAAACCACATCATCCAAATGAAGTAGATAGGCCGAAAAGAGTACCATCATCGTATAGCTGGCCCAGATAAGCACTGTGGAGACGAGCATCTGTATTTGTTTGGGCGTCTGGAGATAAGACACAAATCCGGCCTTAAATCCCTTCCAGATATGAAAAAATCGCCCTTCTCCTTTACGTACATAACGCCGAACCATCCAAAAAGCAATACCGAAACAGAAGGCCAAGATTGCCCAAAACAACAGCCCATAACCGGATACCGCCCATGAAATTAACGGAGAAAAATACCGGAGATAGGTAGCCAGAAGTTTATCGTGCGCCAGCGGAATAAGACTCAAAAAACCCAACAGCAGCACAAGGACATCCGATGTACGATCAGCCACTACCGTTCCCAATACGCCGGAAAACGATAGTCTTTCCTTACGTGCCACACTGCCCACCCGCACAATTTCCCCTACCCTGGGTAGCACATAGTTCACCATATAGGAAATAAAAATCGCATATAATGGGAACCGAAAAGTGGTTACACGGCTTTCGGCCCGTGCTTCCGGCAGATGATCTAACATCAGTTTCCATCGCCAAGCCCGAAACCAGTGGCTCAAAACCATTACCAGAACCGTCGGCCCCAGCCACCTATATTCGGCATCACGGAGCGAGATCCAAAGCTGTTCAAACGATACGCCACGAAGCGCCAGCACCATCAGCACCACCGCCAAAGCAAAACTTAGTAGGTAAGTCAGTTTTTGCCTCATAACACAAAGAAACGGGTGAGCATAAGAGGTTACGTGCCCACCCGATAAGGAAGTGATAAAGGTTCTTATCGCAAATCCACCACTTGTACCCCTTTAGGAGCAGAAAAACTAAACGTCGCGGCATTGATGGCCGGGTTTTTCTGTACATTGTCCAGAGTGATCAGGGTGCGGGTATTGTTCTGATCCAATAAGCTAAGCCGAATGGGCATATTATCGGATTTTCTGATCCAAATCAGGGTCTCTTTCATGACAGCATCTCCGGATTTAGGGGTAAACTTCATCTGGAAACAATCTGTACCATTAACTTTTTGGTCCGCCAGTTTTTGCACATTAAAACGATTGGACTGTTTCATGAAAAACATATCTGGAGAGAAGGCATTCTCATCTGCCTGGTAATGGTCTATCAAAACCCGTTTTTGTTGCCGCGAATAAGCCCAAGTCGTCTTGCCATCGGTCACTAAGGTTTGGTCTGTTGTCTCCACGCGGTATTTGCTTTTTTGCATGGTGATGGTTCCCGTCATGCTTCTTGATTTAGCGCCTTGGCTCATCGTTTGCGAAAAAGTGGCCTTAATGGCGCCCGTTGCATCGTATTTGGCTTTCATCCGATTTAGCACCTCTTGTGCAGATTGGGCACTCAGAAGGGTAAATAGGCCAGTTAATAATACCAAATTGGTTAATAACAAGGTTTTTTTCATGTCTTTTAGGATTTCAAAGTGGAGGTAGTGGTTTACATCCAATATCTCTGCAAATGGCGTGCCCAGCCTTGATGACGGGCCAAAACAGGCTTTCTCCTAATACTAACAAGGAAAATAGTGTATAGAAGATAGGACGCTCCAAGAGGGTCAACTGTACAAATTAGGCAAAATCTGACGAATAAGCGACTGCTTCATCAAAATGGAACCGGAGTTCATTTTATGGGTGAAAAGCGTTTTTACATTCTATACCGTTACAATCCCCATGAAAAAACAATTCCTACTCCTGCTCTGCTTGTTGGCGCCAATGCGTTCCTATGCGCAATCCGCAGAAGAAGCCCTAACACAAGACGAGGTGAGCGATCATATTCGGTTTATCGCCTCCGACGAGTTGCGCGGACGAAAACCGGGTACACCGGGCATAGATGTGGCTGCCCGATATATTGCACACCACTTTGAAACCTATGGTCTCAAACAAGCTCCGGGAGTAGATGGATGGTTCCAAACCGTGCCTTTTGCAACAACCACTCCACCCCAGACTGGCTCCATCACCTTAGGTGGAAAAACCTATACACAAGGGGATAACTTACTGACACGCGACGGGCAAAAATCCATACTAAATGCCCTTGTTGTGGTTGCAGGATATGGCTGGGTGGACGAGAAATCTGGCATGGATGACTATAAGGGGTTGGATGTGCGCGGAAAGATCGTGATAGTTAAAATGGGGACACCCAATGAAACAAGCCCCGGTGCGGCATTCAGCGCAGGACGCAAAAAGAAGAAATTTGCATCTGATCGCGGTGCGCTTGCACTCATCGAAGTGTATGATTTGGCCTTCCCGTGGAACAATGCCAAAAACTTTGTAGGACGAAGACAAGCCTCGGTGGACGATGGCCTCCGATTCCCACATTTTTGGATTAAACCAGATGATGCCACCGCTTTTTTACAGCAAAACTTCGGTAATACACAAGCAACCGTGAACACCCCAGGCGTTACACTGGAAACCTTCCCCAGCTATAACGTTATGGGCATTGTTGAAGGCAGTGATCCCATCCTCCAAAACGAATACCTGATGCTAACCGCGCATTATGATCATGTGGGAGTGGGCCGACCACACCCTGTGGTTCGTGCAGATAGTATTTATAATGGTGCAAGAGACAATGGCATGGGAACAGTGGCGCTTATTGCAGCAGCAAAAGCACTTTCGGCGCAGCGCCCAAAACGTTCTATATTGATTGTTGCACTTACAGCCGAAGAAATGGGGCTTTTGGGAAGTCGCTATCTGGCAGACCATCCGGTAGTTCCCCTCAATAAAACCATTTTTAATCTGAATATAGACAATGGTGGCTGGAATGATACGGGGCTGATTACGGTAGTGGGGCTGGAAAGAACCACAGCCGCTCCCGAAATCAAGCGGGGTATAGCCGATTTTGGGTTGCGGGTAATTGATGATCCAGCAGGAGAACAAGGACTGTTTGACCGTTCCGATAACGTAAGTTTTGCCACAAAGGGAATTCCGGCCCCTACATTTAGCGCTGGCTTTACGGCTTTCGACGAGCAAATTATGAAGTACTATCATCAAGCCATTGACCAACCAGACGAGAATTTCGACTTTGCTTATTTGCTGAAATACTGCCAAACTTATACACGAACGGCCCGCTACATTGCAAACCGAGAGACGCCACCTTTCTGGGTCGCCGGAGATAAATATGAGGCTATGGGCAAAAGTCTATACGGGCGATAAGTCCAAGGATCGGAAAAAACATTTAGAAGGGTATAAAATATTGCTTTACTACTTTATACCCTTTTAAATTTTGTTTTCAATACAGACCTTTCAGCGTATAGCCCCAATCGAAAGTTTTCTCTCCCATGCTGTATTGAAAGAAAACCTTTAACGCATCAGTCAGGAACTGGCAGAATTAGCCGGAGGAAACCAACGTCATCACTGATGTAAGTTAGGCAGAACCGCCAAAATCTGCTCGCGGTATGCCTCGTATTGTGGAGGCAACTTCAGCGACTCGCCCAAAGAATCCAATGGTTCATCCACCATAAACCCCGGCGTATCGGTGGCAATCTCGAACAAAACCCCACCTGGCTCGCGGAAATACAATGAGTGAAAATAGTTCCGGTCTATCGGATCGGTCACTTGTAGGCCAACCGATCGGATTTTTTCTAATAATGCCCGCTCTGCTGTATCATCCGGAACGCGAAAAGCCACATGATGAACGGTTCCGGCGGCATTCAGTCCTTTACGTCCATCATTCTCCTCCAGCAAGTCCACAATACCACCAGCCGTTGCCAATGGATTGACAAAGCGATGACGGTTTCCTTGCATACCTACTGGTTCGTAGCCAAGTAATTCTGTCAGGATGCGGGCTGTCGGGGCAATGCTTTGGAGCGAGAGTGTGGTTTGATGGAAACCCTTCAAGGCCATTTCTGCCGGAATTTCGTTCGTTACATGCCCCAATCGAGCATCAGAGAGCGCCGAGGCCGTGAGTTCCAACAAGAGGCCATCAGGATCAAAAAAACCCACCAAAGGCGCTCCAAAACGTTCGGTGGGTGGTAAAGAACGAATACCAAGTGCATCAAAACGTTCCTTCCAAAAACCAAACGCTCCTTCTGGAACCGAATAGCCAATGCTGGTTGCTTGCCCAATCCCTGCACGCCCTTGCCGGATATTGGCCCAAGGAAAAAATGTGAGGATTGTGCCCGGCTCGGCGGCATAGTTCCCATAGTAAAAATGATAGGTCCCCGGATCATCAAAATTGACGGTCTTTTTTACAAACCGCAAACCAAGTACCTGTGTATAGAAGTGGTAATTTCGTTGCGCATTTCCCGCAATGGCCGTAACATGATGAAGCCCAGTTGTAAGGTTATTCATAATTATTTTGTTTAATGTGTGTGTTACAACACATACTTGCAAAAAAAGTTTCTACCCTCCCAGCATGGCTCGAGTCACCGTACCAGAGGCCATATAGTACAACAAAGACACTTTGGGCGATATTCTAAAGGATTTTGAGAAGAAACAGACGGATTCCCGTAGATGACTCCCATAGATGTGTATTTTATGCTCCGAGAAAGCAATACAACCTTAACCAACCAACAGACCACACATGTCGCGTGAATTAACCGATCAGGAAGTGCAGCGCCACCAATCCAGAACTTGGCTTCTTGAAAACGGCTTCCAGCCCTATGGCTATGCTTGGGACGTCACCCATCAGGCCACCGAAATTCCAGCCTTGTTTGATGCCGCCTACCCCGAAGGCACGGAAGAAGACCCTGCCGAGGCCCGAAAAGTGAAAGTAAGTGTGGCTGGTCGCATGATGACCCAACGCATTATGGGAAAAGCAGCGTTTTTTAACCTACATGATGAAACCGGCAAAATTCAGGTTTACATCCGACGAGACGACTTACCAGAAGGGTACTATAACGAAGTTTTTAAAAAACGGTACGACTTAGGCGACATCGTAGGCGTATCGGGTTTTGTTTTCCGTACCAAAACCGGGGAGCTATCTATTCATGCCGAACGCTTGGAACTGCTCACCAAAACACTGCGTCCGCTGCCAATTGTCAAGGAAACGGAAGAAAAATCTTATGGTGGTTTAGAGGATAAAGAATTGCGGTATCGCCAACGCTACGCAGACTTGGCCATCCACCCAGAAGTGCGCGAGGTTTTCCGCAAACGTAGCCAACTCATTAGCGCCATGCGCCGATTCTTGGACGCAAATGGGTGCTTAGAAGTGGAAACTCCGGCTCTCCAACCGATTTATGGCGGCGCGGCAGCTCGCCCGTTTACCACCCATCATAATGCCTTGGACATGCAATTATTCATGCGCATATCAGATGAATTATATCTAAAACGCCTCATTGTGGGCGGGTACGACCGGGTTTATGAGATCGCCAAAAACTTCCGTAACGAGGGGCTTAGCCGTTTTCATAATCCAGAGTTTACGATGATGGAAGTCTATGTGGCCTATCAAGACTATCAGTGGATGATGGACTTTGTCGAGCAAATGATTCGCTATATCGCTACCGAATTACACGGAAAGCCAGAAGTAAAAGTGGGCGATCACCAGATCTCGTTTACCGAACCCTTTAAACGGGTGACGATGTTCGAGGCGATTGCCCAAAAAACAGGCCACAACCTATATGGCAAAACCCGCGACGAAATTGCAGAGGTGGCCAAACAACTCCACATCGAGGTGGATGCAAGCATGGGTAGCGGCAAATTGATAGACGAAATCTTCGGAGCTTACGTAGAACATACGCTTATCCAACCAACGTTCATCACCGACTATCCGGTAGAACTGAGTCCGCTTGCAAAGCGCCACCGCAACGACCCAAACTTGGTGGAGCGCTTCGAGTTGATTTGTAATGGGAAAGAAATTTGTAATGCGTTCTCGGAACTGAACGACCCGATAGACCAGCGCGAACGTTTTGAATCCCAAACCCGCCTCAAATCTGGCGGTGATGACGAAGCCATGATGATGGATGAGGACTACCTCCGTGCCCTTGAGTTGGGAATGCCCCCAACGGCTGGTCTGGGAGTTGGGATAGACCGCCTTGCCATGATTATGACGAACCAAGACTCTATCCGTGATGTCATTCTTTTCCCGTTACTCCGTCCGGAAGTCACACATTGATGCTCCCCAAAAGCGGCTTTATCTTAAGGGAGGAGTACTTCATCGGTCGCCTCCCTTTTTTCTAAGGCTTTCACCACCGTACAGTTTTAGTAAGTGGTTTTAAAAATTGACATAAATCATTTAATTTCAGTTTGTTAGTGATGTCAATAATTGTCTTGTCGTAATTAAGGTAATAGTCTAATAAAGCTAATCCAATCTGTAAAACATTTAAATCATCTCTCGTTTTACAAGCAAGATGCTCTTGCATACCATTTTTTGAGCAAGATGGAAAACGCCTCGGTTGGTCTCGAAGCGCAAAACCGGCATAGTCCCCGCTTTTTTTGAGGAATACCCAATCCAAAGGCCGTTGGTTAGGCGCGGATTGTGGAGAAATCGCTTTTTTCTCCCTTGTTAAACTTTGGAGGGCAATGGCAGGTGACCGGATGTGCGTGTGAAAGGGCTGCTCGAATTTGGGGAATGGCCGCTTGATCCTCCAGTTTGCCCAAAGAAGGCAGGGCTTCGGTGTCCACCTCCAGATCGTTTTTAAATTTTTGTCCTGGATATAGGAATTGTATCGAGCGCTTTTATTGCACGACATGTCAGCGTTGTAGTCGTTTCGTTCGTAAATCACTACGTTTTTCTAAAAGTGAGCAAAACCACACCGATTACGTCATCACCAATGACGATGCTACTCCGAACATCGAAGAAACAAAACAGGTTTGTGGACTTCGTTGGAAGATAGAGCAGTTTCATCGTGAGCTTAAACAATTATCGGGTTTAGCATCATGCCAATGCTGAAAAGAACGTATTCAACGCAACCATATTGCTTGTACCATACTGGTTTGGGTGCGCCTGAAAGAGATTGCAGAGCAAACGAAAAGGACGATCTATCAAGTAAAATCGGGGCAATTAGCTTAATATATGAAACAACAACTTAAAAACCCCTTAGTCAAATTTGCGTAAGTCCTATGTTATTGGGTACTTTTGCATTTAGAAAACTACAAACAAACACTTAAAGCACACATTCACCTTAAACGATGGGAAACCATAAATGAAAAACCTTCTTACAACTTTTACCAAGCACTTCTTAGTCGTATTCGCATTTCTACTTGTGGGTATAAACACCGTAAACGCTCAAACACAACTCACCCGTGCTGTTGCATGGCTTTGGTCAACAGAAGCAAGCCCAACTGCGCCCATTACACCCAATACCTTCTATTCCTACAACCCGAGCGGCGGTAAGATTACCTTAACAAAGCTCGCTACTGGGCTTTACGACATCGTTTTTGAAGGGCTTAATATGAAAACGTCTGTATCAGGCCTACAAGTTTCAGCGTATGGAGGCAAGCATCATTGTACTAATTTCGCGCATGCCAATAACACAAGTGGATATAGATGGCAGATACGTTGTTTTGGTACAGACGGCGTGAATAAGGACGGGCTGTTTACAGCTGTGCTTTTTGAGGACGACCGTGTGGGCGCTTCTTGGGATAATATGAACGTGGGATACATTCCATCGTTAACCAATATAACGACAACCCCTGCGCAGTTCTACAACTCGAAAGGATTGGGCGTTACCGTGAGTAAATACGAACCGGGTTTATATCGGGTAGAAATAAAAGGGGTTACGCGCTACGATGGCTCTGTCATGGCAACGGGTTTTGACCAAACCAATCCACGTTATTGTATGCCAGATTCGTGGGCACCTTCTGGAACGGGGGACTTATACGTTTTTGTTCGTTGTTTTGATAATACAGGAAAATTGGCAGATCCTGTGGCAGTTATGGTAAGTTATCGTCGGGATTTATTCTTGGGCGCTACCTTAAACAGCCCTAAGTTTCACAATGCGTTTGCAGTCGTGGATGTACGCTCTACAACAATTTCAATTTTGTATGGTAAAAATACCGCAAGCACGACCCCAATGACTGTTTCCCGAGTAAGTATTGGTACTTATACCGTAAACATACCCAAGATGCCTCCTGCAGGTTCAAGTACTGTCCTTGTCAATGGATTAACCATGGTTGATTCACGGGTTTATTGCAATACAAGTTCTTTTGCATCGGATGGAAACGGTGGTACAAATGTAGGCGTACAATGCTACAACCCTGGCGGTCAACCAGCTGATAGTGCTTTTAGCGTTCAATACCTGACAAATGTGGCGAATGGTACGTTGGTCGCCAACGAATCGAGCGTTGTTCCAACAGGCTTTACGCTTTCCAAAACCTATCCCAACCCTTTTAATTCTTCCACTTTTTTCACCCTTAATCTTATCAAATCTCAACAAGTGCAAATCAAGGTATTTAACATGATGGGGCAACACGTAGCCACGTTGCACAAAGGCACTTTGGAAGCCAATACGAAGCACACGTTCTCTTTCGATGCCAAAGGCTTAACAAGTGGCACGTACCTCATTCAAGCGATTGGCGCAGATTTCTCTGAAACACGCATGGCGACGTTGTTGAAGTAAGTTTGGACAAGAGGTGTAATCGAGTAGGAGAAAGTTAACCC
>DDTM01000017.1 GCA_002344075.1 Bacteroidetes bacterium UBA2364
GCGTACAAAAGTCTCTTTTGCCATTTTATTTGTAGGTTTAAAGTACTGTGTCTAAGATTTTGTTAAACAAGGATTAGTTTCCGCCAGCCTGTGCAATGACCTCATCTGCCACGGATTTAGGGGCCGCATCATAGTGATCAAATTGCATTGAGTAATTGGCGCGGCCTTGCGTGATCGAGCGCATTTGGGTAGAGTATCCAAACATATTAGCAAGAGGCACATGTGCTTTAATCACCTTTACCCCCATACGTTCTTCCATATTCATGATTTTTCCGCGACGGCTGTTCAAATCACCAATAACATCGCCCATGTACTCTTCCGGTGTAATCACTTCTACATCCATGATTGGCTCCATGAGTACCGGATTGGCTTTTCTTGCAGCTTCACGAATTCCCATTCGGCCTGCAATTTCAAAGGAGTTTGCGTCAGAGTCCACATCGTGAAACTTTCCATCGAACAAACGAGCACGAAGACCTTCCATTGGGAATCCGGCAAGTGGGCCACGATCCATAGCCGACTTCATCCCCTTCTCCACTGGTCCGATAAACTCCCGTGGGATACGTCCCATAGAGATATTGTCCACAAATTCAAATCCCGTAGAACCTTGAATTGGGCTTAGCTCAAAAGTAACCTCGGCAAACTGTCCTTTACCACCCGATTGTTTTTTGTGGGTGTAGGTGTGGGTAACTGCCGAGCGAATGGCTTCCCGATAGGCTACTTGTGGCGCACCGATATTGGCCTCGACCTTAAACTCCCTTTTCATACGATCTACAATGATCTCTAAGTGTAGCTCGCCCATTCCTGCAATGATGGTTTGGCCAGTTTCTTGGTCTGTAGATACACGGAAAGTAGGATCTTCTTCAGCGAGTTTAGATAGGGCAATCCCCATTTTTTCAACGTCGGCCTTTGTTTTCGGCTCAACGGCAATCCGGATAACCGGCTCTGGGAACTCCATATTTTCCAACACAATTGGGTTATCTATATCGCAGAGGGTATCCCCAGTTCGGACTTCTTTCAAGCCCACGACAGCGGCAATATCTCCAGCAGCGATAAAGTCCAAGTCTTCTCGTTTGTTGGCGTGCATTTGAAGCAAGCGCCCAGCACGTTCGTCCTTTTCAGATGTGGTATTTAGGATTTTAGATCCCTTCATTAATTTACCACTATATACCCGCACAAAAGTCAACTTACCCACAAACGGGTCTGTCATAATTTTAAAGGCGAGGGCACTAAAAGGCTCACTGACGGTTGTTTTACGAATCAGTTCGACATCTGGCTCGCGCAAGGCATGGCCTTTTACTTCTTCAACATCTACCGGACTGGGCAGGAAGTCCAAAACACCATCCAATACAGCCTGAACACCTTTGTTTTTAAAGGCTGTTCCACAGAATACGGGCGTAATTTGCATGGCCAATGTAGCCTTCCGAACGGTTGTACGAATTTCTTCGTCGCTCAACTCCTCTCCGTCCAAATACTTCATCAGCAACTCATCATCTTGTTCTGCCACTTGTTCCAAGAGATGGATGCGCCAATGACGAGCCGTATTTTTCAAATCTGCCGGTATTTCGATCTCATCATAGGTGGCCCCTTGTGTTTCGTCGTGCCAGATAATAGCCTTGTTTTTAATAAGGTCTATGACTCCTTTAAACATAGACCCTTCCCCAATTGGGTATTGAACCGGAACGGCATTTGCTTTTAAACGATCTTTCATCATTTTAAGCACGTTCTCGAAGTCAGCCCCAGTACGATCCATTTTATTCACAAATGCAATACGCGGCACACGATATTTATCCGCCTGACGCCACACGGTTTCGGACTGTGGTTCAACTCCACCTACTGCACAAAACAATGCAACTGCTCCATCCAAAACACGGAGTGAACGCTCTACCTCGACGGTAAAGTCCACGTGACCAGGTGTATCAATGATATTAATCCGATGCGTACCTTTTCGACGTCCGGTTTTGGCGTCTTCGATGTCTTTTCCCCACATGGTAGTGGTAGCAGCCGAGGTAATGGTAATACCGCGTTCTTTTTCCTGCTCCATCCAGTCCATTTCTGCAGCTCCTTCGTGTACCTCACCTATTCGGTGTACACGTCCGGTGTAAAACAGAATGCGCTCGGTTGTTGTCGTCTTTCCGGCATCAATGTGGGCCATGATACCGATGTTGCGGACATTATCCAGCGATAAATCTGACATGATGTATAGGGTTTATTACTTTTTTTGCAAATTTTAGGGTACAGAACCGTTTTAGAAGCGGAAGTGAGCAAATGCTTTGTTCGCTTCGGCCATCCGGTGGGTATCGTCTTTTTTCTTCACAGCAGCTCCTTCGCCTTTTGCTGCACTAATCAACTCGTTAGCAAGACGAATAGCCATACTTTTGTCAGAACGTGCTGAGGCATAGTTGATTAACCAGCGATATGCCAGTGATGAGCGTCGTTCCGGACGAACTTCCATTGGAACCTGATACGTTGCACCACCCACACGACGACTGCGGACTTCCACCACTGGCGCCACATTGTTTAGGGCTTTGCGAAACACTTCTACACCCGGCTCCTTGGTTCGCTCTTCGATGATCTCGAAGGCTTTATACACAATCGCTTGTGCGATGCTTTTTTTGCCGCTTTGCATAACCGCGTTAATAAACTTAGATACGGTTACGTCTCCATAAATCGGATCCGGCAATACTTGGCGTTTTTCTGCTCTTTTCTTACGCATTGTTTTCTGCGTGTTGAATAGTTGAAAATTTGTGGATAACATTCTAAAGGTGTAACACCTAAGAACTACTGAATCAATGGCTTATTTCTTTTTGCCACCTTTTCCGGCCGGAGCCGCTGCTTGTCCTGGCTTCGGACGTTTGGTCCCATATTTGGAGCGGGCCTGACGGCGACCATTAACACCGGCGGTATCCTGCGCACCACGCACAATATGATACTTCACACCCGGAAGATCCTTCACCCGACCACCACGTACCAAAACAATGGAGTGCTCTTGAAGGTTGTGACCTTCGCCAGGGATGTAGGCAATAATTTCAACCTGATTTGTCAGACGGACTTTAGCAACCTTGCGCATGGCCGAGTTTGGCTTTTTAGGTGTTGTCGTGTACACACGTGTACAAACACCACGACGTTGCGGACAGCTGCTGAGCGCCGGAGACTTTGTTTTTTTGATTTTCGGACTACGTCCTTTACGGACAAGTTGTTGAATCGTAGGCACTTTTACCTCGCTTATTGGTTCTTGCTACTCATGTTTTGATGCATCAAAAAATGCGTATCTGGCTTTTTGGTCCAGACTTTCAAAATACAGCCTTACAGCATCTGTTAACAACCGTACACCTGCAACATCGCAAAATTCATTTACTTATCCATTAAATCTACACACAAATAAACCATCCTTAAACTCAAGTGATATAGATCAGTATATCAGAAAACAAATATCTTCACCCTTCCTTTATGCGTATAATTTACAGGTATTTACTTTCAAGTGAAATGTTTTCCTTTACAAATTGCCAACCATTGATGAACGGTATGTGAAAGCAATTCATCATTAAAGGGTAAGGGCGCACATTTTTGGGCTTGTGATAGATATTCCGGAAGATGTGTAATATTATGTTGAAGGCAAACAGCCGCCCTGTTATGGTTACGCCAGTTTTGTCCTAAGTGCTCTTGTTCTGTTTGACCGGGCGTAGGAACCAGTACCAATTTTGAGATGCCCAGTACCACATAATCCATTAGACTCGAATAGCCGGAACGTGAGATTACCACTTCTGCCGACCGGAGTAGGTGCTGCAAGTCTGGGCCATCGAGAAAAGGAATGATTTTGATATTGGGCAAGGTTTTGAATTCTTGTCCCCCTGGCCGCCCTTCAACAATCCAGAGGGGATAAGGTAACTTAGGAGCAACCGCCATCAAGGCTTCTTGTAACATACTTCGCTGCGGCTCAGGACCAGACAGCACGGCGGCAATAAAGGGTTCATGGGTGTTTAGGCGATTGTCTAAAAAACCATATGGCCTCGATTCACCAGAAAAGCGGGACAATACCCCGATCCAATTTACACGGGGCGACCTTGGGGAGTTATGTTTGGGTAGCGGAAACCGGTGCAGTAAATCACCCGCTAGGCGTAGTGTGGGGTCATCTGGCAACCACCAGTCCGAAAAAGGGCGAATAATTTGCTTGTGTACTCCGAACGCAGTCATGTGAAATGCCTGAAACGGCTTGGGCGGTAAAACAGCGATCTGATGTCCAATAAAGGCCGACGGCACATCGGACAACCACATTCCAAAACGACTATCCGATACGACTCCGTCAAAGACTTCCTCCTTGTGCCAACTTCGAAGAATACGATGTTCTCGTGAGACGGTGCGGATAACGTGGGGCACTTGGCCATAAATTGCGACCAAGCTATTTTTGCGACCATATCGGATGTTGTAGCCAGGAAGTTCCCTGGTCTCTACTTTTGGAAATGCACGTTTAAGCACCTGCAAGGCATCGCCGTCCGAAGCCAGCACGACCGAAGCCCCTGCTTTTTGCAGCGCCCGAATTACCGGAATACTTCGTGTAGCGTGCCCCAAACCCCAGTTCAGAACGGCAAACAGAATGCGTGGCATATTTTATGGTATGCTTGTGAATGGCCGCTTGCATTGTTATACTACAAGAAAAGATAGCCTAATAGCACATTGGGTTTATGGAAAAAGGAACCTACGGGTATGCGAATTCTCTCTATTTTGTTTTTAGGATGCCTGTTTGTTTGCGTGCCACGGGTTTGGGCGCAACCCAATTTACGCTTGGTAAACGCCGATACCCAAGTGTCCAAAATTGCTTTTCGGGGACATTCGTTCCCTGAAGAACAATTATTGGAAGTCATTTCAACACAAGCACCTACGACATTCGATCGGCTGGCTCCTTTTTGGGCAAGCCGCCTTGCGTTCAGAGAAGTACGCCAATTTCCTTTTAATCCCTATGAGGTTCAAAAGGATGTAATCCGGCTCAGGCGTTTTTATCAACGGAATGGATACCTATCTCCCCGGATTTTATCTCAATTCGACTTCGACCCAGTCACCAACAAGATTAAGGTTTTTTTTAATATCTCGGAAGGGCCTCCTCTCACCATTCAGGAAATTCTCTTTTATGGCCCGGATGGCCGCGATGCCTATTACCAGTTTCCGGAAACCGCACGTAATGACTGGCGGGCCTTTCGGGATCCGTTCATCCAACAATTCGGAGAACGTTTTTCCGAATTGGCGATGGCACAGTTTCGCGAAAAAGCCGTCCGTTGGATGAAAGATGAAGGGTTTGCCTATGCACAACTTCGCGACGTAACGGTGGTAGATACCCTTGCCAACCTTGCAGATGTTACCTTATACATTTCGCCAGGCCCACGTTGTTCCTTTGGTAAAATCCGGATAACAGGGCTTGAACATATTTCCGAGGCGACGGTTTTAAATCTACTCACTTTTAGGGAGGGTGACTCCTTTTCTTATCGGCAATTAGAGGAAAGTAAGCGACAGATTTTTGAGTCCTCCCAGTTCCGTTTTGCCCTGTTCAGTATTCCCATTCAGCCTTTATCAGACAAAGTGGATGTAATCTTTGAGGTTCGCGAGGCCAAATTACGTTCTGTAAGCGGTCAGTTAGGGTTGTCTTCCGACACCGGCCCCCGAGTGGAAGGCAAATGGGAACACCGTAACTTTCTGGGAAGTGCCAGAACCTTGAGCGCACAAGTAGTAGTACAACCAGGTGATTCTTTGGGAATCTTCCGTAGCTACCCTATAGAGAAAAAATATAGAGGTTCTGTATCCTTCAGACAGCCACATTTTTTTTACCGTAAACTTGCTGTACTCACACAGCCCTATATTGAATACACCAACGACTTCTTGAATGCACCACAAACCGCATGGGGCATAGATACCTCTTTTTTATTCCGGATTTCGCAATATCAAAATCTGAATGTTGCATTTAACTTTTCGCGGGTAACAGCGGATCCTGTCACATTACGCTACTCCGACCAATACAATCAGGCGGCTGTTTCTTTTTCAGGGACACTGGGCAACGTAGATAACATCTTATTTCGTACACGCGGTTGGCTGATCAAGCCTTCTATTACCCTTAGTGGACGCCCTGGACTTTTACCCAATGCGCCTAAAGTGCTCATCTCGGATCTGAATTACCTAAAAACTTCTTTAGAAGGAACGGCCTACACGTTGCCTTTACAACAACAAGATGGCCTTCCGGATTTTTTGCGCCGAGCATCACTTAATGTCCGATTATTTGCGGGTAAGATGTGGACCGCCGATAGTTTATTTGAGAGTGACAAGTTTTATACCCGTTATTATCGTTTATTATATTTTGGAGGGGGTGACCGAGATGTTCGGGGTTGGCGAAACAAATATCTTGGTCCCAGAGATGCCTTCGGGTTTGCACTGGGGGGTACTGGCAAAATTACAGGTAATATTGAAACACAAATTCCACTCCCTTCACTGACGAGTTTACGCGGAGTAGCCTTTCTTGATTTCGGCAATGTATGGGCGAATCAGTTGTACCTCAACCCCGCAAAATGGAAATTTGGTACAGGTGCTGGTATTCGTTTTTTTGTGGCTGGATTTACTGGCGGGGCTGATCTGGGCATCAAACTAAACCCAGATTATCAGGACTTACACAATGCGAATGGTATCAGGTGCAGATGGTATGATATTTTAGGCTCGTGCAGCCCATTAAGCTTGCACATTCAATTTGGCCAAACGTTTTAACTTGCCCGCCTATACAAAGACGATACAGGGCGATTGCAAAGATTTTGTGTGACGCACACCCTTCACCCATTTGTGGGTTGTACTTTCCCCGAAATTGAACCCTTATCCAAGATAATCTATATGAGCAATATTCAATGGGCAGAAGCCGGTATCTTTACCGACATCAAATACCACAAAGCGGAAGGCTTGGCCAAAATAACCATTAACCGTCCCGAAGTGCGCAATGCATTCCGGCCAGAAACCGTTAAAGAACTACGCATGGCACTACACGATGCCCGCGAGGATCATGAAGTGGGGGTAATCATTCTGACAGGGGAAGGGCGCGAAGCCTTCTGTTCCGGTGGTGATCAACGTATCAGAGGAGATGCTGGATACAAAGAAGCCGGAAACGAGAAAGTAATGCGGCTGAACATATTGGATTTTCAACGAGAAATCCGGACTTGTCCAAAGCCCGTCATTGCCATGGTGGCTGGTTGGGCTGTAGGCGGTGGGCACGTACTACACGTCCTCTGCGATCTAACGATTGCTGCTGATAATGCTAAATTTATGCAAACTGGCCCCAAGGTCGGTTCTTTTGATGGGGGATATGGTTCCAGCTATTTGGCACGCATCGTGGGGCAAAAAAAGGCCCGTGAGATCTGGTACTTATGCCGCCCATATGATGCACAAGAAGCCCTTCAAATGGGCTTGGTCAACAAAGTCGTCCCATACGAGGCATTAGAAGCAACTACAGTGGAGTGGGGACGTGAAATCATGCAAAAATCGCCATTGGCCATCCGACTGCTAAAATCTGCCTTGAATGCAGATTGTGATGGTCAAGCAGGGCTTCAGGAATTGGCCGGAAATGCCACCTTGTTGTTCTACATGACGGAAGAAGGACAGGAAGGACGGAATGCTTATAATGAACGTCGAAAGCCTGCTTACGACAACACCGATCGGTTCCCACGTCGTCCCTGAGCAATGGTATAATCCAAAAAACACCTGATTGGGCTTTGTTCGCAGACAAATGACCACAATCCATTTGGTTGCTGCGTCTCCAATACAAAGACAACGTATCTGTTTATGGTGTAATGTCAACCTTTATCCAAAAGGCCACTCACAAAACGAGTGGCCTTTTCTGGTACATGAATCGTTTTCAGTTGGCAGGCTTTAGGCTAATAGCCGCGCCACCACCAGCGGCCAATTTGAGTGTTAAGGAGTGGCCTTTTTTGACGTTCAAGCGCCGAATGTTCACTGGCTTCGGGTTTTTATCCCAATGTGCGTCTTGACCGTCTTCATATACCGTTGCTTGATATGTTTTGCCGGCTTCTAAGAAGTCTAACGAAAGGGTGAATACACGTGACACCTCATCCGTAATGCTTCCGACAAACCAATATGGGCTATTTTTTGCTTTGCGGGCAATGGTAAGATATTCCCCTACTTCCGCATTCAAAATGCGCGTGTCGTCCCAATCCACGGCCACTTCTCGGATAAATTCCAGAGCAGGATGGCCTTCGTAGTGCTCAGGCAAGTCTGCCACCATTTGAACCGGACTATACATGGTCACATACAGCGCGAGTTGTTTGGCAACCGTTGTGTGTACCCGCTCTTCTTTTTTGAACTGATCGAAGGTAACGTCAAAAATGCCCGGCGTATAATCCATTGGACCACCCAGTAGCCGGGTAAAAGGCAAAATGGTTTCGTGTTCAGGCGGGTTTCCTCGGCTCCACGCATTAAACTCGTTGCCACGCGCCGCCTCCGAAGCCATCCAGTTCGGATACGTCCGGTGCAGACCTGTTGGACGGACTGGTTCATGTGCATCTATCATCACTTTATGTCCGGCAGCTGTTTCGACGGCACGGATGTAATGATTCACCATCCACTGGCCATCATGATGCTCACCTTTGGGGATAATCTTTCCCACATACCCAGTTTTTACTGCATGAATGCCATGCTGCTTCATATAGGCAAAAGCGCGATCCATTTGTCGTTCATAAGAAGTGACGGCCCCTGACGTCTCGTGATGACCTACAATTTCCACGCCTTTGCTTCGGGCATAATCCGTTACAGCCTTTATGTCGTAATCCGGGTAGGGCTTGGCAAAATCAAATACTTCATCTTTCCATTGGCCATACCAATTTTCCCATCCCATATTCCAACCTTCCACCAGTACACCTTGAATGTTATTCGCGGCAGCAAAATCTATGTATCGCTTCGTATTCTCGGTGGTTGCGCCATGCCTACCTGTTGGTTTGAATCCTTGTGCCGAACCAGCATCTTGTGTTCCGGCATAATCCCATGTTGACTTTCCGAGGTGCATTTCCCACCAAACACCAGCAAATTTCATTGGTCGGATCCATGACGTATCTTCATATTTACAAGGCTCATTCAAATTCAGGATCAACTTAGAGGACAATAAGTCTGCTGCACGATCACCTAACAAAATTGCCCGCCAGGGTGTTTGATGACCAGGTTTAACCACCGCTTTATTCACTAAATCTAGCGAAGGAACCAGCATTGCCGAGAATTTTAGTGTGCGATGATCCACATGAAGTTGCATAGCGGGGAAGTCTATTAATGCAGCTTCGTGAATGGCCATATGCCAACCATTTGCCATTCTGAAGGTAATCGGGGTTTGAACAGACTGGCGATCGTGAAGATTCATGGTTCCGATAGACGTTTCTGTCTCCCGATACCATGTATTTTTGATCTCGCTTATGCGGGTTGTGGAATACAAATGCTCATTGGAATCCCAATCCCCCGGTATCCAAAACGCCTTGTGATCGCCCGTCAGTTGGAAAGTCGTGAGTTCATCGGTAATGGCAATATCGTGTTCATACCCTTCTTTGGGGAATTCATACCGAAAGCCTAGCCCATTGTCGTACACCCGGAAAACAATCTTTAGAAGCGCACCGGAGCGATGTTTCAAGGGAATGGCTACCTCGTTATAGTGATTCCGGATCTCTTTCACCTCCCCCCACACGGGTTCCCAAGTCTCGTCAAATGTACTTCTTATGGCTGACCCAACTATGGAAAAATCTTTTTTCAGAAGACCATCACGTAAGGCAAAACCAAGTGCCGATTGCCCCAATACCGCTTGATTACGGTAAAAAACCCGATACATAGGTGCCCCCTCTCCAGAAAGAGAAAACGACACACGTACTAATTTTCCAGGAGATGTAACCGTGATAGGAGACTGTGCCATAACAAGCGTTCCAAGTCCCAACAGATACATAACCATCCAAATAAAGGCCCTTTTTTTCATGGCTATATGAGGTTAATACAAAGGAAATAGTTGTCATGCCAATTTACAAGACTGCCTTCCAGAAGTGTACTGCACCGTCTGAATTTTCGGTGCAATAGACAGCGGTTTCCGACCTATACATCGGCAAAGGTAATAAATTTGCTGCTTAGGTCTTTTGAAACTCCTCTTACAAGATAAAAGACCCTCTCAGGGGATCATAAAACGATTCCACAGAGTTATGTTGTACCAAATCCCACTTAGGGGATGGGTGTATCAGAACCTTTATATGGGTCCGAAAAGTTTTTTTTGCGTGTCCGGATTTTGGCACATGATTCGTCTATACAATGTAATATGGGAGCATTTTCCCGACACACACCTAACATTTTTCTTATGACAACATCTTTTCTTTATCTATTCCGAGAATCGCCAGAGGAAATGGCCCGCTTATCGCCAGCAGAACTGCAAGAAGACATGGCACGGTGGATGACTTGGACAGAAGCCCTTGCACAGAACGGCAACCTCGAAGACGGGCAGCCTCTTCTTGCCGAAGGCCGCGTGGTAGGTCCGACATTTGAACGTCTGAAAGATGGTCCGTATCCCGATGCAGGCGAGATCGTGAGTGGCTACTTGATGATCCGCGCAGCACATTTAGACCATGCCACTGAACTCGCAAAAGCGTGTCCCATTCTGCACTACGAAACAGGTTCTGTAGAAATCCGCGAAATCATTAAACTTCCCAATCCCTCTAACGCCTAATACAACCAAACGCATGAAAGACTTTATTTATCTTTTCCGAGGAGGCGAAGCAGACCCAGAAAACCCTGACACCGCGCCAAGCACCGAGGAACTGCTCTTATGGGATCAATGGATGGCCCCCCTACTGGCCGAAGACCGCGTGATGGGTGGAGATCCACTTGTCCCTACAGGGCGGGTGATCCGAGGCAAAAACAGCGTCATCTCCGATGGCCCTTTTACGGAGGGGAAGGAAATGGTGGGCGGATATTTCCTTTTTAAAGCCCATGATCTGAAGGAAGCCGTCGCATTATCTAAAAATTGTCCCATTTTGCAAACGGCAGATGGAACCGTAGAAATTCGTGAAGTACATCAGTTGTAATAACATCTGAATGAACGAACATTTTCTCCGACATGAATCCGGACGATTGGTGGTGCGGCTTACCCGTTTTTTGGGAACGCACCACCTTCCGTTGATCGAGGATGTGGTTCAAGACACACTTCTTAAAGCATGGGAAGTGTGGCGGTTTCGCGGTATTCCCTCAAACCCCTCGGCATGGCTCTTACAGGTGGCCCGTAATAAAGCCCTTGATGCCTTAAGGCGTTTGAAAAGAGAACAACCTCTTTCTTCGGAGCATTTGGAAAGACACGCGACCGAAGAGTGTGAACGAGACGTCTCGGAATACAACGAACAACAGTTGCTTCTTGCAGACGATGTCCTGCGTATGATGTTTGTTTGTTGCCACCCAAGCCTTCCGCAAGAATCGCAGATAGCCTTGATTCTAAAATATCTGTGCGGGTTTTCGGTTCAAGAGATCGCTCGTGCGTTTCTCACCACCGAAACAAATATAGAAAAGCGCCTCTATCGGGCACGTCAAATATTTCGAAAACAACACATTCCTTTCGAGGTTCCGATACAACACGCACTACTAGAACGTTTTTCACAAGTGCTATTGGCTATATACCTACTCTTCAATGAAGGCTACAAATCCAATCAGCCTAATGAGGTAATCCGACAGGAATTGATGCACGAGGCCCTCCGGTTGGGGGTTTTACTGGCAGAACAACACCAAACCCGTCAACCAGAAGTATTCGCTCTACTTGCACTTATGTGTTTTCAAGCAGCTCGTACCCATGCCCGCCTCACAGAAACGGGTGCGTTGTGTCTTTTGCCGGATCAAGACCGACGCTTGTGGAATAGTCCACTCATCGAGATTGGAAAAACGTATCTGAACAAAGCTGCCACAGGAAGCCATCTATCGCGGTACCACTTGGAGGCTGGTATTTCGTGGGAACATACCCGTGCCAGTACCTACAAAGAAACCAACTGGTACAAAATTTTGCAATATTATGATGCTTTGGAAGCAATCGCCCCTTCTCCCACGGCATCTCTCAACCGCCTGATTGCCCTCTCCGAGGTCGAAGGCCCCCATGCTGCCCTCGAAGCATTCAATCACCTACCCCGTCAAGACGCACTTTCCACGCATCATCTATATTTTTCAATTCGTGCATATTTATTTTCTGAAGCCGGAGAAAGGAAAAATGCACTTTTGGCATGGGAACAAGCCCTAAAAAAGGCACCTTCTGAAGCAGAACGCTTGCTTATTCAGCACAAGATCAATAGCCTTATCTGAAACCTTATACGACATTTCGGGTGCATGACAACATTTTTACTTTTAAAATAAAATCTATTTTGCCCAAGGTTGCGGACGGAAAATGAAGAAAAGCCTTGCTTTTACCTATATCTTTTTTGTTTCTTCATGGGTTACCTAAACAAGGTTCGGGTCGTCCTTATTTCATATACAACATCTGAGATTACCCTATAAACCCTTTTGTTTTCATTTTCCCCTAACAAACATACCGTAATGAGTACAAACACAGAATCTTGGGGCTCACGAGTGGGACTGGTTCTGGCCATGGCAGGCAATGCTGTTGGTCTCGGAAACTTCCTCCGCTTTCCTGTGCAAGCCATTGAAAATGGCGGTGGTGCATTCATCATTCCCTATTTGGTCTGCTTTCTGCTAATGGGCATTCCCCTGCTCTTTGTTGAATGGTCTATGGGCCGTTTTGGAGGCCAACACGGGCACCATAGCACCCCCTTCATCGTTGGTTCGATGGCACCCAATGGCAGACTATGGAAATACGTAGGTGTTTTTGGGATCTTCACCAATCTTGCCGTTGCCGCCTACTATTGTTATATCGAATCGTGGACCATGTCTTATGTATATCATACCATTGTCGGTTCTTTCAACGGTAGTACTCAAGCCTCCGTAGCACAGTTTTTTACTGATTATACCGATATTGGCGTCTCACATACGGGTATTCCTTACGAGCCTGTGGTGTTTTATGTGCTTTGCTTATTACTCAATACCTGGATTCTGTCTCGCGGTTTGAGTGGCGGGGTAGAGGCCGTTGCAAAAATCGGAATGCCACTTCTCATTATTTTCGGGATTTTCCTAGCAATTCGTGGCATTACCCTTACCGCAGGAACCGATGGAGCGGTAAATGACGGCACCGTGGGGCTTAATTTCCTCTGGAACCCGCAATTCGATAGCATCTGGAATGCAAAAGTATGGCTGGCTGCCGCCGGACAAATCTTCTTTACCCTTTCTGTGGGGATGGGAAGCATCCATTGTTATGCCTCCTACCTACGCTCCCGCGACGATGTGGCGCTGAATGCAATGGGAGCTGGATGGACAAATGAGTTTGTTGAGGTCGTATTGGGAGGTGCTATCGTTATCCCGATCACCGTTGGTTACTTGGGCATAGACGGAGTACGAGAAATTGTAGCAAGTGGTGGTGGCTTTGGCTTAGGTTTCCAAACCCTACCCTACCTATTCCAACAATGGGGCCCCATATTGGGTACTCTGTCTGGGGTAATGTGGTTTGGGCTGTTGTTTTTTGCGGGGATCACCTCTTCTTTGGCCATGGGAACCCCGATCATGGGCTTTCTTCAAGACGAATTTGGCTGGAAGCGAGAGAAGTCTGCTTGGACGTTTGGTTTGGCTGTGCTGATTCTTGGCTTGCCCACGGTAATTTTCTATCAAGAAGGCGTTTTTGGTGAATATGACTATTGGGCGGGGACAGTTTCCTTGGTGGTTTTCGCCCTGCTTGAAATCATTCTATTTGCATGGGTGTTTGGCATGAAGCGTGGCTGGGACGAAATCAACCGAGGGGCTGATATTCAGGTTCCGAGTGCCTTTAAGTTTATTATCCAATACATCACACCGTTATTTTTGTTGGCCGTGTTTGTCTTTAGTCTTCCGGACATCATCAACAAGCTAACGTCGGAGCAACCAATGGCCGTACATCTTTCTCGTTTGCTCTTGTTGGCACTTTTTGTAGGAATTGCCTACCTCGTTCGGGTGGCCTACTATAAACGACTCCGAGAAGGCCGTCATATTATTAAAAACATTTAAGGAGCTACCATCATGACTACTGCAGCGCTTGTTTTATGGTTGGTGACCATTATCCTTATCACTGTAATTACAGTTTATTTCTTTCTAAAAGTACTAAACACACCACCACATGAAGGAGGAGAGCACGAACCTCCGCACATAAAATCCTTCGACGCAACCTGATTGGTTTAACCCACGAGAGAAGGCAAAGGCCCGCAACAACAGTTGACGGGCCTTGTTTTATTATAGTTATGGACTAAAGCGCTTAATTTGGCGGATTTAATCGCACCAATTTGGGATGCGCCATTGGCTTCACAATCAAAGGCACAGGCTCTGTCTCCACAATACTACCATCCAAACCAAACCAACGCACAGGGCCACCGGTAAACTCTTTTATGGTTAGATGAAGTGCCAATACCCATTGTTTCCAAAAGGGAAGATCGTTTTCTGAGGTCAATATTTCTTTTAAAATGACAAACTTAAAATCACCAACCCGTTTTTTATCTGATTGGGTATGGTATTTTTGTGCGCTCTTCGAGATATGTACTTCATTGTTGGTAACCAATTCCGAAATCGCCTGCCGAAGCAGACCTGTAATTTGTTGTGGGACGCGAAAGCCAAGTTTAAAATGGATTCTATACAGATCGTCTTCTTCATACGTTCGGACATAATATGCCATTGTGTCTGGTTCATCGGTCACTTCCACATGGACAAACCAATACACATCCGCCCGTTTCGGTTGTTTATTAAGAATGGAATACATAACCGCATGTTCCACCTCGTCGTCTCGCCTGGCTTTGCTCAAAAAAACCAAATGCGTAGCGTATTTAGGAAAATCAACATCACTGCTCAATTGTTTAAGTTGGGACTGATAGTCCGGTAGTTTTACCATTTCTATAAGGCCCGATTTTATTTTCCCCGCTTCAAGCCAGATCCACATCAACCCCCCAATCAACAATGCAACGACTACCGTAACATAGCCTCCATGCATAAACTTAAGCAAGTTCGCCGCCAAAAAGGCACCTTCAATTACCGCATAGAGAGTAAATAAAACAGCCACAAAAAAGACTGGATAACGTTTTAGACGCAGGTAATACATGAGTAACATGGTAGTCATCAGCATTGTGACCGTTATAGCCAAGCCATAGGCGGCTTCCATCGCTGCCGATTCCTGAAAGTGTAACATAATGCCTACACATCCAATCCAAAGCATTAAGTTAAGGCTCGGAATATAAAGTTGCCCTTTCATATGAGAAGGGAAGACCACTTTCACTTTTGGGAAAAGGTTCAGTCGGATGGCTTCTCCAACCAACGTAAAGGACCCAGAAATTAATGCTTGGCTGGCAATAATAGCGGCGAAAGTGGCAATTAGAATACCCAAAATCAAAAACCAATCCGGCATTAAGAGATAAAACGGATTGCGTTCACCCAATATCTGGCCCTCATGTTCAAGTAACCAAGCTCCTTGCCCCATGTAATTAAGCAAAAGGGCAGTTTTGACGAACCCCCAAGATACCCGTATATTGCCCCTCCCACAGTGACCCAAATCAGAATAAAGCGCTTCTGCACCCGTCGTACAAAGAAACACAGCGCCTAATAGCCAAAAACCATTCGGATGAAGCGCAAGCAGTTCTCAAGCATAGTATGGATTTATTGCGGCCAACGGTCTGAGATCATTTATCAAATGACCTAAACCCAAAACCGCCAACATAGTGAACCAGACGAGCATAATAGGTCCAAAGGATCGCCCTACTACATTGGTCCCCAATCTCTGAAAGGCAAAAATAAGGGTAATGATGGCAATTGTGATAGGAACGGTTGGGATGCTCGGATTGAAGATGCGTAATCCTTCCACCGCAGACGAAATGGAAATAGGTGGTGTAATAATGCCGTCTGCCAACAAAGCAGCTCCCCCAATCAAAGCAGGGATTATCAGCTTGGGGGATAACTTACGTACCAGTGTGTATAATGAAAAAATCCCTCCTTCGCCATTATTATCTGCCCGAAGTGTCAAGATGACATATTTAAAGGTTGTTTGAAGGGTGAGTGTCCAAAACACACAAGAAATTCCACCCAGGACCACATCCGCCTCGATGGCTCCAGTCCCTGTAATGGCTTTCATAACATATAGTGGCGATGTTCCGATATCGCCATAAATAATCCCTAATGTAATGAGCAAACCACCCAGACTTACTCGGTTAATATGATTATTAGACATAGTTGTGATATGAGGAAAAAGGTGAAAAAGATTTATGGGCATACACCCATGTAACGATGAACACATGAGGCTGCCCAAAAGAGGTAGGTAGGTGGAGGGTTAAAAACAGGATACTTCTATCCAGAAATACACCCCTGATAGAACGGCTATTCTCTACATAAAAAAAGGACACCTCGTCCATTACCCTTTTAGAGGGTAGTTTGAGATGTCCAATCAGATGGATGTTGTCAATCTTAAAGGCCGTAGCCATGTATTAGACGAATTGGTTGCGTTGTTTTTTTAAAAAAAACGGCCTAATCTACGACTAATAATTTTTTCCATCTACTATACGCAAATAAACTTCATGAAGTAGGATCATAAAGCCCGTTTGCCTCATACGACCTCACTTCAAAGCAGCCAGAATTTTCAACTGACTCTCTGTAACATCACCAAAGAGGGAAATTCCACTGGCTCCGTTCCTTCTCGCATAGCGCACGCCCATCTCGAAGGCGTTGTCATTTGCAAAGGCAGGCAAGTACAAACCAGCATAAAGAGGCTTTGCATCCCGAAGCCCAAAAACCCCTTGTTCCACGGCTTCACCAATCCACCGTTCCGGTTCCAAATAAAAACTATGGTACACCATTGGGCAGAAGGCGTCCAAATTCCAACGTGTCCAATCTTGGCGCACAATCCGTTGGGCAATTTCCGGTGTAGGGAAAACCGCAGCCGTGATGGGTTTTTTCTGCGCGTGGACCACCTTTGCCAGACGGTTTACAAGTTGTGTAACAGCATCGTAGCGGAACTTCCGCCACGAGTATTGATCGGATGGATATGCAATGTCCTTGGGGTCTTTGCCATATAGTGTCTTATACTTCGAGCGACACACCTCACAATAGCAAAAATCATAATCCGGCATTTCTTCGGTCTGGACTAAATTATAGGTTGGCCAAAGTTCCACTGGCAAGATTACATCGCAGAAGCGCACATAATCTAAGTGAATGCCCTGCACATATGGTTTCTTAAGATGATCGCGGACAAATTGCTCCAAATAATCGCCCACTTCTTTGCGGCTTGGGCATACCCATCGGTAGTACTCCACATAGGGCGGCTGATCGAAACAGGACTTTCCGCTACGGCTGATCGCATACCACTCCGGATGGTTATCCCGAATCCATTGGTCACGCCGGTTGGTTGTCCACATCCAGAGGTGTGTAGAAAGCCCTGCATTGGCTGCCGCTTTGAAGGTTGCTTCATGATACCATTCTATAAACACGCCGTAAATCCCATAGCGTTTATACATTCGGAACAGGTCGCGACGTTGCGCATCGGTCTGCTTGTCATCCGGACGAATCCAAATCCAATTCCGAACGGGGCGTTGAGCGGCAACAGCAGTAAGGCCTATTTGCGGATCAGCCAAGGCCACCGCACCCATGCCCATGAGTTTTAGCGAGTCTCTACGGTCCATATTTTTTGGGATTAGGTTGAAGGGGAAGAAAATAAGTTATCCAATTCCGGTCACATCTCCAACACATTTAAAAGATCCAGCAAACAAAAATACCAAATAGTGCGTTTATACCAAACCATCAGGTTTTCGGCTTATTATTTTTCTAACCAATCGCTATTCGCCATGTACTTCCCTAAACCGCTTCTCGTAATCGCACTTTTCACGCTGTGTTGTACACTCGGTGTATCTGCACAAAATGCCATTATTTCATTTAAGCCCGTTACGTCGGACGAGCGGGAGATCGTACAAGACCTAGCGGAAAACAATACGGTTTCGCTCTATGTGGATATTTTGGGCCGGAGCCACCTTGAAGCATTTTTGTACGGCGTTTGGGGTATGGGGCCTGGTCCATTACGCTCAGTTTTACTCCGCACCAGAGACGGCGGCAAAACGTGGCGCGAGGTAATGACGCCCGTAGGCTCCAGCCAAGTTTGGGAAATGCAATTCTTGAATGCCAAAACCGGCTTTGCCCTTGTGCTGTTTACTATGGAAGGACCGGGCGAAGTACAACTTTTCCGTACCTTAGATGGAGGAGCCACCTGGACCAGACGTGCAGCAATACCCAAGTCCGACCACTCTGATGTTCCTGTCCGGATGTACTTTACCTCAGCACAGCAAGGTGAGGTCTATCTGTCGTGCAATCCCGGCGCCGATGCAGAATACCTTATGCGCCAAAACACGACGAATGGAGGGAAGACATGGAAAAAAGGGCCTTGTCAGTTGGCAGATACCTTCACCCTACCACAACATAGCAATCACCCAACCAAAGACCTGACCATGTGGGAACTTAAAAAAACGGAGCATGGTGCCCACATAACTATTTTACGGTATCGCGCCACCGAACAACAGAAGCCGCCTGTTGCCCGCCTCCATAGGGTATGGAAGGTCGTGGGTAAACACTTATACCCTGCGGAGTAACTTACGCTTAAACGTCGCAAATCCGGATGCCCTCTTGTAAGGATGCGATGGGGTTTTTACTTTTAGGGATAAACTCCTGTGCCACATATCCCTTAAACCCAAGTTCCACGAGCGCTTTCATGATGATAGGGTAATAAATTTCTTGCGTCTGATTGATCTCATTTCTGCCCGGATTCCCTCCTGTGTGGAAGTGTGCGAGGTGTTTTTGGTGCTTCCGGATCGTGCGGATGAGGTCGCCTTCCATTATCTGCATGTGATATATGTCATAGAGCAGTTTAAAGTTTGGGTGGTCCTCCAACTGGTTACAAACCGCCACACCCCATTCGGTGGTATCAGCCTGATACCCTTTGTGATCTACGCGGCTATTCAACATTTCCAGAACCAGCGTAATGCCCGCACGTTCAGCCAAGGGCAATAAACGTCGAATACCGGAGGCCATATTCCGAATACCTTCTTCGTCTGAAAGACTGTTTTGATTTCCAGAGAAACAAATCACTTGCTTATAGCCATTCGCAGCCGCTTTGGGGATCAGATCTTCATATCGCCGCACCAATTCATCATGGAGGGCGGGGTCATTAAAGCCACGAGTAAGGCTGATTTCCGCACCATTCACCATCGAACACGTTAAACCATGTTTTTTGAGCACGGGCCAATCGGCCTCACCCACCAAGTCTATGGCTTCTAAACCCAAGGCTTTGATCCGGCTACAAAACGTATCCAATGGAATTTGTCCATAGCACCACCTGCATACAGAATGTCGGATACGACCTTTCAAGGGGCTTCCCTCATCAAGTACACTCAGAGGGGCGGTAGCCAGTAAAATAGATTGCTTAAGTGCAGTACGTCTGTTTTGCATGTTCTTTTGGTTTTTACAGGTTTATTAAAGCAATATAAAAAAGTCTCTGCCTCAAAAAGTATGGTAGATGGGTAGAACATACAGACACGCACGACCACAGGAACATCCCATCTACCTTTTTCCTTGCACTTCCAGATCCGGTTTTTTATGGGAAAACCCGCTTTTTCCTGTTCTGAAAATACAATTCGCGAATGGTTTTTGTATCTTCTTATGATATAACCCAAAATATTCTGACATGACTGAGACCGAATTAATTGACCTTGGCAACCGACTCTATCAGCAAGCCATGGTTCGTAGCGAACAGGAAGCCATCACCGATCCGGCAGGCTTACCCATTCGTTGGATGCTGGATACCCGAACCCCGATGTTGGATGCCGTCTTTTTTAATGAAGTTGGAGGTGTTTTGGCAAGACGTTTAGCAAAGAAGGGAATACATCAGGTGGTTGGCCTGGGGTATGGTTCCTTCCCACTTGTATGTTCAGTACTGAGTTCGGGGCCGGAGATGGGGTTTAAAGGCGGATTTGTACGCGAAACCCGAAAGCCTTATGGCCGCCGCCGCTTGGTGGAAGGGCCTATAACCCGGAATGAACCTGTGGTCTTGTTAGACGATGTCCTGAACAGTGGCAAAAATGCACGCTTGGCTATCAAATTATTGCGTGAAGATGGGTTTAAGGTTGTCGGTCTTTTTACACTTTTCTGCTTCACATGGGGCAATGGGAAAGAAGCCTTGCAAAACGAAGGCATTTGGGTGGACTCCTTGTTAGACCTGAATCTTCGTAATAAAAACGACGACGAAAAGACCACCTCGGATAGCAGTCCGGTATAATGATTGTGCCAAGGGCGTGATTACGAAACTTTATTACCCCTTTTCATTGGGCAAGACATCACACCTTTCATCTTTCCGCACTTTCAACAGATGAACCATTACTTAAGCGCGTGATCCTTTACGGAACATTCGGATGTGCGGAATACCTGCTTCATCAAATAGTTTGCCAATCGGCCTAAACCCAAGCGAGTTGTAAAAAAATTGTAAGTGCGCTTGGGCATGTATCATCTGTATCAAATATCCCGCTTTTTCTGCTTGGTCTATAGTCCACTCAACTATTTGGCGGCCATAGCCCTTCCCCCGAAATGGGGCTAATATTGCAAATCGCTCTAACTTGGCAAGGCCATCCCCATCACCACTTTTCGTGATGCGCCATCTTGCACAGGCTGCGGGCACACCATTAACCGTACCCAAAATATGCGTTGCCGTATCATCGAACAAATCCCATTCTTCTTCTGGCGGACAAGCCTGCTCCAGAATAAACACCTCGGTCCGGATGTGTTTAACGGACTGCCATTCGCTTTCATTGGATACCAATCGCAAGTGGAGAGGAGGTGTAGCGGATTCCCCCCCTTCAGGACCGTAAAACATAACCCAAACCGCAAAATCCTCTGAAAAGTCCTCGAACCGATGCACTACTCCAGCCGGCACAAACAAGACATCCTTCGGGCCAAATGGATGCCTTTGGCCACCATTTACAAACCAACCCGTACCATTTGCCACCACATACAACTCATCGCGGGTATGTGGGGTTTGTAAGTCCCGCTGTTGGGGGGCATAAAGTTCCACCACCAACGTCCCGTGTTCAAATAACTTGACAAAGGGTTGCTGGTGGTGTTCGAGCATTGTTAAGCCTTCCGTAAGACGTAGGTGCATGGCCTCTTACGTTTATCAATGGGTATGTAAAAGTGCGTAGATCAGAATGTATGCGGCTGCGCCTGCAAAATACCCAATGGCCGCCCAAATCGAAATCTTTTTGACATACCAAATGAAGTCTATTTTTTCCATACCCATCACAGCCACACCAGCAGCAGAACCGATAATTAGGATAGAGCCGCCCGTTCCGGCTGTATAGGCAATAAATTCCCAAATTTTGGAATCCATCGGATACGTTGCAAGGTCGTACATCCCCATTGTGGCAGCCACCAACGGTACGTTATCCACAATAGCAGAAAGAAGACCAATCACGACGGCGATTACGTCCAAATTCCCAACCGTGTCGTTCAGCCATTGTGCCGTTGCTCCGAGGATACCCGATACCTCCAGTGCCGAAATGGCCAGCAAGATTCCCAGAAAGAACAAAATACTGGGCGTGTCCACCCGCTTAAGTGCTTCGGAGGCAGTATAAGGCTTGCGGACTTCTTCATCTTTGTTTTTATGCAACAGCTCGGAAGCAATCCAGATGACAGATAAGGAAAGCAACATACCCACATAGGGTGGTAAATGCGTGACAGTTTTGAAAATAGGTACAAAAATCAAACCACCTACCCCAAGGATGAGCATGAGGGTGCTGCCATCAGGAATATGGTCTTTTGCTGGCTTCGCAGGTGCTTCTATGGTCCCTTTCAGGTGAAACCCAATCCAAATCAGCGGGGCCAAGAGGCAAATGACGCTTGGAATAAAAAGAGACATAAGGATATTAACCGTTGATATTTGGCCGCCAATCCAGAGCATAGTCGTTGTAACATCCCCGATTGGTGAAAAGGCACCGCCTGCATTGGCTGCAATCACCACCATACCCGCAAACATTTTCCGCATTTCGTGGTCTTTGATCAATTTGCGCAGCAAACTAACCATCACGATGGAGGTTGTGAGGTTATCCAATATGGCGGATAAAAAGAATGTAACCCACGAAATGAGCCAAAGCAGTTTGCGTACATCCTGTGTTCGGATGCGATCTGTGATCATGCGAAACCCCTCGTGCGCATCCACCAATTCCACAATGGTCATGGCGCCGAGCAAAAAGAACAGAATCTGGGCAATATCCGTGAGATGATGCCCCAACTCCGTTTCCACATGATGTACATCTCCCGATGTAAGCACCACAACAGTCCATAGCAGTACACCCGTCAGAAGAGCAGTAGCCGATTTGTTGATCTTAATGGGGTGTTCAAAAGCGATTGCTGCATATCCAATGATAAATATACCTATCAACAAAGATTCCACAATTTTTAGGGATTTAGACGTAAAGGAAAACATACCCCTTAAGGGCGCGACAAATAAAACTGACCTTCTGGTGATACAATACCCGATATATAGCGGGCGGCATTTCCACAAGCACCCAGCAAGGTAGCAAATTCAGAACTGATTTTGAATAGTTCTTCATTATTAATCATTTGAGAAGGTGCATAAATCGCGGCTGCGACATGACGTGTTTCAGGCAAGGTCTTGGTTTTGAGGCTATCTTTCACCGGATTTACGATCGGGATCCCCCCTGGATGGTCCTGAAAAAGGGCGCACCCAACAGGAAGGTCTTGTAACCCTATTTCTTGACCTCCAGAATTAAAAATATAGGTCTCGCCGGGTTGCCCAAGCCGAAACAAAAAATCATCGGCTCCTGCCAGCTCCAAATCCCATAATGAGATTGGGAGTAAATATTTAATACTGATCAGGTTATTGATATCTACCGGAGCGTTGATTTTAGGAAAGTTTTCTTCGTGTACCGCCCGAATCAAATATTCATTAGCAGGTTTTCCGCGACCCGTCGGCTTATAATTCCCATTGCGAAGCACGTCTCTCACGGCTTTTCGGATGGACTCATCCTTTTCGCTAAGTGGTTGTTTTCTATATGAAAGCCACTGTGTTAACTCAGTACTGAATGTAGGAGGGTAGGTATGTGCGTCAATGTCAAAAGCACAAGCAATACCGATGGAGATCCGCCCTCCTTCAATTTGATTGATAAAATTCACGTCTTTTGATAAATAATGGTATGAATTTGGATGCGACGTCCGACAAAACACCTATTATGCCGAACCAAGATATGGCTTTCCAACTTCAGCCTGCAACAGACCTTATTACAATTGCCGAAATCGGCCCTGCTCTCGACTTTCGTAATGCCTCCGCTTTCAAGGAGGTGTGTATGCAAGAGGTAGAAAAAGGGGTCCGTTTTTTTGTACTAGATTTCTCCGATACGGGAATTTTAGACTCTACTGGTTTAGGCACTATTTTCTATTTACATCGTCAGCTAAAACCCACCGGAGGACGGGTGGTTTTTGCTGCTCCCTCGCGCCCCGTTCAAGTTGTTGTACAACTTACCCGCGCTTTCAAACACTTTCAGCAGTTTGTAACCATCGAAGAAGCCTTGGAGCGGCTCCAAATGCACAGCCGAATGGCTGTCGGCCCCATTCTTACACAGTACAAAGCCCAATTTAAAAAAGAAGTTTGAAATGAACTTCACTTGATTCATCTGATACTTATTTATTATCTTGGTAGTCTATCAAAAAATGTCCAGTTCGTCTAGCGGTCAGGACTCCGCCCTTTCACGGCGGCAACACGGGTTCGATTCCCGTACTGGATACTCCAACCGGACTTCTTAAAGAAGTTCGGTTTTTTTGTATCGGTTGCCGAAGAAAAAAGCCCCGCCTATTTAGCGGAGCTTGAGCAGAGAAAATATGGTTAGAACCTACCTATGGCAAACCGAACACGAGATCGGCTCTCGTTGGTTACGTTGTCTTGTGCTCGGATATCAATGGTGTAGATCCCTTCTTTTAAACCCTTAATAGAGCCTACAAAAGGCATTTCCTTACCACCGTTGATGGTGTACCAAATAGCCTTTGTACCAGAAATATCGTCGGTTGCAGCCAAGAATATTTGCGTGAGTTGCGGATAAACCCCTAATACCTCGCCGCCCTGTCGGATGTCTTCATACTTATTGGCGCTGAGGTGGCTAAAAATTTGTGGTGGCCGGTCATCCACCACAAAAGCAACCCGCCGATTTTCCTCTCGATTATTCACTTGGTCTATGGCGTGGAAAATCACTTCATGAAAGCCACGTCCCTGAATGACAAATGGACTGCTAAATACCTTTTGTGGATCCGTATCTCTTTTATAATTGACCACTTTTACCGTAGAATATTTATCGGTAGCAGGAAGTCTCAGGTGGGTGCGTGTGGTGATGTAGAGGGTATCTCGCAGCATAAAAGTTGGCCCATCGAATACATAATCCGAAACTGGTTTTTCTAAATCCATATAAACGACCATCCGTTTGGGCTTCGAAGTATTTTCTACGTTGTCCGTAGAACGATAGTCTATGCGGTATTCGCCATTTGATTGTGGAATTTTGAAGGGCTGCGCGTAACGTAAAAAACCACCCTCATTAATTTGGTATTCAATCCGACTTACACCAATTTTATTATCTTGGGCAGCCAACTTTACTTCGGTACGCGGGGAAACATATTGTCGGCCATTGATAAAGAACTTATCCCCCTTCACTTCGGAAGAAGACAGAGGGCTGGTAAGGTCGAAATAAAACGAGAAGGCATTATCCGGTTCCCTATTACCTACATGATCTATGGCGTAATAATACAATTTATTGCCCCCTTCTTTGAGGCTGCCCAGTTCAATACTTTTTCCGTTGTATTCTCGGTATTGGGATTCGCCCTCATATCGGTAATAAATTTTTCGTACCCCAGAAAGGTTATCTTGGGCATTCAGCACAACGGTTGTTTGCGGCGAAATGGTTTCGGAAACATATGGTTTTTGTAGAGTCATCGTAGATCGAGGGGCCGTCAGATCCACAATAAACAACTCTTCTTTGGGCTTTCCGGCATTTCCTACGTTGTCCACCCCATAAGTACGAAGGCTATAGGGCTTCTCTTTATCGAAAATCAAAACAGATTGATTAGAAATAAAGGTGGCCCCGTCAACAGAGACAAAACTTTCTTGCAGACCAGAAATTTTATCCTCGGACTTGACGTCCACCTGTAGGCCCTTACCAAAATATATGGTGCTGTCTTTGGCATGACGCTCGGCTCCTCTAAACTCTGTCCATACTTTGGGGGCAGCATCATCCGACGTGAGATTGAAAATATTCAGATCTGCGCCGCCACGCTCTGTATGAGAATGACGGAGGTGGTGCTCGCCCGGCCCATCTAATTTCATGGGGGCAGCGTTCATCCCTGTCAGACGATATGATGGCGCATTAGGGTCTTCGGAAACTGCAATCTTGACATAGATAGGCATTTCTTGCTGTACATAGACTTCTCCCTTAGTTCCAATAAATACTTTATATGGGTGCTGATGGGGTTTTGCCATGTTTGAGCGATCCATGGTTTTCGCCAATAACTTAGAGACAGAGACTTGCGGCTTCTCGGATGATGTAGCAGGGGCATTGATCCACTTTTGGTACCCCCAAACACCACCTGCAATTAACCCCAACACACCACCTGTTATCAGCAATAATGGCCAAAGAGACTTTTTGGGTTTCGGGGTTTCGGGTTCTGGCTCTAAAAAGGGCGGCCCCGGATCAAAAGATTTCAGGGGCACTTCGGGAGGGTAGGACGAAGAATAAGACATAGCAAATACGTTAAGCGAGTAGTGGGCATTTTGATTTAAGACCTGATTTTGATGTTGTAAAAAACAAAACGCTTAATCCATTACTGACATAAGCCTTTAAAATATAATTACTTGTTTGCACAATTATAAATTGTTTAAACATATTTCTGTGCCGTGTCTTTTATTTTGTGTGCCCATAGGCTGCTCGTCGAGTACAAAAGAAAACAAAATGTTGTAACTTGGGACAGGTCTTTTGACCTCTGCATACCTTCCATTGATCATCTATAACCCATGAAAGTCTTTTTAACCACCTTCTTGGCCCTCACATTCTATGCAACGCTCTCTGCCGGAGCACAAGACTCTACCATCACGGCATCACATTACCGGATATATGGAAAAAATGGTGAAGTCATGCGCATAGAAGAACTTGTGCAACAAATGAGAGCGGCCGATGTGGTGTTTCTGGGAGAAGAACACAATGACCCAGTTGCACATTACCTTCAGTTTGAATTGCTTAAAGCCCTATTCGAGGCAGACAAAGCACGTCCGATCGTGCTAGCAATGGAGCAGTTTGAGCGAGATACCCAAGAAGTATTAGACTTATACCTTGCGGGCAAAATAAGGGAGCGAGATCTGAAATTAGACAGTCGTCCATGGACCAATTATGACACCGACTATAAGCCGATGATTGAGTTTGCAAAAACAAACCGTATTCCGGTTATTGCGGGTAATGCACCACGGCGATTTGTAAGCCTTACGGGCCGGGAAGGCATCGTCGCACTCAATTCTTTACCAAAAATCGCCAAGCAATGGTTCCCGCCCTTGCCCTTGCATCCGGCATCTGCCGCATATGGCCAGAAGTTTAATGCAGAGATGGAACGCCAAATGGGCGCGGCACACAACAACCCTAAGATGTTAGAAGCCCAGAACCTACGCGACGCAACCATGGGATGGTCTGTGGCCCAAGCACTCAAGCAATATAAAAAAGCCCTTGTTGTCCATATAAATGGTGTGTTTCATAGTGAAAGCGCTTTGGGTACACCCGAACAGGTAATGCACTATCATAAGAAAGCCAGGATTTTCACCGTGACCATGCACGCAGGCATGGGCTTTCCCGAATATAAACCGAGTGAACACCAGCATTTAGGTGATGTATTGATTTTGACGGATCCCTCCCTACCCCGTACTGACAAGCGAAATTAATGATGCGTAAAACATTATTTCTTTTCGTGTTGGCCGCATGGATGGGTTGTAAACAATCCCCTTCCCCTATCCCGCTGCCCCCACCTGGGATGGCTTTTTACGAAAAACAATGCGCTTCATGTCACCAATCGGATGGAGAAGGCGTATTACGCACCTTTCCTCCACTCAAAAACAACGCAACGGTTGAGGGGCCGCACGGACGATTGATTCGTTTGGCGCTTCATGGTTTGGAGGGCGAGTTGCTATCTGGAAGCGAAGTATATCGTGGCGCATGTCCCCCGTGGGGGCATCTAAGCGATGAGGACCTTGCAGACATTCTTACATTTATACGTAAGCGCTGGGGCAACAATGCCCCCCCCGTTCCTGCCGACGATATAAAGATGATCCGGCTGTTCTACCGAGATCGCACCACACCTTGGACGCCCGAAGAATTAAAAAAGCCAGAAAACACGTCGGTTCCGGGTGTTGCTGGTTGGTAACTATTCCCAACGAATGGCCTCTACAGGCTCGGTCTGTGCTGCACGCCATGCCGGATATACGGCGGCAAGTGTACATAAGACCAATACTCCGACGGCAACAATCAATACATCGCCATATTGTACGACAACCGGATACGCATCTATGATAAAGGAGTCTCCGCCCATCAGTGGTACCCATTTAAAGCGATCTTGTATATAGCAAAGGAGTAGGCCAAATGTTGTCCCAACGGCTATGCCCACACCACCAATCAACAAACCTTCTAAGAGGAAAATGTGACGAATGTGAGACCGCGAAACTCCCATAGCCTGGAGGATGCCTAAATCCCGTCGTTTCTCAATCACCACCATTGTGAGCGATCCCACGATATTAAAAGCCGCCACCAGAATAATAAGCCCAAGTATTAAAGAGGCGCCCCATTTCTCGAAGAGCATGGTCTCGTAGAGCGTTTTCTGAATATCAAACCAAGTACTAACGCGAAATCTTTGGGCATCCAACTGTGCCGAAAGGCGGGTTTTTACTCCGGCAGCAGCGTCCAAGTCGTTTAAACGTAGTTCCACCCCTGTTACCCGGCCATTCATTCTGAACAGACGCTGGGCTTCCGGTAAATCAATAAAGACATGACTTTCGTCGTAGGCGGGGTCTATCTGGAACAGACCTCTAACCTGAAATCGCGGGAAGTCTGGAAAGCCAAATGTAGATAAACTGCGTGCAAGTCCCGCCGCAGATCGAAGTTCCACGCGATTGGGGCCATAGTCATTATTCAGCGAAAAAATACCAATTCGGTTGGCCAATGCCTCGCCCAAGACCACACCCGGCTCGCCCTCGCCGCGTGCCAATTGCAGAACCCCAGTTGTCATCTTCCTAGAAACGGTATTTTCGCCTATTCCTAATTGACTAACAATACCTCTAACGATAACAACCTTGTTACCGTGTTTACCCTCGCCCCAGATAAATTGTGCTTTTCCTTCTACATACGGCGCAACCGATTCTACATGGGGGGTGTTCCGAATGACCTGAATCAGAGAATCCGGATTTAAGAACCCTCTTGAACTGGCCGACTCTATCCGAATATGGGGATCAAACGAGACCATAAGGTCACGCACGAGATTAAAGAAACCATTCAAGACAGAAAGCACAACGATCAGCACGGTCGTCCCCAACGTAATCCCTGCAACCGATATTCCGGAAATAATGGAAACCAATGAAAATTGTTTTTTGCTTGCAAAATATCGGCGTGCTATTAATAAGCGATAATCCATATATCCAACTTTTGTTACCCCAATATGGCCAAATGCGGCTTTTCGGGCAAGAACAATTTTTAAAAGTAGGAATCAATTTCCCTTTATGGCCGTCTAAGGTCTGTTTTCCAATTGATTTTCACCAAATGACCCAAATATGAAGACGATCGTATTCGGCGTACTATTGTGCCTTTCATCTGTTATGGGCGGATGGGCCCAAAAAGTTCAAACAACTACCAAGACGTTTGACTTTAACAACAATAAAGGCTTAGCGATTAACCTACATAATAGTGGTTTTGGCATCAACGGTTTTTGGACCAAGTCTATATCCAAAGATCTGGCCTTTACCGCTGAAGCCTCCCTTCGTTCCGAAAAAGACGAAAAAGAGGAAAAATATTTTGACTGGTGGGGCAATAGCATCATCCCATACAAGTTGAACTATCTTTTATTGTTACCTGTACAGGCAGGTATCCAGAAGCGACTTTTCTCGGAGGTGATAGACGACAGTTTCCGTCCCTATGTGCAAGTGACCGCAGGCCCAACGTTGGCGTGGGTTTCGCCATATTTCGACGACCAAAACCAAAATCAGCAGTTGGATGATGTTGAACGAATTTATGACTCCATTGCATCTATTCCGCACGGAAAACCAGTTTTGGGGATTGGAGGTGGATTGGCTTTGGGAGCACAGTTTGGAAAAAGCCGCCGTGCTCTACAAGCGGTTCGTATTGGGATGGATATTCAGTTTTACCCCACCTCTATCCAGCTAATGGAGCGTACCATACGCGAACCGCAACAGGTTTTCCTCACCCCCAGTTTTGCCATCATCTTCGGGAAATACCGATAAGCCGTTAGGAATCTTTTTTCAAAAGCGGCTCCAAAATCATTGAGGAGGCGCTTTTTTATTTCCAGAGGTTCTCGATGTATTTATAAGCCGAGCCTGTGTTAAGTAAGACTACTTTATCTGTTGGTTTCACCCAGCCTGATTCCCGGAGTTTTTTGAGGGCCATCCACACAGCCGCTCCTTCAGGTGCCACAAAGAACCCTTCGCCTACGGCCAATTCCCGAATCCCCGATTCCATTTCCTCGTCCGAAATCGTTATGGCCGTCCCACGACTTTCGTATAGCGCCTCCAGAATTAGTCGGTCCCCAAATGGAGCTGGTACACGGAGACCATTCGCAATGGTTTCCGGCGGATTTTCTATTGGTCGGCCATCGGCTTCATGCGCCTCAAAGGCAGAAACGATTGGATCGCATCCTGTAGCCTGTACCGCCACCATTCGGGTAGTAATTTCGGAAATCCACCCCAAAGCCAACATTTCTTTAAACGCCTTCCAAATCCCGATGAGGCCCGTTCCACCACCTGTAGGATACAAAATCACATCTGGGGTTTGCCAATGTAGTTGCTCGGCCAATTCGTAGCCCATTGTTTTTTTGCCTTCTATCCGATATGGCTCTTTTAGGGTAGAAACATCAAACCAATGACCGAGATTGGCACGCCCCATCGCCTGACCAGCATCACGTATGCTTCCCTGCACGGTGGTTACACGCGCACCAAACCACGTACAATCGGTCTGAAAAACCTTTGGCGTAGCTTCCGGCATAAAAACATGGGTTTTAATTCCAGCCCGTGCACCATACGCCGCCAATGCACTTCCGGCATTTCCAGCAGTAGGAATGGCCATTTCCCGAATGCCATACTCATGCGCCTTAGAGACTGCCATTGCCAGCCCACGTGCCTTAAAAGACCCGGTAGGATTTGCCGACTCATCCTTAAACCATACGTCGGAAAGTCCTAATTTTCTGCCAATCCGTTTTAAAGGTAGAAGAGGGGTAAAACCCTCACCCAATGTTACAATAAACCGTTCATTTTCTATCGGCAATAATTCGCGATACCGCCACATATCACTGTTTCGTCCAACGAGAACGTTTTTGTCTAAAGGGGTGAGGTCATACACCGCTAAAAGGGGTCTTTTACATGACGGGCAAAAGGTTTGGGGTTGGTCTTTAGGAAATATGCGGTCACAGACCGAGCAAACAAGATGGGTAAAGCGTGTCATAGGGTCGTTTTTTCAGTTTTTTTTGTAAGATACGCAAAAACGACCGAGTAGAGGGGCGCAGAAGCAGAAAACAAGGTACGAAGAAGGGCGAGCAGGACAGGGGCGTTAGTCGTTCAAGGCTTTAGAGCCAAATGATTGATAGACCAAAAAATTAAAGCGGGCATCCAATTGTTTCTCAACAATTTTATGAAAAGCCTTGCTTTGACGTTTGGGTACAACCAATTCACAACGCATCCGCTGCTGAAACTCGTTACGACAGAAGAAAACATATACTTCGGTATTAGCACGCTCATGTATCACATAATCTTCTACCTGCCCCCAAGCAAGCCACATTTTTTGGCTGCCTAATCGTTGAACGATGCCTTTTTCGGTAATGAGTGTACGGCTTACAGCAAGCCCTGTCAGCAATATAGCAAGCGTAACGAAACCATAGACCCATAATGCCCCCAGAACGGGCTTTCCTGTTCCCAAAGCCACACAAATCCAAAGTATTAAATTACTAATCACACCAAGCAAAATCCACCGTGGCAAATAAAAACGATGGGGGGTGTACCAAGAGAGAAGAACATTTTTTAGCGTGAAGCGGGTTCGAAGAATGGCACTTACGTACAGAACTCCAAAGATGGTAAGTACCATCAGGAAGGAATCGTGTAGATACGTAAGAATAGCCCAGAACATGGCTTAAGTTTTTTGTGAGGAAGGTTTTTTGCGGAGCGCCACAAACATTTCGGCAAGCAGGCATAACAACGCTAAAAACAAAAAGACGTTCCACAGATTTTGGCCAAATCGTGCCGTTCCAATGGCTTCTTTTATCTGACGGTCCGTTCCTGCCCCCACATCCACCATTCGCACAGGAGTTCCAGTAATTTGCTTTATTTGTTGTTTCCCTTCTTCGGGTGGCATTCGTACCAGATCAGACTCACGGCTGTCTGCATTAACAGCTACTTTCCGTAAGACTCGGTTCCCTTGCATTACATCGTAGAGGCCGGATTGCTGAATCGCTTCATCCACCGAAATCACCATCCCGTTGTATACGAGGTTTTGCTGCGGTGTATATTCATCCCCCTTTACCCCTACCAATTTGACTGGCTCCGATCCTTGTAAACCGGATACAAAGACCTCCCCATCATCCGAGGTTCCCAAACTCCCCTCGCTCTGTGCCCGACTGGCCGAAAGGTAATACACTGCACGGTAGAGCAATGGAATAAACAAGCCGCGTGACGGTAAATCACTCCATAATGGATCGGGCGCAACCGTCACCAGCAGGGCAGATCCTTTGCCATTTCGGATTTCATGTAGAAAGGGCTGATTATTCGTGAGGCGGATCAGGGTCTGTTCGTCGCCCGTTCCTGGCTGATATAACATAATATAACGGGCATCCACCGTCTCGACTTGCTTTCCGACAGCCAGATCACCGTTGGCAAACATCCCCTCAAAGAGGGGATGCTCGGTTTCCACTCGGTCAAATTTTCCAATAGCAGGGCCTCCTGCCTGGCCAGAGAATCCACTAGCCTTCCCGCCGCCAAGAGCCGAAAAGAGTGCTGTGTACTCCCCAGTAACCATCCCCCTGCTGGGGAACATCAAGAGACCGCCGCCGGAAGCAATGTAGCGTTTTAGATTTGCGATCTCGCCGGAAGAGAACCGCTTTTTTCCAATGATTAATACGCAATTATAAGACTCCAATGCCGTTCCACCCAACATGCCCTCTGTGATGGTTTGGGTTTGGAAAACCACCCTACCACCAGTAACCTGTGGCGAAAGGGCCAACTCTACAAAATTGGTCCGTTCCCCATCGCCCCGTACCAATAATAGCGTCCGTTTTTCCGGAACAAGGAGCGAGAAATACCGACGATTGTCGTCTTCGAAAGTATCTCCTTCAATCCGCACTTCGCCTCCCAACCAACCACGTTTTTGCGGAGTCAGGGTAAATTGTACGGTTGCCTGATCTTTCGAACCTATGTTTGCAAGGGCTTGCGCGACAGGTTGGCCTTCCAAATATACACTTGCCTGAAAATTACTTAGGGCCTTCTCGCTATAGTTGGTGAGTGTAGCTGTCACCCCCACTGGCTGGCCTTGTTCTATGATACGACTATCTATCTGGACATCGGTAATCGCCACATTTGCCGGAGCGTCACTCCCTACCGGAACCAGTGCGATGGATACATTTTGCGGCTTTTCGGTTTCTAAAGAGTCTAAAAACGTAGCACGCTGTAAGTCTGAAATGAGATAGACCTCTTTGTTCCTGTCGGATATTTCTGCCAATCGTCTAAAAGACTGACGTGCGGTACGCATCAAAGACCGTGCACCTGGTTCTGGCTGAATTTTCCGGATTTCCTCTAAGAGCGGTCCGGTATTCCGGTAGAGGTTGCGGGCTGTCAAACCATTGTTTGCCGTTGTAAGCAATAAAAACTCATCTCCTTTTTGCGCTTGCTTCACCAATTGGGCGGCTACGGTGCGGGCTTGTTGAAGGTACTCGCCACGTACATTTCGCAATTTCATGGATAATGAATTGTCTATTACAATGGCATATACCGTTTTGGCATGTTTCGCATCACTTGCCGAGCCTTTAAGCATTGGTTGTGCAAACCCAAGAACCAAAAACAAAATGGCCAATACCCGAAGTGCCAGCAATAGCCATTGTTCTATTTTCACCCGTTGCATGGCTGTTTTTTCCAACTCTCGCAAAAAAGCAAGTGTGGAAAAATCCACCTTTTTCGGCTTTCTAAAGTTGAACAAATGAATGAGGATGGGAATGGCAGCAGCCAGTAAGCCCAGTAATATGAGTGGATTAAGAAAAGTCATATTGCAGCAAAATATTCATTGACGATAGCGTATGTGGGCTTAACCGAAAGACGCCCTGCAAAAACGACCGAACACACGTCAGGCTGTTACATCGCCCATAGAAAAACAAAGGAGGATTTTGCTCCTCCTTAACAACGATGCAAACGACGTTCCGGTTTCTCGCAATGGGCCTCACTTTAAAAAACTTG
>DDTM01000023.1 GCA_002344075.1 Bacteroidetes bacterium UBA2364
AATGAAATATGTTATGAAGTTCGACCGTGTGAACACCTCTTTCACTTTTCATGCCGACCAGATAGGTTCTCCCATGATGTCGCCTCCTATGTGGTTTTATTATAATCTCGCTCCTATGGAGTTTTTCTCACAAGATGCGGCAAGCCTTATTAAACGGTAGGCAAAGAGGTCACCTAATCTAAGTGCGTCGTAATATCTATTGGCATTTTTGAAATGCACCCATACAATATCACCGTAAGTTCCGGATAATCTGTTCCATACAAGCCCTGTGGCCCATGCGGAAGCGTCAGGCTTACATTTATCGCTTAATGGTATGTGGCATCACATCAAGTCTTCATACCCGTTGTGGCAATCCCGGCGACAATATAGCGTTGGAAAATCAGAAAGAGAATGGCTACGGGGAACATGGCCAATACGGCTCCCGTCATAATCAGGTGACGGGTATCCACATAAGGCGATCGGAAGTATTCCAGCCCCAGCGTCACGGTGCGATAGTCCGGATCGTCTAAATAAATCAACGGCCCCATTACATCCTGCCATGCCCCCACAAATGTAAATAAGCCCACCACAATCAATACCGGAATAGAATTGGGCAGGATGACATAAAAGAAGGTACGAAAAGGGCCACACCCGTCAATCGCCGCAGAGTCGTCCAGTTCTTTGGGAAGGGTGAGCATGTATTGCCGCAATAAAAACACATTAAAAGCCCCCGCCGTAAATTGTGGGACCACCAAAGGCAAGAAGGAATTTACCCATCCGATGGTTTTAAAAATCGCAAACATGGGAATCATGGTCACTTGCGCAGGAATCATCATGGTAGCCAGCAGGACAATAAACCAACCCTCGCGGCCCCGGAAGTTCAGGCGGGCAAAGCCATAGGCGACCAAGCTACTGGAAAGCACCTGCCCGATCATCGAGAGGATGCTGATGATAAAGCTATTCCGCATAAACAGCAAAAATCCAGTGGATTGTTCCTGTCCGATGGTGGCTTCTGGCCCTTTTAGGGTTTCTGGATAGTTTTCCCACCGTGCATAAAATTCCCGCTTCTCCTGATGTGCGCGATTTTTTACAATGTACACTTCGCTTGGTTTATTATCGTCCGTAAAAAAAAGTAATTCATCGTATGAAGCGCCTTTAGAACGCACCATTTTGGCCAGAAGTGGCACTGCTTTTGGCTCGCCTTCTATCTGGTGCATCGTCAGGTTATCAAATGTGATGGTAGGCGGTCCAGATACAGACTGGACGGCACTTTCTGGAAACCAAGAAAGGTACTGTCCAGGCTTTAGGCTGTCTAAACGTACATAATATGCACCAGGCATAGGGTCTTTGGTGAGCAGGTCTCGGCTTTCGCGCAAACGAAACCACCACACAGAATCCGGCCCGGCGGCCTCCCGAACAATCCGGCTGGTGGCGTCGAGGACCACTTTGGTTTTGTGATATTCGGAAGGATAATAAGAAGGCGGACGCATGGAAATGCCTTCTACAGACTTGACCGAGGAGATCAGTACCCAATAAAAAGGAAACAAAAACAAGCCCGAAATACCCAGCAGGGTGAGGTACAAAAGCACCCGTTTAAATCTTTTTTCCATAATCAAGCCTCGGAATGGACAAACTTCTTAGACAATTTGAACTGGACCATCGTAATGGCAAAAATGATGACAAACAACACGACAGCCCAGCTGGAGGCCTTGCCCATCCGCAAATTATTAAATGCTTCGTGATAAATATTGACCGAATAAAACTTAAGTGATTCTCCCGGCCCACCGATAGTGATGGCATATTCTGCAAAGAAGAGTGCTGGCGTAAAGACCTGAAAAGCCCCGATAGTCGTCATGACCACCATAAACAGAATCACTGGCGAGAGCATAGGGATGGTAATGGAAAAAAACCGGCGGAATGCCCCGGCGCCGTCTATCTCGGCTGCTTCATAGAGTGAGCGTGGAATCTGCTTCATCCCTGCATAGTAGATAATGGTGGCACCACCAACCCAGAAGAAGTTCATTAAAACGACGGTAGTAAAAGCATGGGCTTCGTCTAACCAATTAATTGGGTCTCCGCCAAAAAAGCCGATGAGGTGGTTCACCACACCAAATTCTTTGTGGAACATATTCATCCACAAAACCGTGGCCGCTGCACCTGTAAAGAGTGACGGAAAATAAAAAATAGCCTTAAAGGCATCGCTTCCTCGCACATCACTGGTCAACAAACCAGCAGTAAAAATACCCCCGACGAGCGAAATCGGGATGACCCAAGCCGCATAAGTGAAGGTTTTTTGTAGTCCTAATGCAAAAAAGCGGTCTGAAAACAGGTTGGTATAGTGCTGCGCCCCCACCCACTCCGGTGGCTTTATCATATTCCAATCGGTAAAGGACAAGTAAATGGAAGCCAGCATAGGGCCTAAAGTGAACAACAAAAACCCAGCGAGCCACGGCGATAGGGCGATATACCCGACAAGGCTTTGCTTCCAAGTAGGCTTACTGATATAGGCTTTGGGTTCTTGGTTGCGCTTAAACCAAACCATGTATCCTGCGGCAGCCGAGGCCAACAGGAGCAAGATGAGCAAGGGTAACACCACTTTTTCGGTAAAGGTGGGTGTTCGTTTTTCTAAGGTTTTAAAGGCAGCGGCCATTTCCTGATGAAAACCGGGCAGTCCCGCCCGCACTTCTTGCTCCACCAAGCCGTTCATTTCTCGTTCAAACGCCCCATGATCGGCTTCAGTAAAGTTTTTTTTACGTGCCCGCCATTCCGCCAACTTCCGGTCATAGAGTAGGCCCAGTTTTAGTTCCATGCGTTCTTCCCATTTTATCGGGATCTGTTCAATGTCGGATAAACGGGGACAAATATAGGTTTGTGCCGTTTCCATATCCACCGTATAAGCTTCCAAACCCTTCACACCCGCCTCATTGTTCAGGAAGGCTTCTTTGGCGGAAATGAGGGTTGGAAGGCCACGCAAAGTCCGTCCAATTTCACGTTGGGTAAATACTGATGCCAGAAACCGCACCAACTTCCAAGCGGCTTCCGGATTTTTCGCTCCGGTATAAATGCCCACACCATTGGCACTGAACAGTTGATTGGCCTGCGTGCCATGGGGGGTAGGGGTGGCAATCACCCGAACGCCAGCGGCTTTATAATCTGGCAGCACCCAAGGACCAAGCCATGCCATCGCAATCAGATTGGACTTCAACACGGCATCTCCGCCAAATTCCAGACTGGTGAGGTTGGCTTTGGGTGCTTGAATACGAGAGGCAAAACGGTCTTGAAAGGTATGTATAAGGCCCTTGGCTAATTTTTCGTTGCCCAAAATGGTGGGGCGTGTGGGGTTCACCTGCCGATCCACGTACAGACCTCCCCAAATACCGTTCATGTGGTCATTAAACCAACCGCCCGAACCAACACCAATTTGCTTGACCTGCCCCCTGCTGTCTCTTAACGTCAGTTTTCGTGCAAGGGCTTGGTATTCCTCATAGGTCATGGCTTTGTCTGATTGCGGCCATAGTTCCCTCGGTATCCCACGGGCCTCCAATTTATCTACGGAAATAAGTAATGCGCCCACCGCCAATTCAATTGGGAAGCTATATAATTTTCCGTCCCATCGGAAAGCATCCAGAGCACCTTTATAATATGCCGATTGATCTAAGCCATCCCTTGTCATAAACGGGTCTAATGGCTGAAAGACCCCATGTGATATCCAGACACCAGCTCCCGATCCGAACATAGAGATCACATCCGGGGCAATTCCTGCCGCCACTTGGGTTTGAAGTTTAGACCAATACTGCCCCCAAGGATAGATGGAAACATCGACCGCAATATCGGGATGTTCCTGAACAAAACGCTCGGTAACTTTTTTAAACAGTCGGACGGTACTTTCACCACCCCAAAAAGCCCATCTCACCACCGTCTTTTGACCCTTATAGGTTTTATTTTCAACAATTTCGCCTGCACGAGTGCGTATTGGCAACAAAAGCAGAATAAACACCCCGCAAATAAAGAAAAAGGGTTGGAAGCGCATGTTGGATCGGATCATAGCGGTTGGGTCAATGGTCGTTTAAGCTGGGTTTTGCTTTAGAAAAGAGGTCATAAGATACAACCAAAACCGCATCAACTGAACAGAAAGCGCTTTCCGTGGGAAGTTTTTTCGTTACAGCCTCTGCTTTAAGTAGCCATAAAGTGAAACCAAATGGTCTCCTTATATAAGTTTTTAATTGTTGCGTCACGATAAGCGGTACACCATCATCAAATTAATCATGATTTTATGATGATACATAAAGGGTGCGTTTCAAAACTTCCCAAAGTACCTCGTGAACACCTCTTTCACCTTTTTTATGCCGACGAGATGGGTTCTCGTATGATATCGCCTCTACGGAGCTTGTACAGGGTTGTTTTGCTTCGTTTTCTATTGCGATATCGCCCCTACGGGACTTTTTTTATGCACGTCACCACTTTCCCAACGGCAGGCAAAGATGCCTTTCACATCCTACCTAATCTAAGTGCCTCGTAATGTCTATTAGTATTTTTGAAATACACCCATACATCAGAAGTAATTTTATTCGTTCAGAAAATACAATCAAATAATTTTATATCTAATTGTATTATACTTTTCTGCATACAAAACGCTAAACAATATTCACACGATTATTTTTATTATATCTATGGGATAGCCGCCCTATAGCCTGTCATTTTACTATAGCATTGCCTCAAATATTTGCTACTAAAGAAGGCTTAATACCCATTGAACCCTTTGTTCACCGCAAACAAACGATTCTCTAACTCATTGATATGTTGACCAAACGCAATACAATGATGATGACCACCTCCATTGAAACTATAGACGAATATTGTATCTTGGTATCTCTTTTAAACCTTGTTTTCTATGCGTGCTCTGCTTACCCTGTTAATCTTTTT
>DDTM01000025.1 GCA_002344075.1 Bacteroidetes bacterium UBA2364
GGGGGCGCATGCACAGGTAGGGGGGCAGGTGGGGTGGGTGGATAAGGCATCATCGGTGGGTACATGGTGGGCATTGAGGCCGCATGTTGTACACTAATGGTTGGGGCGTTTTTTCGAATAACTAATTTAAAGTCTTTTTCTTCGATTTCAACTTCGGCGACGCCACTTTCTCCGACCATTTGGAGCAATTCGCGTAAATGTTTGAGATCCATGATATTTGTGGGTGAGCGTGAAAGAAGGAGGGTGTCGAGTGTACTAAGATACGATGATAACTCATTTAAAAAGCGGCCACAAACCGACAAAAAAGAAAAGGGGTGTAGAAATGGACGATGGTCCCATTCGGACACCCCAAAATAGGTTCTTACTTATTAACCCGTGCCAGATATGTGCCAGAGGTGGTTGTGGTATCCACACGAATCAGGTCCCCTTCGTTGATAAACAACGGAACCATGACAGTGGCCCCTGTCTCGATAACCGCAGGCTTGGTTGCACCCGTGGCCGTATCCCCCTTGAGTCCTGGATCTGTTTGTTCCACCCGTACTTCAATGGTTTTGGGAACTTCTACCGTCAGAATTTCACCGGTTTCAGCATGGATCAAAACATCCACTTGGCCGTCTATCTTGAAAAAGCCTTTGCCCGATATAACCTTCGAGAGTGGTGCTTGAATCTGATCGTACGTCTCGGTGTGCATAAGGTGGAGTCCCATCTCATCTTCGTACAAAAATTGGTACTGGTGCCGTTCAACGCGGGCGGTCTCAACCCGTTCGCCTGCTCGGAAGGTATTGTCAACCACTTTGCCGGAACGAACGTTTCTGAGCTTTGAACGAACAAATGCACCACCTTTGCCGGGCTTGACGTGCATGAATTCAATAATTGTCCAAAGATCACCGTTCCAAACAAGCGTCAGGCCATTCCGAAAATCGCTGGTATCTGCCATAATGTTTGGTGATATGGTTTGGTGAATAATTTTATACAGAACTGTTAATATAGGAATTCTCTTTGAGGATCCTATACGCTAATAGACGAACTATTGTCAAAGAAACTACGGAAAAGAAAAAGCTCCAGAAAAACTCCGGAGCTTTCTTAATGCTTTTTGAGCAAATCTTTTCTTAACCGCCCGTGACATTAACGGTGACCGTAGTGCCGTAACGAATATTGCCATTGCTACCAACGGATTTAGGCTGTAGTGCATGCATGCCAATGGGCAATGTCCGTGTATCCAATAAAAAGGTGTAAGGATCTGAAACATCCGTTGATACTTGTACACCATTGAGCAATAGACTGACCGATTGAATGGGCGATGGCTCTTGTGGGGTAACATCTACCTGAATGACACCGCGAACCTGCTGGCCAGTGGCATGACTGGTAATGGCAACTCGTGGGCCAGCCCCGTTTCCATTGTTTACCACTACACTTTGGGGGAGGGTAATGGTTCTGGCGCCCTCCGTGTCCGTGATAGCTGCCTGAAGTTGATAAGATCCGTCTGGACGTCCGGTGGAATCCCAGATATATTCAAAAATAGGCTTGGGGCCTGCGGTTAAGCGGCTCGCTTCTCCTACTTCTACACCGTTTACAGAGACCAAAACTTTTTCAACCAAAGCGTCGGTATTCATTGCTTGGGCCTGAACCCATACCCGGACCATCCTGCCCACAACATTACCGGTTTTTGGGGAAATCATATCGCCAACGGGCGCAACATCAACTACGGCGGGGGTATCACATCCCGGTATGATGACCAATATGCCCAGCATGAGCAGACTAAGGAAAATGGATCGAACCTGTTTCATCGTTAACTAATGGTTGCTGTGTTATAAAAAACCTACTTGACATCAAAGAAAAATAACCGCTTCCGTACCTTGATGAATCCTAAACAGGATCGTGTCGTAGCAGAGGGATTGGAGGCTTCCTTTATACCAGAAGCTACCGGCAAAATTCAGACCAAAGCCACTCGGAAGAGGCTTGTTTTGGATGACTTCAGCAAAAATATCGTTGCATGTGGTTCCGGAAGTTATGGAGAAGCTCATTTCATGGTTGTATTTCTCTACCGATGATGCTATTTTTGGCGCTCAAAATAAAAAATGTCCCGTATGTCATTTACTTTTTCAACACCTGATTTTAACAATATTGGCCAGACACTTGGTGTAATGCCGAAGGAAGAAGGCCAGATGGTTCGATACGAACTCTCAGACCCTGCATCTGGACGCAAACTTGCGTTGGAAATTCAGCCAGAAGTGAGGATCCTCAATGCGGAGAACCTTTCATTGGTCACCGTTTTTGCATCCAATGCTTTTTTGCAACTTCAGGGGTGTACCGGATTTATCGCCAGCGAGGAATTGGGGGAGGTCATTTTCTTTGCCCGCCGAAATGGAGCTACCAATGGATTGGTTGTTGAAAAAGGGGCAGGATGTTCGCTCTATGCCAATGTAGAAGACGCATTGTTAAATGCAGACTTTACGCAACTCCCTCCCGAAGTGATGATGAGCAGTGTTGCCTTGTCTATGACGGAAGATTTGTTTAATGACCTTGGTTAGTCCAGACATGACCCCATACGAAGCACCACTTGCAATTGAAAACGAACATCCCAATCTGCAATTGGACATAGAAAAAATTAAAACCCTCGTACATCTGGTATTGGATGGCGAGGGTTTTACCTTAACCTATCTGGGTATTGTATTGTCGGACCATGAGGCCATCCACGCAATGAACCGCGAACACTTGGGCCACGATTACGAAACCGACGTGCTTTCTTTCCCGCTTCAGTCCGATCACCACATTCGTACATACAAGCAGGTTGAAGGCGAAATCTATGTAGATTTAGACACCGCATTAGAAGTGGCGCCAGAATACCATACCGTGTTTGAACAGGAAGCACTCCGTTATATTGTGCATGGGTTGCTACACCTGATGGGCTATGATGATGCCACCGATGCGCAACGCAAACAGATGTCTATGTCTGAAGATCGGTATCTAAAGGCTATGTAAGCAGTTTATAATCAATATCTTACAATATTGGTCTTCCAAAATTTAACTGGTTTACTTGGTCACCAATTTGATAGCCAAGCGTTAAGCCACGTTCAATGTCCATCCGGTAGTGAAGTCCTCCGTATAGGCGTGAAAAAGCGGATTCTTGGGCCACTTGATCAAAGTTGTTAAAAAAGCGAATGGTCCTTGAAAATCCGAAATAAACCTGTGTTCGGTCAGAAAAAGAACGATTGGCTCCGAAAACGGCGGTAAACACCTTGGAGGCAGCACCAATCTCGGATGAATGCCCCGATACATATGCCGGAAACGGCGGCGTTTCTATGAGGGTGTTCCAGTTTGGGTCAATATACCGTTTGATATAGGTTACGGGGCGTATCAAAAAATATTCGTATTTCACCCACCAACAACGGATAAAGGCATCGTTCTCGGCGATGCCCATTTTGGCATAAGCCAATGCAGAACGTGCGAGGCTGGCGCGGTCTTCCTCTAAAAGTTGTGTTAAAATACTAAAGGTGTGTCCTGTAGGCGTACAAGTGACGAAGGGGTCGTCTGCCCAAAAGCGTGCAATCTCTTTTTGATCTTCTGTATTGATCTGAGACTGGGTATAAACTTCAAGTGCTTCCTTATAAAACGTTGAATTTGGATCTGTAGAAAACGGATGTGGTGCGGGAACCTGGGCCGAGCTATTGGTTGCAATCATAAGCCGATTGTTTCCCCATGTAGGCCCAACTCCTTTACCTGAACCTGTTTCTTGCCAAGCAGAGGCCGCAGAGTTGGGAACGAAGCCATCATGAGGCCGGAGGTAGCCTTCGTGTCCGCCGTCATTCTTCGACCATTCAAAAATTGCATTGGCCATTTCTTTGCCATACTGTACAGAAAGTGTAGCTGTTTCCGCTTTTTCGTTGGTTGCCAATACTTTGTTCATATACGACTCTAAAGAATCCAACGAATTACGGTTCTTTGGCTTGAGATTAATAAAGAAATTACGCATGGTTTGGGCCATCGCCGCATTGGCGGCAATCCCCCAGTTATATGATTTGGTGGGATCCGGCTTAGGCAGTTTGTCGGTACTTAATTGGTTGAGTTGCCCTGCCAATGAAGCTGACTCTGCCATTCCGGGCTGTACTGTTTGGTATAAAGTCACGCCCATATATCCAAAAGCACGGGCTGCCATAGGTGGGTAGTACCCGTCGGTAGTTTTAACCACTCGGCACAATAACTTGAACCATTCACGTGCTACTTCGCCACCATGTTCGTGGGCAGCAATGCTGGCATGGGTCTCGTCGGGTTCGGTCAGGGACTTGTCGCAACCCGATAATAAGAGGGTCAAGAAGAGGAGTGGCCACAAGGGTGTGTATATTTTAATCTTTTTCATAGGTCGAACGTTTGTTTCTATATCATGTGCCTCTAATTTCGTGCCACAATGTGCAGTTGAGTAAGAAAGCAGGTCGAAAAGTGAAGGAACAAATTGTTCTGTTATATGCCGTTTGAGCCTGACTCATTTGTCCACAGCCTTTTCTAAGAAAAATAAAACAGATGCAGCACGGTCAAAGTTTTCGGATTCTCGCCTTGGGGGATTCATACACCATAGGCGAGGGAGTCTTGCCAGAACATCGTTGGCCTAATTTATTGGCCGAATACATACGTACAGCGGGTATTTCCTGCGAAGTTCCAGTCTTGATCGCCCAAACGGGCTGGACAACCGATGAACTGCAAGATGCATTTATAGCAGAAAAGTTAAACCCCCATGTTGATGTCATCACATTGTTGATCGGGGTTAACAACCAATACCGTGGACAAGACCCTTCAGTGTATCGTCGTAGCTTAGCGTCTTTGTTCCAAGTTATCCGGAGTAGTTATCCGAAAACCCTGCTGTTGGTGCTCCCTATCCCTAATTGGGGGCAGACCCCTTTTGCGTCGGGTCGAGATCGGGCAAAAATCACATCCGAAATAAAAGAATTCAATCAAATAAACCGAGAGCAGGCGATCCAATTTGGTGCATTATGGATACACGAATTGGAAATGGAAGCGGAGGTTGTGCCGCCTGCGGAATGGATTGTTGAGGATGGATTACATTATACCAACAAAGTTTATACACAATGGGCAAGAGTTGTTTATGATACATGGTGTACAGAAAACTTTTCTTCTGTGTAAATAAATCGCCTATTGACACAAGGATAAATTGATCTTAACATATACTTAACCTTTTCAATTAAGCACCAGTAGGTGTCATCCGGTATGGTACCTGTTGGGTTTTTACAAATTTGGTATAGGAGCGATAGCATATGAGAACCCAAATTTCCTCTCGGCAATTCAAAGCAACCGAAACCCTCAAACAATATGCGGAGGAAAAGCTAAAAAAGCTCTCCCAGTTTTATCCAGATATTATAGAAATAAAAGTCATTTTTGAACACCTCAAAGATACCAGTGTCAATACCGCAGATGTGGTAATTAGCATTCCGGGGGGAACCCTTACTTCGACGGCAACGGCAGATAAACATGAATTGGCCATAGATGAATGTGTGGAAAACCTGAAGCGCCAATTGATTAAGGTGAAGGAAAAACGAAACAATCGCCGTGTTTCACCTCCGACCATCGTTGAGGTAGAGCCTGAATTGGAAATGGAAGATGAATAAACACGTTGAATAATCGGAAGTGTTGAATAGAAATGAATGTGCTTTGTTTGGCTTTGACCATTGCGCACACGTTGTCAACGATGCTATTTGCATGGGCACAAAAGAGGCGAATATCTTAAAACATATTTGCCTCTTTTTTTGGGTAAATTTGTCAGTTAAGAAGAAAAGATACAACGTGTGTTTTATTTCTGGCCTTTCACCACCGGAAACCCCTTAGCCTGCCATTGTAGCATTCCTCCTTCCATATTGGTCATGTTGGTATAGCCTTTTTCTTTAAGCAGGTTATAGGCTTGTAGGCTTCTTCGGCCAGAACGGCACATCACCACCAGTTGTTTGTCTTTGGGTAGTTCGGAATATCGGCTTTCAAAAACACTCAAGGGGATGTGTATCACGCCGGGGATGTCATATGCTTGTTCTGTCACTTCATTGTGCTCTCGAACATCCACAAATACCGTTTTTTTTCCAATAAGTCTATGTGCTTCCGTTACCGAAATCTGGTTGGTTGGACTTATAAAAGCTTTTGGGGCGCAACCAGTAGTTGCGACGAGGGCAAGACATACCAATGTGCATAACAGATTTGGCTTTTTCATAAAGTGAATGATTAATGTGATAAACTGCTTGGTTGTATAGGACAAAAAGTACAGCCAAACCACTGGAGGTGAAAACAATACGTCTTTTTTTGTCTTACCTTAATGAAAAATGACAATACCATGCGAATACTACTGCTTATGTTTCCATTTATGTGGGCGATAAGCTCCTGTAAAACATTGCCTTATAAAGCTATGGATGACCTCAAGGTTATGACCTACAATATTCGATTCAATAATCCGGATGATGGCCCAAATGCGTGGCCCTATCGCAAATCTGCGGTACGGCGCCTCGTGTTGTTTGAAAAACCGGATCTTTTGGGCATACAAGAAGGGTTGTGGGGACAGGTCCAGTTCTTAGACAGTCTTGCACAGTACGAGCGGGAAGGAGTGGGGCGCGATGATGGGAAAACAAGCGGTGAGTTTAGTGCGTTGTTTTTTCGTAGAGACCGATTTCAACGGATTGATGGAGGTACTTTTTGGCTTTCTGAAACACCCGATGTACCCTCCAAAGGGTGGGACGCGGCCCTCAACCGGATTTGTACTTGGGTCAAGTTACATGACCGAAGAACTGGAAAAAAAATACTTGTTTTGAATACCCATTTTGATCACCAAGGGATGGAAGCACGTATTCAATCTGCCGATTTGTTACACCAAAAAGCGAAAGAACTGGCGTATGATTGGCCTGTAATCCTATTAGGAGATTTTAACCTGCCTCCCGAAAGTGTGCCCATAAAAAAAGTACAAGGTTTTTTTCAAGATGCTTTTTTGGCGACCCAAACCGAACCTTTTGGTCCAGTTGGTACTTTTAATGCATTCAAAGTAGAGCAGGCATATAACCACCGTATAGATTATGTATTTGTAAATAATAGATTTAAGGTTTTGGATTATCAAGTAAGAAGCGATGTTCGGTCTGGCGGGTATTTCTTATCCGATCACTTTCCGGTCATCACTCGTTTGGCCTATCAGTAATATTCAGGGTGTTGTAGGTGGCTCGGTTGGGGGGAGCGGGAGTTGTATGGTAAACGTACTGCCCTTGTCTGGAATACTTGTTACAAACATTTGGCCACCATGTGCTTCTGTAATGGCTTTCGAGATCGCCAAGCCGAGACCAGTTCCATGTACACCACGTGTTCTGGCATCCCCGCCTCGATAATACCGTTCAAAAACATGTTGCAACTCTTCTTCGTTCATGCCACTGCCCGTATCACGTACAAAAATAGACAAATAGTGCGTATGCTTTTCTACACCCAGGGTAACGGTTCCGCCAGCGGTTGTGTGGCGCCGGGCATTGGAGAGTAGGTTATCCAATACACGCAGTATGCGTAAACCATCTGCTTGGATGGGCGATAGGCCGGAGGGAATTTCCAAGATGAATTCAATGTTGGCACTTGTAAACAATCTCCTGTGTCCCCGTGCCGCTTCGTGAAGCAACTCACTAATGGGAATGGACTCGCGCCTCAAGGTGTAGTGTCCTGCGTCTAACAAACTAAGCTCAAACAAGTCTTGCAAGAGGCGATTTAGGTATTGGGCTTGTTCATTGGCTGTTTTAAGGGCCTCGCGTGCGGCTGCGGGATTTTGAATGTCTGTGTGGCGTTCTGCTTCCTCAAGGTTACCTAAAACGGCAGCAATGGGTGTGCGTAGGTCATGGCCAATATTAGCAATGAGTTCACGACGTACTTGGTCGGTGGTGCGGAGGGCCTCTACACTCTTTTCAACGTCTGCTGCCATCTGATTGACGGCCCCTGCCAATCGGCCCAATTCGTCATGGCCGGTTTGTTTGATTCTGGTTTGGTAATTTCCTTGCCCGATGGCCTCTACCTTTTCAGTTATTTTGCGAACAGGCGTTACTAAACGCCAGGTTAGAATCCCGCCCATCATCAAGGCCACGATACCGCCAATAAGCAACACGATCAGAAGCGCATCTACAAAAGCTTGCCGCACATTCGATAATTCGCCATCCAATGTTTGCCGGAGCGAAGGCGCGTAGATGGCGCCAGCGAGTTCTCCTTTGTAAAAAAATGGCGTTATCCCCCAAGATTGATCCGTCCGGAAAAGTGAACGGGGAAAGTCGATGTAGTTGTTATTGTTACGGATGGCAGAAAGCCCTTCTTGGGGAATTGTTGAAAGGTTTGTCTGGGTGGTATCTACCCCTGGTAAATCAGTAAATTGTCCGGGGGAAAGAACTTCTCCTTTTTGGTTTGTGATAAGGATAGGGTCTTTTAAACGCCCTGTCAAATCCAGATAAGCAAAAGATGGCATTTGAAACGACCTATCTTCTGCAAATTCGGCATTACGTTCCATTTCGGCAGCCACATTATTCAGTTGTAATGCCACACTATTCTGGATTAACGCGACGCTCTGGGAAGCGGCAATCCACACCGTAACACCAACAGCCACGAGACCTGTAAGCAACTGAGCACCAATCAGAATACCCGCAACCCGCCAAAAAATTGAATTTCGAACAGTAACCCGAAGGGCGGAAGGAGCCGGAAGTTTCATTATTCCTCGTCTTTGCTTTGGAATTTGTATCCAAGACCCCAAACCGTCCGAACATAACGTGGGTTTTCGGAATCTCGCTCTATTTTGGTTCTGAGGCGTTGCACATGCGAATCCACCGTCCGGTCATACCCTTCATACCGGATATCCCATACTTTTTCTAATAATTGCCCTCTGGTAAAGGGGCGATCCGGGTTTTGCATCAAAAAGAGCAAAAGGTCAAATTCACGGACGGTCAGATGAAGCAATTGTCCGTCTTTTCGCACTTCTCGACGGGTCAGATCCAGATAAAGGCCATCAAATTGCAGAATCTCATTCGGTGTTGTTTTGGCGAGCGTGTTTGCACCACCGGATTCTTGGGTGAGGCGGATCCGTCGAAGGATGGAGCGTACACGGGCCACCAATTCTTGTAAACTAAAGGGTTTGGTGATGTAATCATCTGCGCCCACTTCCAACCCCACTATCCGGTCTATTTCGTCGGTCCTTGCGGTCAGCATCACAATATAGAGCAAAGGATGTTGCGCCCGAACCCTCCTACAGACTTCTAAGCCGTCAAACCCCGGCAACATTACGTCCAACAGCAGTAAATCAGGTAATTGGATCTGTACGGCATCAATTGCGTCTGGACCACTACCAACCACACGGACGTCGTAGCCCGAATCTCGCAACCGCCCGGATACCAGTCGTGCTAGTTCAACATCATCTTCTACCAGTAAAATATTCGGATTGTTCATACGTGATCACTTATTATGTTTGGAAAGATAGCCTTGAATTTTTTAAAGTACGCAGCTTCTGAGGAAAATAAGCCCCAAAGACTACAGCCTTTTTCCCGTGCTCGGATCAATATAAAAAACCTGTATCCGAAAAGAAGGCTTGTACAAAAATCCCATGTTCATTCCATACTTTTGTGACAACTTCTAAACAAGGTTCGTCGTTCTTTTGGGAACGTAAACCAATATGCCCATGACCCACCGATACTTTTTTTCATTATATGTGGTTTTGATCGCCCCAATAGGGAGCCTATTTGCACAACCCAATCCCCAAAGCCTTTGGAATCAGTGGCGCAGTGGGCAACGCCAAGAAACACAACGTTTTCAACAAATGGCGGCCAATGAATCTGCTCGTTGCATTATTGAGAATCGTTTTGAGAAATGGGATTTGGTGACCGAGGCCAAAATATCGCGTCAGACAGGTAGTTTTGAACCCAATCGCCGGTTTTTAAACGCTACGCTCAATGGCCGTGCGGTCAGCGACCCCGGAAACTTGGACTTTGGTGGGCAAGCAGAATGGCGACCCCGATTCCGGCGCGTCTGCCAAGCATCGGTTGTGCTTAATCCAGGGATCTTGCTCAATTTGGAAGCCAAACCAAATGCAAAAATGGAAAACCTTGACGGCAATCCTGCCTACCGCATCAAACTTGAAGTCAAAAATACCGCCCTGCCCATACGAGCAGCAGAGGTCTGGATCTCGCGCCGTGATGGAAGGTTGCTGGCTGCCCGATTGGTACGCCCTTTGCCTTTTCCCAGATTAGACGAACCGGGAGGTTTGCCCCCACCTGATCCATTGATTATGAATCTGTATTTTGACCGATTACAAGGTATAGATCTTATTAAGCGATCCGAAGTCACGGTGACACTTAAACGCAAAATGCGTGGTCAGGTCTTTCATACCGTTGTACAACTTAATACGCAGTATAATGGCTTTGCATTTTTTGAAAAGTAACGGTTTGGCGCTTGGCCTTCATGCGGGAATTGAGGGCACAAAACTGTCAATACATCACAAAAGTTGATGCGAGGGAGAATGTTTAATTAACCACTTCACCTGCCATTTAGTTATACGCAAAAAAAACGCATTTTTTGTTTTACAAGCCCCAGAACTTGTCCTACCGATGTATCATCGGTGAGGCTTTGCACCCATTGAATCGTACGGTTACTTACATGCGTATATCGTTCGGTTGTTTTGCGGATGCTCTATCCGCTTGAAACTACTATGTCCTAAAAATTTCTTGGATAACCCGTGTAGCGGATATAAAATCCGCTTATGCACTTGCTCTGTGCTTTTCTCAACGATAGGCAAAGATGTCTTTCGCATACTACCTAATCTAAATGTGCCATATGTCTCTACTGACATTTTTGAAATGCACCCTTTGATATATCCGTATGTATTGCTTTTAAGTTTTGGAAAACACTTTTCTCATAAGGCAAAAACCAATACTTTTGGGCTTGGGTATGTTTTAAAGCGTGGTAACTCTTTAGTATAAATAAAATTGGACAATTACGGAAGTATTGTAGTGAAAATAAAGTTATTGTTTTATTTTATCTAAACAAAAAAACGGCCTTCCCTGATTTAGAAAAGCCGTTTCTATTTCTCTAAATACTATGTTATTCCACGGGTTCAGGCTTAAGGTGTTGCTCGAAATAATCTAATCGAAGCGTATTGTAGTGCTTGCCGGATGGGCCGCCAATGCCGTGACGATTAAGCGGATACATCATTAGATCAAATTTTTTGCCTTCTTTCACCAGTGCCTCAATCAGTTGCATGGTATTACCCGGATGAACATTGTTGTCAATGGTGCCATGTACCAAAAGGAGTTTTCCTTTCAGGTTTTTAGCATAGGTCATTGTAGCGCCTTCGTCGTAACCGGATTTGTTGTCTTGCGGCGTAAACATATAGCGTTCGGTATAGATGGTGTCGTAGTTCCGCCAGTCGGTAACGGGTGCACCTGCCACGCCTACATGATATACCTCTGGTTCGCGAAGCAAGGCCAAGGCGCTCATATAGCCGCCATAAGAGTGACCATAAATACCCACACGGCTACAATCCACGAAGCTGAATTGGGCACAAACCTGTTTGATAGCTGCGGTTTGGTCGTCCAAATCCACTAAGCCTAATTTTCTATAGGTTGCGGTTTCAAATGCTTTCCCACGTCCTACCAAACCTCGGTTATCCACATGCCAGACGATGTAGCCTAATTGTGCCAGTGCTTGAAGATTACTGGCCATATTGTAGTTATTCCGAATGGCTTTGGAGTGTGGGCCGCCATACACGCTTACGAGTAGAGGATATTTTTTAGCGGGATTATACCCTGCCGGACGATACAAAATACCGGGTAGGTCGGTGGTTTTATCAGCAGCCTTAACAATAACCAATTCTGGTTTTTCGAGTTTCCACCCATCCACTTTATCGGTTTTGGCAGTGGCACGGTTTTCAATAAGGGTTCCGTCTGCTTTGTGTAGATTTGAGATGGTGGGCGTAGTGAAATTGGAGAAGGTGTCGAGATAATAGGTGGCCGTTTGGTCCATAGAAATGTTATGGCTTCCGGGAACAGTGGTCAAGGCTTGTGCCACTCCTGTACCATTTAATTTGGTCCGCATAAATATGGTTTCCATGCCCATATTGTCATTGACCATATAATAAACATAGCCATTTTTTTCGTCCACACGCACCACATTTTGTACAGGCTTTGTTCCGTTGGTCAAAGATTTTAGGACATTCCCTTGCCAGTCATAGGTATATAATTGGCGATATCCACTGCGTTCAGAACTCCAGAGGAAGCTTTTTCCTTCTTTTAACTGGAAATAATCATCTTGTAGATTCACGAACTGGGGTTCTTGTTCGGTGAGAATGGTACGCAACGTTCCTTTTTTTGCATCTGCCGCCAGTAGTTCTACCACATTTTGTTGGCGGTTTACGCGCTGAAAAGTTAGCTCTTTGCTATCTAATGTCCAAGTGGGGCGAACAAGGTAGTTATCGGCGGTGCTATTGGTGGCCAGTTCTACTTTTTTACCAGTGGGTATCTCGGCAATAAATAGCTTAACGGTGGGGTTTGGCTCACCAGCTTTGGGATAGCTCTGCAATTCTAATTCGGCTTCGGGTCTATTGTCTCGTACCAGTGGGTATTTCCATACGGCGGATTCATCGGAGCGATAAAACGCCAAGCGTTTGCTGTCTGGCGACCACCAGTACGCCGTTAGTTGGTCAAATTCTTCGGGATAGACCCAGTTGGGGCGTCCGTTGAAGATGTTTTCGCTACCATCGTTGGTGATGCGATAGGTTTTGCCATTGCGGGTATCGGCCACAAACAGGTCATAGTCTACCACGTAGGCAAACCAGTTATAATCTGGGGAGTATTCTCCGTTCCAAAGCTGACTACCGGGCATGTTGCGCATCAGGCCATCGGTTCCGGGTTGTTGTTTTACTTCGGGATGTTTTAGTTCTCGGAGTTTCCGGTTTTTTAGGTCATAAACGAATGGTCGTTTCTCGACCTTAAAAAAGATGCTTGTTCCAGCGTCATTGAATTGCATTTGTTGCGAGAAAGGTAGATTCTGTACACCAAGACCCGTGATGTCGTTATATTGCCGAATGATGGTTGTGCGATGAGTTTCATCAAAAAGGAGAGTTTTTACCTTAGTAACGGGATCTACCTTATACCATTGTGCGGTTTCGGTTTTGCCCTGTTGCCCGCTTTCAAAAACCAAAGTAGCAGCTTCGGTGGGGTGCCAGCGCATAAAGGAGGAGCCACTCATGGTGGTTGGCGAACCTGAGGTCATCGCTTGATAAAGGGCTTTGCCACGTGGCTGGGCAAAGATGATCCCAAAAGCTAGACCACATAAGATAAATGATTTTAAGAGTTTGATTCGCATGTTTAAACGTACTGTTTGGTTAAAGAAGACATAAGTTGTGGTATGTGAAAATGGGGCAGGTACATTGTTTTTTTGAGGTCTATTCTACAACCTCCCATACGGCCCACTCCTTCCAACGACCTCTGGTGAAGTCTGGCACTTGAATCGGTTGGCTGTCATTGGCCACCGAAATCTCGGTTAGTTCGCAAATGGCCGAGTGCATGGCGGCGTCATAAACGTTCATGTCGGTAGGCAAGCCTTTTTGGAGGCATTTAATGAGGCGGTAATCTTCCATATAGTCCATCCCGCCGTGTCCGGTTTTGCTACTCGTCAGTTTTTCATTTTTCCAAAGTGGGTGTTCATGCTCGGCATACCAGAGTTTGGCCTCGTCCCAACGGTGCGCGTTGGCACTTTTTCCCTCGATATAAACCCGGTCGGGATGTCCTTGTAAGATGCCTCGTGTTCCCTGAATCAGTTTAATCCGGCTATACGGGCGGGGTAGGTTGGTGTCATGGCTGAGGTAGATGGTGCGGCCTCGGTGGGTTTTGATCATTGAAATGTTGATGTCTCCCAATTTAAAGGTTTCTTTTCGTTTGGGATGGCCTTCAGGATAATGGTCTTTCGCCCATTCTTGTAAGCCACGCGAAGGCCCACTCATGGAAACGAGGTAGTCTAACTGATCGCCTCGATTGATGTCCATCAGATTGGCAATGGGGCCAAGACCGTGTGTGGGGTAGAGGTTACCGTTTCGCGCCCACGAATGGGCACGCCGCCAAAGCCCCTCTCCCTCTTCCGAGAATTTAATATCGCGTAGGTCATGCAAATATCCACATTCACCATGCAAGATTTCGCCCAGGTATCCCTTCATTTTTAGGTTATACATCAACAATTCAAAGCGGTCATAATTGCAATTTTCCATCATCACGCAATGTTTGCCAAACTTTTCAGCATGTTCTACCAAAGCCCAGCAATCATCCACTTTATAGGCAAAGGGGACCTCGCTGGCAATGTGCTTGCCGTTTTTCATGGCGTATAAGGCTACAGGTACGTGCCATTCCCAGGGCGTTGCAGTAAAAACGAGGTCTAATTCCTCGGTATCAATCATGCGTTCAAAATCTCGCGGCCCTTTGGTATAAAGGGTGGGTGGTTTTTGTCCGGCGGCCACGGCCAAGTCGTGAGAGCGTTTGGCATTTACTGCATTGATGTCGCATATGGCCCGTACTTCGACGCCTTCGAGCGCCAGAAAATTTTGAACGTGGACGGTTCCCATACCACCCACACCGACAAAACCCATTTTAACGATGGGAATAGGTGCCGTTGCTAAAGGCGAGGTCGGTGGCGTAGCCAGTGATTTCCCGCGTGCTTGTGGGTCTTTGGGATTTAGCCCACTGGCTGCTTGCATGGGACCTGCACATCCGGAAAGCCCGAGGGTTGTAGCTGCTAAGCCGGCGGCTCCCCTTTTTAAAAAATTACGACGCGAATTTTCCATAATCAGTTTTATTTGTGGTTTGCGGATGGAATTTGTAGCTTGCATTCCCGCAATCTACACAATAGAATACCTTAAAAACAGTCCCCTATGCAGTTTACCTTGATTGACTGGGTCATAATGGTGACCTTCTTCGTGTTTTCCATGCTCATTGGGGTGTGGTCGGCACGACAAGCCAGTAAAAATTATAAAGCCTTTTTTCTGGCTGATCAGAACATGAGCTGGTGGCTTCTGGGCATTTCGCTCGTGGCAACCACGTTTTCTACCGACACGCCCAACTTGGTGACCGACATTGTCCGCACCCAAGGCGCTTTTGGGAACTGGGTTTGGTGGGCCTTTTTGCTCACCGGAATGTTGACGGTTTTTCTTTATGCCAAGTTATGGCGACGCTCGGGGGTAATGACCGACGTTGAATTTTATGAACTGCGGTATTCTGGGCCTGAAGCGGCGTTTCTTCGTGGTTTCCGTGCAGCGTATTTGGGCTTATTGTTTAATGTCTTTGTTATGGCCACCGTTACCCTTGCGGCGATCAAAATTGGGGGGGTTATGATGGGTTGGACGCCACTCCAAACCGTCTTAATTGCAGCGACGATCACCATGATCTATTCGGCGTTGGGTGGCTTAATGGGGGTCTTACTTACTGATTTGTTTCAGTTTATTATTGCGATGGTTGGGTCTGTGCTTGCCGCCATTTATCTGATTAATCTTCCAGAAGTAGGCGGACTTTCTAATCTGTTGTCGCACCCCAATGTGGTGTCGAAAATGACTTTTTTGCCCGATCCCAGTACCATTGGCGCAGGGGAAATCCTGACCATATTTTTGATTCCGATTGCCGTCCAATGGTGGGCCTCCTACTATCCGGGTGCTGAGCCTGGCGGCGGGAGCTATGTGGTACAACGGATGCTCTCGGCAAAGGACGAAAAAAATGCAGTAACCGCCACTTTATTGTTTCAGGGAATGCACTATGCCTTACGCCCTTGGCCTTGGATTTTGGTGGCCTTTGCTTCATTGGTGGTTTTTCCAGACGTGGCCAGTATCGCCGCAAAATATCCGCATTTAGACCCACAAATTGTAAAAAATGACCTCGCATATCCGGCCATGATGACCTTTTTACCGGCAGGTTTGATCGGAATGGTGGTGACTTCTTTGGCTGCGGCGTATATGTCCACCATGTCTTCACAAACCAATTACGGTTCCTCTATTTTGGTAAACGACTTATATCATCGCTTTATTAATCCAAATGCCACCGACAAAGAACTGGTCTGGATGGGACGTTTCTCAACCGTTTTATTGATGGTGCTTTCCTGTACCTTGGCCCTCTTTCTGGAAAATGCACTGCAAGCTTTCGACCTCATCCTATTGATTGGTGCTGGAACCGGTCTCATCTACTTGTTGCGGTGGTTTTGGTGGCGTATCAATGCCATGACCGAAATTGTGGCCATGATCGTTTCGTTTGTGGTGGCACTCTTGCTTAAGTTCACAGCACTTGGGACAATGGTGCCAGACTGGTCGCACCTGATTGTAACAGTGGCTTTCACATCGGTTGCTTGGCTGCTCACGGCGTTTTTGAGTAAGCCCACATCCGATGAAAAACTACTCTCGTTCTATACCAAAATTAAACCGTCCGGACCGGGTTGGGGGCCAGTAGCTGCAAAAGCCCAAGCTGTAGGACTCGACATAAGCGGGGTTAAAAACGATTTTGCAATTGGTTTGCTTTGCTCGGTAGGTGGATTAATGTGCATCTATGGCCTCTTGTTTGCAACAGGCTTTTTCCTGTATGGCAATTTGATAGCTGGCCTAACTTGGGTGGTTGTTACTGTAATTGGCATTTTCACTATCCGCAAATATTGGAACCAACTTTCGTTTGAATAATGGTTTGAATACGCATGAATAACATGCAAAATAAATCATATATAAAGGGCCTGATCTGCTTGAATGGCATCAATTAGGCCCTTTTGTTAAAGACAAAATAAAACCATTGGTAGCTTTATAAATGGACGGAAAAATAGTACCTTTGTTAGACGTTATTTTTACGTTTTGGTCTTGGTTGTTTTACCTTCAGCAATCCGACAAAGATGGCATATCCAAGTAATGCACGAAAACCTATTTGACGCATGATGCCCAATATATCCGTCGTTTGCCACTCGCGCATAACCTTCCCTGCTTTAACTTCGCGTATAAAAATGCCATGAATCTCTAAATGTTTGCGATTGGCAGGTGCACCCATGAATTTTCCGGTGTTAACCGCACGCGAAATAAACCGGATAGATACCAAGTTATCCTCCACAACCGTATGTGGGAATTCCATCTTTAGATCCGAAAAAGCCGCTTTCATGTCTTGCATAAATCCAATATATTCATCTTTGGTAAAGACAAATCCGTCCCCAGTATAGGTAAATTGATCGTCTAATAGTTGATCTAAATCGTTCCACCGGCCGTCTAAAATGGCCAACGATACGGTCAGTGCTGTTTTTTGTGCTTGATCTCTGTCCATAAAAATGTTGTTTTGATTATAGGTGAATGTTTTTTATAAATTAGCCCCTATAACTTACTTTATTCAACATACTTTCTTATTTGAAAGTACTTTCTTTTTGGTAAGTAACTTAAGATCATTTATGAAACGCTACGAACTTAACGGTACTTTTTATTTTTGCCCCGTTGACCTCACGCTTCAGATAGTGGGTGGGCGTTGGAAAGGAGTTGTGATCTGGAACCTTCGGGATGGACAGAAACGGTTTAGTGAATTGAAAAAACGTTTGGTAGGGATTAACGATAAGATGCTTTCTCAAGTATTGAAGGTATTGGAAATGCAGGGCGTGATATGTCGGACCGTTCACGAGGTTATCCCTCCGAAAGTAACCTATCATCTTACGTCCGAAGGTGAAACACTGATTCCTATCATGGAAATGATGAGCGTGTATGGGGATAAGTATGCGGTTTCATCGTAATAGCACCCTCGTTTCTGCATCCAATTAGATCCCAGTAAATCGTTTTCATGTGTGTCAAAAGACCTATTCATACCCGTAATATACACAAAATCCTTTTTTCTAAACGCCTTAACCGATTATGTATAAACAGAAGACACTGTATGTCGTATTATATTCAGCTAAACAAAAATCTTAACGACACCTTATATGGCCTTTTTAGACGAGATGAGAGCACGAACCGAAGTGCTCGGGAGGTCTCTTTGACCTCGATACACGCAGAGAAAAAATCCGTACTTTAGAAGCAAAACGACTTGAACCGGACTTCTGGAACGATGCCGATGCCGCACGGCAGACGGAGAAACAGGTGTCGGAAGAAAAAAGTTGGGTTGTAATGTTTGACGAACTCTACCGAAAATTGGAGGATGTCGAAACCCTTACCGAATTGGTGGCCGAAGACCCCGATCCCGAATTACAGGCCGAAGTTGCCGTGGAAGAAAAAAATCTTCTCGAGTTGCTGGAAAATGCCGAAATTCGTTCTATGCTCACCGAGCCAGATGACCACCGTAACGCCATTCTTAATATCAATTCTGGCGCTGGTGGAACCGAAAGCCAAGATTGGTCCGAGATGCTCATGCGTATGTACATTCGCTGGGGCGAGAGCAAGGGGTATGTTGTTAATACGTTGGAGTATCAGGAAGGCGAAGTAGCGGGGATCAAGTCTTGCACCCTCCGTTTTGAAGGTCCATCAGCATTTGGATACCTGAAGGCCGAGTCTGGTGTGCATCGCTTGGTTAGAATTTCTCCTTTTGACTCCAATGCACGCCGTCATACCTCCTTTGCATCGGTTTTTGTATTTCCTGAAGTAGATGATACCATCGAGATTAGCTTAAATGCTGACGATATAGAGATGCAGGTTTTCCGTTCGGGGGGAAAAGGAGGGCAAAATGTGAACAAAGTTTCATCTGGCGTCCGCCTCATCTGGACCGGCAAACTCTCCGACGGACGTGCAGAGCGCGTGGTGGCGGAGTGTACTGAAGAACGAAGCCAGTTGCAAAACCGTGAAAAGTGCATGATGATGCTCAAAAGCCGGATCTACTTGCTGGAGCGTGAAATTCAGGATGCAGCCCGTAGCCATTTGGAAAAAGGCAAAAAGAAAATTGAGTGGGGAAGCCAAATACGTTCCTATGTTTTCCAACCTTATACGATGGTCAACGATCACCGTATCGAATTGAAAAGCACCAACATTCAGGCCGTTATGGATGGGGATTTGGATCCATTCATCAAGGGCTATCTGATGGCAACGGCGCTTTCAGATTAAGAACAACAGTTGAAGGCCGGGTTATCCGGCCTTGTTTTATGGCAGCAAGGTTCGCCTAAACACGAAATGACGTGATGAATGAATCGGCGTTACGTATTTATCACTGATATCACTTTTATCACTCCTCTCGCTTTAGGTTTATAGAACTATATTCAGTATGGGTATAAATGGGTTTTTAATGACTAAAGTCCAATGTATATGCCACGTTTTCTTTTACTCTTACTCATCCCCCTGCTCTTTACGGCATGTAGAAGTACACGCCCCGATCCCGAACGCGGTTATCCGGTGTATGCTGAACTTCCGGTCTCGGTAAATAGGCCGTTATTGCCAGATACGACAACAGGCATTCCTACCGAAAATCCAACGTTAACGCCACTTCCAATTGCGTCTTCTAACGATCTGGAAGAAGCCGATTTTGAACTGCTTATCCGTGAACTGGAAGCTTGGAAAACACAAGATCCGGGGCTTGGAGCCACCGATGAGATCGCTTTGTATTATCTGGCATATGTTCGCGAAAAAGGTAAGCCGGAAGCGAATATCTACAAGGCGGGGTGGACACAACAGAACGTTTCTGACCAAACAGTGTTTTCTATTGATTGTGGGGCTTTCTTGTCTAATATCAAGCGGAATGATGTGGCTTGTTTGCCATTACAAACCATGCCTTTGCGCTTCCGGATGCAAAAAGATGGCCATGTCAATCTTGTGTTTCGGCTCATGGAATTGGATGATGATGCGGATTTTGCCTTGGCAACCCAAGTAGTAGGAGGTCTTACGACGGCCAATAATGTGGTACGCATTATTGCAAAAGTGCCTACTGCTATGCTGGTGACTGAATGGATAAATTATGCGCTCATAGGAGCAAATTTTGGGATCAAGGCCGCCAATATGGTTAATCAAGACGATGTTCTGGGCGAAAAATCGGATGCCCGGACATGGAGAACCCTTCTCCAAAATCCAAATACCCAAACACAGACGTTTGTTGGTGGAGATGGATCCTATCAATACAAAGTTAGATACATTATTCGTCGCATTCGCTAATCTGTTTTCTTAAAAACAATGGTCTCCTAATATGGTTCATCAATTTGATTTTTTGGTGCTGGGTTCGGGCATTGCCGGGCTTTCATTTGCACTAAAAGTGGCCCCACATGGGTCTGTAGCGATTGTCACCAAAAAACAGTCTGCCGATTCCAACACCAATTGGGCACAAGGGGGAGTGGCTGCGGTTATGGATCCGTTAGATAGTTTCGAGAAACACATCGAGGATACCTTGATTGCCGGAGCGGGGCTTTGTAAACGGGAGGCGGTAGAGGTGGTTGTAAAAGAAGGGCCGGGATATGTGCGGGAATTAATGGAACTGGGCGCCCACTTTACGCAAAAAAATGGCGCTTTGGACTTAGGGCGCGAAGGGGGGCACTCCATGAATCGAATTGTCCGAGCAGAGGACATGACTGGCAGGGAAATTGAACGGGCTTTATTGGCACAAATTAGAAATCATCCGAATATTCAGGTATTTGAACACCATTTTGCATTAGAATTAATCACACAACACCATCTTGGTGAGGTCGTTACCAAATTCAGGACCGATACCCAGTGCTATGGTGCGTATGTATTGGATGAGCATGAAGACAAAGTAGAAGTGTTCTTGGCCAAGGTAACGTTGTTGGCTACGGGAGGAGGGGGACAAGTATATGCCCATACCACGAATCCAATGGTAGCGACGGGGGATGGGATGGCGATGGCTTATCGGGCAAAAGCACGAATTGCCAATATGGAGTTTGTGCAATTTCATCCTACTTCTTTGTATCGGCCTGGAACGTCTTTTCTTATTACAGAGGCTGTCCGTGGTGAAGGCGGTTTACTGTTTAATCAGGCCGGTGAACGCTTTATGGCGAACTACGATGAACGATTAGAACTGGCCCCGCGAGATATTGTAGCACGCGCCATAAACGATCAGATGAATAAGCGAGGAGAAGAGTTTGTCTATTTAGACATTTCGCATAAGCCCAAAGACGAAATCATTTATCATTTCCCTAATATTTATGAGCAATTGCTATCCTATGGCATAGACATGACAAAGGAACCGATTCCGGTAACACCAGCCGCACATTATTTTTGTGGTGGAGTTCTGACAGATTTAGAGGGCCGGACTTCTATCAACGGCTTATTTGCCTGCGGAGAGGTTACATGTACCGGATTACACGGGGCCAATCGCTTGGCTTCTAACTCATTGGTGGAGGCCATGGTATTTGGTAATCGGGCCGTAAATCCGGCCATTGCATATGCCAAGAGCACCGCATTCCGGATGGATATACCTGCATGGGATGATAGCGGGACCACAAACGCCGAGGAGTTAGTCCTTATTACCCAAAATAGGCGGGAATTGCAGGCCATCATGTCGGCCTATGTAGGTATTGTACGCACCCGATTGCGCCTGGAGCGGGCATACCGCCGAACCTATTTTTTGTTTGAAGAAACCGAAGATTTTTATCGTCGAACCCGTGTGTCTGTGGGGCTTTGTGAATTGCGCAACATGATTACAGTAGCCTATATGATTATCAAATGTGGCCTTCAGCGAAACGAGAACCGGGGGCTACATTATCTACTGGAGTACCGAGATAAACCTCAAATGGAGCCGCGTGACTCTATTATCTAACCTACATCTCAGGATGGCTTTGCGGTATTCTGTTATATTTGTCGGTGCGGTCCTTTTTTGTTGGGGTTGGTACGGACAAATTGATTTGGCTGTTTTTGGTGATAAGGACCTCCGTCACTATCGAGATATGGCCGCCGCCGCTCCAGACTTGGCTTGGACAGTACGTGCTCCGTTTGGATTCCGAATTCTTCCGCCGTGGCTTGCTGGTTTATGGCCGGGTGGATTGGATGCAGGTTTCAAGTGGGGGACTTTGCTGACCATTGGTGGGTTGGCTGTTTTATGGGTGCATTGGCTGGCAATGTGGGGATTAAGTTGTGTAGAACAAGGGGTGGGCCTGCTCTGGCTCCTTTTTAATCCGCATTTTGTGGGCTTTCCGGCATTTAATCCATACCAATGGGGAGATGTTCTAACTATGGTACTGATTCTGGGGATGACCCTCAGTCTGCTTAAGAATAAATACGGACAATTTGGTTTTTTGCTCATTATTGGTGCAATGACCCGCGAAGCAAACCTGCTCATGTTGCCAGTGGCGGTTTGGTATTTTTATAAAAATCGTGCTGGGATTAAGGATGTTTGGGGTGTGGTTTTATTGCCGATATTAGCATTAATTGTTTTTCTAGGCATCAGGGCCGGGGTTCGGGTTGAAAACCACGATTGGCATCTTTGGGGCGCTTTCTCGATCTATGCCCGGCAATTAGCCGACCCTGTGGCATGGGGGCGCTTATTGCTCAATGCATATGCACCCTTCTCGCTCCTGCTATTCGTTTGGTATAAGCCTTTCTTACGCCTGCTCAAATCACATCCGGTTTGGGGGATGTTTGGAGGCTTGGTCTGGATTTCTTGTTTCTTTGGTCAGGACAAGGAGCGTTTGCTCGCTCCAACGTTTTTTTTGATCTATTCCGGTATTCTCTGGCTGCTTCGTCAGTTGCCGGAGAATCAGCGTATGATAGGCTACTGGATAACCACCTGTGCTGCTTTCTTAACTTCTTGGCACCATTTGGTGGCCCGCTTTCCTGTTTTTCCCAGAGGGATGTATTTTGTGTTAAGTGCCTTTCTAACGTTTGTGTTGGGCTTTTGGGCTTGGAAGTGGAAAGATTACCTCTGGACAAAAAATGAAGGCTTATTGAAAGACGTAGGGTTTGGGGTGGAAGTTAATAAAAACACTTGACACTCATAGGGGTTTTCCAGTATCTTGAAAGCCTTGAATTTATAAGGCCAATGTAGCTCAGTTGGTAGAGCAGTTCACTCGTAATGAACAGGTCACCGGTTCGAGTCCGGTCATTGGCTCCCAGCCTCGTTGTAAAAAACGAGGCTTTTTTTGTAGGTTATACGATGCTTTAGGTGTTTCCAGTGGATTTGAGATGACGGCTATACCTTTTTTAGGTACAGTTTTGTAGGTTATCCATTCAGCTTGAAACAATTTTAAGGCGTTGAAGCAGCGCATTAGCCCGGTACAACCTCCATTAAAAAGCGCATGACAGGCTCGGTCGTGATAGGCTGCTCTCCGCTTAACCGCAAGATGGGCCTGAAATTGGGAGGCACTTGTCCATATTTTTGATGGCTCAACCAGATATGCTCTCGGTACCAATCGGGAACGCGCCCCCAACGGAGGTCTCGATTTTTTCGTTCGATAAAGGTTTTTTTAGAAATGGAAAGGAAAATACCCGCATCGAAGCGGCGATACAATTCCGCATCCCAGAATACCATCAACCCGTCGGCAATTACCACCGAATGGGTCTTTTGTGCCTGATCTATGGCAGCGATAAAGGCCGAAAAATCCAGTGACCCCGGTGCCTCCCAATCCGTGCGGTCTACGTCTCCATGCTGTATTCGGGGTTGTAGGGAGCGTGCTGCTACAAACTCGTCTTGATGGAGGGCCACTGCACTTGAGCCAAATTGTTGCACAAGCTGTAGCGATAAAGTGGTTTTTCCCGATCGGCTGATGCCTCCGATTCCAATGACCATGTTTTATCCACGAATGAAGATGGCCCACAGGCACCCGCACAGTTCTGAACTCAAAAATAGAAGCATTTCGCAATATCCTGTATCAAGTTCTTAAAGCTTTCGCAATCCGTTATCGAACTGTATCGTTTGATACGAAATCAGAAAACGGATCTCTAAAAAATCATGTGAGGTGTGACGAAAAATGTGGAATATTTTCGGATTCTTGTCAGATCATTAAGGAAGGCCGGTCAGATCCCAAAAAGCCCCAGCCAACAGGCATAGGGCTTGCTTTGAAAAATGTAAGATGGGTTTAGCCCCGAGAACGCCTTCCTTTGGGCGGTTCGGCTGGCGTAGCCGCTTGAGGTTGCAATTTAGACTTGAGTGCTTTGATTTCTTCTACAAAGTTGGCGCCCGAACCACGAATAAATTTGGCCACTTTTACGCTACCGTCTGGTTGGGTATAGCCAAGTACCAATGTTGGAGTAGAACTGATGCTTGCACCTTCCGCCATTTGGATGGTTTGATTAATGGCAGCATCGTATTTGGGGCTGTTTACACAATCTTGAAGTTTACTGCCGTCTGCACCTATTTTGTTGGCAAAAGTACCCAAAGAATCTAACGAAGATTGTAGTTTGCCTTGGTTTTTGAAAAAGGCGTCGTGAACCTCCCAGAATTTACCTTGTTCATTGGCGCAACGTCCGACTTTTGCTGCTTTTAGGGCCAATGGATGGATAGACGTGAGTGGTAAATCCACAAAGACTTTTTTTAGGGTGCCAGCCGTTACCAAGCTATCTAAGGTGGGGGCAACATTGTTTGCAAAAGTGGCACAATAGGGGCACTGAAAATCGGAAAATTCCAGTATAGCAATAGGCGCATTGGCCTTTCCTTTTTGGGGCAAGTCTTTGACATCAAAAGATAATTTGATTTCTACTGCGGCGTCAATAAATTGCTTTAACGTGCGGACTTCTCCATCTAAATATTGCACATAACGGTATAATTGCTGTACTGCCTGACGCAATTGGGTCACTTCATCGGCGGCGGGAGTTGGATTGCCTTGTGTCACTTGTTGGGCACGGGCAGGAAGCCATACCAAGCAAAGCAACAAGACAGGAATATAAAATTTTTTCATATAGAAATAGATTATAGGTTAGATGCTAAACTCAACGCTTTATTCGTCTTAAATAGTATAATCAATCCCTATACCAAAAAGAAAGCCTGCTTTTGTTGGAAATAGGCTTTCGGTAAAAATTATTGTAGTTCAAAGTTTGATACTCAGAATAACCTGTCCTGAAATGAGCTTTTCGCTGTTTTCGTATTCAGAAGGATTCAGAAACTTGATATAGTAGTTGTTCATCACATCCGTAAGCCCGTAGTTCAATCGGCCCTCGATACGTGTTCTTTTTAGGTTCAGTCCCAGGCCAAAGTTTGCATCAAGTCCCATTTTTTCGTAAAGGCTGCCTTCTTGCGGTGTTCCTGTCGGAATATCTGCATAACCGCCTTCGCCAATTTTATCCTTTAGGTAGTCGTAGGCAAGGTCTTTAATGGCTTCAGTATTGCCCGATTGAATATTTTTGATCAGTTCTTGTCCTTTTGCAACGGAAGTCATAAGGGCATTGATCTGAGGTCCGGCTCCAATGTCAATCCGTCCAAGTCTTGCATAAAGCATCAGTGGGACGGAAACATATCCGTTTTTGGTATCTAATTGCCTTAGAATTTGTGTATTGCTTTGTCCGGCTCGCTGCTCTTCCGTGCTCCATTGTTTTGAAGCATAAATGACCTCTATTTGTGCGCCAATCCGTCGGGTATTGGTACGTGCATACAGTCCGGCCATAAAGCCCGGCGCAACGTTTATGGATTTGAATTTGTAATCGGCATCAGTGATTAGGCTAATGTTGGTGCCGCCTTTAAGGCCATATTCAAGGCGCTGTGCGGTAGCAGGAATGGTTGCAAGGAGGCCGATTACAAGCGAGAAGAAGACTTTTTTCATGAGAAATAAAGGTTGATAGTTGTAAGATGCGTATTAAGTTGTCTAAGATTTAAGTGCTATAATAATCGTTACGGATTAACACCACGATAGGGATCAGTATAAGCGATATGTTGTATCAACTTTTAAAGCCGTTCTTGTTTAACATTGATCCAGAAACAGCGCACTATCTGGCGATGGAAATGGCCCATTGGGGAACTTGGGCTTCGAGATGGCTTCATCAGGTGTATCGGGTCTCGGATATTCGGCTACAGCAAAGCCTATTTGGAATGGATTTTGGCAATCCTGTAGGGCTTGCCGCTGGCTTTGATAAAAATGCGAACCTTTTGGGATTTTGGCCTGCCTTGGGGTTTGGTTTTGTGGAGGTTGGATCGGTGACGGCCCAGCCTTCGGAAGGGAATCCTAAACCGCGTGCATTTCGTTTGCCCGATGATGAGGCCCTCATTAACCGGATGGGCTTAAACAACGACGGGGCAAAAGCGGTTGCACAACGGTTGGCAGGTATAGGCCAATCGGGCATCCCATTAGGCATCAATATTGCCAAAACACACGATCCTGCCATTTTAGGAACAGCGGCCATCGCAGACTTTACGACCAGTTTTCGCCTTTTGGCTCCATTTGCCGGCTATATTGCCCTAAATATCTCGTGCCCGAATACTGCCGAAGGTAAAACTTTTGAAGAACCGGACGCCTTAAACCAGTTGCTTTCTGCCATCTTTTCTGAGCGTTCAACGCTTGGTCTGGAAGTACCCGTTTTGGTGAAATTATCGCCTCCCCCCTCCGATAGCCCTCATGATTTCGCTTATGTAAAGGATTTGCTATCCGTTATGGAGAGCTTCCCCATTGCTGGACTGATTGCGACGAATACGGCATCGGATCGAAAAGGATTGACGTCAAATGTTAAGGTTGTACAGGAAATAGGACGTGGCGGCCTTTCTGGAAAACCGCTTCGAAATCGTTCTACGGCCCTGATTCGGGCATTATATCATGAAACTCAAGGAAAGTTGCCGATTATTGGATTGGGTGGGGTGGATAGTCCACTCGCTGCATTTGAGAAAATTAAAGCGGGAGCCACATTGGTGCAGGTTTATACGGGTATGGTGTATCAAGGGCCGGGGTTGGTTTGTGATATTAATAAGGGTTTGCTCCACTTACTGGAAAAAAATGGATTTGGGCATATCCGAGAAGCAATTGGTTCCGAAGTATAGTGTTCATACAGGGTGCATTTCAAGAATGCCAATAGATATACGATACACTTAGGTTAGGTAGGATGTTAAAGATGTTTATACCATATCTTTGTGGGAATTGCGAATTTCGTCAGATGAGGCTTTCGGAAGCCGAAATATATAAAAAACCATAGGGGAGCGTTATCACACTATAAGACGAAGCAAAAAGACCCTGTACAAGCTCCGTAGGGGCGGAATAAAATGAAGAGGTTTCAATAATATCGTACACCCTTTTTTACATATAAAGCCCCACCTTATTTGTAAGAATGGGGCTTTGTCGGTTTTTTGTAGTCCGGGATTAATCTGCTTTTATGACACGTTGCACAAAGACTTGGTTGTTGATGGCAACACGCATAAGATACAAGCCATTTGCGGAAGGAGTCCCATTTACTGTTTTTCCGTCCCAGTGCAAGGTATGAAAACCAGCTTGCATTTCTTCGTTAAACATTAAGCCACGCACCCGGCGACCCAGTAGGTCGTACACGTCTGCATGGATAGTGGCCTTTTCTGCCAACTGAAGCGGGAGCGACGTTTGCAGGCTAAATGGGTTTGGATACGCTGGCGATAATCCATTGGCTTGAGGGATTTCGGAAATGGGTGCTTGTTGGGATACCAGAATTTTAAACCGGCGGGCGTTGTTTTCCTGTTGCGCAACAAACGAGAGCGTAGGATTTTTACGTAAATCTTGAACCTGTTTGGAGATAGGATCTATTGCCCACACGCCCAAATGGTCCGGCAATGAGGCGGGGATGGTAGCAGAAACCTGTATTGGGCCTCTTTCACTGCTTCGGATGCTCATTTCCCATTCGCCTTCGGTAAGAAATGGGCGAAAGTCGGACTTATATCGGGTTAGAGGTCTTCCCCAATCCTCGTGGTCAAAGGTGACCTGTAGGTATGGCCCCAAAACAGGTGGGGCGGCCCGATCCATCTCGTCCCAATCTTGTTGAGCAGATTGATGTGCCCCTAATAAGGCTCCCTGCGCTAATAATTTTCCAGATTGGGCCTGAAGCCGGATCTGCCATTCCGGGCTGACTGCCTGTAATGTCTCGGTTTTGGTTGCTATTCTCCTGAAAGGATCCACAAACAAGCTGTCGGTCTGGTTGCCTGTCAGGTTATTGGCGATAATATATCCTTTGAATGGAGAAACAACCTCTGCGGCCAACCACAAGGGCTCTGGTGTTCCATCTTCATTTGGGTCGCCTGCGCCAAAAGTTTCTATTTGGAGAGCCTGTCCAGATTTGGCGGAAAGGTTACTAAGCGGTAAATCAAATTCAAAGGGAGATCCAACCATGTTCCATCCGGGCGTAAGTAGGCGTTTAAAGATTTTGTTTAGGGGCACCGACGTCGCTTCGCCCAAAAGTAGATCTTGTGGCAAAGGTTCCCTGAAGATCAGCCAGAACGCGCTACCGGGCGTGAATGTCAATTCTGTTTCAGAAAGTTCAGCCAGCGTTTCATTTGTTGGATTTTGGCCAAATAATCGCCAGCGAACCGGATTATATGCCCCTAAAACAGGTTCGAAAAGGGTGCGGATATTGTTATTCTTCAGAAGGTGGGGGGTGGAAATGAAATTATATTGCGCAGGATTGTTGCCATTGGTCAATAATTCCGATTTGAAGCCCAAACTGCCATTGGCAATGGCCATCTGAACTGCGCCACGGGAACTGATCACGTTTTGCCCCTTGTTGTCCTGAACGGTTGCGAAATATTCTAGCCCTTGGATACCCACTGCTGTTGCCGGAATAACGGCACTAAATGTGGTTGGATTGGTCTCTGTCCCTTCTCGTGTCATGGTCAGACTTGCGAAACTTGGATCACCTCCTTTGCGGAATTGCAACGTTGCTCCGGATAGTCCCACGTCATCCTGTGCTTGCACGCGGATGGTGAGGGGTACGGCAAGAAGCTGAGGTGTTTCAAAACGGGTTATTGAAACAATGGTGGGCGCAGTGTCGCGGTTAATGGAAATCTGGGCACGGCTCCAGTCGTCTTCTGACTGTACATTGTTCCCAGGAGTTGAATCCACATCTATTTCGCCTGCTTTGGCAATCTGTGCGGTATTGGTGGCCAAGCCCGGCTCGCTCAACCGAATGGTGATGGTGAGTTGAGCAGACTCTGACTCTAAGAGTTCGCCGATCACCCATTGTCCCGTTTGTGCATTAAAGGTGCCTTTATTGGGGTTTCCGGAAACGAAGGCTAAGTTAGAGGTTTTGGTATTGCTAACTTCGATATTGGTAGCCGGACTTGGGCCTTTGTTCACAACGATGATCCGCAGGGTGGAAGTGGTTCCTTCTATGCCAGTGGTAGGGGATGCGGTTTGTGAGATTTCAAGATCAATACGTGGGGTAACGGAGACGTTCAAACAATCATCGTCGTCTTCGTTGGTGGCGCCATTATTGAAGTTGTTGGGCTGGGAATCTCGGTCTGTTTGATTAACAGTGGCAACTTCGGCACAGTTTCGGTGGCTTTGTAAAGCTCTGGCTGTAATCCGAAGGGTCGTGGTCGCTTGTGAGGCCAACGCTCCAACCGTCCAGAGGTTGTTGGTAAATACCCCTGTTGGGCTGGCCGATACGAAAGAAACACCAGCAGGTAGGACATCTCGGACGGTCACGCCAGTGGCGGTAATGCTTCCTGTGTTACGCAAAGAGAGGGTATAAACAACATTGTTTCCGGCAAGAGGGTTCGTGTTGTCCACGGTTTTGCTGAGTTCCAGATCCACAAAAGGATCATTTACCACCAATACTTTATCTCGGCTCCGTAGGGTTAGGCCAGAGATTGCGGTATTCGTGACTTCGAGAAAATAGGTACCACTTTGGTTCAATTGTGCATTCGTGAAGGTAAGTGTGTTGGTGGTGGCCCCTTGAACTACATTCTGACCGCGTCTCCATTGATAACGGTTGTTTACACCACCCACCGTTTCCGAAAATGATGCGGATTGACCGACATCTACGGTACGGTTTTCTGCACTACCAAAAAGGTTTTGTGGGGAAATAATCGGAAAAGACTTCCCTACAAGCCATGTAGCGAAAGGCTCGAAATCTTCAAATGTCAGATTATTGTTCGAAATATTCAGGGTTTGTAAACTACGGAAATTGGTGAAATTAGGAAGGTCGGAAAATTGATTGTTTTGTATCTGTATCGAAAGCATATTGGTCGGTAAGTTCGCCGCGCCCGTAGAAAGGTTATTACCTGCAAAATTAATAAATTGTAAGGCGTTGAGGTTCACAAACGACGGGGGGATGCTACCACTAAGGTTGTTATTGGCCAAGGCTAAGCCCGTTACACGGTCTCCACTTACCGTAACACCTTCCCAGTCAGCAACTCTTCCTATGAGCCAATTCGCTTTGCGCAGCCAACTTGTCCCACCTGCATTGTTGTATAGATTAACCAGTGCGAGTGAATCGGCTTGATTGATGAGGGTGCGAACCAATAAAGAAATGGTTGCAGAATTTAGGGTTAGGCCTTGTATCTGGCTGTTTGTCACTGCAAACTTGTAAGATCCAGCAGCGGATTCGGTTACGCCATTTAATGCCAGCGGATTTTGATTGGAATTTGGTAAAGCAAGATTGTTTTTATACCATGTAAAGGCATTGTATTGCCCATTTACCGTACCAAACCCCAGTGTTGTATTGTCCCCATAGTTGACCACCTGTGTTTTGCCTGAGCCGATTGCTTTTTGAGGTGAAATAATGTATTTAGCCGCATTCTGGTTGAAAAAACCCGCATTGGGTTCGAAGTCCGCAAAGTCAAAGTGGTTATTGGATAGGTTAACCGTTTCTATATACATAGACATTTGCTGAGGGTTAAAGAGGAATCCGCTCAGGTTATTGTTAGAGATGTCTAAAACAGACATGTCATATACATTATGCACTTCGGCAGGAAAAAGCCCTGTAAAATTGTTGTTGTTTAATCGCAATTGATAAAACCCTGCACTTTTTTTATTTAAGGAGACTTTATTCGGCGGTCCAGATGCCCTGCTTTCATTTAATGTGTTCCGAATGATTTCCTTCGGAACTGTGCCTGTAAGGTTGTTATTAGACAGGTTCATTACAGAAACATAGTACAGCGCATACGGATGTGTGATGATGGCATTGGCAAGCCCAGACAAATCTCCTGTAAGGTTGTTGTTGGACAGGTTGATTTCATCCACCCAATTGTAATAAATGGTGATGCCGTACCATTGGGAGACGGGGTCTTTCAGCCAGCCCGTCTTGTTGGTCCAATTTGCCCCACCCGTGCTATTGTATAAGGCAACCAGTGCCAGAGAGTCTGCCTCGGAGACCGTAGGTTGGGCTTTTAAGAATTGTGGGATTAGCCAAAAAGGTGCTAATGCGTAGAGGAGAATTCGTTTAAACATGGCTATTGAAAGATAGGAGGAAGGTATTGGTAAATATTAAGATAGAAAAATGATCATGAAAATAAAAGTGTTATTATGAATCCACTCACCCGCCTCGCTGCATAAAAAGTGGGATTTACTCCCAAATATTGGGGCGTCTGCCCACTTGACCGGGGGGCGGATTACCCACTTGGTTGCCCATTTCTCCAAAAGCAGCCCCTACTCCTGCCGGCGCGGTGACAATTCCTACATCGGTAAGCATGCGCCTTCGTGCCTTACCTTGCTCTGTATCGGGGCTTCCTGTCCAGTTTTGTAGGGCATTGTTGATATGGCCTAAAGTGGCTCCTAATATGCCCTCCAGCACTTTGGTTGCTACGGCTTCCGATGCCCCAAGTCTTCGGGCCAAGGCAGGTGCAATCCTTCCTGCAACCCGAGAAAAAAATCTGGAACCTGTTATAAAGTCCCCAATTTTAGAACCAATAGCAGCCGCGAGTGCATCACCCGCCATGCCGATAAATCCCGCCGCCAAGTCGGCCAACGTAAAACCAACAAACCGTGTGGTTGGCATACAAAAAACGGTCCCGATTGGCAACACAAAACCTACACCAGCGGCATCTTGGCATTGTTGTACCATCATCATGCCGGGAGGGGCAGAAATAGCAATAGGCCCCGATTGGCCAATGTTAATCGCACCCATAGTGGCCTTTTCTTGAACCCCAAACGAGGGCATAAAATGCTTGGTGGATGAACCCAACATCACCGTAATGGTCTCGATGGGTGGTATGGCCCACGTGGCAATATGGGGGATCAGCATCCCTTTGTCGTTGCCATGTAGCGTATCGCTAAAACATAGACCCGTATGCACGCGGCCGATTGTGAACTTGCCCAAAAGTAATTCCCCTATGGGTACTCCCGGTGGAATAATGACAACCCATGGAAAAACGGGTGCTGGAACGGGAGGTGCAGGTGGCGGATTGATGAGCGTCGCCTTGTGCATGTCCATCGAGAAACCACCTAAATTGGGGTGTTTCGTAGAGATTGCGGTCATGACGGAAGAATTTCATGTTGTTTATACAAAGAACAAGGTGTGGATTCTGAGTGTAGCGATTTCAAGAAGCTATTCCCAAATATTCGGGCGGCGGCCTCCTGTTTGTGGTGGTGACCCAACAGCACTCCCCAATTGCCCAAATAGTAAACCAATACTGACTGGATGTGCCGGGCTTGCAGCAATAATCGCATACCGCATCCAATCAGGGACGTTTTCTGAAGACGCAATGTTTTGTAGAATGGTAAAATACGTACCGAGTGCCAACGTGAAAAGTCCTTGAATCGTATTGCTGGAAAGTTCCCTAGCAAGGGCCTCGCCGATACGTAGCCGTCGCATGATGATTGGAGCAACTTGACTCGAAATACGGGTAAAGAATCTACTGCTGGTTAGGAATTTTCCAATCAATGAGCCGATAGCAGCGGCCAATAAATCCCCAATCATCCCGATTGCTCCAGCAAAAAAATCTCCCCAAGTGAACCCTACTAAACGTGTAGCGGGGATGCATAAAACAATGCCTGTTGGAGCTACCAAGCCGACTCCCCCAATATCCTGACATTGTTGGACTAGCATGAATCCTACGGGAAACGACACTGCTATGGGAGCAGATTGGCCGATATTTAATGCTCCCATGGTGGCTTTCTCCTGAATGGCAAAGGAAGGCATAAAATATTTAGTAGAAGAACCGATTGTTGTTGTAATGGTTTCTATTGGGGGAATGGGCCATAATGCAATGTGTGGAATAAAAGGCCCTTTGTCGTGCCCATATAATGTATCACTAAAGCACAAACCTGTATGTACATTCAAGATTGTATATTTTCCTGTTAATAGTTCTCCAACGGGTGCGCCTGCTGAAATAGCCAACCAAGCATAAGCTGGAGCCTTCATGGGGGGAGCAGGCGGTGATAACAGGGTTGCTTCATGGGAATCAGATGCAAAACTGCCTAAATGCGGGTGTTTCGTGGAAATGAACATGTGAATTTATGAAATGCGTTTGAAAAGAACTTGAACACTTTCCGGAAGAGACTTCAGTAGGTCTGGATGCGGTGCGGCGGGCATTGGGTAGCGCACCGACCATGTTTGGATGAGTTTCCGGTTTTCGCTATCCAAATGGATTTTGGTGAGTTGAATGGACTGTACTTCGGGCAAAGTCAGACCTTTCAGCGGCAAAATCACCGGATATTCGTTAGGTAATACAACGCGGAAAACCGGATGTGCGGGATCAACACCGAGCAATTCTATGGTTTCGCTTCCGCGCAAATGTCCAAACCATAGCCCAAGCGATGCTTGCCTGCCGAGCATAGGATGTAGGATGGTGGCAATATCTGCGCCTGTGGCAAGCGCCACGTTCCCCCGATAGAAATCCGCAGGCAGCAAGTTGCGTTTTACTTCTGGTTGGGGGCCGCTGGGATCAAATCCGAGCGGGGCAATGCCCATCATGGCGTTAATCGGGAAGGTATAGGGATCTAAATAATCAAAACCGACGGGTATTGGCTGTTTTTGCCAATGGGCCGGATTGCTACTAATCAGCCGTTCGGGAGTGAGGCGGTCATCAGGGCGTTCTAAATGGGGCAGGGCGCGTCCGATATGCCAATTGGGGTGTGGAGCGACGGCATAAGCCATCCCAAATCGGTTTCTAGGATAACGCAATACATAATTATTATCCCCCCAAAGGTGTTCGATGGCTGGGGCTATTTTTCGGTATTTATTATCTGGAATATTCTTTTTTAGCTCCGATATATATTTTTCCTCATAGGTAAGGTCTGCACCCCCATAGGCCAATTCATGCCGTAATGGCAAAGATTCAAAGGGTTGTGGCGGTGTAAATACCACCCGATTGTGTGTTACGTCCACTTGGCGATAGCCAAAAATCCATGCTTCATGTGTATAATTGCCCAATCTAATGCCTACCTTCCATTCATGCGTTCGGTGGGGAGGCCGCGCAAAACCTTGAAGAATGACATCGGTTCCTGTTTTGTGTCCGATCAGTTCTGGAAGCGACTTCCATGAAGGTTCTACCACCTCGGCAATTGGATCATGGAGTTGTCCTTCGGCATCTAATGGGATCTGCTCATCGGCCACACGTGGCAGGGCATTGGGGAACAGGTCGTAGGTTTTTTTGATGACAATGGCCAAGGTACCGCCTTCTAATCCAGAAAGGTGTACTGCGCCAATGGTTCCCAAGGGTTTTTCCGGTGGTGGCGGGTTATCCATCGCCTTTTGCATGGCTGCCGAGGCAGGTGTAGGCTGTGGTACTTTTATGGAGAGGCGTTGCATATCAGCGAGGTTTGGCGGGTTTAATCGGAAGGGAAGTGGTCCAATGTAGTTCGGCGGTGCGTTTGGTAAATGCTTGCATAAGATACCTAAAGTCTGCCCGGTAGGTAGCCACCATCACTTTATGATCCGTCAAAAGGATAAGACTACGCAGGATCAGTGGAAAGCGACTCCGCTTTTCGCCCATCGTTAGGCGAATAAATCCTGGATTGAGTGGTGGTGTGGGATAAAACTGGTCGCCTTGATGGTCAAAGCCAATCACACGGAGCCATTCGCCCAAGTCGGTAGGGTCTAACCGCATTTCGGGGACGGCATCTTGCATAATGGTGGGCAACATGATGTTCGCCAGTTCTTCGGGCTTGATTTGTCCTGTCTCGGCCAATTCTAATGGTCCCACGGGTTTAAACAAGCAACCCGGAACGGGGCGATCTTCCCATTTGGTAACGCGGCTGTCTGCCCGTTCCAGATTTGGTAGTGGTTTATTCAGGGCTTCTTCTTCAGTAAAATAGAAGCCGCGTCCAACTGGATTAATCATATGCCCTACTTCTTGCTTGTTTATACTTGCTTTTCCACCAAAGGCATATTCATTGGTGATGGGCATTTCAATAAAGGGGCGTGGCTCGGAAGCTTTTAGGCCAAACATGTCTTTCAGCCAAAAGCGATGGCCAAACATCCAACGCGCTACCAACGTTCGTTTGCTGCTTTGTACGCCAATCGGCATTTGGGTAAGTGGTTGTTGTTTGGGTGTTCGGGCATTACCAAAGAGCAGTAGATCGGTTTTTTGCTTACGGTAATCAGTATCTACACTGAGTGCAAGTCCTTTAAATTCAAAAGGTTCTTCAAAAACTGGCCACATTTCTTCGTCGGCAACCGGAACCAACCACCCTTGGTCTAAGCCAAAAGTGATCTTACACGTTACTGAGGCCAAAAGTTCTCGCTCGCCAAGTGCGCCACGTGTCAAAACGGCAGGTAGTGGGGTGGTGTTCACAAAGTCCATCAGGGTTCCAAATAGTCCGGGTGGCCATGAAAGGGCACGTTTTTAAGGAGTTCGTGGCTGTGCCATAAGGTAGCCTCGCCGCTGTCTTTGGTTGTTCGTTTTTCGTAGTCTTCGTGTGCCGTCATGTTTTTTTCGGGGAAAAGTGCATTCGTGACTTCCTGATTAAAGTATTGCTTTTTAACGCCTTGAATCACGTCGTCTTCTAATTTTTTCCATTTATCAGGTGGAGGCAGGGTTCCCCGTTCTATGGCAAACTGCATAAAAGAGGCTCTGAGATCCGATAGTTCGTGATCTAAAAAAAACAAGGCGGCCATATTGCGGGCTTCTGCAAGCATGGGGTTATGGATTAACAGTTCATCAGGATGCGCTCGCCGTCCACTTCCACATCGTCGTTGGCATAGAGCGAAAGACAACCGAGTTCGGCGCGATGAAATTGCTGACGGGCCGAGGTTTTGAGATCCCTCGAAACCGCTACATCCATTTCTCCGTCGGAGGTGAGCGACACTTTTCTGCGGCCATATAAGGTCAATTCCTCGGCTTCTAAACGCAGGTTGTGGGCTGTACGGATGCACAAATCGCCACCTGCCACCTGTAAAATGGGGCCGTTTTCGGTGACTACAATCGTGAGCGAGATGATGCCGTTCTTACCCACAAATTGGAGTAAGGCTTCTTCTGGCTTTTCTTCGATGAGTAGAGCTTGTTCGCCGGGTAATGCTATTTTTTGAATGTCTTTCATGGTTTTGGTTGGGATTATGCGTTTTGTTTGATCATCGCACCCGAAATGTCCACAATTGCACCTGCGGAAATTTTGATGCCTGTTACCCCAAGTTCGATGGTATTGCCCATTGCGGTAAGCTTAATACCAGCAGGGCCTATTTCGATTGTGGAGCCACTTGCGGTGAGTTTGATGTTCGGAAAGCCTTCTACTTCTACGCCACCACCCATTCCTTTAAGTGTTAGTTTGCCTCCCGTAGATTTAATATCCGCATTTGCGGTGGCTTGTACGTCGAGGGTTTGTGTTTTTATGGTATGTTTGCCTGCCTCCGAAAGCTCCCAGATTTCGCCACTCACCGAACGCAACTCCACTTTGTTTGCGGCAGACTGGATCACCAATTTATTGTTCAAGGCTTGGTCTGCCAATACGATTAGATTGTTCTGGTCATCTAAAGATAGGTGGTGCCCTGCGTTGGTGGAGAGTCTGATTTTCTTTGCAGGATCTTCCATTTTGAGTTCGTGGCCATACTTGGTTTGAATGGCAATAGCCTCCCGCTGGTCATCCAAACGAATCACATTTTGTCCTGTGGATTGCAATTGGATAAATTTTTCCTGATCGTGCATGACAAAAATGTGTTTATCGGTGGTGTCCATCCTGATAAAATTTTCTTTGTCGTGCATCACCAATTTGTTTTCTTCTTTGGTGATTAGTTCCACTTTTTCGCCGCCATCGGTCATGTTCAGGACATGGTTGTTTGAGGTTTTTAAGCGAATGGCGGTTTCGGCGTCATCCATCAATAATTCGTTATGGGCATGGGTACGGAGGATGTTTTGTTTTTGGTTTTGCGAAGTGACAGGTGTGGTATTGTTGGCGTTTGGAACCGTTCCGAGGGCAATCGGTCGGTTAGGGTCGCCTTCCAAACACGCAAAAACCATCTCGGTTCGTTCGTGGTGGGGAAAGTGGAAGCCATAACCGGAACCAGAATAGGGCTGTGTCATCCGGATGGGCAATGTGGCATCACCGCTTGGCGCAATTTGTTGCGAACGTTGATCGAAGTGTAAACGAGCATGATAGCGGCCTTCGGCATCAATGTAGTTTCCTTGGTGATGTTCCATGGTTGCGGTTAGGATCCCATCCATCCGAGGAATGTTGGTTTTGCGTTCTGGACGGAAGGGTAGGCTAAATAGTACGCTATCAAATTCATTGACATATTCTTCGCCTTGCAGAGCAGCCAGTGCCGTATGTCGGTGTCGTTGGTCGCCTCGGTGGGTCAGGTGGGTCAGCAGGTAGCTGGTATTACGGTCATCCCGAAAGTGTTGTCTCATCCCGAAAATATGACCCACACGGAAGGCCCGGCAGTCTCCGCGCCCCGAGAACATCAATTGCCGGCAAGCAATTTCCTGTGCGCGTCGTTGCGCCAATTGGTCTGAAGCGGTTGCATCAGGCACATTCGCCCCATATTCTACGGCTACCCCCTCCATTTGGCTTACCGTAGTGGCTCCGGGAGACAAAAGGTCGGTAGTGGGTGTGGAATAATTGTAGTCATCCACATAGTATTTCCCCGTTACCACCCGTCCGCGTGTCATAAAGTCGCGGATGATTTCGATTCCGGTCTCATCTTGCATACCGCCTTCGTTATGATATGGAATGTCATCATCCAATGCCACAAACGGGCAAAAAGCACTGTCATCGGCAATGACCCATTTGTCGGTATCCCCTTCGTGGTCAAAGTAAAAGAAAATACCTTCGTGCTCCAATATCCGTTTCAAGAAGTCCAATTCGCTTTCTTGATACATCACCACATATTCTTTGCGGGGATATTGCCCGAAGTGTGACTCGAACTCAAAGTCCACGCCTGGGCGGAAATTGTATCGGCGGGTGAGTAGGTCTTCTATAATTTCCCGTACCGATTTGTCTTGATAGATGTAATTACCCTTGCTGAGTGATAGCTTCCAGATTTTGGGAACCATCGTCACGCGGTAAATACACTGTTCCACCACAAATTCGTCCTGAAAAAACTCACTGACTATGCCGTGATGTTTTACCTCCTCGCCATTTCGTAGGATGGTGAGGGTACAAGACTGCATCACCACATCGGCAAAATCAATGGCATGATCATCGGAAAGAAGATGGATCGTAAATTTAAATAAGTCTGAAATGTTTTCTTCGCCCTCGAAATGTGTAACATGCCAATGGTCTTCGGGGATGGCAGCCGTTCGGAAGGTGAATTGCGTTTCGTGTGCACGTGGTGGCATAAGAGTGGCAGTTTTTAGAGGTTCTGTCGGTTACAAGGTACATTCTCTCCGTTTCAGGCGAGTGCCGGAAGAAAAACCTAAAATCGTTATGAATGAAGGCTTAGTTGGAGGAAAGCGGTTATGGAGCCTTGCTTTACCTAAGATAACGCTAAGATGCGTGAATTGGGGATCAAAGGTACATATTATTATTTACAATTATTAGCCGGTATTGGGTGGTGGGTTTGGGTTTCCAGCAGTATTCCGTGCGGCATATTCTCGTGCGATAATGTCAATGAATTCAAGGGTTTTAGTAATAATACCGCCATTATTGGGGGCTGCGCCATGTTCGACCTTGGCAACGATGTGTTCTCGGTCTTTGGGCAGGTTGATGCCATTTAATTTGTATCCCAACTGACTCAATAAAGGCACAGTGGCGTCGCTTGTATCGGCTTTGCCTACTTCGTAGGAATTATGGAGTAATCCTATATCATAGGTTAGGGTGGTTGTTCCACTTAGCCCGGAAGACGCAATATTATAAGTCCTTTTGTGAAAAACAGACTGTATAGCAGCATGGAATTTTTCGGCATTGGAGATGTTATTGCCGATATTTGTGATGATGGGGACATGTGCTATATCCTTCAAAAGGTCGTCGTGGACCAAGCGATAAGGCCCGCTGGCAGCCCCATATTTGTCTGTATAGATGTTTGTTCCGCTATATGGGGTGGTTGTTTCTGTTTTTTTGAGGCCAGACATCTTCCAAACCCGCTCTTTGAGCCAGTTCGTTTTGGTGTATTTGTTGTTTGGTAACAATTGGAAAGCGCCTGTCATTGCCGAAAGTACATACGTTTGCCGGAAAGCCGTGATCCCTGCAATAGCCTTCAGATCCGAGTCGTCGGTTCCTGCTTTAAAGGCGGCGTATAGTTTAGGCCCGCCATGAACTGGCTGTGTAATGTGGATTACGGCCTCCACTTTGCTGTCGCCAAATTGTTGCAGGTATGAACGGGCGACCAAGCCGCCCATACTGTGGGTAATTAGAATCACTTTTTCCGCGCCGGTTTCTTTGGCCAATACCTCGTCGATACGTGTTTTTAGGGTTTTTGCAGAATCTGCATTGGACCTACGCCAATCGTATCCGCAGCCGTATATATTGGAAATACTCCCGCGGCTTTTGTCATTTGCCGCTTGGTGTAGGGACTCTATCATGCTTCCGTAAAACTTCCAGCTAATTCCACCCCACCATTGGCTGGCGGTAAGTCCATTGGCGGTTTCGTGGGTATTGTCTGAATCAACATCGGCGGGATGTGTGGGATCCATATACCGTGCATTGGTTGTATAGGAAGATGTTACCCATTTTTTCACCATGTAACTGGTGGAGTCGGGATTCCACTGAACATCGCTACCATCACTTGCTACGCCTCGGATGATGATGCGTGAACCCATAATCCCCGGCAAAAAGATGATGGGCAGGCGATACCGGACGGTTGCCTCTAACGTTTTTCCGGTGGCGGGTGTATCTGCCATAAATGGGTAAGGTTAAGGAGTTATCAGAGAAAATTGTACATATGGAAGAGTGGCCAACGTTTCTTGTGGGCCAGTCACACATACCGTAAAACCCGTTTTCGGTATAGGCCGGAAGGCGGCAAAGTGACATAAAAACGGTATTTTAGCCTCCCAATATTGTACCTTTGCCTGAAACCCGTTTAGAGAATTGTCCGACCAATTGCCATAGTCGGTGGTTTGTGATTTATTGTCCAATAAGCCGCTCATCCGTACCAAAAAATCGTCCACTTTTTCTTTTGCTGTTTCTTCGTGTGCTTGTTCGTCGGCTTTTATTTCCAGTTCAACATCAGGATTTTGTACTGAAACGAATGTATAGGTGGTACGGTCTGCCCATCCATCGGGTAAGGTGCAGGTCAGGCCAAAGCCGGAAAAGGTGTTCTTTTTTTCCCAAACACGGTGTTCGGTAGCAGGAATAAAGGGCGCCGGCGCAAGCGATTGCAGCGTTTGGTTCCACTCTTTACGGACGGCTTGTGCTTCCTCAAATGTGCCAACGAGGGCCAATCGTGCAAAACTCTTGCCGAGGTGCAGGAAAAAAACATCAGTAAACCGAACATGGCTTCCATGCTGTGTGCTATAAGTGACGCGGTGTGCTGTTCTGCCGAGTAACGACATTTCGACAGACTGAAAAATGCGACATTGATGCTCTTGCTGAATCTGTTGATTCCAGAAAGCAACAAATGCCGTAAAAGAGGGCTGAGGAGGGAAAAATTGAATCTGAAATGTGGGTGATTGCTTGCCTAAGTTTGGTGAAAAGACAAAAACACCCGGCTTAAACACAAAGCGATCGGGTATTTCACTCTGTACATTAAAAAAAGCAAATGTGATGGGCATAGGCGTATGGAATTAAGAGCGTGTTATCCAACAACAAGGGAGACTTCTTCAATTACCATCGCTTTGTTGATGGGCTGGAAGGTAATTCGGATTTTGCCCGGAGGAATATTTTGTAAGTGTGCCAAGCCCTCTGCATTGGTTTGGGTTTGTTTTTGGCTACCATCTGCAAAATGGAAAATACATTTCATGTTTTTTAAAACGTGCCCATACACATCTTTTACTGTTAGATACACTTCATCCAAAAACTTCAGCGGGGGCGAATCTGCAAAAACATCTGCCACCGAGACCCTGAAAAACAAGTAGGGTTGCTGATAACCCTTTGGTGATTCGTCTTTAGTGGGGATTTGTGCCGTGCTGCCGTGATAATCAAAGAGCCATTCCACTTCTGCGCGTCCGCCCGTCACGCGGGTATGTAGCGTGGTAAGGTGGTCGTGTGCATGTAATGTGTCTTGCTCGAATACTTTAAAGGCAACAGGTGCGCCGTCTGGAGGGCCTTGGATGGAAGCGGACATTTTGATGATGTTTTGCCGCTTTAATTCGCGTTGGCTCCAGCGTAGGTTGCTGATTTTTACTTTGGGTAACAGCCACATTGGGAGGGCACTGGCCTTTAGCCCCAATTCCGGTAATTCTATATCGGCATATAATTTTAGACGTGCCTCTACTGGAATGCTGAATTCAAGGGAATGGTGGCTTCCAAATATTTTGGTGGTCACATCCCCGTGTTGTTTCCCGTCTTCATCTTTGATGATGGCCTTTAGTTCGGAGCCAATACCCACAAACTGGGTGAAAATTTCTAGAATCGCCTTACTCCCACAAATCCCAAAGGGCTGGCTCCAAGAAACTTGTTCGACGGAAGAGGGTAATTCGATGGGGTGCATTTTGTTCGCTTCTCCCTTATATTCTTTTTTCATCGCCCCGCCTCCATAGGTGTAAAACTGAGTAACATCTTTTCTATTTCCGGTCCAATGCTTTGGCGAGAATACTTATTCATGGAAGCAGTCAGTTTATAGCCTTTTCCATTGTGCAGAACATACACCTGATCTTGAACCAACTGCACTTCATCGGTCGGAATCCAGGAGTAGACGAGTCTAAAGGCCGCCATGCCATTAAAAAGTCTTATAAACTCTCGTTTTAGAACGGTACAAGATTTTAACATTGTTTCCAAGTCCGCTGTTTGGACTTGAACATAGGTTTGTAAATCCGGTACATTGGGTGTTGGATCAACTTGTATGGTAATGTTGTGCTGGATGTTGTCCAATATAGGCCCTGCAAGGATGTAAATAGTGGCATCTACCCAGTCTGAATAGTACTTTAGGGCAAATCCGTTTCCGTGAAATGTCTGAACCGTGCGGTTTGTGGAAGAGAACGTGGACATGGGTTATCTACGGTTTAAGGCAAGGGTCTTACGGATTTCGGCGCGTTGTTCGGGTGAGTACACGATGGGTGGTTTGGGTTTGGTAAAGCTGAATTGCAAATAACCAAGCCGAAGAATGGCTCCGGCGGCGATATCACAGGCTCGGAGGTAATGCGGAAAGTCGGGACGTGCATCTACGCCTATCCGTTCCATCGGTTCTTCATCATCCAATATTTCGGCCAATGGACGAATCAACCAAGGGGCGTTTATATAGGAGACATGGCGTAGCCAGCGCTGGCGCTCCCGTCCTCTGGTTTGTGTCATTTCTTGGGACACCCATCGGATGGCTTCGGGGTTTCCCATTCGTGCAAGAGCGATAACAAAGGCTTCTCTTACCAAGGGAAAGGTTTCTTTGTACGACCGATTGCGCAATTCATTCGGGTCGGTAGTGGGAAGTTTCCCCAATAAGAAAACGGTTTGCTGTCTGATGTATTCATGAGGATTGGTGTCCAAAACCTTCCATAAAAAAGGAAGTAGGCTAGGCATTGGCACTTTAGACAAGTGATCCATCCCCAAATTACGGACTTGCTCCTTTGCATCGTAGAGAGCTGTAAATTGTGCTTTGAGGCTTTCATTTCCGCCCAATTCATCCAGACAAACAAGTGCCAACTCGCGCACCGAGACTTCCCCGTGTTTTGTAAGTTTCATGAGTTCTGGGATCACTTCTTCCCTATTTATTTGTGGCAAATATAATTGAACCGAGAAATCTTTCTCCAAGACTGCCGCAATAAAGTGTTGCGTATCCATAGTTTAAGGGGTTGTTGGAGCAGTACCAAGGTTTGTTAGGTTGCCGTATAGGGTTGCGGGGGTGGCCGCCTGGGTTCTTGCCCTGCGGGCCTGATCGTCTTCGGTAAGTTGGGATAGGTCTTTTAGGCAAAGCATACAACCCCTTCTGGCAGATCCATTAAACATGCCATAGCCTACATCATCAATACGGGCAGTGTAGTTGTGGCCAGTTGCAGGAGAGGTTCCAAACATCGAATTATAGTTGTGCATAAGGTTGCGGCGCGACCATGTATCTGCACGGGCATTGGGAGCTTGCACATTTTCCGGATGCCAAAGGGCCAAAAAATGCCCAATTTCATGCGCCAGATCATTGGCCCAATACATAATATCCCGATTGATAGAGGGGCTGGAATCTGCTAAAAAAATGGAAGGTCGGTTGATCCCATTGGAAGCATACGCATTGGTGCTAAATCCAAATCCTAAGAACTCAAGACCACTGGCACCGGAGATGTTAAAACGAGAAACACAATAAACATTAATCGTATTACGCACCCATCTGTTTTGGATGATCTGGTTAAAATCAGCAGTGGTTGCTACCGTGCCCGCAGTGGCGAGGTTTACCGTCATTCTGTGCGCTGCTGAAATCGTGCGCGGAAAGTTGAATACAATTCCGGCAGGCTTCCAAATATCATTGACCATGCGCATGACTGCCGGAAAATCTATGACAGAACCAATACCCGTTGTATCCGTAGAGGATGTAATGGTCACCAGATGAGGCGTTACGTTTACGGTTACTGGATCCCATACCCAAACACCCAGCTCATGAATAACCGGGCCGATCGCTGAGCCAAACCGGACTTTTACCCGCGCTCCCTGAGGATTCCCACCATCCAACCCACGAATGCGGACAATATGCGTAGATGAACCCGAAAGTTGACCCATAGGCCGAACAATGCGGATCACCGAGGTGTCTTCTGTGGTGATAAACAAGGACGCATCATTGGAAATGTTTTCGCGGCGTAGGCGGATTTCTACCTCTTCGTCTTTTAATACGCCCACTACAGGGCCATGTATGCCGGAGGGATTGGTGGCCACATATCCGCGGTCATCAATATCCGGACGGCGTGCATTCGGATTCCCCGTAGTGGCCCGTTCAAACCGTACCGGAACGACGCGATAAGGGATTGCTGTTTTCAATTCTTTAATAATGGCCATAACTTATATCCCTGCATCTGCTTGAAGGTCGTTGTTTACTTGTGTTCGCATCGAAGCCGGATAACCAGTAACAAAACCATTGGTATCTCTTCCTTTATCCCCTTGGAAATTAAGGATCTCACGATCACTCTTACGGCCAAGATCTCCATCTATACCTCCCAATTCGTAGCCCAGCATCGCCAATCTCCGTTGTAGCCCTTTGTTGGCATTGGCTCCGGTTAACGGCTCGATGGTGCTCAGAAACCGAAGGCGATACCGCGTACCCAAGATTTCCAGTTCGTTGTTTCCATTCGGCGAAAGCCCATTGAGCCGCACTTCGCCGTTTGCTCCAGTTGTTCCAGCAGGGCCTGTTGCCACGCCATTCACATATAGTTGATACCGTAATCCCGAAATGCCATTGTTGTGTTTTCCGGGATAGGGCTGGAAGTATAAAATGGCCTGGGCCGTCGTAAAGGTGGCTGTTGTTCCGGGTAGAACAGCCGTTCCGGGTGGGGCAGCGCTCATCGGGTTTCTTCTGTTTTGGTAATGCCGGGATAGTCCAGAAACACCACTTTGTGTGGAACAGGGGGCAGGTTTTCGATTTTCGCTTTACCATTGCCATCCGTCTGGCCTTTGCGTACTTCGCCGTTCGAGACATATACCAAATACGAAGCATTAGGAATCCCACGTCCGGTATCATCTTTCAGGGCAATTTGAATAAACGAACTAAAACGCATGAGATTAGAGCGTGCATGGGTATTCTGGATCAGAACTTCAAAATAAAATTCGGGAGAAGAAAAATGGGTCACAGGTTGGTTTGGATCCATGAACGGATGTTCATATTTCCACGAAACCGAGACCTTGTCTCCCTTTGTGGTGGTTTCTACTTCAGCAATGACGACATCGGCCCGCTTAATATCACGCTTATGAATTTGGAAAAGTGCTTTGGTTCCGTTTTCAAAGCCTAACACTTTGGCTTCTAATGTAAGGGTATCGCCCACCTTCGCTTCTTGTTTACTCCATTTGGCAGCATGGACCGCATAAATTTCTACTTTACTTTGGCCATTTTTTTTCATGCCATATCGGTGGATCAATCCGGCCCCATTGCTATACCCCTTTTCCACCCGCCCATCGGCATCGGTGAAAGTATTCGGTACATTGGGGATGGGCTTTCCTGCCTTGTCTTTCACCTGAAACACGACCCAGTGCTGAATGGGTCTCGGTTCATGATTTAGCTTACTTAGGGCAATGGCCGCGCCTGTTTGGGCACTTCCGCCACCACCTCCTCCGGGTGTGGTGCTTCCACTGCCGCTACCGGAGCCAGCACCCGTCCCAATCAAGACGGTCATACAACCCAGTGCCACTACATCCGGTGGGCCAACACAAACCAACATATCCCCCATCCGAAGGGCAGGCAAGCCACCAATCAAAACGGTGGGCGCACCAGGAGGCAAAGCAGGCCCACCAGCATGTGGAATGGGGGCTGGTGCTGGCGTGACCATCGGACAAACGTGCATATCCCCCACTCGTGCGGCAGGCATACCACCAATCAGTACCGTGGGCATACCCATGACAAGGGAGCCACCATGGGCCGTCATATCGCCCAATCTTGCTGCAGGTTGTCCCATAATGCTTCCTTTAGTTTATCATTACAATCGCGCCTTTGATGGCGGTCATGGCCGAGCCAGAAACTTCTGCCATGGTTCCTTTGACATTGGCTTGTACCGAGGCTTGTAGATTGGCATTTACATTGGCCATAACCGTTGCGTTTACTTGCGCCTCGATGTTTACATTCATGCCTTTCATATCCATATTGGCACCGGCTTCTATGGTGTGGTTTGCTCCAGCCTTCGAGGTAATATTGGTATCGGCCTCGTTCGTTATCTCCATCGCTTTTATCTCTATTGCCTGCTTCACCTCTGTAGTGGATTTGCCGTCTATGGTTAGTTTATGTTCACCCCCTACGATGGTTTCCATTTCTGCGGCTTCAATTTGGAGTTTGCCACTGGGACATTTGATCGAAATATCCCCTTCTTCCGAGACAATAGAGATAGATTTTTCGTCGAAGTTGAGCGTAATGCCCACCTTTGTGTCTTTATCGGCCCAAGTGGCTACTGCACCAACGGGGCTTTTATCCACAATCGTGAAGTAGTGTTTATCTATGGTGTAGAGCTTAAATCCAGAAATCCCGTCCTTCTCATCCTGTAGCAGGAAGTCGTGGCCTTCCGCCGTCTTAATATTGATGCTCTTTTGATCGTCGTCCATTATAATCACATGTCCGGTTTTGGTTGTGATCTGAATTTTATTGTGCTCATCATCCAAAACCAAGTCATGGGCATTTGCTGAAGTGAGTTGTATTTTTGTTTTGTCTTTCTCGTCGCTCATTTTTAAAATATTACCCGCCCATGTTCGAATAATATTTTCATAAGCATTCTGATTGTTTACAGGCGTGCCGTTGGAAGGGTTTGGTATGGTTCCGAGGGCCATTGGGCGGTCCACATTGCCATCCATAAAGGCCAGTACCATCTCGGTATTGGCGTGATTGGGGAAATGAATGCCATAGTTGGCACCCGTATAGGGCTGAGACATTCTTATGGGCAATGATGACAAGCCCGATTGTGTTTCCTCTTGGTCGAAGGGTAGTTTTACGTGATATTCACCATTGGCGTCCACGTAGGCATATTGCCCACCTGCCGATTCTACTTTTGCGGTGATAATGCCATGAATGCGTGGAATGGCAGTTTTACGTTCCGGTCGAAAAGGGACATTGGCTGGAATACACCGGAAATGGTTTGCATATCTGGGACGACTGCCTCCTGAGTCCAAGCCAATGCCTTGGCTACCCTCATGCCGTACTTCGGTGAGGAGATAGTCTATGTTGCGCTCGTTTCGGTAGTGTTGCTCCAGTGAAAAAATAAGCCCACTCCGGAAAGCGCCACAATCACTTTCGCCATCAATAAGCAGTTTTTGGCTATTAAAATATTCTTGGCGTACTTTTGCCAAATGGTTACCCAATCCGGTTTTTTGATAATCTAGCGCATATTCGTACTGTAAACCAGCCAAAGCCTGTGGTGAGGAGGCTTCCACGGCCAAATTTAGGTTGGGTGTACGGTAATAATAATCATCTAAAAGGGTCTTTCCGGTAGTCAGTTGGGCGCTAAAAATAAAACTCCGCACAATTTCCTGGTCGTCACTGTCACTTAAGCCGCCTTCATGGTGGAAAGGCAGTACCCCACCCTCTACATGTGGATTGGATAGGCTGTCTTCACAAATCATGAGTTTATCCACGTCTCCATCGTGATCGAAGTAATAGAAGAGGCCGTAGTGTTCCATTTGTCGAAAGATAAAATCCAAGTCTGATTCCTGATATTGAATGGTAAACTCACGTACCGGATAGCGTGTGTCATTGCCTGCGGGTAGGTCAAAATCCTGTCCTTCACTAAATCCGCCATCTGAGAGGATTTTTTTGATAATGTCTAAAATACTCATGTTCTGAAACACCCGACTATACTTTCCAAGTCTGAGACGGGTGATTCGAGGAACCATCACAAATTCGTATAAAAAGCGGCCTCCAGCCATATGGCCTTGTTTGAAAAAGGAGACCAATCCATGAAACGGCATGTCTTGTCCCATGCGTTCAACATATAAATGGCAAGACTGGTTGATTAGATCTTCGTAAACCATTTGGTCGTCGTCCGAAATCAATTCAATGTCGAATCGGAAAAGTTCGGAAATGGCTTCACGAGCTTCAAAATGCACCACTTCCCAAGAGTCGGTGGTGGTACTACCAGCTTCGAACGTTATATGTGCATCCCGATTGTTAGGCATGATGATGAGTTCTTTTGAGAGGCGAAAAAAGAAGGCTCTAAAGCCCCCTGAAGCATCATGGGGGCTTCGGTAGCACAAAAGCAATACAATTCGGATCAGACAAATGTGTAGGTAAAGTTACCATCTGCATCAATACCCAACGATAGTTCCGAAGGAATCATTTCCTCCACCATCCGTAGGAGCAAGGCACGTGAGGCTTCGGGGAGAACCGTCCTGTCTATGATGAAATCTATATTCCGTGCGCCGCTATCCACTTGAGTACAGCGTTCTACAATACGTTCCACCACTTCATCGGAGTAGGAGAACGCCATTTGATGAGAGGCTGCCAATCGCTTACCAATCCGATTGAGCTTGAGTTTGGTAATGGCTCTAACAGCTTCTTTGTTGAGCGGGTAGTAGGGAATCACCTTCATCCGTGCCAAAAGCGCGGGTTGGAAGTGTCCTACCAAATCGCGGTGAATTGCATCGCGCATGGCATCAGGCGATGGACGCGGGTCTTCCAAGCCCATTGCGGTCAGGGTTTCCGTTCCTAAATTAGAAGTAAGCATGATCACGGTATTACGGAAGTCAATTTCGCGGCCTTCGCCGTCTCGCATAAAGCCTTTGTCAAAGACTTGGTAGAACAGGTTCATTACATCTTTATGTGCTTTTTCGCACTCATCCAACAAGACCACCGAGTACGGACGTTGTCGCACGGCCTCGGTAAGAATACCACCTTCTCCGTAGCCCACATATCCCGGTGGCGCACCCTTTAGTTGCGAGACCGTGTGGGATTCCTGATATTCGCTCATGTTGATGGTCGTCAGAAACTTTTCGCCACCAAACATTTCCTCTGCCACCATGCGGGCGGTTTCGGTCTTTCCGGTTCCACTTGGTCCAACAAAAAGGAATACGGCTATCGGAGCATCGGGGTTCTTCATACCTGCTTTCGCCGTCCGGATCACATCCGAGACATCGGCAATGGCCTCATCTTGCCCCTTAATATGGGCTTTAAGACGATTATCCATTTCTAAAAGGGTCTTGGCTTCATCTTTCATCATGCTGCCCACCGGAATGCCTGTCCAATCTGCAATGATTTGTGCAATGACTGCCGGATTCACCTCGGCATGAACCAAAGGGTCTTCGCCCTGTATGCCCTTGAGGTGTTCTTGCAAGCCCGACATTTCGGTACGGAGGGCCATTAAGTCGCCATCTTGATTGGAAATTTTTTCCCTTATATCTCTGATTTTCAATACGATATCCAATTCTTCTTTCCAACGTTTCTCGAAGGCTGCTTTTTGTGTTTTTGCCTCTGCAAGTTCGCCGATCAGCTTGTTCAGTTTTTCCAGATCATCAGAAAGGCCTGTGGCGATATCACGCTTATTGGCATCAATTTCTACTTCCAGATTTGCGATTGCCCGCTCTATGTCATCCAATTGCCCTGGTTTGGCGGTTTGACCCATTTTTACCCGTGCAGAAGCGGTGTCTAATAAGTCCACTGCTTTATCGGGCAACTGACGTCCGGCAATGTAGCGCGAGGAGAGGGCGGCAGCGGCTTGGGTCGCTTCGGTAGAGATGTGGAGTTTATGGAACTTTTCGTATATGCCTTTAATTCCACGCAGCATCATAGAGGCTTTCTCGATGTCTGGCTCTTCCACTTTGATGGGTTGGAAGCGACGCTCTAAAGCTGGATCTTTTTCGATGTATTGTTTGTATTCAGAAAATGTCGTGGCGGCAATCGTCCGAAGTTCACCACGTGCCAAGGCAGGCTTTAGTAGGTTGGCTGCATCACCAGTACCTTGAGAGCCTCCAGCACCAATGAGTGTGTGCGCTTCATCAATGAATAAAATGATGGGTTTGGGCGCGGCTCGTAGTTCCTCGATCACGTTTTTGAGGCGGTTTTCAAATTCACCTTTTACACCGGCACCGGCTTGTAAAAGGGCAAGATCAAGGCCACGAATTTCGCACTCTTTGAGTGATTCCGGTACATCACCTTCCACCAAGCGCAATGCCAATCCCTCTACAATGGCGGTCTTTCCAACGCCAGCTTCCCCAATGAGTATGGGGTTGTTTTTCCGGCGGCGGCTTAGTACGTCTATGGCCTGACGAATCTCGGCATCGCGCCCAAAAATCGGGTCAATTTTTCCGGCGCGAGCTTTTCCGGTTACGTCGGTCGTATAAAGGTCTAAGGCGGTTTCACCGCTGGCTTGTTCCCCTTCCGTCACATTGCGGGGCATACTTCCAGCAGATTTACTGGCCATTGTGTCTTCAATGGAACCGCCCACCACTTCGCGAAATTTTTGCCGAAGATCATCCGTTGCTACTCCCGAAAGGGCTTCTACATAACCCTCCAAACGCAGGGTATCAGCCGTAAGGATGGCTTCCACCATATGGCCGGAACGTACTTCGTTGGCGCTATGATGTACCGATGCTACCACCCAAGCCGACTCTATCAACTGTAGCAATACGGGTGAGAAAGAAGGCCTTCCAGTATTTCCCGTGCGAAAACTTTCTAAACGGTGCTGTAAAACTACCCAAAGATTGTTTTTGGGAATGCCATAATGATCCATGATTTTGGTGATGTCACCTGTTCCATCTTCCATCATTTTGAGCAATAAATGCTCCAACGAGACTTCGTAGTGACCACGTGTAATGCAAAATCCGGCAGCGGCTTCCATCATACGGGTATTGTAGGCATTTAGCCGGGAAAGAAGTTTGCGTAAGTCTTTGGTAACCATACGGTTGAAGGGCATTATGCGGTGGTGTTACCGCAGGTGAGAGAGATCGTTTTATATAGGTGGGCAGTTGCTAATCTGCACCAATTTTGGTTTAAAAATACTGAATGATTCGCTTGTGCAGGGCCTCTTTGGCGTGGCCCAACATACCAGTAAGCCCAAGCCGAATAGGTTTGTCTTTACCCAGTGACTGGCGGGGCAACAGGTTCGCGGGTATTTCCAGTTGTATGTCATAACTTAGTCCATCCGGCGCATACAGTCCTACTAAATAGCGGATCATGGCTTCATATCGGCCACCGGGTAATAAACCCAGGTATTGTTCTAAGGAACGGATCTGCATATGAATACGGAATTTACCGGAAATATCGAATAATTTGCGGCCAAGCGTTATGTTATTTCCAAGCAACATGCCATTTCGGGATTTCCGGCTCATAATAGGGCGCTCGCTGAGTTCCACCCATCGGGGAATGTTTTCCTGGATTTTGACCTTTGTGTCATCAAAAAATGCTTCTAAAAGAGCGCGCAATCCTTCTACATTTCGGGTAGGAGAAGACAATCGCCCGGCAAACGCTGCCAAACGCATCGGAGAAAAAAAATGGCCGGAACGCTGGTCTGGAAGGCCAATGCCAGCCAATGCAAAAAAACGTTCGGCATGGCGATCCACATGCTCGTTTTGTGCCTGAAGCGAGGGTTGGTATTTCTTCCATGCCCTGAAAAAATGTTGGTACAACCGATGATTAAAGAAATCCAAAAAGGTCTTTAACGGCAAGGTATAAGCCTGATCGGTAGCAATTTCGTCGTAAAAATAAACTGGCAGCGGCGATGCAATACCGTATAGCCCCATGAATGTGACGGTCACTTCGGGCATAGAATGGCCATGCCGTTGTGTTATTTCAATGTTTTTGACGTCTGATGGCGGGAATACCAATCCTGTATGCGGCTGAATAAAAACCGGATGCGCTTCGTTATCGGTATAAACATCGTTTCGTTTCTGGTCTCCATATTGCCGTTCCAAAAGCATCACTGCCTGAAAAAAGTCGAATTGATGCGGCTCCTGCAACATGCGTTCCATGACGCGGTGGCTGGGTTTCTTTTTAGTGGCCATAGAGTCTGTCTGTCTTTCGGGCTTTATAAAACTGGCTTAACGCCTTTCTTGGGCGTCCATTCATACGTCTTTCCGGAAGGCATCGAAACAAGCGTGAGGTACACAAACGAATTGATGGTGGCATACATTCCCAAAAAGTGGCTCATAACCAGCCCAAAAAGGCATAGATCACCTTCATCTGCAAAAGCCCCATCTTGAATTTCGAGCACCACTTCGGAGCCACGAATGATGGCCCCCCGATACACCCGCTCCTTGGGTCGCCAGATGATGTTGCGTATGCCTTCGATGCGTTTTCGGTTGGCTTCGCTGCGTTCCCAGTCATATAAGCTAAGCAAAAGCCGGAATGAGACTGGATTGGCGATGGACATGTGGTTCATCGAAAGGTGAGAAATCAGCTTCCAGAAAAAATTCTGGTCGCGTGGCGGATGACGGTCTAATGTGGGTTGGGTCAAATTGCGTAGCTGAACCACGTCTGCAAAACCAGGCGGCGGCTTGGAAATGTCGCCTTCTTTTAGGTGCTCGCGGGGCAAACTTCGGTTAGTGGCTAAGGCTGTAATAGAAAGCGTCTCGTTTGCTAAGTCTTGGTCGAGGTTGGAGCCTAAAATGGAAAGGTACATGTCGTACTGTCCTGAAGGCGCTTGTCGGATTTTGGTCGTATAAAACCTGCCCTTTTCGTCCCGTTCAAATGAATAAAACGGTTTATAATAATGCCTTCGGTTGGTTCGCTCTTCAATACCCACGACCTCGGTGGTATCATAAAGCTCAAAACTACGTGGTGCATTGGTGTCGGGATTGATGCGGTACTCGGTCGTAAGATGGTCCACTCGTATAGGGGTGGTGTCTTTTGGGAAGAGGTTTATAATGGGGGTACAGTGAAGCCGGATATTATCCGTTTTAAAACGGCGGTCTTCTGGGAATGAGCGGTCAAAGTCCACCCGTACTTCAAAAACCGTTGGCGGTTCTTCGGGGGTAAAGCGATCGAAGCCACATAAATCTACAAACCAGAATTTGGGCCGGAAGCTAAAATATTCCTGTAACAACCGAAACCCTTTAAATGAAAACCGTGAATAGGGCAGGAGACCGTCTTCCTCCATAAATCCACAAGGTTCTACCCATGACTGATCATTGGCAATGGTGAATGGCTGGTTCTCGGGTCCGCAAGAAAGGGTCACACGTCGCACATGACGGGTCATGAATAAATGCAAGGTAGAAGCAATTGCTGGATCCGCATAAAAAAACAGCCGGAGTTTTCCGTTTTTAAAACGAAGGTTTTCAAAGGACGCCCCTTTTAATAAATCGAATTGTAGGTTGAGGCTCGAACTGCCCGGTATCCAAGTCATTTCGGCCTTGGATAAGGTTAGTGGGTGTACATCCAAAGTATTTGTGGTCGTAAAACGGCAGGCGATATTTTCTGGGCCTATTGGTTTGGAGATGACTTCGGTTCCGGCAGTATAGCTTGTGGTTTCTTGGATTACCCCAATTTTAGGGCGCATTTCTAAGATAGACAAACCGGGAATAGGGCGCAGATAATGCGGCCACATTAGGTTGAATAACCCCTCGGTATATTCCGGTAAGTCATCGTCTAATCGTTCATGAATCCGCCCGGAAAGAAAGGCAAATCCTTCAAAGAGCCGCTCAACGTATGGGTCGCGGTCGGTAATGCTGTCTAAATTCAGAAAACGGGCGGTTTCAGGATGCGCCTGTGCAAATGCTTTGCCGGCTTCGTACAGATACCGCATTTCTTCTTCGTAATATTTTCTCGACACAGTCTATGGGCTTAGGGCAATCGGTGGGCAAACCGGTGCCTTTTCGGATGGTTCAGGAATCGCGCCGCACGGGCGAAACATCAATTAATTCGGTGGCCGAAATGGTGGTTTGAAAGCGCACAATTTGCTTTTTATCCAACTTGGCCCGGAGTACAAAGATGAGGCGCATCTGGTTTACATCGGTATGCTGGTAGCTGATATTTACCTGTGTGAGCCTCGGTTCATATTTTCGAACCACTTCTTCCAAGAGTTTTTTTAACTGCTCGGCCCCCCAGGGCATGTCTCGATAGAGCGTATGCAGGTCCGGTAAACCATAATCTGGTAGATGCTCGATGGCGCCTTGTCGGGTATTAAACAGCCGACGCAGATTTGCCATAACGCTATATAACCGTTGGTCGCGCTCCGAGACGGAAGAAAGCGGACTCTGAACGTCAAAGTGTCCCAGAAGAACGTCTAAAAGACTCGCTTGCATGGGTTTGGGGTTGATCCGACATCAGGGAAAGCGGGTTGCCGGAGGTCTTACTTCAAAATGCCGAAACCCCGAAGGTTTCCCAACGGAGTTTCGGTCAAAACGAACCTTTAAACGGGTTTAGACTACTGGGCTTTCCCAGTCATCCATAGCGGTGATACCACCATCATTCCAAGTCCATTCGATCTTTTGATAAGTAAAGGCAATCTCTTCATACTCGGCATAGCGGGTCAATTCCGGGTTTTTGTTGTTCAACATTCTGAAGTTGACCGAAGCAATGTTGGCATTTGTTAATTTGATGGTGTAGTGTTGTTTTTCTGTTCCACCACCACCAACGGCTCCACCAATTTGCGGGGTCCAGAATTGGAGCTCAAACTCGGTGATATTTTCGTTGTTCACCAAGGCATTATAGAGCAATGGGGAGGATTTGTCCAACTCTTTGGTAATGACCAAGGGTTTGTGCATCCGCTTGCCCGTTGGAAGTCCGCTGGCTGCATCACGTGGACTAACAATTTCATGATTTACAGCGATTACCATAATTTTGCCTTCACGGCCTTTTTGGGTAACACTGCCTTTGATCTCGCCTTGTTTCTGGCCTTTCAGTTTCAGATAAGCATTGAGTGCCATTTCGATTCTCCGTTTTGTAGTGATAGGTTTTGTTTTAAGTTGTTATAATTTGAAGTGTTTACTTACACTATTAATAACGCATGGGGTTGGAAAAAGGGATCACAGAGATCATATTTTTTTAGGCTACCGAGGAGGTTTTTCTTCCTTGGTAAATCCATTCATTATTTGGCTGGCATTTTCCCGACAAGAGAAAGGTTGATATCCATCCCCTCAATCTGGAAGTGTGGCATAATCATGGTTTCGACGCGGTAGAATCCCGGATTGTCTCCTACTTCTGATACCGTCACTTGTGCGCCTTTCAAGGGGTAACGGGCGATAACTGCTGGAGAAGGATTCGACATTTCCGTAACCAAACTTTTCAGCCAGCGATTAAGTTCTTCTTCTATGACCACACGGCTCTTGGTAGAACCAATGTTTTCACGTTGCATTACTTTCAGATAGTGCGAGATGCGGGATGCCAAGAAGATATACGGCAACCGAGAATTGATCCGGCTGTTTGCGGTTGCAAACTCATCGTCATAGAGTTTGGGCTTTTGTGCCGAGTTTGCCGAGAAGAAACATGCAAAATCACGGTTTTGATAATGGCTGAGGGGGATGAAGCCCAAGTTGGCGCATTGAAACTCCAAGGTTTCGCTGATGGGGACCTCGGTGGGGGTCTTGAGTTGCTTGCCCTTGCCTACATCATACAGGTGAACGGGAAGGTCTTCTACTTTACCACCCGCTTCCGGTCCACGTATTTGTACCGACCAGCCATCTGCCATAAATGCTTTGGCCATGTTCGTGGCCATCGCAAAAGTGGCATTGGCCCACAGGTATTTATCGTGATCGCTGCCTTTTACATTTTCTTGATAGTTAAATGCTTTGACGGGGTTGTCGTCGCCATAAGGCAGGCGGGCCATAAAGCGCGGCATGGTGAGTCCTACATAGCGAGAATCATCGGTGGCGCGGAAGGCATTCCATTTGATGTAATCGGAAGTTTCCATATAAGCGCCCAAGTCTGGAATTTTTTTCCAATCTTCCATGCTGGACTTGCCGAAGAATTTGGGGCCAATGGAGCCAAGGAACGGACAATGTGCAGAGGCCGCTACCTTAGACATATTTGTCAATAGGTTAACATCCTTTGCAGAACTGTCAAACTCGAAGTTGGAAACAATGGTTGCGTAGGGTGTTGCACCAGGTTGATCGTAGGCATCGGTATAAATATGTTTGTATAGCGGAGACTGGATGAGTTCCGGAGAATCTTCAAAGGACTCTGCTAGTTCATCTTTGTCCACATCTAATATCTCCACTTTAACGTTTTTCCGGAAGTCTATCCGGTCCACCATAAATTTGAGCCCACGCCAAGAAGACTCCATTTTTTGGAAAGTGGGGTGGTGCATGACCGCATCCAATTGCTGGCTGATTTTTTGGTCTATGTTGGCCACCATGGCGTCTATAAAATGTTTGTCTAAGCGGTCTAATGGGGTATCTAATGCGGCAACCGTATCCACAAAAACGCTAAGTGCGGCGGCCATCATCTCGTTTTTGGATTGATTGGCCAGTTGCTCTCCTTCTTTGAAAACCTTCAGATTTACTGTTTCAGAAGGTTTTTCCATGTTGACTTGGGCAAAGAGGCTATCTAATAAGCTGTCTTTGCCGTCTAATTCTTGAACCTGAGCGCTTGGAGCGCCCGAAGCCTGTTGTGTAGCAGACATGTAAGTAATGTTTCGAAGGTTAATAAAAACAATTGCCGATTCTGCCCAGTCCTATATCGGTGGGCATAGGAGACGTATTAGGCACCTTGGCCATCATCAGGTACGATTTTGTGCAATTCGTCGGCAAGGCGTGCCAATGCTTCTTTGTCTTTGATAATGGTTTCTAACTGGCGCCGGAAATCGCCCAAAGTGATGACGCGGTTCCGTAAGTCTTGCAGGAGGTTACGGGTTGCAAGCATCTTGTCTAGTTCCGGAATTTGTTTGGCCACATTTTCCGGTGTAAAGTCTTTCATACTTTCCACCTTTACCTGCACCTTCATTTCTGCTTCAGGGTCATCTTTCAGGTGATTGGCTACAACCATATCCAACTTCATCTCCCGTGATTTCAGGATATCCTCGAAGTTGTCTTTATTCACATTGATGATGTCCCGATCTGCAATGTCTTCGTCTTTGGAACCGCCAAAATCTCCCATCACCAACATCCGGAAAGGTAATTCTTCGCGAACCATTGCGTCGCCTTTTTTTACATCCAGAAATAGGTTGATACGGGCAGGGGGTTTTTCATGTTGGAAACTGCTCATGAGTTTTGCTCCAAGTGTTTATCCTTTACATGCGGTTGGGAAAATGCCGTTGTCTCGGATTGTCGCAAGGTAAAGGTTTGTGAGGGGTCTATAATTGTGTTATGAAGGATGAATTTCGTGGATTAGCGGAAGTATCCGGGCCATAGGGCAAATAAGGATACACTTCATGTGTCCTTTATAGATACTGATTTTTTTGTTCAAAATCAAGACTCATTTTGAGAAAATCAAACATCAGTTTCTGTTAATGTTTCTTGAGGTAAAGTGTTTTTTGAAATGGATTTAGGCCGTTCTCCAATGGCTGTGAGGGCAAAGCGTACATCGGTGCGGCTCATTTTGTCCAAAACTGTCTCCATTTTTTCTTGCCAATAGATCTGTCGGTCCTCATTGGCCTCCGATAACAGGGCTTTATAACAGCGGTATTGGTTTAGCCAGACATCCAAGGCAAGTGCTGGTTCCCATCGCGCCAACCCTATGGCTTCTCCCTCGAAGTCCAGCGTTTCGAGAAGGGGTAAAGCAATGCGGTTAAAGCCTACTTTGCTACATAAGATGGCTACCATTAGGCGCCGTCTGAAACGTGCTCTTCCAGAGAGGTCGGCTTCCATTCCGGCCTGAAGTTTAGCTACTGCCGTTGCCGCGCCCACTTCTTCGATTGTTTTTTGTGCTTCTTTGAACGCGGCTACCAACTCGGCCTCTTCTTCGCCTGCAGTGATCATCAGGTTACCACCGCCACCGCCACTGCCAGCCCCAATGAAGGGTACGACCACGTCCTCGATCCATGTCTGGGTGATCGGCGAAGCAAAGGGGGTTCCGTCATTAAAACGAAGCGTAGGCAATGCGGGGACTTTTTGGAGCATCAGGGCCAGTTCGGTCAGAATCGCTTCTTTTGCCATTAAGAAGTCGTTGCCTGCTTTTTCAAGGGCTTGAACCAAAACACGCTGTAAATCTAAAATCAGTGGGTAGGGGAACTCTTGCATTAACCCCTCCACTTCTTCGATAATGGTTGTTAGGTCTTGGTTGGCCAATTCACCTGTATAATAATTGTAGCGGTGGGATTCGGGGCCGGGTAGCATGTCATTTGCTGGCTCGGACGTGAGGCCCGCCCACATGGCCAAGCGCATCATTCGGTATGAAGCGGGGTGGCGGCGGTCTGCCTGACGTATCGCTGCACAAAGTTGTGGTACCGCCATAATCGCATCCTCTACTGTGCCGAATGAAGAAAGCAAACTAACCGATGGGTCAGGGGAGGAAAGGGCCTCGTTTGCGGGTGCAGTTTCTGTGATAGGGCTCGTGGTAGTCGGCTCCACAGGATCTGGCAGTGGTGGAGGGGGCGGTGTAGGAGCCGCTACTTGTTTGACCAATTTTTCTAAGCCCACCTTAAATTCGGTTGTAGGCGGTGCATGTTCATTGAGTTCCTTCATCCAAAACCCGGAGAGGAATGCAAGATGTGTCTTTATGGTTTCAAAGGCGGTATCGTCTCCCTGTTGGGGCTTGTAGCGTTCTGCCCAATTGATCAGTTTGGGCATCATGAAATTGAGGGCTGCCCCGCGTAATCGCGGTTTCTTCTTTTCGGGATAACCCTGATCCCAATAGTTTTCGGCAAAAATCCGTAAGGCTCCAAAGCCATCCGCAAGACCTGTCGCCCCTTGGTCGTAGGCCAATCCCACATTCATGTAGGCGATAACCAAAAGGTTCTTGGACTTGTTTTTCAGAATATTGCGGCTTGCGGAAACAATAAGGTCGTATTGTGTTCCCGAAGAGACGGCTGCTCCTTTAATGGTCACATTTTGCTGGGTGCCAACCAATGATTTGGACTGCTCCATGAGTTTTTCTTGATCCACAGCTCCAGAGACCAAACTCATCTTATCCACCTCATTTTTGATGGATACAAAATCAAAGTCTTCGTTCGGGTCTATTCGGCTACCAGCGGGATTGTCACCGGGGATTGGTGCCAAGACTTCTTCGAGGAGGGGCGTAAGGTTTTCCATACGTCAGAATACGGAAGTGAATCCGTGTTATTTGCAGTGTGAAGGTTCTGTTTGATAATACGGTTTTTTTGCCTAAATGCGCTCAGGGATTTTTTGGATTATTTGGGCAAGGCTCATGGCTGGGTTTTCCAATGATTCCCTCACGTGATACGGGATGGTTTGGCCTACAATCGTTCCATATCCCATTGGATAGACAGCTGGAAGCCCCATTTCACTGTCTAAGAGGGCATTTAATGCGTCTGGCCCCGGCTTCTCAAGGAATATCAAAAGGCGGCGTGAGCCACGGGATTGAGGCAAAGACCAAAAGAGGGTTGGGTGAATGGCCGATCCCCATAAGCGCAGAACAGCCGTGAGCCAAAAAGCGACCTCGGTTGCCACTACTGTTTCCGAGGCACTAAGGGGGAGGACAATGCCGGGGAATTTTCGGTTTTTTTCTAACCGCGCAAAATGAATAAAATTAAATAGTTGATGCCATAAATCCATCCGCCGAAAATCTTTAAAATCCCCATAGATCCCAAACCAAAATGCGGCTTGTGTGGTTGTCTCCAAAAATAGTTTTAGATGGTTTTGAGCCTGTGAAAAGAACACTTTATCTGGAAGAGGCAAATTGCGTACCATTTGTTCTATATGTGGATGCAAAAGATCCGGAGAAGGTTGGTCAAGGTATTCCCCTGATTTTCGATAGGCGGGATGCAAGGCTAAGATCAAAGAAGGTAATAGTGTATGTGTTAATCCTTGTAATTCTCCACGTATGCCGAAGGTTATAGGGAATAATCTGCCGGATTTATCGCGACTGGTTTGGATACGACCGGAAAGAAAACGGTGGCTCGATAGGTCGGAGTAGAAATAATGGTAGGGTGGCGCTTTTCTCCAAATGAGTTCCCAGTCCGACTCCCAGTGTGTTCTTCCGGTAAGGATACCTTCTTGGAGCCAAAGGTCAAAGTGGTTCACATCTGGCCCTGTGGCCTGAACCCGAACAAAATCCCCAAATGCGGGCAACTTTCCAAAACTGAATGGCAACATGTGATTGGTTTGTTTGCAACGAAGAGAAATGCAAACCACAAAAAGCGGAATCGCAACGAGTAGTGGGTGTATGTTACAATACCTTCACGGAAAATGCAAGTCCTGACTCGAAATAGTAAAATGGAAGTTAAATAAGTAGGGGCAAAATACCTTCTATTAAACTCCGTCAGATCAGTTAATACGGCGGCATGTGAACTTGTTGAACCCCCGATGTTATTCAACCCCAAATTGCATGTCGAGTACATAGGTACTGGGAATCGCTTTACCATTAAGCCGGGCAGGGCGGAAAAGATGGCGGGTAGCCGCATTCATGGCAGCATCTTCAAGGCCATATTCCAAGCGATCAATCGGTGTTTCGGTTCCTTTTTTGTCTAAGAGCCATCGCTTTAATATACGTGCGATGGTCACTTTCCCATTTTCGTCTATGGTTACTTCTACACTTACCTTGGCCAGAATACGTTTACTACGGGCCGCTTCGGTATATTCTGGCGTAACGATGCGCACCAATTTGGGGGCAATCCTTACATCCGGCTGGGTGGGTTTGGTGGTTGGACTGCCATCGCCCGTGCCCGTTCCACTTCCGTCTCCGCGTCCATTTCCTGTCCCATCCCCCACGCCGTTGCCTATTCCATTTCCGATACCGGAAGAAGTAGCAACGGCAGTAGAGTCTCCTTTTCGGGTGATGGCAGCGGCCTCTTTTGGCTTCAACTCCTCGATGGTGGGTGGTGGTTCTTCTACTTGTACTTCTTCATCACGACGAATGACCGGTGGTACAAACCGGATTGTTGGTCGTATTGCCGGAGCGGGTGTACCGCCAGCAGCAGGGCCACCAGTGGGTGTTTTTGGGATCTCTATTTTGGGTTTGGGAAGAGAGGGTGGTTCAGGAAGGTTAATTAACTGCGCCACTACATCCCTTTTGATGTCAGAGGTTTGAGGCGGATAGATCCATTTATGTGTAAAGAAAATACTACTTAAAAGGAGGATGAATAGTAGGACAAACAATCCTGCTAAGCGCATATGAGTCGGGAATATCTGCCGTAAGACATAGGCCCCATATGCCTTATTCCTTTCCAAAAAAATGGTGTCTAAGATTGCTATTTCATCTCGTATTTCCATGCTCAGTCTGCGTGATCTATCTTGATTTTTAGTGAATGAGCCTGCCAAAGGTTTTGTTTACAGGATGTTACCCGTATTTTAAGCCGTCTGAACTACCCGTAAGATAACACCGGATACATGCAAGAACCACCCCTCGATTGTAAGTTGTTGGATGAACTCCTTCAATAGACATATGAAACGGTGAACAGTTGGGCTTTCCGTAGCGGAAGGCTTTTTTTGTATTCGGCCATTTGAAACCGCTTTCAAAAAACTAAGGATGAACGAAACGGCAAAATTGGCACTCTCGGATGGAACCGTGGTAACAGGAGTTGCACGCGGTTTTCGGGGTGAGACCACAGGTGAACTCTGCTTTAATACGAGCATGACGGGCTATCAGGAAATTGCAACGGATCCAAGTTATGTAGGGCAAATCATGATGATGACCTATCCACATATTGGAAACTATGGCGCCGCAGAAGCAGACCTCGAAGCCCGCAAAGTTATGATTTCTGGATTGGTAGTGCGCTCGTTCACGGACGATTATTCCAATCCCCGCGCCGAAGAATCGCTGGATAGTTTTCTGAAACGGCATAAGGTAGTGGCCATTTCGGGTATTGATACCCGGCGGTTGGTGCGCCATATCCGTGAAAAAGGGGTCATGAATGCCGTGATTTCATCACTGGACTTAGACGAGGAGCGGTTGGTGGAAAAAGCGAAACGGGTTCCTTCCATGGATGGGTTGGAATTGGCAAGCCGCGTTTCGACGAAGTCCGCGTATGATTTTTGTAGCGGACAAGGGCCCCAGATTGCCGTATATGATTTTGGTTGCAAACTGAATATTCTGCGATCCTTTCAACAGCGAAACTGTAGTGTTCGGGTGTTTCCGCACGATGCACCCCTGGCCGAAATACTGAAGTGGCAACCTGATGGGTTGTTTTTCTCGAATGGGCCTGGTGATCCACGTGCGATGCCAGATCAAATTAAGGTGGCGCAAGATGCGATCCAGACGGGTCTGCCGATGTTTGGAATTTGTTTGGGACATCAACTGATGGCGCTGGCGAATGGGCTAAACGTGTATAAAATGTATGTGGGACATCGGGGAGCAAACCATCCCGTTAAGAATTTAATTACGGGGCACGTGGAGATTTCTACACAAAACCACGGGTTTGCTGTTGCGAAGGACATGGTGGACGAGACGGTGGCGGATATAACCCATATCAATCTTAATGACCAGACCGTAGAGGGTTTGCGCTTCCGACAGTTCAAAGGATTCTCCGTACAATATCATCCAGAAGCTTCGCCTGGCCCCCACGATAGCCAGTACTTGTTCGACCAATTCCTCGCCGATATTGTCGCAACCCAAACCGTTGTCCAGATGTGATTATGCTGCGTCCAGCATATAACGTGGGTGGGGCGTTTGCGGATGATCTAGGTGGTGGTTACGCAAATGAAACACCGTATCCGGTAGGAGTATCTCGAATGGCTGTAATACAAGACGACAATTGCGTTTGTATGCGGCACTGATGGTGAAGAACTTGGCGAAGCGGTCGTTGTAGGTTTTCCTACCTGTATGCACACTAATGATAGTAGTCAAGGCGAATTTAAACAAGAACTTATATAAAATGCCAAAACGCACAGATATCAAAAAAATCTTGTTAATCGGTTCCGGGCCTATCATAATTGGACAGGCATGTGAGTTTGATTATTCGGGAACACAGGCAGCCCGCTCTCTTAAAAAAGAAGGCTACGAAGTGATATTGGTCAACTCAAATCCGGCAACCATTATGACCGATCCAATGACGGCTGATCGGATTTATTTGCAGGAATTGACGCCTAAATCCATTAAAAAAATCTGTGAGACCGAGCGCCCAGATGCAGTATTGCCTACCATGGGGGGGCAGACAGCCCTTAATTTGGCCAGAACACTTCATCACGAAGGATTCTGGAAGAAGATGAATATTGATATTATTGGGGTGGATATAGACGCCATAGACATCACCGAAGATCGTCAGCAGTTCCGAGACCTGATGGAAAAGATTGGCGTAGATCAGGCACGAAGCCGTGTGGCCAATTCCCTTCTTGAGGCGAAAGAAATTACCCAGGAATTGGGTGGACTGCCCGTGGTGATTCGTCCAAGTTTTACACTGGGGGGAACGGGCGGAGGTATCGTATGGACACAGGACGAGTTCGACCGGAAGGTAATTAGGGGACTTGAAATGTCTCCTGTCCATGAGGTGCTGGTTGAAGAAAGCATGTTTGGCTGGAAAGAGTATGAGTTGGAACTTTTGCGGGACGCCAATGACAACGTCATCATTATCTGTGGAATTGAGAATTTGGATCCAATGGGCGTGCATACAGGCGACTCGTTGACGGTTGCACCTACACAAACACTTTCAGATAAAGATTTTCAGCGGATGCGGGATGCGGCCATTCGGATGATGCGTTCTATTGGGACATTTGCAGGTGGTTGTAACGTACAATTCGCTTTTAATCCAAAAACGGGCCGTATGATTGCCATCGAGATCAATCCTCGTGTTTCGCGTTCGTCGGCGTTGGCTTCCAAAGCGACGGGCTATCCGATTGCCAAAGTGGCTTCTAAATTGGCTATTGGTTATACCTTAGATGAACTTCCTAACGATGTAACGGGCACGACTTCGGCCTGCTTTGAGCCGAGTATTGATTATGTGGTGACAAAGGTTCCGCGTTTTAATTTCGATAAGTTTGAAGGCGCGGATGAAGTGCTAACCACCCAGATGAAGGCAGTGGGAGAAGTGATGGCCATTGGACGTACATTCACCGAATCCCTCCAAAAAGCCTGGCAGAGCATGGAGATCGGACGTGCTGGGTTGGGGGCAGATCGAGAAGAGCCCAGCCGGAATATCATCCGGATGCGCTTGCAAAAGCCTTATTGGGACAGTACCCTCCAAATTCGTTCCGCATTGAAAATGGGGGCTTCGGTAGAGGAAATTGCAGACATTACCAAAGTGGACAAATGGTTTTTGTACCAGATCCAATATTTGGTGCAGTTGGAAAAAGAAATAGGTCAACATCACCTGCAAACTTTGCCACCGTCGCTCTTGCGCCGTGCCAAGCAGCATGGCTTTTCGGATGTACAACTGGCGTATTTGTTGCAGGGAGCGGTGGCCGAGGAAGACGTGCGCCGTCATCGGAAAGCGCAAAATATTAGCCCTGTATTCCAATTGGTGGATACCTGTGCAGGCGAATTTCCAGCTCAAACACCTTACTTTTATTCGACATATGCAGATGAAAACGAGTCCGAAGTTTCGGAACGAGAAAAGGTGGTGATTATTGGCTCTGGCCCAAACCGGATTGGACAAGGTATTGAGTTCGATTACTCTTGCGTCCATGCTGTTTTGGCCGCAAAGGAAAGTGGATACGAGGCCATTATGATCAATTGTAACCCCGAAACGGTTTCTACGGACTTCGATATTGCGGATAAGTTATATTTTGAACCCGTTTTCTTTGAACGGGTTATGGACGTGATTGAGCACGAAAAGCCCATCGGTGTGATTGTGCAAATGGGGGGGCAAACGGCCTTACGCATTTCTCGTCAACTCCACGAGGTTGGGGTACAAATATTGGGTACATCGTACCAAAATATGGACCTGGCAGAAGACCGTGGCCAATTTTCCAGATTACTAAAGCAACTCGAAATCCCTTATCCTCCGTTTGGCGTTGCCCTTTCTCCAGGCGAAGCAGCAGCGGTCTCGGAAACCATTGGGTATCCTATTCTAGTGCGCCCCAGTTATGTTCTGGGCGGACAAGGGATGCGGATTGCCATTAATAAGGAAGAAGTACGCGAATATGCTCAACGGATCTTTGATATTTTTCCGGACAATCAATTGCTCTTGGATCTCTTTCTCGAAGGCGGAGTCGAGATTGATGTAGATGCTTTGTCGGATGGTAAAGACGTGCATATCTGTGGAATAATGCAGCAAATTGAACCTGCTGGAGTTCATTCTGGAGATTCTACTGCGGTACTACCACCTTTTTCCTTAAAGCCACATGTGATCGAAACTATTACATCTTATACCCGATCTATTGCGCGTGCAATGAACGTAATAGGTTTAGTAAACATCCAGATGGTGGTTAAAAAAGACGATGTGTATGTCATCGAGGCGAATCCGCGTGCCAGTCGTACAGTGCCATTTGTCGCAAAAGCAACAGGAGTACCGATTTCGAACTATGCAACACGGCTGATGTTGGGTGAGAAATTAACCACTTTTCAGGATGCGGGTCTTTTGGTTTCCAAATTAGAAGGATTTGCTATTAAAGAACCTGTTTTTTCATGGGATAAATTTCCTGAAGTTTCTAAAGAACTCGGCCCTGAAATGAAATCTACGGGCGAAGCAATTGTCTTCATTGACGAACTTTCGGACGATCACTTCCAGAAACCTTATGAAATGCGAAATTTATACCTTAAGCGTTGAATCTATATAGTTATGCGATGACTATATCGGTATTTACGAAACATTAGCTTGTTTTGATGTATTGGAGGTAAAGCACTGCACAATTACAGCGCCACATCCTCCAACCGTTGTGCGGCCATGGCCTTTCCGTACAGATCCAAGATTTTATCCGATGGGGCGGTACGGATGGTTTCCATCACATGCCGCCCGATTTTTTGGCGCTCTTCCTCTAACGCTTTGGCACGTCCTTCTTGTCTTCCTACTTGACGCCCTTTCTTGATTCCGATCTCTTCACCTTCTTGTCTTCCTTCCTGGATGGCTTCCTGATAGATTTTGGTTTGTTTAACGTTGAAATCCAAGTTTAACATGGCCTGTACCTCTTCTCTGGTTCGTTCGGAAAATTTACCTAAGACGATGGATTCGATGATTGCACCCAATTTTTTGTTCCTGTTCGGTGTTGGACAAAAGCTGCGATTGCTGTAAGCGGAATAAGCCCTTCTTCCGGTGTGACGATCAGGCGCAAGGTACCTATGGCAATGCTATTGGAGTCTTGTGGTGTGTGCAAGAAGGTCGTTCAGGTAGCGGATTTCTAAGATACCTTGGGCCATCAGTATCCGAGCTTCTTCGTAATTTTGTTGGTGAATGAACAGAGATACTTCGGCAAATACACGCCGGAAGAAATCTCGGTTGTATGGCTTCATGCCGGAAGGCTTTTTCTTTCACCTCCACGTAGGTATAGGGCCTGTATTTTTCGGACAACTCTGGTTGACGCAACAATTCAAATAGGGCATTCGGTTGGTAGGTAAAAATCAGGTGTAAAAGTGTGTCGGTGTGCATCGTTTTGGGGGTACAAAGCCAACATACGCGATGCAAAAAACGAAGAAAATAGGTGTGGATAAGTTTTTCAAAGGAACAATAAACCAGAACGAATAGGGTCTCGAACGATGATAAAGAGGTTTCTTATGATCTTGAGCATGTGTATGTAAGTAGGAAATGTAAATATCATGAAGGATAGGAACTGTCATATTGGGTATATGCTGGTGGAAGTGTTTCCATACTACCCCTCACCGATCCTTATTACAACGGTAATACAGAGGTAACAGAAAAAGAACATTCATAACAGGTTGATAACATGTTTGACCATCTTGAGGGGATATTTTTATCCGTCTTTATGTTTCTCACCTAAACAATTTGTTATGCAATTTCGCAAACTGCTTTTTATTCTTACCGTTTTATGGGTCTCTTTGGGTCTTCAAACTTCCCTTGCCCAGCAAGGTACACTTTCAGGAACTGTAACTGACGCAACCCTCGGTGAAACCATGATTGGTGTCACCGTTCAGATTCCGGGCAAATCAATCGGCGTCGTAACCGATCTGGATGGCAGATATATTCTACGTTTGGCTCCTGGTGACTATGAAGTACAGTTGTCATATATCGGATATATTACGGTGTTGAAAAAAATCAGTATTGGGGCGAACCAACTGGTTAAGTTGGATATTGCTATGAAGGAAGAGGTCACTGCTTCTGGTACCGAAGTGGTCATCGAGGCCGCCGCTATTAGTAATTCTGAAGGGGCGATGTTGCGTCTTCGCCAAAAAGCTACGGCGGTGAGTGATGCGATCTCGGCGGAGGCGATCTCTAAATCTGGGTCTTCATCTGCTGCCGATGCGATGACCAAGGTAACTGGTGCTTCTGTGGTGGGTGGAAAGTATGTTTTTGTGCGTGGATTAGGTGAACGATACGCTAGTACCCATCTTAATGGGGTGGAGTTGCCAAGTGCTGACCCCGATAAAAAAGCGTTCAACTTCGACTTGTTCCAGTCGGATATGTTAGACAACATCACCACGCTAAAGACATTTACGCCAGATAAACCCGGTAACTTCTCGGGTGGCTTGGTGGATATCGGAACCCGTAAGTTTCCGGAAAAGCGCATGTTATCTTTTGGTATTTCCAGTGGTATCAATACAGTTACTAATTTTAACGATAGCTTTTTGCGTTATGCGGGTGGTAAGACCGATTGGTTGGGGAAAGATGATGGCACGCGGGCTATTCCAGCCTTTCTCTCGGATCCCAACTTTGAGGTTCCAAGCGCCATCGAGGCACGCCGAGATGCGGGCAAAGCCCAGATTTTAGACGAAGCCTCCAAGTCGCTCACCAATATCATGTCCCCAAAGTCTGGCGCGGCTCCATTTAAAGGTGGTTTTAATATGGCATTGGGTAACCAAGTCAAAATTGCCAACCGTTCACTTGGTTATGTAGCAAGTCTTAGTTATGATTACAATGTTTCACACCGAAGCGGTAAGTCGGAACGGTATGTGAATCCAACTGTTGGTGCGACCGAGCTATATTCCACCCTTGGTTTTTATACCGATGAGAAAAGTACAGAAGAAGCTTCGTTTGGTGGCTTATTAAACCTCTCTTACACCCTTAACCCTGCACACCAGATTTCGGTGAATGGGCTTTATTCGCGTAGTGGTGAATCAGTCTCCCGTTATCAAGAAGGTTTTTGGTATCATTCCTTTGGAAATGATGATTCTAAAGTTATGTTAAACAATGTGTTGGGTTATACAGAGCGGGAACTTCGTTCACTTCAGGTAAAAGGGAAGCACGTCTTAAAGGGTGTTTCTAGTGGGTCAACCTTAGAATGGTCATTTGCCAATGCACTCACAAAACAAGACGAACCAGACCTACGCTTTTTTGTCTCCCTGAAAAGCACTGATGAAGAGGGTCGAACAACTTATTCCACGAATTTAGCGAATGTACTGTTTCCATCACACTATTGGCGAGCACTCTCCGAAGGTAGCAACACGGGTGCAATAGATTTTTCATTGCCCTTTAAGCAATGGGGCGGATTAAAAGCCAATCTAAAAATGGGTGGCTTGTTTACCGCATCAGATCGTGACTTTACGGAAAGAACGTTTTTGATCCGCCCGTCCAATACGATTGTGTATGACAATAATCCGGAAGCCTATTTTGGTGCTACTAATGCAGGGATTATTTCGCAGCGCACACTGGCCAATGGGACAACCGAATACAACTTTGGTAATGTAGTGGAGTTGCCTCGTAAAGAAGCCGTCCTTCGGAATAATTATCAGGGAGATCAAACCGTAGCTGCGGGCTATCTGATGACCGAATTGCCTTTATCCGAGAAACTTCGTTTCATTGGTGGTGTCCGTTATGAAACCACCGATATGACAGTGGAAAGTGCGGATCCGGCACTTGAAGATGCCCGACTTACGAACAAAGACTGGCTGCCCTCGGCAAATTTGGTCTATCAAGTTGGGGATAAAACCAATATCCGGGCAGCGCTTACCCGCACCATTGCGCGTCCGGTCTTTCGTGAACTTTCTCGGTTTTCCAGTGCCGACTTCCTCCTTGGGGGCTTTCTCGCGGGGAATCCAGACCTGAAACGAACCCTCATTACGAATTACGACCTTCGTGTAGAAAATTTCTTACGCCCTAGCGAAATCTTGGCGGTGAGTGTTTTTTATAAAGATCTTCAAAATCCGATTGAACGCTCTATTTATGAGGCAGGCGCCACTGAATCTATGCAATTTGTAAACGTGGACAAAGCCACCATCCTCGGAGCAGAATTTGAAGCCCGTAAAAGACTGGATGTGCTGGGAGCCGCTTTTGAAAACCTTTCCGTTGGTGCAAATGTCTCAATCGTGAAGTCCACCATTACCCTTCCGGAAGCGGAGTATCTTGAAAGAAAGGCACTTGATCCAAATGCCAGTACAATCAGACCTTTGCAAGGCCAATCACCGTTTATCGTCAATACCGATCTCGCTTATTCCACCGGAAAAACAACGGCGAGTCTGTATTTCAATGTGTTTGGGGACCGTCTCACCGCTGTTTCTTTTGGGAATACACCCGACGTTTATGAGCGCCCTTCGCCCAAACTGGACCTGATTGTTTCGCACTCGGTGCGCAGCCTCAAACTTAAACTCTCTGCTAAAAACTTATTAGACAGTCCATACAAAGAAACCTATCGCTTTCTGAGCAAGGACTATACGTATTACGAGTATAATACAGGGCGTTCTTTGTCATTGAGCGTTGGATATAGCTTCTAAGTAATTGCCCGGATGGATTTTGCCATCCGGTTCTTTTTCCTCTTAAAGGTTTGCTTTGATCGTGTCTTTCCAGACAACGATAGGAGCGCTTTTGTCTGATAATTCAATTATTCTCACTAAAATACATCGCATATGAAACGTCTGTTGCAATTTTTATTGTTAGGTTTTTTGCTTGCGCCGACGAGTAGTTGGGCGCAAACCAAAGTGGTGGTAAAAGATGATATTACCGCCAATACCACTTGGACCGCTGCGAATGAATATCACTTAGATGGTTTGGTCTTTGTAAACAGTGGAGCAACACTCACCATTCAGCCAGGGACGGTGATCAAGGGCATTAAAAGCCCTACTACAGGGGAGTTTGCGACGGCCCTGATTATCCGTCGTGGAGCTAAAATCATGGCCGAAGGAACTGAAACCAATCCTATTATTTTTACTTCCGAATTGGACAACGTTCGGGATGCTACGGATCTCCGGCCAACCGATGGGGGCCTCTGGGGTGGTGTGGTGATCCTCGGAAAAGCCACAACCTCGAACCCAGTTAATGATAAACAGGTGGAAGGCATTCCGGCAGACCTTGATGCCAAGTACGGTGGTTCTGATGATGAGGACAATAGTGGCGTGCTCAAGTATGTGTCTATTCGCCATGGTGGTGCGGTTCTGAATACCTCTGGGAACGAAATCAATGGCCTGACGCTTGGGGCGGTTGGACGTGGAACCAAAATTGAATTTGTAGAAGTGTATTCAAATACCGACGATTGTTTCGAGATGTTCGGTGGTACGGTAAACATGCGCTATATTTCAGGCTCTTTTTGTGAAGACGACACCTTCGATTGGGATGAGGGTTATCGGGGGCGTGGCCAATTTTGGTTCTCATTGAACCGTCCGGATATTTCGGGTCGGGGCGGAGAGCATGACGGTGGACCTTCGGGCAACTTTACGGGTCAGCCGTATTCTACGCCTGTGATTTCGAACGCTACGTTTATTGGATCTGGTTTGGGAACTGTACCCGGAAATGATAAAAATGACTTTGCCCTCAAATTTCGCGACTTTTCCGGTGGCAAATATTTGAATACCGTGTTTACCGACTTCCCTTCTAATGGGGTAAGCATTGAAGAAGTGACTTCCAAGGGTGGCGACTCTAAGAAGCAGCTTGAGGATGGCAAT
>DDTM01000094.1 GCA_002344075.1 Bacteroidetes bacterium UBA2364
TTTCATGGCGCTACAAAACCGAGTGGCAGGTAGCAACGAGAAAGTACAACACATAGGATTTAGGCGTTAAGTGATAAGGAAAATCGTGTCTGCAACGGCGAACTGTGGATGTACCGACCTTTGAAGCGGCCCCCTAAGACTTGGACTCTGTGTGATACCCAAGGCTTACGTCCTACTCGTTTGCAGCATTTGAAGAATGGTAGCGCCTATGAATCTATCCTAAACTTGCTTGAGGTGTATTAATGGCTATAGTACGCAAATAAACTGCGAAACACATGGTAAAGTTCCTCTATTGTTCAAAGAAGCAAAATAATTCTTTGTTATTATTTTGTAATCGGTCTAAGAATTTATAAATAATGATTTTGTAAAGAGTTGGGAATTTTCTGCAATAGAATGTATGAAGAATAAAACAGGGTTAAATCGCATCTCCGGTTCGAGATAAGGTTTCTACGGTTTTAGTGGAAGCGGTCAATATGATATGTGAATCAGGGTTTGAGCTACTAAAGAAGCCGTCATTGTTGGCGTTGTATATTGGTTAAGGTATTGGCCTCTGAAAATGGTTGGTTCACAACCAGTTATTGCCCATGCTTTCGCTGCAAACGCGCCATGATCCAAAAAGGGGCATACAAAATACTAAACAAAACCAGTCCCAATAACCCGATGTAGGGAATGTAATAGGGCCAAGAGGGCATACCAAGTGCTTCAGCGGCAATGGGGGCATGTCCCAGAAACATGTAATTGGCATTCGGGATCAGCCAGACGGCCAAGCCAATCGGTAAGGCCAAAAGTGCCGTAATACCCAACGTCCGAAAAATGCCTCCAAACGTTGGTCGGAGGCCATAGGCCAGAACCAAGTAGCAGGGTGTTGCGACCAAGAGGGCGTGCCAAAAGAAAAAGGGCGCGGCATAAATGTCTTCGTAGGACAATTCCGGCATTAAAAGCCCCGCAAGTCCACCACCCAATCCCCAATAATACCCTGCCTCAAATGCCCAAAACCGACGGGTGATAGCAGCATACGAAAGCGTGATGGCGGAGATATCGCAGAGGTGAAAAGGTAAACCCTCGGCGAGTGACCAGAACCCGCCACGAACCTCCAGAATGGTAATCCAGCCATAAAACCCGATGAAGGCCAGTGCCAAAAAAAGGGCAATACGACGCTGTTGAACGGGTGTCCGATAGTGTTTTGCAACAAAGCCTATTATCAATAAAAGAGATAAAGTAAGGCCAAGTGCAGTGAGGTGGTATGGCCCATACCAGATAAAAGGAGGAGAGGTTTCGGTGGTCATGACAAGGTCGGTTATTCCGGACGAACCTTTACATCCGGCTCTTCATCCGGTAGGTTAAGTACAGATTGTTGGGCGCTTGCCTCTGCTTCTGCCCGTTTTTTTGCTTCGTATTGGGTCTTAAGCCGTGCCAGGTTTTCTTTAGTCCACTTTTCGTTTTCGGCATCTTGTTTTTCCATAAACTTATAAATGGGATAGACCCCGGCTGCCATTAAAAGTGCAACGGCCAAAAACAAGATCACAGACATCACTTCAAAAGACATATTTTCTCCGTATTTTAAGAACGATCAGCACAAGAAAAATTACCACAATATAAGCGTTTTATGACACAAAATCTGGTTCGGGTAGTGGATGTCTATCCCTATCGCCTAATGGCAGATGGATACCGCTTTTTACTGCTTCGTAGGGCCGTAGGAACCCTCTATGCAGGGCAATGGCGTATGGTGGGTGGGAAAATTCAGCAAGATGAAACGGCGTGGCAAGCGGCACTTCGTGAACTGATAGAGGAAACGGGCTACCCGCCCCAGACTTTTTGGGCATTGCCTTCGGTGAATACTTTTTACAACTGGAAATTGGATGCAGTATTGCTGACACCAGCCTTTGCCGCCGAACTGGAACGCGACCCTACACTAAACCATGAACACGATCGTTTTGGCTGGTTTAGCACGGAAGAAGCCCTGCGGTTGCTCGTTTGGGAAGAACAAAAAAGGCTTCTTTCGCTTACGAATCGGTACTTGCAAACGGGAACTATTTTGCCAGATTGGATAATTCCATACATGTGATTTTTTGCGATCTATGGCTCCAAATGATGTAATTTCGTAACTTAGGTTGGTTTTTTACACGTCTCCTATGATAGAACAGGCTGAACGCAATCTGGAAAATCCGTTAGACTCCGACATCCAATGGTTGGAAGGAGTAGGGCCGCATAAGGCTGCAATTTTTCGAAAAGCAGGGATTCATACCTTTCGCGACTTGTTCCGGTTTTATCCAAGACGGTATCTTGATCGTTCTACCGTTACCCCCATCCGAAAACTACAAGAAGGAATTGCCACCACCGTGATAGGCCGGATTATCTCCCAGAACATGATAGAGGGTGGACGAAAACGCTTTGAACTTCAGGTGGAAGATGAGTCTGGTGGACGGCTTAACTGCGTGTGGTTTAACGGACATCAATGGGTGCGGCGGTTGTTTACCAATGGTGAATTGGTGGCACTACACGGCACACCACAAAAATATGGCCGGACTTTTTCGCTTTCTCACCCCGAATACGACAAATTGGAGGCAGACAAAGCCTCTGTAACTACCGGACGCATTATTCCACTTTATCCGGGCGGTCAGGTTTGGGAGCGCGTAGGGTTGACGAATAAAACCCTCCGACAAATTATGCATGGCTTGTTCAAAAAATATGGTCTGCTCTTGGAGGAAAACTTGCCCGAACCTGTAATTCACCAATACAACCTTATGGAAGGCCGCGTAGCACTCCGAGCCATTCACTTCCCTAAATCGGAGGAAGAACGTGCGTTGGCGGAATACCGGCTGAAGTTCGAGGAATTTTTTTTCCTACAACTTCTCTTGGCCATGACACGTCAGCAGGCCAAAAAGACAGCCGATGGCCTTGTTTTCGAGGCACCCGGCTCCTACTTCGAGCGTTTTACCCAAGAGATTTTGCCCTTTAAGCTAACCAATGCCCAACAAAAAGCCATCACCGATGTAATCACCGATACCCGTAGCGGCTATCCGATGAATCGTTTGGTGCAAGGAGATGTGGGCAGTGGAAAAACAGTGGTGGCCATTGCCGCGATGATGCACGCTACAGACAGCGGCTTCCAGTCGGCCTTTATGGCTCCTACCGAAATTCTTGCCGAGCAACACTACCAAAGTTTGCGGCGGTATTTAGCACCATTGGGACTTAAGGTGCATCTCTTGGTGGGCGGCCAGCACAAAAAACGACGTACCGAAATTCTGGACGATCTGGCAACGGGCGAAGCCCATATTGCCGTCGGAACACACGCCATTATCGAAGATAAGGTGGGGTTTAAGGCACTTGGGATGGCCATAGTGGATGAACAACACCGCTTTGGGGTTATGCAGCGTGCCCGAATGTTCGACAAAGGCCAACGTCCACACATGCTACTGATGACCGCTACGCCCATTCCGCGTTCGCTCGCGATGACGGTTTATGGGGACTTGGATGTAACCATCATGAATGAGCTCCCCGCCAACCGAAAGCCCATCAAAACCCAACTCCGCAACGAGGCCCGACGTGGTGAGGTGTATGAGTTTATCCGCTCCGAACTCCGCGCCGGACGGCAGGCGTATGTCGTGTATCCATTGGTAGAGGAAAGTGAAAAACTCGATTTGAAGGATGCCGAAAATGGCTTCGAGCAAATTACGGAAACGTTTCGTCCATACAAGGTTGGTTTGGTACATGGCCGTATGTTGCCCTACGAAAAGGACGATGAAATGCGGCGCTTTAAGTCGGGTGAGTTAGATATTTTAGTAGCAACTACAGTGATAGAAGTGGGCGTGGATGTCCCCAATGCATCCGTCATGGTCATTGAACACGCCGAGCGTTTTGGCCTAAGCCAGTTGCATCAATTGCGTGGCCGGGTGGGGCGTGGAAGTGAGCAGAGCTATTGTATTTTGATGGCCGACTATAAGCAATCTGCCGAGGCGAAAATCCGCTTAGAGGTGATGGCCCAAACAACCGATGGCTTCGTGATCTCGGAAGAGGACCTGAAATTACGCGGAGCGGGCGACTTTTTCGGTACGCGGCAAAGTGGCCTTCCCGATCTCAAAATTGCGAATATCACCCAAGATGCCGATATTCTGGCGCACGCCCGCGAGGCTGCTTTTGCGTTGGTGGCCCAAGACCCACACCTCCGCACGCCCGAAAACCTCGTCACCCGTGCCCACTTCTCAAGGTCTGCTCCTCAAAGCTTGGGCATGGCCCGTGTAGGGTGAGGCTTATAAGAATCCTATGGTTTGGATGAAATTTTATTTCTGTACATACTTAAAACCACCAACCCAAACTTAAAGTAGGAATGATTGGAAAAATACTTACTTGTTTAATTTTAGTCTGCGATTTTATCGCCCCTAAAATAGGATCAATTTCAATTTCTTTTTGTGGATATACATAGAAAGGGTTTTTATGAGAATAAACATTATATATACTTAGTGTTGTGCTACGTTTTTTTTGTTTAAGCTCTCTACGAACCCCCAAATCCAAATGATGGGTTGCAGGAAGCCTAAAGGAATTTCTTCCACCATACCAAGCCACGTCCTGCATATTAATGGTGTAGCTTTGCACGGGAAATGTAATGGCCTGTCCTGATCCATAAGTCCAGGCAAGGGTTAATATTCGTTCACCATAAATTCTATTAAAAACAAGGCTTACGTCATGCTTGCGGTCGTAGCGATATGGAAAAAATGCACCATTATTAAGCTGTGAAAATTGGCGCACTGACCTTGATAAGGTATAACCTAACCAGCCATTCCACTTTCCTCTTTTACGCTGAATCAGTAATTCCACACCTTTTGCATAACCCTTTCCTTGCACCACTATATCTTCCCAACTTTTTGTATTTAATAAAGAAATACCTTCTTTATAAGCGACAAGGTTTTTCATTTCTTTATAGTAAGCTTCTATACTCACGTCTAAAATATAATCTTTAGGAATTAAGGTTTTAGCTATCCCAATGCTCCCTTGCCATGCTTTTTGTGGACGAATAGTATTGGTTGAAGGAACCCATAAATCAGTTGGCAGTCCTATTCCACTATTACTTAAGAGGTGTATAAATTGTTCTGATGTGCCAAAAGCGGCTTTAAGTCCCCAATTATAGGGCAATAAATATCTTACATTTATCCGAGGCTGTAAAGATGGGTATATTTTTACATTTACCACATAAACATCCGAACGCAAACCAAAATTTCCTTTTAATTTATCCGAATAAGTCCATTCATCTTCTGCATAAACCGTTGCAGAGGCCGTATGAACTAACACTTTATTAATTTCTCTACTTGCACCTTCAGTTAGATCCTCAATCTGAGGAGCAAATTGGTAATACCCTAACGAAGTACCATATTTTAATAAATGTTCATTATTTAAGGTAGTCTCAATGTTTGCTTTTATTGACCACTCTTTAATCTCAGATGAAAATTGACCTGCGGTTTTGACTTCATCTCCATTAGGGTCTTTGTGAATATATGCATTATAATTGTTAAACCTATATTGACTATAAACAGTCATTAAATCCATGAATTGATTCTTATTAAAGAGATGATTCCATCTAATCGTATTGGTTAAATTTCCCCAATTTATATTAGATATATCACGGCTTCCGTTTGTTAGTCTATGATTTAGTCCATAAAGATCTTTTCCACCATAAAAACTTAAAAACAGGCGATTATTAGGACTAAAAACTTTATTGGCTTTAAGGTTAAAATCGGTAAAATGATAATCTGACGTAATATCTTGTGGGATAACACCAGCAACCTTTGCCGCTGCCATTAAGGCATCTACATAAGTTCTACGGGCAGTAAATAAAAATGAACTTTTATCTTTTTCTATTGGGCCTTCTAATAATAAGCGAGAAGAGATTAAGCCCACTTCTACATTCCCTTTCATCTTGCTCATATCACCTTCTCGCATGTTCATGTCAAGTACCGAAGAAATTCTACCCCCATACCTCGCCGGACTATTGCCTTTATAGAGTTCCACACCGTTTAGGGCATCAGGATTAAAAACAGAAATAAATCCAAATAAATGTTGGGCATTATATACGGTTGCACCGTCTAAAAGCATCAGATTTTGGTCGGGACTACCACCTCTAACGTGTAGCCCCGCCGTACCTTCGGTTCCCGACTTCACGCCCGGTAACCATTGTAGGGCTTTTAAAACATCTGCCTCGCCTCCTATAGTAGGCATGTCACGGATTTCTCTGGGGCTGAGGCTTAAAACCCCCATATTGACGTTTTCTTCTGCACGCTGAAAGGCTTCTACACTAATTTCACCAAGATTTTCGGTTGTATTTTCCAATCGAATAAATAGCGGGAACTGTGTGTTTTTACTGATAGAAATTGTCTGGGAATTATACCCAATATAAGAAATCTTAATTTGAGTTTTTTCTCCCTGACTTTGCAAATTAAAGAAGCCGTACCGATTGCTGACTACTCCTTTTTTTGTTGGTATATCCAAAATGGTGGCACTAATTAGGGCTTCTTTACTCTGGGCATCCTGGATATAGCCCGATATACTCAAGCCTTGCGCAAAAACACATGGAGGAGAAAAATAAATTAATAAATAAAAAATAGATTTCATCTCTAAAGGTTTTTAAGTTAAAAAAAGTATCTGAATATTACCATATACAGAATGAAATTTAGTTTTTTTCAAAAACAATCCCAAAACCCTGTTGAGTTCCTCTATTATAATATGCACCTCTTGGAAAGCTAAATAAAACTGCTTCGTTCAAACAATAGGAAAGAAATGAGTTTAAATGGTAGCAAAACGAATATAAATAGGCGAAAAAGTCAATTATCTAGGTGCCTTTAAAAATATAAACCAAGCCATCATTACCATTTGCTACTGCTCCTGAAGGAAAACCTGCTTGTAACATAGCAATGTTAATGTCGGTGTATAATTTGACAGGAACTCTTATACTCTTATCCGTTTGAAATTGACTTCTCATCCACCCTCCTGTAAAGTGAACAACAGGTTGATCAAACCCTAATTGATACGTTCCTTTTATTCTACCATTCTCTAATAATACAACAGTACTTTTAACCCCATCTTTAATATGGTCTGTTATCTCACCTTTAATGGTACTAACGTAATCTGTTAGCTCGTAAGTTGAAGTAGTTATATGGTTTATATCGTAATAATTACCAAATACAGTGTGGTGTTCGCCTGCAAATATACCAATTCCATTTTCAATATTTGAAGTGCTATTTATAGGTTCCGCAAAATAATTTCCTTGTGTAAGCTGTTGCTTAACTACCGCTTTGTAATATTGATATAAGTGTTGGTGCATTGTCGTAAATTTTACCCCTGATATAGTAAAATCCTTTGATGTCTTGGTTTTTAATCTGAAGTCCTTAGCTCCAAATGGAGATGTCTCAAAATATCCACTGCCTTCAACAATATTGTTGGTAGAAAAAGGGGAGTAAAACTGTTGCTCTTGTATTTGAGGACGTAATTCAATATTTGAAACGGTCAATTTTGTAAAAAAATAACGTACTTCTTGCGTACCCGAAAAATACCAATCCGTCTCGACGATATCGCTCTCATTTGGAATCGCTCTTTGCTCATATCTTTCTGGTTTAAAAGGCTTTGGGATACTATCCGTTGCTTTTAAAGTTTCTTGCCCTTCTATTTGTACGGTTAAGGTATAAACCACATTTTCTTGAGGCAAATTTGTATCTAACCAATACATTCCCCCTCCAATATGTTCCAATTTTCTATAACTCCCATCGTCTCCTATAATTTCTACCACCGCATTTTTGATGGGATCTGTAGTACTGTTATTGGCTACGCTTACTTGCTGTGTGTTTTGTAAAACCAATTTCCACGGCTGGTTTTCCTCAAAAGTGCAATACACGGCCACCTGTTTATGGTTCTCACCTAAATTAGGAGAAATGTCTTCTATGCAAGAGGAGAGAAGAAGAAGTAAAATGCAGTATTTGTACATAGTTAGAAATAACAGCCACACTAAGACCCTAATGTGGCTGTTTAAGATTTTTAAGATTAATACAGGCCGTAATTCACTAAATTGACATAAGCACCAGTTTCACCATTCCCAACAGGACTACTAGCAAGTTCATTTTCAACATTATTAACTATCTGTGGATTCTGCTCAACTCTATTATAATTCATATAAGGCCAAAGGGGAGTATAGGTAAAATAATCTACTACCCAACCACTATGGCGACTTTTTGTGTTATAGCCAGATGCTCTTTTCTTGTCCGTACTCACATCAAGGCAACTATTGGTAATAAAATAGTCGTAAGGAATCGCATAAGGAAAGTCATTATTAGGATATTGAGGGGTAGAGATACTTGCAGAACATTGATTTTCATTCCAATAATCCGAAGCATTTCCTGTTAGAACTTTGGCATATAATCGTATCCTTGCACCCAATCCTGATGGAACATTTGAATGCCCAAATCCATACCAAGAACCACCAATATTTGCCTGTGCTTGTGTACCAGCATACCCACGTCTTGTCAAAACAGAAGTACCTATTGTTTGATTCCATACATGGAAACGAACTGAATAAGAGGTGGCTCCCGAAATTTGATTGTCTGGTAAAGATACTGTAATAGGCTCAGATTGTCTGCAATCAAAATTAGGGTCAGATTGATTATAAATACAACCGTCGGAACTGGTTTTCGCTGTTTTTACTTTTTTAGTAATAAAGTGGTTTTTAAAGCTAAGCTTTTCCATTTCAGTTTCGTTGCCAATCGCATTTACAAAAGCGTTTAACTCTCTTTCCACTTCTTTCCCATCAGCGCCATAGAACAACTCTACTTCTGTTCCATTAGGCGTGTGTTTCAGTACTTGATCTTTTTGGAATTCTAACATCTCTGTCCCAATTTTTACCCGTCCTTTTTCGTCCAGAACGCTTATGGTAAAAGGATCAACTGCATGTTTTAGGTTTTGCCAAAGAGTTTCGTTTAATTCAATCGTGTCTTTTTTGCGAAGTTCATTTTGTGCGGTCTCTGCTTGTTGGTCTGAGGTAAAATTTTGAAGCTCATTTTGCCTTGTGGTCAGTTGTAAGGTATAGGTTTTACCATTTTCGGTAAAAATTTCTACCCGACTTTCTGTAGGGTTGGTTGGCGAATCACACCCATTGAATAGGATGGTGAAAGCCAAAAATGCGAGGACTTTACGCATGGTGTTAACATTAATTTGTTTGAAGTTTACAATTCATGAATTGAGATGAATTGAGATGAATATAGTAAACATTGTTCTTTAATGTCAAGAGATCTTTGATTTTTTAGATGAAAAATATAATACATTGTTGCAAATATATTCTTGTAAAAGCTATTTCCTGACTTATAAGCAGGAGGAAGATAAAGCGCTTTTTTTTAGGAAGTATAGATTACGTTGGGGATTTCGGGCTGTCCATGTAGTGTTTTGTAAAGTTTCCCTGCACGCTTTAGCATGAGGAGTAATATGCTGTAGCCATTTAAAAAGTCTATAGCGGCAAAGTGGCCTTCCCGATCTCAAAATTGCGAATATCACCCAAGATGCCGATATTCTGGCGCACGCCCGCGAGGCTGCTTTTGCGTTGGTGGCCCAAGACCCACACCTCCGCACGCCCGAAAACCTCGTCACCCGTGCCCACTTCTCAAGGTCTGCTCCTCAAAGCTTGGGCATGGCCCGTGTAGGGTGAGGCTTATAAGAATCCTATGGTTTTGGTGTATTTTTCTGTGCTGTTATGCATCTTGTTTTCTGTATCTTGCGTATAGCGTTCTTAAAGTTTACCCTCACGATAAAATATGATTGTGTCATGGAAGTAAAAAAAGACCCCACGTTAGCGGCATTGCTCTCCTTCATTTTTCCCGGAGCCGGACACATCTATGTAGGACGTGTTGGATTTGGTATAATGTGGTTTTTCCTGACAGGGTTGGGGGGCTTGCTCATTTTACCGGGGCTTATGATGTGGATTGCAGGGATTTTCATGGCACGTAATGCTGCCAAGCGACTGAATAACCGCATCGCCAAACGCGAGCAAGCGGCATTACAGGCACAAATTGCGCGGGCGCTCCCGCCCAGAAATACCCGTAATATGTCGCCGGATGCCTTTGCAGATCGCTTCCGGAAGTTGTACCATCTTTGGACAAACGAAATAATCAGTGAAGCAGAATACAAAGCCGAAAAGCAAAACATGATCAATGATCTAAACAATGCCATCATAGACGATCCACACGATCTCTTGGCGTCGTTCATACAGCTAAAACAAGAAAATATGGTTTCCCAAAGCGATATAGAAACCATTAAACAGGCTGTTGCTGCTTCAAGATAATCCCAAAACACCGTGTCTGATTCTTTCTTTACCTTAGACAACCATATTGCCGTCTGCAACGAAGTAACCTACGAGGCCAAACGGCTTTTTGGCCATCTAACACCCATCCAACTCAACTGGCAGCCAGTACCCGATAAATGGAGTGTAGCCCAGTGTTTGGAGCATCTGATTCAGGGCAATTGTTTGTATTTCCCTTTGTTCGCTGCGCTCAAAACCGGAACCTATAAGCCCTCTTGGTGGGCCAAACTAAACCCCTTGAGCACTTGGATGGGAAGTTTTATGGTGGACTCTTTGGGGCCAGACCTGAAACGGAAGATGAAGACACCCATACAAGCAACCACACCCCCCAGCGAGGTGTCTGGTGATGTTGTGGCCCGCTTCGAGGCACATCAGCAACAATTTGTAGCGGCATTGGCCGACCTGAAACACGTGGATCCTCATGTTGTGGTAACCTCTCCACTACTTGCTATCATGACATACCCATTGTCGTCATGTGTGGCGCTCTTGGCCCGTCACGAGCAACGCCATTTACGTCAGGCTATCGGCGTTTCCGAACTTGCAGAATTTCCGGTGGCATAAAAAATCCCCGATCCTGGTAAAGAATCGGGGAAAAGCTGGTTGATCATCAAATCAGTGATTGCGGATTACTTTTTTTGTTTCGCGGTAGCCCTCGGTTTCCGCGACCAATAAATAAACGCCGTTGGGCAACTGATCAGCCTCCCATTCCACGTTCTGAGTTCCGGCATCCATTACTGTATCAGCGATCAGGGCGACTGTTTGGCCTAAGGTATTTACCAAGGTGATGCGCACTCGGCTGGCGCGGTCTAAAGTAAGTGCGAGAGAGATCTCGTTGTAAAACGGATTCGGATAAACGTCACCCATCCGAAAAGCCGTGGGCACTTCATTGGTGTTAGAGACCGCTTTGCCCTCGATTGCGGCAATCATGGTTTTTTGGGTACTTTCGATCGAGTTTCCCCCGATAGATGTCACAAAGTACCAATAAGGAGTTGAGGATTTTGTAGGTCTGTCGCGGAGTGTAAACAAGGGTGTAACCGTGAGGAGGTTTTTGGGATCGGAGATGACGGTTTGCATGTCAGGCTCCGCCACCGATTGGGTGCGATATACGGCAAAACGATACACGTCTTGTTGCCCAGCAACAGGCGCGGGTTTGCCCCAAAATAGTTGAATGGTATCGTTGTCCCAAAAATAGGTTAGGTTTATCGGAGCAGGTGGTATCACCTTTGCCTTAAAATCCATTAGGGGGGTAAGCGCCGGTGATTTATTGATTTTAAGCCGAAGCGAATCCGCCAAACCTTGTGTGGTGCGTGTTCCGTCTATATTGTTCGCACGGAACAATAGGCTGCCCGCAATGCCATTGGCACGGTTAAAACGTAATTGACGCGGTACTTCATCGGCTTTATAAACAGTTCCCGAACCTGCGGTACCGGAATCGGCACGATAAGCACCCAAGCCCGGATAGAGGTGTACGCCGTTCATTACGCTTTTCCACCAGGGTGCGAGTTTGGCGTAATCCTGACCACCACCGAACGCCCAATACAATTGTGGTGATAAATAATCTATCCACTTTAGTTCCATCCATGTTACGGCATCTGCAAAGATGGTGCTATATGCCGAAAGGCCGGTAATCCCTACAGGGACGCCACTTTTCCAGATTCCGAACGGACTTACCCCATATTTTACCCAAGGTTTGGCGATCCGTACCTGTTCACCTAATTTTTTCACGAATTCATTAATATTGTACCGCCGCCACTCGTCTATGGCCCTAAACCCAGAACCATAGGTGGTGAACGTGTTCAAGTCTTCGTTGTTCATTCCACTATAGGGATAAAAATAATCATCATAGTGGATGCCATCCACATCGTAACGATTGACAATATCCATTGCCACCTGAATGATGTAATTACGGGCATCCGGTATGCCGGGGTCCAGAATGGTGACATTTCCCACCTTTAACATCCATTCGGGTTTTTTAACCGAGATGTGGTTTGCGGCCTTAGCATAGGTTCCGGCGTTGTCCCGGATGACACGGTACGGATTGAACCAAGCGTGAAGTTCCATGCCGCGTTTGTGGGCTTCGATGATGGCGAACTCCAACGGATCCCACTCTGGCGAGGGCGCCTTGCCTTGTTGTCCGGTTAGGTAGATAGACCATGGTTCTAATGCTGACTTATACATGGCATCGGACTCTGACCGGACTTGGAAAAACACCGCATTTACCCCCGCCGCTTTCAGGTTGTCGAACATAGTTCGGAGCGCCGCTTGTTGGCTTGCTGGCGAGGCTCCGGCGATAGGCCAATCCAAACCCAGCACGGTGGCTACCCAAGCACCCCGCATTTCGTACTTCAGACTGGCTTGAGAATAGGTGATGAGGGGAAGTAAGAAAAGCAGTAACAACAGCAGTTTTTTCATTGTAGTATAGATTTAAGAAGTATGAGGTGACAAGCGTGTCTGAAGTTGTGTTACATGCGAACGAAAGTTCTTTCGGTGGGTTTCGTTGATCAATCGTTCTGGCCGTACTTGGTCAAAAAAATTTTTAGCCGCCATCAGGGCATTCATTCGGGCTTCCATAAGCCCTTTGAGCCAATAATAGTAACTTTGATTCACCACATCCAAACGTTCCGGTGAAAGGGTTTTGAGTATGGCGTCCGTTCGCTCAAAATTTCCACGTTGGAAGTGCCAAAAAGCCAACCATACACTTCCGTGTCGTAAATACGCCCAAAGAAGGAGCGCCATAGTCAATAAAAAAAGGCCGGTTTTGTCCCACTCCCCTTTGTATGCAAAATACATAGCCAATGCAAAAGAAAGGCTGAACATCAGGTAACGAGTTGCGGCAGATTGAGCGGTTCGGGCCATGAAGGGCAGTAATTTATCGTGGGATTGTTTGGGTTGCGTCGTATCGGTACGGAAAATGTTTTTTCAGCCGTTGCATAGGCCATTCCAGTAAGTGCCAACTCAGGAGTGCGAGGGCGATGGTAATCAGTGTGACAATGATTACATATGCCAGTACCCCCATCCAACCACTGCCCAAAAGTGGCACCAAAAAGCCATTATATAATTTAAGCCAAAAAATGGGCTTTAGGAGGTGATGATAAATATAGAGTGCGTAGCTGTATTTACCAAAAAACACGAGGAGGCGGGACCGAAGAAATGCCTTCCAGGGCTGTGCGCCTTTTTCCTGAATGGCCAGTACCAGCAGCGAACAAAAGAAAATCATGGCAAAGATGTCTTCATAATGCCGCCCATTAATCCAGCATGTCCGAACAGCAATATATAGGGTGCTGCCCACCCAAAAGACGGCCCAGCGGTATTTGCGTACTTGCTCCCAGACAGCCGGCTCACGCAGCGCAATCGCAATCCAAGAACCAATAGCGAGTGTATTGAGCCGTGCAAAGGTGAATAAATACGCCATCAACGAATAATCTCCTTCGGTTTTCAGGAAATATAGGCGTAGGGTAACGGCCATTGCTGCTAAGGCCAAACAGACGGTTTTGAGCTGTTTCTGTGTGAAAATAAAAACCACCAACGGCCACAAAAGATAAAATTGCTCCTCGATCGAAAGCGACCAAAGGTGGCCCAAGTTTAACCAATAAGGTGAAAGCAGCCAATCCCCTTTTACAATGGTTCCAAAATTGGAGACATAAAACCAATACCAGAGGGGTGAATTCGGGCCGGAGATGTCTAAGTTGTTTTGTGGTGTCAAGAATGGGGCTGTGCCATATGCCACAGTCAATACAAAATAATAAAGTGGGAAGATGCGGAGTGTTCTGCGGGCATAAAATGCAGAAAAGTAGTTCTGACTGCCTTTGGTATCCAGTAAAATGCCCGTAATCAGAAAACCGGATAACATGAAAAACATGTCTACGCCGATGTATCCGCTGTTCAGAAGTCGCAGAAAAGCCGATTCGCCCTTGAGCAATCCGCCCATGTCTGTAAAATGATCGAACATGACCAGCAATATGGCAAGGCCCCGAAAGCCGTCTAAGGCCAGGATATGATGATGGGGCTGCGGAGATGCTGTGTTCATGCGATTGCGGCTATAGGTTTAGCAACTGTCGGATACGCTGCCAATCCGTGGAAGGAAGCGGAGGTTGACGGTATTCGCTTGCTTGACGAATCTGTTGCAGCCAGTTTTGCTTGTGCGCGTTTAGTTCTATTATATAGGGTTCAACATCAACCATACCCGGCCACAGTACAACAGCTTGATGAAGACGGGTTAGAGCGGTTTTATGGACTTCCTTTATTAGTTGACGGACTTCCTCCAAAAAAGCAAGAAAAGGGAGCGCATAAGCCCCGCCAAGGGTATGCCATACCGGAAAAATATCGTCTGCATCTTGGACCGCTTCGGCCAACCAAGTAATCTTAAGGTTGTCTTGATACCGGAAAAAATAGACCGAAGGGCTGTCTTCGATGTCGTCCGGACTAAAGGTACGTGCCACCAGCCAATCCGTTGCAGGGGCATATATCTCGTCTAAAAAACCTGATCCTTGGCCCAAGTCGTCCGACAACTGATCCATCATCCAGCCATCTATCTGGTCTAAGAACGTGGACAAAGGTTCTGGCTGATAGATATGTCGGTGCAAAAATGTTGGAATAGGTTCGGCGATTCCAGGCAGCATTTCTGTTAACTCGTCCATAAAACGCAAGCTATTGACCTTTGCCCACATGGATTCCAAAACGCTACAGGTCATAAAATGTGCGTCCGAATACCGGAAAATGGTCTCTTGGCCTTTGCGCATCCCGATATAACATGAAAAGACTGCTGCCTCGAAGGTTTCGGGGGCATAAGAAGCAGGCAGTGCGGGCCACTCAACTTGAAACAGGTTCATTCACAAACGGGGGGATGAAAAGTGGGGTACGATATTCGCACCCCAAAACTACAACAAAAGATCGTGGCATTTTGGCGAAATGTCTGCGCTTAACGTTTACGCACAAATCGGTTTCCGGCGGGAATGCGTGGGAAATCCCTGACGGGTGGTGTAATTGGCGAAGTATCATTTAAAGACTCGATGAAACCACGTAATGCGGCCAGTTCTTCTTTTGTCAGGTTCAAAGGATCAGGTGGTAGGGTTTGGTTGGGCAGCGAAATCCCGATACCTGCACCACCGCCTCGGTTGTAAAAATCCAGAACTTCATCCAGTGTGTTGTAAACCCCATTGTGCATATAAGGCGCGGTCAGGGCAGCATTGCGCACGGTGGTGGTTTTGAACGCATGGCGGTGAACGTCCATCTGCAACAGTGCAAATTTACCTAAATCAGGGCTTACCATCGCGCCTGAGGTAATAGGTTTTGACGGTACACCCAAGACCTCAGACTCTGCCTCGATGTATGCCGGAGGAACGGTTCCGTTATAGAGTGGGGCAAAATGACACGTACCGCATTTGGCCTTGCCCATAAAAAGGTTAAACCCCTGGATGACTTGTGGGGAAATCGTAACATTCTCGCCGCGTAAATAACGGTCTATGGGGCTGTTCAGACTGGTTTGGGTTCGCATATAGGAAGCAATGGCCCGTACCGCCATACGCCCCATTAGGACATCGGTGAGATGTTGAAGAGGGAAAGCCTTTTCAAAAAGGGCCACATATTCGGGGACTGTCCTGAGCTTCTCTCCTACGGCGTCGGGTGTGGTATGTAGTTCTTTTGGATTTCGGAGGACTTTTTCCACACGGTCTTCCAAGGTAAAGGCAGTCAGGTCGTAGGCAGTGGAACGGGATAGTCCTGCATTGAGGATGGTAGGCGTGTTACGCATGCCATCTTGAATGCCATCGGTGGACGTAGCGAGTGGTAATCCATCAGTAAAAGCACGGTCGTTCAAGTGGCAAGATGCACAACTGCGCCCGCCATCCCCGGCCAAAAAGGGGTCATAAAACAAGATCTTGCCCAAATGCGCTTCTAATGGTGCCGGCTTCTGTGCATCAGTGGGAGCAAAAGCAGCCAAGTCAAAAGCTTTTTCAGAGAAAACAGTGGTAAAATCCGGCTTAAGCGGCGCCCTATAGGTGGAAAGGGGGATGTTGAGTTGCTGCTGTGCAGCCAGAAGTGCGTGGCTTAACGGGGTGAGGCGTTCGCGGATAAACGTTGCACGGTCAAATTCGCCAAAACCCGATGGACTTTTTTTAATAAAATCAATCGCCTCGTTCAGAGCGTGGAATGCCAACTTCAAATCGGCATCGCTCATATAAGGTCTTAAAGCCTCTTTCATCCGCGCTAAACTGACCACCGATTCCGGCAGGGAATAAAAGGCCACAGGCGAATCGAAACCCGAAATGCCGAGCGATAATATGCGCACTACTTGTAGCCGCATGGCCTCGAACACTTGGCGGTCTTTTAATTGGCTTACCTGTAGGTTGGTCTCCAATTGGTCGGTGAGTTGACGCAAATAGGCCACCTCGTTGGATAAGGCCACAGGGTCTTCGGGTGCATATTCCGGAAAAAGTTGCTCTTCCACCACCTGAAAACCATTTGGGGCGGTTGTTGTGATTTCCTCCGGCTCCACCTCTACTTTCTGGAGCGCAGGCCCATTCATGCGTTTGGCCACACGTGGGACCAAATACTCCGCCAAATATTCCACCGCTTTATAATGCAGTCGTGCAGATTTAAATGCAGATTGAATCTTCGTGGTATCGGCGTTCTTTACTAAGATCAAGCGGTGCAATTCCGATAGGTCGGACTTTAGCAGGCCGACATCAGCCAAAGCCCGCTGCTTGACTTCCCGCGCACGAAGGGTTTCGTCTTTCGGCGGACTACAACTGGCCGCCATCAGTACCAGTAGTAGGGAGAACAGGTATTTCATTGCAATTTGGATTGAGTCTAAATTGTGTTCAATATACAACGCCGTCCGGGTAACATCTGTAAGGAAAATGTGTACGACACCAGAAGTACCTCAATTTATAGATGAGGGGTGTCCATTAAAGAAAANNCCTCAATTTATAGATCAAAAAAACGCCTCTACGGAAGTGGGCCTGAATGATCCGCGTACAGAAAAATTTCGGTGGGGGTAAAGACCTAGCGTTTTGGTGTTCATTAAGGTGCATTGGTAAATACAAGCCGCTGTAGGTTTGGATGCCAGATGTAGCTAAGCCGCATGGCGTTTGCCGGGGTGAAAATCAAACGCAACCTTATGTGCAATACATTGAGCCTGTCGAAGTATGAACGTATTA
>DDTM01000108.1:0-6387 GCA_002344075.1 Bacteroidetes bacterium UBA2364
AAATAATTTTTAAATCTCTATCCTTATGCGCTTTTTTAGCACGCTACTTTGTGGGATGGCTGTTTTATGGTTTGCTGCTTGCGGATCCAACACCGAGCCAACCAAGCCTCTTTCCTTCCAACAACATGTCTTCACCGATCGAGGGGGCACTTGCATCAAAGAAGACGACCCGTGCGCAAAAATAACCGTACAATACGTATCCGCCAAAGGTACAAACGCCGAAAAGATAAATACTGTTCTGGATACCACCTATGTCCGTATGGCAGATGTGGACTGGGAAGGAACCCAGCCCAGCAAAACCCTTCAGGAGGTTGGCACGTTTTTTAAGAAATCCTTCGAAGAACAAAGGAAAGAATTTCCCGACGCTCCTTACGGATGGGAAGTGGACCTGAAAACGGAAGTATTACAAACCCAACCCGTAGCCAGTATTTCCATCACAAGCTACATGTTTACGGGAGGCGCACACCCCAATACGATAACCCGCTTGCTCAATTTTGATGCGCAAGGACAATACATTGAACCCCAAAGCCGCATCACGGATACAAAAAAATTCCAGTCAATATTAGAGTCTGCATTCCGCAAAGCACGTGAAATTCCGGCAGGGCAATCATGGAAAGAAGCAGGGCTTTTCGATGACCAATTGGGCTTACCCAGTGAAATGGCCTTTACCAAAGAAGGGCTTAAAATCTTTTATAACCCTTACGAGATCATGCCTTATGCTGGAGGGCCAACGGAATTCATCATTCCTTATGCACAGCTTGAAGGTACGATGCAGCTAACGGGGGTAAAATAAGCCAACCCAACCCCATCGTCAGAAGCCTCAAACAGGGCCTCCCGAAGAGACAAATAGAAATCGGCTGTGTACAAACACCTAAAAACCATGTTTTGTACACCCCTGGAAGATTTTCAAGGACCGGTTATCGTAAATCGGCTGGGGTTTGCCCGTCAATTCGATAAAATCGCCCAATGGCTCCTTCGGGACAATCATTTTGAAAATCATACGACTTATGGGATATATTTAGGGGAAACGGGTGGGCTTAATCTAAACAAATACAAATACTTGACGGGAAGAATGGTAACAGACCCATACCTCGTCCTATTACAAGTGGTGGACCCAAACTTCTTTCCATAAAAATTTTTGGCGTGGATTGATTGTTTCAATGTTTTGGATTGTAGCGCCATTGGAATACGTACAAACAGCTTGCGGCGGGTGGAGACCAATGGGTTTGGAATATCTCGGTTTAACATTGTTCTCTTCCCGCACCAAGTTGTTGAAAGCCTTTTCCCACCATTCAGGCAAATGGGCCAAAAGATGGTTGTTTTTAACTCAATCATTTTGTACTTTCGCATTAAGCCTCGTATCAAACCAAAGCCTATACTGCATCGCGTTCTTAAGGGGTTTCTTTTCAGGTCGGTATCGCATTTATTGCAATCTATTTGCTATTAATAAAAGGGGGGCACCCCATTACTTTTCGAAAACTCCATTCTGCCATGCAAACACATCAGCGTTTGGGTATTTGGTTTATATTGATGATGCTTTTGTGTTCATCGGAAACCATACGGGCACAAGGCATACAGGTATTTAAAGGGCTTAAAATAGGCGGTACGGTGGGAGTATCCGGAGAAGCATACACCGCATCTGGTATTGAAAACCGACGTGCTCCATTACTCGGCCGCGCCAATGCCAATCTCACTGCCGATCTTTTCGGGTTAAAAACGGGGATCAACCTGCTTTATTCCACCGACGAATCCAAAATCCGGCAGAGTATTAATCGTCTGGCATTTAATACCCAGTACAAATCATTGGCTGTTGGCATCGGCGGCGTCACACCGACTCTTTCTAAATATAGCCTAAATGGCGTAGTGGTACGAGGTGGCCTGATTGGTTTCTCTCCGGGAAAATTCGACTTGATGCTCACGGGCGGACAGTCTAAACGGACCACTACTGCTACCACCGAAGATGCTTTCCGAGGCGAGGCGATTGGGCAAAATATTGGAGGGGCGCGGCTGGGATATGGTCGAAAAGGGCATTCTTTTTTCAGCCTTTCCGGACTTTATGGCCGCGACAAGGGGATCGAATTTCAGGGAATTGAACAAGCTCCGATCCCAGCAGAAAATTATGTCTTGGCTCCTCAAGCCGGTATTTCTCTCTTCAGAGGGAAGCTAAAGTTAGATGGTAGCCTAACCGCATCTGTTTTTAACCGAAACCGAAATACCTCCAATGCACCGAACCGCGATGCTGCCTTTTTTGGCCTAGTCCCTTTGCCCGCCACTACACAACTGGCATACGCAGGGGAAGGCGCACTTCAACTCAGTTTAAAATCTTTCCGGCTACAAGGTGGTTATGAACGTGTGGAACAAGGTTTCGAAACAATGGGGCTTTCTCAGATACGAGACGATCAGGCATCATTCAGGGTTGCGCCACAAATACGGCTTTTTGGACGGAAGGTACAAGCCCGATTCAACTACCAAAACCGCCGAAACAACCTGAATAATACCCGAAACCTCACCACCAATCGTTCTCAGTGGGGGGGTAACTTGATCGCACAAGTCTCGGAATGGCTGTCACTTTCCGGCGCGTATGACCAAAGCAACAATACGGGAACCAATGCCGACAACATCCAAAGCGCACGTCAGGAGGTACGTACCTTCATGTTTTCACCTGCCATTACGCTACAACGGGGCGAAATAGGCCATAACCTAATGCTTAACGCATCGCTTCAGTCTATGCAAGACCTACGAGCAGCCCTCCGAACAGATACACAAAACCTGAATGGTACCCTAACCTATAGCCTCAGCCTACCCGAAAAGCGCACCTTGGGGCTTACGGGCAATTATTTGCGAAGTGATGCACCACAGGTAATAACCACCGCTTCCGGAATTCAGACGAATTATGGTTTTTCGACTTTGAAAGAGAAAGTTACGGTTAATTTAGGCGCATCGTGGTCTGGAAATCGAAGTGAAGTAGTGGCCTTAGAGGCAACAACTGGCAACCAAAACATAACAGGTCAGCAGTGGGGAGTCACCTTAAATACTGCTTGGCTCTTACCTTGGAAAGACCGCCTCCAATTGATGATAAGAGGGCTTAGCAGCGAACAAAACAGCGGAAATGGCGCACCTGCCCAATCGTTCAGAGAAATTCAAGCCACGCTTCAACTCAGTCACTCTTTTTAAAAACATCTCAACGATAAAAACGCTCGATTTCTAAGCAAGGAAATCGGGCGTTTCTTTTAATAAATATGTACGGTATCTTTACCCTGTTTTATTGGTTTTGATACCCAAGGGTAGGTATAGCGGACAAAAGCGGACAACGCTGGTCAACACAAATACCACAGCAAGAACGAGCAGAATAATGCCTACGACGCCCGTAACGGTTCCTGTCAGATAAAGTGCAGCAAAAATAACCGCGACCACTATTCGGATAATCCGATCTGTGGATCCCATATTTGGATTCATATGGTTATGGATTTGGGTGAAAAAAGGATATTACTACACCGGCATGATGTTTTGTTGAATATACGAACAAACAGCACCAACTACACAATGGGCTTATACATCTCCCAGCCCTTTTCGGAGCACCCATCCTGTATCCCCATTTGGAAGACGTACTTCCTGCCATCCCTGAGTTTCCGAAATGACTTCGAGCGTAATGCCCTCCGTTATAGCCCGGATTTTACGAGCCTGCTCCGAAGGCCCCTGCCGTAGCTCTACCTGTTTTTCCAACACAACCACTTTATGATCTGACAACGTTTGGACAGAGGCCACATATGCCATCACTAAAAAAATCAAGGTGGAGGGTACAGACAGCAGTAGGGCACGTCGCCGCCAAGCCTCTTGTCCTTTAAACCAAATCCGATGCGCAACCAATCCAATAGTCATAACATACAGGCATATCGCAATACCAAACAAACCCCAACTACCAAATTGAAAACGGATATAGTGCCAAAAAGTTTGTAGGGGAGACAAAGGCAATTGCGAAATAGCGGTTTGAATTTTCTTTTGTGCAATCGCCAAACTATGCCGGGTTCGGGCATCAAACGGAGACAATGCTAGGGCCTTTTCGTAATACAATATAGATTTACCAATATGACCTCTGCGATAATGGGCACTGGCCAGATTGTAATATAAGGCATGACTAATCCCACCCTGAGTAACGGCTTTTTCGTATTCTTGTATGGCTGTATCATAATTTGCTGTACTATAAGCACGATTACCAGCCTCGAAAAGTACTGAAGGAGCCTGCTGGGCGTATCCTATTTGCCAGCATATTGTCTCAAGACAACCTACCGCTACCAATAGACGCAAGACCAACGTTACATTAAAACACATATTATTTTTTCTTGCGCTCCAATTTGTAAAACGCCTCAATACGTTCAATAAGCGAAACCGCCTCTTCAAAAGAAGATTGCATTATTTCCGGTGTAGGTAATATGGGTGAAAAACGAACGGCATCGGAGGTGTCCAATAGACGATTCATATCCGAGCGTAGCCCCGATTCCATACCTGCTTCTGTCATTTTTTCCAGAAGTGCCATACGTAGCATTCCTTTTTCCGGAATATTCAGGCGATCTCCCAAAAATCCAGTTACCGCACGTGCAACTTCGTCATAAAATGCCTTTGGCTGACCTTGCTCCATCAGCTTTTGGGCAACATGTAAATGTTTTTGGGCTTCGGACTGTGCCGTTCGGGTACGGGCAAAAGCCACATCGGTTTGCATACGATCGGAAAGACGGCGATAATACACCAAGGCCAATAGTCCTGCGATGGGTAATAAAAAGACCACCAAGGGCCACCATTGACGATGCAATGGTGCTGAAGTACGGGTAATCCATGTGCCCGACTGGGGCAGAATGGCCGCAATATCGTTTACAGGAAATACATTCTTTCCTGATGTCAGGGATTGTGCCGTTCCGGTAGCGGTAAATTTAAATGGCCCTGCGGTGATGGTCTTGTAACTATTGGAAAGCAGGTCAAAATACGAAAAGGTGAAGGCCGGTATGGTATGTTGGCCATTTTCTCGCGGAATCAATGTAAATCGAAAAGTTTTATTTCCATAAACCTGCACGGAGCGATCTATATCGCTACTCACTTCCGGATCATATTTTTCCACCACTTCAGGCACACTTATCACCGGAGTGGCCAAGGTCGCAATATTTCCACTTCCGCCAATCATAACCGTAAGCATCACCGGCGACCCCACCTCCACCCGTTCTTTGTCTAATTTTGCCGTCATGTTTAGCCGCCCCACAGCCCCGGCAAAACCCTGCGGCGCATTGGAGGGCAAGGCACGCACCGTTATGACGAGTGGCTCCGAGGCAATCGTGATATTCTGTGGAAACCCTGAACCGCCCCCCAAAAACGCATCGAAAGGGTCATCCATCCGAATCATGGAAACATCAGCCTGTACTTTCAGAGGGTCCACCCTTAGCTGACCTGTACGTGTAGGAAACACCGCAACACGTTTGATCAGGATTTTCCGAAACGCTTCACCCCCAATCGTCTCCAACTCGGTATTCGCCTCGGCACTCAGTTCTTCCCGCCAAAACCCCTCAGCATCCCATGAATCCGAAAGGCGGCTATTCCGTATTTCGACCCCTCTCCGCGCAAAGAGGTAATAGGCAATAAACATTTGTTCACCTTGCAAAATGGTCGTGGAACTGGGGATGGCACGAATAAAGACATCTTGTTTTGAAACTTCTGGCGCCGGAGGGGCTTGTACACTATTCTGCGGATCTTTGGCAAAAGGGTCATCAAATAGGCTCTTTGAGCGGAAACTGGGAGCATTTGGCTTCTTACCTGCGCCCACAATTCGTAAATAAATGGGGGAAGTTGTTAGTGTTTCTTTACCAATAACCACCGTGGTCCGACCAATAGAAACCTCTCCTTCTCGGAGCGGCCGATAAAACCACGTGTAGGTATAGGTTTGGGTCATCTGACCATTTGCGAAAATACTTTTTCTGCCAGTTGAAGCATTGTCATGAAGAAGTTCCAACCCCTGCGCATCAGGTGCTTGTGGATTGTAAATATTCGGCAATGGCCCAGATGTGGAACGAATTTCTACGGTGTACACCACCGACTCATTCATGGCAACCGTATTATCACCTACGCTGGCTGTCACACTAATCCGCTGTGCAGCCACTCGAAAGCCAAATAGCATCAACAACAGCAAGACGCCAATGCGGATGATCTTAGGTTGCATCATGTGATGATTACCAATCCTTTTCGATGGTCGAAGGTTGTGCGGGACGTCTGCGTAATTGTTGCAACAGCCGCTGTTCATCGTTTTTCATGGCCTCCAAAATCTGTCGGGCCTGTTCCTGATTTACTTTTTTATCAGGCTTGGTCGGGCGAAGCTGCTCAGGCTTTTGCTGATCTCTATTTTGTTGC
>DDTM01000108.1:6417-22242 GCA_002344075.1 Bacteroidetes bacterium UBA2364
TCTTGATTCTGTTGGTTTTGATCTTGATTCTGTTGGTCTTTGTTTTGCTGACTCTGGTTTTGTTGCTGCTTTTGCTGATCCTTGTTCTGCTTGCTTCCTCCCTTTTTTTGAAGTTGCCTGCGCGCTATTTCATAATTATACCGCGCATTGGCATTGTTTGGATCTGCCAACATGGCCTGCCGGTAAGCCTCAAGCGCTTCCTCTGTTTTTTGTGCCCCCATCGCAGCATTGCCTCGGTTATATGCAGCACGGCTAAAGTCTCCCTTCTCCGTAGATGCCAGCATCGCACGGTCAAAGGCCTCGTCCGCCTGCACAAACTGCTTTTGGCGATAAAGACTACTACCGAGATTGTTGTACAAAGCAGACAGATCTTTAGAAGGGGCCGACTTCATCACCGAAATACCTTGCCGATAATACTGTGCTGCCTCGGCATATTTTTTCTCGGTATAGTGTGTATTTCCTTTCCGGCCTGCGTCAGTCCCATTTTGTGCATATACAACGGAGACAAAAATCGTTAGAAACAACAAAAAACGCATACAATATCACATTTCAAACAGATCAACTGTGCTGGTGAAAAACTCAAACAGATTGTTTTCAAAGACGTTTTTTGCCCAAAATGGTTCCTTCAAGCTCAAAATTGTAGAATTTCGTTCGCTTTCCACCAGTTTAACGCGGCATTTTGTAGGGCAACTGGTGTTTTTTTAAGCGAACGATCCATTTGCATGACGGGCTTCTCGGCCAATTTGCCTTGAATACGCAAACCCTGTGTTCCACGGATTCCATACTTTGTTTGACCCTTATGCAACAATAGTTTCAGATCATTGGGGCTAACATCTCCTTTGCAGGCCTGGCTATAGAGCAACATGGTCTCAGCAATGCCATCACCATCTAAGTCTTCCACTTTGGGAGAATCCGCCGAGTACTCCAATGTTATATCCACCGGACAATCTCGGACAAAATCTTGGATTTTCCATTGCTGGGTATATGAGACCCCTGATTTAATAAAATGATCGCCATATAAATATGCGGAACGGTAATCATCTTTACCGTTTTCTTCGCGGCTACTCTGTACCAGTACATGTTCGCCAGCATCATCTCTCCATGTTGCTACGGAAACCGGTTTCCCCGACACCTGCACCCCTGCGGGCAAGACAGGATTCTGTCGTTCGATAACCAAGTCACGGACACCTTTTTCGTTCGTTATTTGGGTTGATGGCGTCATGGTCGTCTGTTGCTTGGTAGCACTACCGGCTTCGGCTTGCGTATCTTTCGGACGCTCGCATCCGGCTCCGGCTAACAGCAATAAAATCAGAATTGCTCTCACGGTATTACCTGATCTAGGATGAATAAAAAAAGAGAAACTACTGCCTAGCGGTTCGTGGTGATCCCAGCCAACACGTAGGCGGAGTAATAATACACTTCTCGGAGCAAAAAATCAAATTTAGTATCCCATGTCTTATATCGAGAAGAAGGTGTAGGTGCAGGATACACATCCATACCAGCATCCCGCCCCATACGAATGGCCCTTTTCATGTGAAAAGGGTCACTGACCAATAAAAGTCGCTTCAGACCGAGTTCCCTTGTGAGCCGTGTTGCTTCTCGTACATTTTCCCAAGTAGTCTGAGAAACCGTTTCTATGTGGATTTGTGATGCTGGAACACCTTGCTGAATGGCATATCGGCGTGCTACCTCCGATTCGGCCATTGGCGCTCCTTTTCCTTTCCCACCTGTAAAGATTAATACCGAAACCTGACCACTCTGAAAAAGACGTATGGCATGATTGATCCGCTCACGAAGTACAGGCGACGGACGGTTGTACCATGCAGCAGCACCCAAAACCACGGCTGCATCCGCCACTTTTTCGTCGTGTTCGGAAGCATATGTATAAATCATGATTGCAACCCCCAATAACCAGACCACCATTGTAAGGGGCAAAAGGGATATGTAACGGAGTCTGTTCCTTTTCATGTGCTATACCGGCGTGTCGTTTTGGATGTACAAAATACGCCACACTGACGACACGGTTTCACCCCAATTGTGTGAACCAATTCGTAAATCTTTCAAATCCAAATGCATACACATGAATTTCTTCTCTAAAATTTAAATCTAAGATGTTAATTTTACGTTACAAAAAAACCTTAATATATATTTATTCTATCTAATAATCAGTCTGTCATTAAAAAAGAATTTAGGTATTGTCTCGGCGATGGTGTATATTAAGGTATTAATGAGTTTGCATCGTCGAATACTGCTTCATGCCTTGTCCCTAAAAGTCCACGCTCGCTTTTATGGCAAGGCCTCCAATTCAGTGGTCGCCCGTGCAGTTTAAAATCTCTATACTCCATATTTATTTACGTATTGTTTTATGAACATTTTTGTTGGTAACCTGTCTGGCGAAACATCTGCAGACGATCTGCGAGCCACGTTTTCGGAATATGGTTACGTGAAGCACACTGCTGTCATTAAAGACCGCGAGACGGGACAATCCCGTGGATTTGGGTTTGTAGAAATGCCCGATGACGACGAAGCAAAGGCCGCAATGGAGGCCCTCAACGGAGCAGACTTAGGAGGCCGCGACCTCCGCGTAAACGAAGCACGTCCACGCGAAGAGCGTCCGGGTGGATTTCAGCGCCGCGAAGGCGGTGGTGGCCCTCGCCGTGATTTCGGTGACCGCCCGCCGCGTCGCGATTTCGGTGACCGCCCACGTCGTGATTTTGGCGACCGTCCGCCACGCCGTGATTTTGGCGACCGTCCACCACGCCGTGATGCATCGGCTCGTCCGCCCCGCCGTTGGGACAATGACGAAGAATAAGCCGCGTCAATAAGCAATCTGATAAACCGCCCTACATTCCGTGAGGCGGTTTTTTTATTTTTAATTGGGTTCCAGTAAAAAAGAAAAATCCGAAATTGCGTCCAAATCCTTTATTTCGGCTCCATATTGAAAAATCCGAACGTAGTGACGCCCTTGCATATGGATTTGGTCGCCCTCTATTCGGAAAAGACACCCTTCCGGTAAACCTGCGACCTTTACAGAGCGATTCACCTCGATAAATTCCTTGATCCGGTCGTCTCGGGTTTCTCCCATATGCCCTGGCGGATGTAATGCCGTATAGTGGGGGTTGATCTGAAAAGGGATTAAATTAAGGGCATTAAAACTGGGCGGCATGATGATGGGCATGTCGTTCGTGGTTTGGAGTGTTGGGCACGCCACATTTCCTCCCGCACTCCAGCCCATATATGGTATTCCGACTACCAACACCCGTTCGCGAATGGTCTCGATAAGGTTGTTTTGATAAAGGTGGTAAAGCAGATGAAAGGTATTTCCTCCTCCAACAATCAACGCCGCTGCACGTTGAACGGCTAAACGAGGGTCATCTTGTGTATGAAGTCCTAAAACCCGATAACCCAACGGAGCAAGTGCTTTCTTTACCCAGTCGGTATAATTGTCCCAACCCAGTGTAACACCCGCATAGGGGATGAACAGCAATTCCTGAACACCTGCCCCAAAAAAATCACAGATTGTGTCTGCGGCCCAATAAAATGGTTCCTCGTCTGCACTGCGGGAATTACTTAATAGCAAAAGCCGTTTCATCATGAGATATCTTATGCGTGTAATGTTGCTAATTTGGACTTGCTTTTATGCTTTACAACTACCTTATTATTTGAAGACTAATAGGTAGAAGAGCTTGCACTAGGTAGAAGAGCTTGCACAGAGGAAATCAAAAAAGGCAGGGATCAAGCCACTGCCTTTTTACAAAATCAATTTACGACCTTCACCAGCCGGAATCCTACGTTGCCGGACTTATAAACAGGAGGTGCTGAACCTCGGACAAAAACCCGCAATTCATCGGCGGGTAAATCAAAAGAGCCGCCGCGAATCACCCGTGCAGTGCCCGTTTGAGGTCCAACCGGGTCTCTGGAGGCTTCGGGAAGTTTATAATACTCCTCGCTGTACCAGTCCTGAACCCATTCAGAAACGTTGCCATGAACATCGTACAGGCCAAATGCATTTGGAAAAAAACTACCTACAGGGGCTGTTTCCTTCTCATCGAAACGAGAACCACAGTTTTTACAATTGGCTCGGCCTTTTTCTACATCATTACCCCATGTAAAAGCCCTCGAAGACCCCGCTCGTGCCCCATATTCCCACTCGGCTTCTGTTGGAAGACGGTATGTTGTGGTCCCCTCACGTTCATTCAAGCGTGCAATAAAAAGTTGTACCTCTTCATAAGAAACATTCTCAATCGGCTTTTTAGGATCTTTGAATAAACTCGGATTGTTTCCCATCAACGCCTCCCATTCTGCTTGAGTCACCTCAAACTTGTTCATCCAAACCCCTTTCGCAAGATCAACCGGATGCACAGGGCGTTGGTCGAAAGATGCATTGCCCCCCATTCTGAACACACCTGCTGGAATCCAGACCATCGGTGAGGCCAAAGAATTTTCCCATGTTTGCCCAGGAACAGGATTCACCGGGGGGGTCACCGTTACCCGCTCTACAGGCGGCATCGTCCGTTGCGGGTTCGCTACGGGAGCCGCCGTAGAAGGATTAACCTCAGCCGGTGGAGGTGTTACCAAGGCTGTGTTATTGGGAGGGGTTTCCGTATTGGCTGGAGGAAGTGCAGCGGTATTTGCTGCCGTTGGTTGTGTATTTCGTTGTACCTGCAAAAGACTATCGGCTACCCGCTGCTGACGACGAAGGGTTTCTTCTGCGAGCATACGCTGCTCATCTAAGCGACGGAGCCGTTCCGCATAAAGGCGGGACATATCCAGTTCCCAGTTCACATTTTTACCCGGATTTACCCGTGGCGCCCGTTGTGTCCAAGAAAAGTTCATGTTAGGAATAATCACTCGTACATCATTATTCTGGCGTTGCAGGGTAACCACTTGCGGTTTTCCAGCTTCAATTGGTATGGCAGGTCCTCCATTGATCCGAACCTCGCACGCTTCCACAGCATTAATAGTAAGTGTACGTTCATTTACTGCACGATTGGCCGCAGGCGTCTCCGTTATAGATGCATCGGAACGTGAAGGCGATGGGGCTGCTGCTGGTCGCGCAGGGGGTGTATTTCGAGGTGCGGGCGTTGGGGTTGGCCGCGCAGGGGGCGTATTAGGTCTTGCCGGGGTCGTGGTGGCCGGCTTACTGGCTGGTTTAGAACCAGAGGGCTTTTTCTGCGCCCAAGATGCGGGTACAAAAACCACAATGCCAATCAGCAAGCAGGCAATGACCAACTTTTTAGTTTGCTTCATAGGGAGTCAATCAATTCGCTGGAAGAAGGTTTGGTGATGGATTAATGCCTTCCAGACTGTCGTGAAGGTATTTCGATCTATCCTGAAAGCCAGTGAAACACCAAAGGTCTCGTGGTTATTGTGTCTTTACAACCCGGAAACCAATATTGGTGTTACGTTTGGTGGGTACATCGCTGTTTCGATAGCTAACAACCAATGCGTCTGCGTCGTATGCCCAAGAACCGCCACGCAAAACCCGATCACTTCCCCCGCTGGGCCCTTGCGGATCTTGTTTCGGGGAAGATTGATAATAGGTATCATTATACCAATCATTCACCCATTCATAGACGTTTCCATGCATATCATGCACATTCCATGCATTTGCACGTTTTTTACCAACTATTTGCGGCTGATTGCCAGCATTTTCGGAATACCAAGCATAGTCAGCTAGTATTTCTGGCGAACTACCAAAGGCATATCGGGTACTTGCACCAGCCCGTGCAACGTATTCCCATTCCGCTTCGGTTGCTAAGCGGTAGGCAGTAGTGCCTTCTTTGGCATTCAGCCAGTTTACAAATGCTTGGGCATCATTCCAACTGACGCACACCGCCGGACGATCGTCGCCAGTCATAAATCCCTTCCATGTGCCGGTATTATCATCAACCCACTCTCCGTTCTGATACACCTGACAACTTTCGGCCTGTTCAGCCTCGGTACGATGACCGGTATCAGCCTGAAATCGTTTAAAAATTTTGGAAGTCACTTCGTACTTGCTAATCCAAAACGATTGCGTAATGCTCACTTCGTGGTCAGGTCGGGCATCTTCATCACCGTTTGGATCTCCCATTGTGAAAGTACCAGCAGGAATTTTCACCAATTCGAGACCCACACTATTCTTAAACTCGGTATCACTGACCACTTCCACTTTATCGGAAGCAGGTTTATTCCCGATCCATCCAAACGGATCCATAACGACAACATATATGAGACCAATCAATAATAGTCCTGCCGCACCTATCAAAACCCAACGATTGGATCCACTCTCTTCGTGATCTATAGAGTCAGGAGCAGGCGGTTTTGGGTCGCTCAAAGTTTTTTTAGGCTTTTCCGAGACCGTTTGCTGCTTGACCGCTGGTGTGGGCTTGTTAGCTGCTTTCGGTGCAGGGGCTGGCTTTACTGCCGGAGCAGGTTTTGAGGGTGTCGGCAGCGGCTTGACCTGTGGCTTGGGCGGCGTTTCGATCGTCTTAGCAGAAGCAGGAAGTGACACTGAAGGGTCTTTGGATGCAATTGCTACCGATTCGGAGGCGGCCTTGCTGAGTGGGGCTGGGCTTGGTTCCGGTTTCAATATCACGGGTTCCGGCCTCGGAACTACAGGTTCTGGCTTGGAAACTACAGGTTGCAGCCTCGAAACCACAGGTTCTGGCTTGGAAAGTGGTGCTGGAGTTGGCCTTGGCGCCACAACAGGCTTTGGCGTGGGAACAGGTTTGGGTGCAGGAGCAGGTTTGGGTGCAGGAGCAGGTTTGGGATTGGACCGCATAAGCCCACCGAAGAGGCTGCGAGATTGTCCCGAAGAAGGCTGCACCAATGGGGTGATGCTTTCTATTTTTGCACGCAATCCTTCGTGCTCCGGCTGAATGGCCAGTGCCTGATTATATTTATCCAAAGCAGCCTTGTAGGAACTTACCGATGCCAGTTGGTCGCCTGTTTGGATAAGAAGACTAACCTGCTGACTCTGGAGTTCACGTACCTGATTATTAATTCGGATAAAGTTTTCGCACTCTACAAGACGCTGTTTGGCTTCCGGATCGTTTGGCTTAAGCTCAATCAATCCCCGATAGAGTGTTGCAGCTTTTTCATAATTCTCTTCAGCAAACAATAAACCTGCTTTTTCACGAAGGTCGCGGATTTCGCCATTCGTACAATCCACAATCCGTTCCTGAAGTGATTTATCGCCAGGCGATTGTGCGAGCAATTGTTGATAGCGTTTTTTCGCCTCTATATACCGACCACCCGCAAACAAACGATCTGCCTCGGAGCGGGTTTCCTGAATCATCCTCCGGAAATCAGTCAGGAGTTGATTGGCCGCCCCCACTTTTTCCTGCAAGGCATTATTCCGTTTCCGATACACGTTCGCATCCCCTTCGTAGCCGCGTTCTGCAAAGTGTTGTGCTTCTTTGTACAACTCGACGATGCGCTTATGATAGGCTTCATTAAACCCTTTTTGTTGGGCTTCTGCCACCAAGTTATCGGCCTCCCGTTCTTTATCGAAATGAGTTTTCCAATAACGGCTCAGTTCATCTTGGATGGTTTGGGCTTTTTGCGTTGCTTCTGAAGCAAATTCTGGCGCCACATTGACCAATTCGAGCCAGTATTGCCGCGCTTCACGCAAGCGCAATTCTTTCTGAGCCCCTTCGGCTTGTTTACGAAGTAGGTCTATTTTTGATTGGCGGAGCGCTTCCTGCTCCCGGATTCCATCCTCACACCGCTTAATTTGCTTGAGAGCGTCCAAGTCGTTCTCATAGATGCCTAAAACTTCTTGGTAAAATGGAATAGCCCCTTTATAATCCTGAACTCCCATCAATTGGGCACCACGTTCACGCAGACTACGTACTTTCTGCCCACGCTCCGACAAAAACTCCAGCCGCTCATCGCACTGACGGATAAGGCTACGGACGGTATCTCCCATGCCGCTCACAGCCAGATAGGTACTCAACTTCACATACAAACGCTTTGCATCTTGGAAAACCGGAACGGCTTCTTCATAGCGATTTTCCTTGACCAGTCGTTCGGCATCGGAAAGCCGCATATCAGCAACCGACTTATCCGTTAGAATGCCCGTATCTATGGAATCCATCAATTCCTGTGCCGAACCAAAGCGATTGGTTGCTTTTTTCTCGAGGCAGCGCATGACAATGTCTGCAAACCAATCCGGAGCATCCGTATTAAAGTCGTGAACCTTTAGAGGTGCTTTTTCCAAGATTTGTTGTTGTAAGCGCAATCGGGAAGCAAAATTGGCCCCTTCGGAACGAAATGGCGGCCTACCGATCAGGCTTTCATATAGGACAACACCCAAACTATAAATATCGGTCTGCGGAAACAGTTGGTCTCCCTCTATCTGTTCGGGACTCATGTATTCGGCAGTGCCCGCGAAGTCGGTAGAACGGGTAGAAAGTTTGGATTCAAACGCGATCCCAAAATCCGTAAGTTTAAACACCTTATCGGTTCCACGCCGCATAATATTTTGCGGTTTAATGTCGCGGTGGATCAAGTTTTGTGTATGGATATACCGAAGAGCATCGGCCATTTCCCGCGCCAACCGAATGACTTCACCTACGGGCATGGGTTTCTCCCCGGAAGCAACCTGCTCTTGAATCAATTCATGTACGCTTTCCCCTTCTATAAACTCCATATCTAAAAAAGGAAAACCGTTTTCGATTCCGGCGTGATATATTTTTACAATGTGCGGGTGGTCAAAAGCCCCCATTGCCTGTGCTTCGTCCTGAAACTGTTTAAGGGTAACCGCTTCGTTCTGAATGCCTGGCGGAAGGATTTTAATTGCCCTAAGTTGTTTGGTATAATTGTGTTGTGCCTTGTAAACAGTGCCGAAGCCTCCAAGTCCTAACCGTGCGATTACGGTATAATCACGGAATGAAGGGAGACTAACGGTATCCGCCATAACATCCTGAGCCATAATGTTTAGGGATATTTATCGTGAGGGTTTAATATTCGCAACCGATACACGGAAGCCCAAGGCATCAATAACCTCTTCCTAAAAGAGTGAAACCGATGTTAGAACGTTTAATGTTTCAACATTGCCAAGAGTTCGTCGAGGGTTTGCACTACCTCAAATGCCACATCATGTTGGGGTTGTGAAAATCCTTCTCGTGAAAAATGGGCAAATAATTCAAATAACGGATTGTAAAACTGGCGTGTGTTCAGAAAAAAAATCGGCTTGTGATGAAACCCTAAATAACGGGCTGTGATTGCCTCTGTCACCTCTTCGAGGGTCCCAAATCCACCGGGGAGCGCCACAAAAACATCTGCCAGTTCATCCATCGCGGCTTTACGCGCCCGCATATCTGGTGTTACCACCAAACGGTCTGCATGGGTATAGGCACGCTCTTTTAATTTTAGGGACTCCGGAATGACCCCTATCACGTGGCCGTTTTCCTGATGTACTGCCCTTGCCAGTTCCCCCATCAACCCTACATTTCCACCGCCATATACCAATGTATGTCCGCGCTGTGCGATTGAGCGCCCAAATTGCCGTGCGACGGTTTTATACTCCTCGGCAATGGTATCGCTGGCCGCACAGAAAACACAAATATTCATTTTCACAGAGGGACTTGGGTGAAACGGGCATCCGAAAGATACAATGAAGTAGGGGTTTAACCAAACCTGATTTCTTAAATTCCGGTTATTAAACCTTTGTTAAGGAAGGTTTTTTTGCTTGCTCGAGACCTGTACCCGACGAAGTGCTTCTTGTGTAACTGGATTTGCGATCCCTCTTGTTTCCAAAAGCATCTCGAAACCATTCTTAAGAAGGGCTTGCCCTGTTTGATTTTTTTGCCAGGCCAACCATCCTTCCACACTTCTGAGTTCTCCCCAGACACTTTGATGAAATGTATGACTCGTTTCTTCGGACTTTCTAACCAATGAGAGTTCCGCTTCGGCTGCACCGAAGTCTTCGGTTACGATATACAGGCCTGCCAACCGAATACGTGCAAGTGAGACCATATGTTGGGTACTTCGTTGCGGCTTCAACAGTCGAACACATTGTTGTAGATTGGAAATAGCGGCTGAGTAGGCCCCTTTCGCCCTCAAAACATCCGATAGCGAGATACAGGCCTGCATACGCTGTATATGTCCGGGCTGGAACAACCGATTTGTATTTGTCACCAAATCTTGAGCAAGACGGGATGCAACCGAGAGCATGAGTTGGTATTGTTCGGTTTTTCCTGTTTGGGCGTACAACCCTGCCAAACGTTGTACGACGGATAAATGGATTTGCGACTTTCGAGGGTGGGGATATTGTTTTGTAAGTGCCTTTTCGGCAGCTACAAAGTACAAAACAGCTTCGTCGAGACGGTTTTGGGCATACATACTGTTTGCCAGTTCAACATCAATAATGGCTTGTATCCATGGCAACTCAGAGCGCGAAGCCCGTACACTGGTTCGCGCCTCTCGGAGCAAGTACTCGGCATCTTTCTCGCGCTGGTCTAAATTTAGCATCCGGCTCAGGTCTGTTATGGCTTGTAATACGGTGGAGTGTTGACGACCATAGGCGAGTTGGAAAGCCATCAAGGCTTCTTTATAGTGGTTGATTGCAGGCCCAACTTCATCTCGCATCGCATCTCGATGGCCAAGTTGTCGGTAAATTTCGCCTCGGATAATATAAGAATCATGGTCTTCAAAGGGCTTTACAATTGCTAAAGCGGCCTGCAATGTTGTATTGGCCGTCTCAGCCTCTCCTTCCAACAAGTCGTTTCGGGCGCGTGCCGTCATCACACGGGCCTTCATTTTCTGGTCCATAGGGTTTACCAGATTTAACACATCCCAAGCAGCCGCAAGGTATTTTTTAGATAGCGTAGTTTTCGATAAATTTGTAGCGGCAAAAGCGGCCTGCAAATAGGTCCGGACAAACAATCCAGGCAAATTCTTAGTTGATCCGCTTTTCCTGACCGCATGTTGCGCCAATGTATCTGCTGTAACCCAGAATTCGTTTGAGGAAGCCAGTTCCGATAGGGCTGTTAAGATGCGCACTTGCATCTCCGGCTGTTGCCGCAACCGATCTTCCATTTTTTGCCACCCAAGATGAATCAGTTGCCTCGCCCTTAAGGAGTCCAACTGTACCGTTTGTTGCCCTTCGTAGCTCTGACCGAGCAGTATATTCTCTAAAAAAATGGCCAATTCTTCGGAACGTTGGGTTTGCCGCCAATTTTCCATTTGCTGAAAGGTAATGGCTATAATACCAGACAATATCACCAAAGCCCCCAATACAGTACTGATTACAAGTCGTTTATTGCGATCATAGAACTTGAGTGCTTTATAGGCAAATGTTGGTTTTCTTGCACCAATAGGCTTATTCATCAGGAACAGCCGGATGTCTTGCATCAAGGTTTCGGCTGAGGGGTACCGTTCGTTCGGATCTGTTGCTAAGGCCTTACGAGCAATCATATCCAAGTCTCCTTGTAGCCTTCGGATCAAAGACGCCACCGTCGTTTTGCGCGATTGGGCCACCGCAAGTGTAGTGTCTTCTGATACCGTTTCCAAGTATGCGCTGGGCAATTTAAGCGTACCATTCTGAATCACATCTAAGATTTGCCCCAGATTTTTATGCTCGAAGTTGTAGGGCCTCACCTGCACCAATAGTTCGTAGAGTAAAACGCCCAAACTATACACATCAGACGACGTGGTAATGGTTTCGCCCAACAACTGTTCCGGGCTTGCATACTCGGGCGTAAGGAAGTGCAACTGTGTTTTCACCCGGTTAGAAGTAGGTTGGAGTAGTTTTGCAATCCCAAAATCCAACAACTTTAGCCTTCCTTCTGGTGTAACCAAAATGTTGGATGGCTTAAGATCTCGATGGACGACCAAGTGTTTGTGCGCATATTGTACAATGGCAGAGATTTCTGCAAAATAGGCCAATCTTTCATCAATCGTAAGCTGGAAACGATTACAGTATTCGGTTATTGGAATCCCTTCCACATATTCCATCACCAGATAAGAAATCCCGTCGTGTGTCGTCCCGCTATCTAAAAAGTAGGCAATTCCAGGGTGTCTAAGCCCCGCTAAAATATTTTGTTCTTGTTCAAACTGACGCCGGATGGCCGGTGCGCCTAATCGAAGTACCTTAACCGCAGCAATCAGTTCTTTTTTGTCTATTCTTTCTGCCAGATAGACTTCTCCCATTCCTCCTTCCCCAATCCAGACTTTGAGCATATAATGTCCAAAGATTCGGCCAGTGAGGTCGGTATGGTGTTGTTCCGAAGCCCACTCATGGACGATGGGTGGGCGCACAATCAAACGATCTAAGGGTAGTTCTGGCTCACACATTTTTTCCCAGATCATGCGCAACTCTCCCCCAATTTTTGGCTCTTCACTTGATATTTTATCTAAAAACGCCTGCGCCTCTTCCTCGGAAAGGCCTTCTAAGACGGCAATCAATTCGCGGAGACGATGAAAGGTAGAGGTTTCCATTCCGAAACGTGGGTCAGACCTTAGATGACAAAATTTCTTCGATTCGTGTTTCGAGCCATCCCCGCGAAAAAGACCAGTCTCGATTAACCGTTCGGGGATTTATCCCTAACAATTCAGCCGTTTCCCCAATGTCTAATCCGAGAAAAAAACGATAGTTCACCACATCGAAGCATCGTTTATCTGTTTTTTCGAGCAGTTTAAGCGCTTCATTCAAGGCTTCGATACGTTCTGGCGCATCCGCCACCATCAGTTCTAGTTGCTCATCCAATTCCCAAATAGATTCGTTAGTCCCATTACGTTTCCCCGCCTGCTTGTCGCGGACGTAATTGAGGATAATTTGGCGCATGGCTTTCGCCACTGCATTGTAAAAATGTGCCCGCCCCTGCCAATCGGAGGATTTGCCAGAAGTAAGTTTTAAAAAGGTTTCGTGTACCAAGGCCCGGGTATCAATCGTTGGGTGAGCCGAACGCCAATTCCGAAGATTGGCGCGTGCAATCTGACCCAATTCCTGATAAACCACTTTAAACAAGGCATCTCTTGCTTTAAGGTCTCCCTCATTCATGGCCTTAAGCAAACTTTCGATTTGATCTGAGTCATACATGGTGGCGAGTTGGTTTTTGGTGATGGATTGGTCGCCAGTAATGTCACTATATTTTAGAGTAATGTCGCTATGTTATAGCTATTCGTGTATTTACATAAAGAGGCCTGAGAAAGTTGTACATGGTGCTCACCCCTAAAACCTCATTCCTACTCCTTCCGCTTTATCAGGGGTTGCCATTAGGTTCCTTTGGGTTCCAGACGAATCAAACATCTTTAGCCACCCACAAGCCCACCTAACAGGGAGGGCTTGTTCTATTTTGAGCATTCGGTATTTGTACACTATTGTGCTTCTTCAACTTACACCATTCTCTTTTTATAATCAATTAATTTATTAAAAAAGAATAGTCTAATTTTCATATTTTCAATCTTAGCTTTAAGAAGATATACAATAAGAGAAAACCTTTCGCCGAATAAATTTCGACATGTGTACTTTATTTCTCGCAATAGGACAACATCCCCAATTTCCCTTTGTTCTGGCGGGGAATCGGGATGAATTCTACGAACGCGCTACTCAACCTGCCGGATGGTGGCCCGAATTTCCGGATGTTTTTGGTGGGCGTGACTTGGCAGGTGGTGGTACATGGCTGGGTATTACAAAATCCGGACGCTTTGCCACCCTCACCAATTATCGAGACCTCAAGAACCTGATACCAAATGCCCCTACACGGGGAGCAGTGGTATCAGGTTTTCTGACAAGTGATAAACATCCTTTAGATTATTTACAGGAACTGATTCCTACCTTGAATCAATATAATGGCTTCAACCTATTAGCCGGATGGCTAAAAAACAAAAGTGACGTACCCGAAATCTGGTATTTGCACCATGGGCAAGAGACATCTTCCCCTGTACCCATAAAACTCGAATCCGGAATTTATGGGCTTTCAAATGCGGCCCTTAATACATCTTGGCCCAAAGTAGCCATAGGGCGAAAGCGTTTTTCAGATGCTTTACAAAAGGAAACCCCAAAACCAGCGCATTTCCTTGCCATGCTTGAAGATGAAACCATATACCCAGACGAAAATTTACCCAAAACAGGCGTTTCACAAGAATGGGAACGGGTACTCTCGGCCATCTGCATCCGATCTTCGGCCTATGGAACACGGGTAAACTCGGTTTTACAAGCAGACACCAAAGGATTGTTGCATTTTTGGGAACGTACCTATCTTCATAGCATCCAAGATTATGAGGTAAAAAACACTTTTATCCAGACGATACCTTTACCATAACCTCCCCTAATGATGATGTAACCGATGGAAAATTGGGAAAATGCAAAACTGGCAAGGTTGTTAGAGGAATTTAGTGAATCGTGGCCGGACACCGAAGTACCTTCCGATCCCTCCGCACCCCACCAGAATATACCTCTACGCACCGGAAATCGTCCAGCCGTTTTTTTTGATCGCGACGGAACCCTTAATGAAGAGGTACAATATCTACACCGGATTGCGGATTTCCGTTGGATTGAAGGTGTGCCAGAAGCCATTCGCTGGCTCAATGAAAACGGCTATGCGGTTATTGTGGTAACCAACCAGGCAGGTATTGCCCGTGGCTATTATGACGAGGCAGATGTATTTAAATTACATATATTTATGCAAGACGAATTGATAAAAGCAAATGCCCATATTGATGCCTTCTATTACTCACCTTATCATCCGGATGGCATCGTGGAGGCATATCGAAAAGACCACCCAGATCGAAAACCGGGTACTGGTATGTTTGAGAAGGCAATAGAAGAGTGGGGGTTAGATCCAAAACATTCGTTTGTTATTGGAGACCGGAATACAGATATTGAGGCGGGACGCGCGTTGGGCATGATGTCCTTGCTGGTGCTTACTGGATATGGACGGTCTGAACGTTACGAAACACTGGCCCATTTTATCGTCAATGATGTAGCAGACGCAGTGGCGCACATAGAGATGCTCCATATTCGTAAACAAAAAGGGTTGACCTCTGACCTCTGGGATACGCCCTGATCAATATGGCTTTTCGGCGGTGAGGGTCTCCATGAGATTTTTCACGCCAATAGGCCCATTGTGATACAAGAAAGGTTCTGCATATTTCGCCCCAATCCGATAGCCAAAGGTACGAGCGCGAGCCTCAAGCCATTCCATGAAAGCTGGCGAGGAAATGAAAGTTTCCGGCTCGTCGGTAGCCGGATTATACGACTTAGACCAAAATTGCGACCGAAAGGCCTGCATAGCGGACACACGCTGATCCCATACTTCGGTCACATCCACCACCAAGGTCGGCTCCATATCTTCCATAACCGATTGAAAATAGTGGAGAACATGACTCGGTCGCCACGGTGCTTGCTCGGTCCCATCCTTTTCGTGCGTTGCAATCTTACGAAGTCCGGCATAAAAAATAGCCTCTAAAGACAAAACAGCAGCATTCGGGTGGTCAGGATGGCGGTCTTTAGGAGCATTCACCAATACAAGATGGGGTCTATACCGACGCAGAACTTCAATGACTTTGCGGCGATTTTCAGGGGTGTTTTCAATGTGGCCGTCCGGAATACCCAAGTTTTCCCGCGCATGTATGCCCATCACCCGCGAGGCTTCTGCCGCTTCTAAAGCACGAAGTTCAGGTGTTCCACGAGAACCCAACTCCCCCCGCGTGAAGTCCACAACCCCTACGCGATAACCTTGCTTAACCAACAAGCAGACCGTACCTCCGCAGGAAAGTTCAATATCATCCGGATGAGCGGCAAATGCCAAAACGTCTAATTTCATTTGTGTATCTTGTTTTCGACCAAAGTACAAACAAACTCCTATCATATTTCAAAAGGGCAATATTTTT
>DDTM01000030.1:0-2729 GCA_002344075.1 Bacteroidetes bacterium UBA2364
TGATTAACGCTTTTGATAGAAAAACTATCGTTTTTCAGGCTGCCTAAGTTTTTACGGAAAAACTAACAAATTCAACCTTGATTGGCATGAATAAGACTTTAGAGCAGCGCGTGCAGCGGGAAAAAGCCGCACACACAGACAAAGATGTATTGGCAGAAAACTTACGCATTAAAAGCCGCTTTCCCCACTTGGATACCTATCCTTCTAAGCAACGGCTATTTAAAACGATAGAGGCATACCTCGATAAGGTGGCGGGAATGGTTATTTTGGATTATGGGTGTGGGCGTGGTGCGTTGAGTCTTAGACTATTGCAAAGCAAGGCAGAGAAAGTTTATGGCATTGATATTTCCGAAGTCTATATTGCAGATTGTATAAATCAGGCGGAGGCGGCTGGATTTCCATTGACTGCTTATGATTTTCGAGTCATGGATGCGCACGTCTTGGATTTTCCCGATGAAAGCTTTGACTTAATTGTGGGATATGGCATCTTGCACCATTTAGTGCCTCAGGTTGCGCTCAATGAGATATACCGTGTTTTAAAGCCCGGTGGTCGTGTTTTACTTCAAGAACCGCTGGCAGATAATCCGCTTTTGCGCATTTTCAGGCTTCTAACACCACGTGCAAGAACAGAGGACGAAGCGCCTTTTACAAAAAAGCAAATTCAAACATTTATGTCCCTCAATAATTGGGTGTCTGAATGTGTTTATTGCGGAATTATTGAAATGCCTGTTTCCATGCTGACCTCTTTAATCATGCCCAATTCTCCGAATAATTTCTTGATTAAAACTGCGGACAAAATGGAGTCATGGTTCCATCGCAAGAACCTTTTATCTTCATGGAATCAGTATGTGGTATTGAACTTTGTAAAGAAATGAGGCTTAGAAAGCTGTATAGATGACACACTTTTGAGGAATAGAACGCTAATCATACAAAAAAGAGGCCTCGCTGTGAGATCAATCTAAGAAAGATTTCACGGCGAGTCCCTTTGAAATGTAAACGGATGGAGGATTCGTTTAGGCCAGGTTTGGCGCGAGCCAGCGACGCATTTCTTCGATGGATTTACCTTTTCGTTGCGCATAGTCGGCGAGTTGGTCTTCTCCGATTTCGCCCAGATTGAAATAATCCGCTGCAGGATGGGCGAAGTACAATCCACATACCGAAGCGGCGGGCATCATGGCTAAGTTTTCGGTAAGGGAAATACCGATGGCTTTTTCTGCATTCAGTATCTCGAACAAGGTAATTTTTTCTGTATGGTCAGGCTGGGCAGGATAGCCCGGCGCAGGACGGATGCCGTCGTATTGTTCTTTAATCAAGGCTTCTTGTGAGAGGTTTTCTTCAGTGGCATAGCCCCAATGCTCGCGGCGCACTTCGGCATGGAGCCACTCAGCGGTGGCTTCGGCGAGGCGGTCGGCAAGGGCTTTGACCATAATGGCGTTATAATCGTCATGTTTGGCTTCAAATTCGGCGGCGAGGGCCTCGGCTCCATGCACGGTTACGGCAAACGCGCCCATATAATCTTGGCGACCTGTGGACTTCGGGGCAACAAAGTCGGCTAAGGCACGATTGGCTTTATCCGTTCCTTTTTGGGTTTGCTGGCGCAAACTGTGGAATCGGCGGGTTTCGCCTTCTGCAAGCACAAGTTCTAGGTCGTCGCCAAGGGCATTGGCGGGATAAAGTCCAAAAACGCCATTTACCTTAAAGGCTTCGTGTGCAATAATTTGATCCAAAAGCGCATTGGCTTCTTCAAAAAGTTTGCGGGCTTCCTCCCCGCGTTCTGGATGTTCCAAAATTTGCGGGTATTTGCCCTTCATTTCCCATGCAATAAAAAACGGTGTCCAATCAATCCAATCGCGGAGAATTTGGATCGGGATGTTTTCTAAGGTTTGCCTGCCTAATTCATTGGGACGGTGAATGGGGTGCCTTACCCAATCTGTTTGGAAAGCATTGGCGCGGGCGGTTGCCAATGAAATAAGGCTTGGGCGGTTGCTTCGGTTGGCAAACCGTTCGCGCTCAGCTTGATATTCTGCCCGAATTTCGGCAATGAAGGCTGTGCGTTGCTTGGCATCTATAAGCCGTGAAACGACTGGAACTGACTTAGACGCATCTAAAACATGGATGACAGGCGCGGTGTAATGGGGTTCAATTTTGACGGCGGTATGGATTTTGGAAGTCGTGGCACCACCAATCAACAAAGGCGTTTTCATCCCAAGTCGCTCCATTTCCTTCGCGACATGCACCATTTCGTCCAAAGACGGCGTGATGAGGCCCGAAAGCCCGATGACATCTACATTTTGGGCTTTGGCCGTTTCTAAAATTTTATTGGCAGGCACCATAACGCCCAGATCAATCACCTCGTAGTTGTTACACGCCAAGACCACACCTACAATGTTTTTGCCAATATCATGCACATCCCCTTTTACGGTGGCCAATAGGATTTTTGCTTGAGGGGCTGCATCGGCAGACTTGGTGGCTTGGATGAAGGGTTCTAAGTATGCAACTGATTTTTTCATCACCCTTGCCGACTTCACGACTTGGGGCAGAAACATTTTCCCTGCGCCAAATAAGTCTCCCACAAAGCCCATACCATCCATTAGAGGCCCTTCGATTACCGTTAGGGGGTTGCCATACTCCACCCGTGCGGCTTCGGTATCGTCTTCTATAAAGTCCACGATGCCTTTGACAAGCGCATGTTTGAGGCGTTCTGCAACTGGTAAACTGCGCCATGCTTC
>DDTM01000030.1:2803-12969 GCA_002344075.1 Bacteroidetes bacterium UBA2364
CCACTGACTTTGGCAAACGGCAGGTTTTGTTTGATCCAGCGCGTAGCCTCGATAAAGGCAATGCCATATTGATTGTGTTCTTCGATGCCTGTTGCAATGGCAAAAATATTGGGATCGAAAATGATGTCTTGTGGAGGGATGCCCACATCTTCTGTCAAAATCCGATAAGCGCGCTCACAGATCGCTATTTTTCGTTCAAAAGTGTCGGCTTGGCCTTCCTCATCAAACGCCATCACAATCACAGCAGCGCCATAGGCACGGCAAAGGCGGGCTTGGGCTTTAAAAAGCGCCTCACCTTCCTTCATCGAGATTGAGTTGACAACCGATTTACCTTGCACACATTTAAGCCCTTGCTCCAAAACCGACCATTTGGAGGAGTCTAACATAATCGGTACGCGGGAAATATCAGGTTCTGCAGCAATCAAGTTCAGGAATTTCGCCATGGCTGCTTCTGAGTCCAGCATGCCTTCGTCCATGTTAATATCAATCACTTGTGCGCCGTTTTCCACTTGTTGGCGTGCAATGCTAAGCGCTTCTTCATAATTGCCTTCTTTAATAAGTCGCGCAAACTTCCGTGACCCTGTTACATTGGTACGCTCACCGATGTTCATAAAATTGGTATCGGGACGCTGAACCAAGGGTTCTAAACCCGAAAGGCGTAAGTATGGTGGCACTTGGGGCAAAGGACGTGGTGCAATGTCTGCAACGGCTTCGGCAATGGCGGCAATGTGTTCGGGGGTCGTACCGCAGCAACCGCCCACAATATTGAATAAACCTTCTTTGGCATACTGGGCCATGATTTCCGCCATAAATTCAGGCGAATGGTCATATTCCCCAAACGCGTTGGGTAGCCCTGCATTGGCATATAAGCTCACATATTCCGTACAAACAGGCGCAAGTTCTTCCAAATAAGGGCGCATGGATTCCGCACCTAATGCACAATTAAACCCAACCGAAAGCAGATTGGGGGTGTGCATAATGCTGTAATAAAATGCCTCTGGTACTTGCCCCGATAGGGTCCGCCCATTCTGATCTACAATCGTTCCAGAAATCATTACTGGAAGCTGCTGGCCTGTTTCATCAAAGTATTTTTGAAGGGCAAAAATGGCCGCTTTGGCATTGGCGGTATCAAAAATGGTTTCGACCAATAAAAGGTCTGATCCACCATCCACCAATCCTCGAATTTGCTCTTCATAAGCAGTCACCAATTCATCAAAGGTGACGGACCGAAACCCCGGATCGTTTACGTCTGGCGATATGGAAAGGGCTTTGCTGGTCGGGCCGATAGAACCCGCCACAAAACGCGGCTTTTCGGGTGTGGAATAAGCATCTGCGGCTTTTCGCGCTATTTGAGCCGCCACCAAATTAAGTTCATAGGCAATGTGGGCCAACTCATAATCTTCTTGGGCAATTGAGGTACTGCTAAAGGTATTGGTTTCGATAATATCCGCGCCTGCTTCCAAAAAAGCATGATGTACAGCCTCTACGGCTTCAGGGCAGGTAAGGCAAAGCAAGTCATTATTGCCTTTCAGGTCTTTGGGATGGTCTTTAAACCGTTCACCACGAAACGTGGCTTCATCCAATATGAAGCGCCCTGTTTTATGATATTTTTGGAACATGGTACCAGTCGCACCATCAATAATCAAAATGCGCGTTTGTAGGAGTTGTTGGAACTGTTGCAGAGAGGTCATGCTACTTGAATGCATTGGTTTATAAAAACAAGACCAATAAAATACATCAATCTATCCGCCTGCTTACGGAAATTGAGTAGAAGTTGTTTGAGGTCTTGCATCGCCAATCTTTAAAAGAGCAGTTCCCCATTTTATTCCATAAGTCATTTTATTCGCAAAAAACATGGGCTAAAGGCGCGTTACAAAGGTGTTTAGGAGTTTTTGGATTTTACTTGCAAAGCCTAAATGCAAGGGGTGCATTTCAAATCTGCCAATCTCAGGGTCTCCGTTAATGCGCGTGTGAGGGAAACAGGAAGGCCTAAAAGCCCCGTAGGGGGGCGGCATCCGACTAGAAAATGTCGTCAAACACCCCGCCACAAGCCCCATCGGGGCGGCATAAAATCAATCGTTTTAGATGTTATCGCGACGAGGGAGCTGAAGACTTTCTCATAACCGCCCTCCTGCGAGGATGATCTTGTGCCTACAAAGCCATCGTGTCGCCTCTTGGGAAGTTTTGAAATACATCCCTTACTTAAAGTCTTATTTTAGGTAATATCAAGAAAGACTTTGTTGACATGACAATTACTAAGATATTTATTATACTATATCTAAGGGATATTTAGATACAATGAAAGGTTGTAAGTTTATCTCCTAAGTGCACTAAAAAAGTTTTGATTAATTGTATTTGGATGTGAGAGAAAACTTGATACAGTTTTAAGGAGTAAATTTCTCACTTTATAACGATAGTAATATAATCATTGTACTTTTTCGACAAAAACCTTGTATCGAGTTGATAGTTAACTTATATTATCATCAACCTTTCATTCATCTTATAAATTAAGTAAAAATATGAACAATCCCCCCCCATCAGTTGCATTTTTTGAAGTATGCAAAATACTTTATCTATTTAGTTCTGTTTTCAGTGTCATTTGTATATTGGTCAGGATGTGATCAAATTGGACAAAGTACTCGACAAAAGGAGTTTCCTATTTCCACTCAAATCCATGAAGACGAGTTTTTAAAAGCAGAGATACATCCTGATGTGGTGAATATGAATCAATCTGGAATAGACATAAACAACCTGTCTAAAACTTCAAATCTTAATAACTATATGTGTTTTGTCCGTTTTTTACTTCCGGATGAAACCTACTTTACAACGTATATCAGGCTTAATTTTTCGGAAAAAGTGATGAGCCAGACCACAAGCCCAGCACCGCTCTACTACCAGTTTGCCATGAATTCCCCAGAAGGTGTGGCTATGCGATATACAGATTGCTTGTTACCCAATAGCGAGNNGTATCCCGATATGTCCTTAAATCGCCCAATGAGCCTGTATCTGTGATTTACCTTGATGAAAAGACCTCGTTCAATACCGCATTGAACGCTCTGAATAAGAAATCTGATACCGATCCCATATGCAAAGGAAACAATTAAAAGTACCCCATGGTATGCTGAGGGTGAGTACTTGGGCATAAACTATGCCTTACGAAACGATTATCAAACTACCGATCATTGCAGGACGGTTATGACTTGCCAACAAGACCCCGACGTAGGGAAAGGGGGAGGGGGAGGACCGAACGTGACAACTATTCCTCAAGTACCCGTTCGAACCGTTGATATAAATTCCCCACCACCCGGAATATTAGGTTTTATATGGGGTTATATGAATAAAACCGAAAAGAGGTTGTGTTGGGAGGGCATTACGGCATGTAATGCTCTGCAAACGACAATGTTTTTAGCATCAGCTGTAGATGGGGTGAATGGTTTTACGTTTTTCCACGATTCTGCGCCAGACTGCTCTCCGAGAAACGCCATTAAACATGCCTATTGGAATGCGTTGATGGTTAATCAGTTCAAGAGTGAAGCCGGCGCCAAACTATATGCTGATGCACATGAGGCTGGGGATGATGGCCTCGGCGATAAGTGTCCATTACAACCTGGTAGAATTAACCCTGCTTCTAAGATGGACTACCACAATAACCATGTAGGAAGGCAGGTCGCATTAGCACTCTTGAAAGTGCCATACAATTTCTCGGCAGATCACCTTTATTTTGCTGTCTATCAAGCATACAAAGATGGGGCTTTAGTTGTAGAGTGCGAAAAAAATAATGGCTGTTTCCCACCAAAGAAAGACTGACGTGACTTGTAAACACTTCAACAATCTTTAAATCTTTAAGCGCGGGTACACAGACAAGACAAGTACCCGCGCCTTAATCTTTATTCATATGAATGACCAACTACGCGCCATTTTTAGCCAGTTAGGCGCCATCCTCATAAAGGCATTAATAGTTGCCTCAATACTCATTGTGTTCTTGTTTATATTCATCGTATTACAGACTTATGAAACATGGATCAGTGGACCAGCTTCTATTGGGCTTGTAACACCTTGCTATATGCCTTGGGAAAGGGGCCTTATAGAAGTTGACGATACCCTTACCGTTGTTTATGGTTTTTATGGCGGTATCATGTTAGACGACTGCTACTATCAACCAACCCCGTACTTGCAATTAAAAGCCTCGGATCCGTCCATCATCAAACTCTTACCCAAACCAGCCTATAACCCCGACCGTCGAGGAACATGGGATTCCTACCAAAAGCTTGTTGCAATACGCCCCGGTAAGGCAGACATTTATTTGCACTACACCAAACTTTTCCCACGTAAGTACAAGATAGGCAGCCTTCGGGTGCAGGAAAAACAACAAAGCAAACCCACTTTAACTAAAAAATGATTTATTTTCTATCAGTAACTGTGTTTAAAAATCGCAAATAACCATGCTTGCACTCACACATCAAATAAAGTAAGGTAAGGAAGGCGTGGTGAGATAGGTTGCTTGTACTTCCAGATGGTTGTGGCTATGCGATAGAATTTGCCATTGCTGGATTGTGTTTTGCTCCGGGAATTCCGAATACGTGACAATCAATTTATCGGATTTGGATAATTGCCAAGTGCCCTTTAGTTTGTAATATGCAAGGGGCGGGGTTCCACAAAAGCCAAACGTGTTCATCTCCATTTTTCCATTGCCCTTAAATGTAATCCACCCTTCGTCTTCTTTTGGGGTGGTTTTTTCATAAACAAGCCGATATTCATCTACCTCCACCACTTTCCACGTCCCAATAAATGGAGACAGATCTTCGTGTATATCAAACACGGAGCAACCAGAGAGAGGGAATAAGGTCAAAAAAAACAAGAATATCCTTTTTTTCATCTTAGTGCGGATTAATGGAGTAAGATTTGTCCTTACTACCCCATTGCTAAAGTCCATGACCAACGTCTCATGTACATCCTTGTTAATTCAATTCAAGAAACGGTGTAACCATTTCTCCGTCTCTCCCGTAGGTAAAGTCCGTTGCCAAACCAACTGCGCTCTTTATAACCGTGTAACACACGTCCTCCGCTGTCCCCTATGCAGTTACCAGGCGTTTGTCTTCCACCCTACTTGGCTTAGCGCTTCCCGATTTGCAACATGACTTATTCCCGATTTTTGCCGGGGACACGTTTTTACGTGCTTTTTACTGAAACCAAATCAATACACACAGAAAATGAACCTCCATCGTATTGCAACCCTCGTTTTATGGTGTTTTCTTGTAACACCTGTTTTTGCCCAAAATCCGGCCTCGGTGCGGGGAAAAGTTTTGGACCCAGAAGGCAAGGCGATGCCCTTTGCCACCGTTATGCTCATGCGTAGTGCGGATAAGGTCTTTGTAAAAGGAGCCCTTACTGATACGGCTGGTGTTTATCTCTTACCCAAAGTTGCTGCCGGACAGTATTATGTATCGGCCTCGTTTGTGGGGACAAAAGGCGTTATCTCCGAGCCTTTTGCAGTACAAACGGGCGACGAAGTACAGGTTCCTGTTTTACGCCTCCTTCCGGGAGATAATAGTACACAGGTAACCATCACAGGGCAACGTCCACTCATACAGTTAGAGCCAGACCGCGTAACAATGAATGTGGAAGGAACCACGAATGCAACAGGCTCAAATGGTCTCGAATTGCTCCAGAAAGCACCCGGTGTAACAATTGATAATGATGACAACATTAGCCTTCAAGGTCGGAACAGCGTCAAAATCTATATTGATGGTCGTCCGACGCAGATGAGCGGGAAAGACTTGGCCAACTTCCTCCGTTCGATGCAGTCCAGTAACGTAGATCGGATAGACCTCATCACCAACCCTTCCGCTCGTTACGATGCCTCTGGCAATGCGGGCATTATAGATATCCGCCTGAAGAAAAATACGGCTTGGGGGACGAATGGAACCTTTACTACAGGTGGGGCACAAGGTCGGAATACACGGTATAACGGGAATGTGACGTTCAATAACCGTAGCGAAAAAACCAATATTTTTGGTTCTGTTGGGCATAATGGCGGTCCCAATGCCAACGACCAATTGATTTACCGTGTACAGGCAGGTCAGATATATGACCAAACCTCTAAAACAGTTGCCGATTACAACAATACCAACCTGAAACTGGGCTTGGACTATACCTTAGACAAGAAAAAAACTTTGGGAATCATGGCCGATGGCAATTATGCGACTGGAACGTGGTCTTCCAATGGACGCACTCCCATTCTCAACTTAGACAATACCCAAAAAGAACTGCTTGTAGCTTCCAACCGTATTCCAGGTTCACGTAGCAATTTCAACGTAAACCTGAACTACCGATTTGCGGATACAAGGGCCAAAAAAGAGTTTAATGTGGATGCAGACCGAGGGGGGTTTCGGAATCGTGGAAATTCCTACCAACCTAACACCTACTATAATCCTTCTGAAACCACGATTCTCCGTCAATTTATTTACAAAAACAGCACCCCCACCGATGTGGATATTTATACCCTCAAAGGGGATTACACCCAACCACTTGGTAAAGCGAAACTGGATTTGGGCTTTAAAGTATCTTATGTGATAACGGATAATACTTTTACCTTCTGGGATGTGGTCAACAACGTGGATGTGAAAAACTTAGACCGGAGTAACCAATTTACATTCAAGGAAAACATCAATGCCGCCTATGTAAACTACGGAAAGCGTCTTACACCCAAAGTCAATTTGCAAGCGGGATTACGCCTAGAACAAACCAATTCTAAAGGCCAACTCACCAGTGCTAAACCACAAAACGATGACGAAGTAACCCGTAATTATATAGATGTCTTCCCTTCGGCTTCGGTTAGCATGAACCTTAACCCAAAGAACATGCTGAATGTATCTGCCACTCGCCGCATAGATCGGCCCTCTTATCAACAACTGAATCCGTTCGAGAATAAACTCGATGAATTGACATACCAAAAAGGAAATGCGTTCCTGAAACCCCAATACACCAATAAGTTGGATTTGGCGCACACCTATAAATTTAAATATACTACCACGTTCAGTTTTAGTCGTACCCGCGACTTCTTTACCCAGATTATGGACACCACAGAGACCAACCGGACGTTCATTACGCAGAAGAACTTGGCCAAACAAGAAGTGATGAGCCTGAATATCGGTGCACCCCTTCAGATCAAAAAAGGTTGGAATGCCTACCTAAACGCTAATGTGAACCGCTCGTTTTATAAAGCTGATTTCGGTGAAGGGAGAATAATTGACCTCGCAGCGATTGGTTATACATTCTATGGGCAATCCACGTATGCTTTGAGCAAGAACGCTACTGCGGAGATTTCAGGTTTTTACAATGGTCCATTTATCTGGGGTGGGACATTTAAAAGCAAGCCTATGGGGGGCTTAGATTTGGGTGTTTCGCAAAAACTCTTTAATGACCGCGGAAGTCTAAAAGTGACCCTATCGGATATTTTGGGGACCTTGCGTTTCAAAGGAAGCAGTACGTTTGGCGGTATCAATACCACTGTTGGCTCCAACTGGGAAGCGCGGCAGTTGCGATTTACGTTTTCTTATCGTTTTGGCTCTAACGAAGTAAAAAGTAGCCGACAACGCAAAACTGGTTCCGAGGACGAGTCTCGCCGGAGTTCTGGCGGCGGTGGCGGTATCGGTAACAAATAACTCGAAGACTTAGCCAATTACAGCAAAGGCCGTTCTCTATAACAAAGAGAACGGCCTTTTTGAGTTACAAGTTCTGGTATGCCTTGAAAACACTCTATTATGCTTTTTTCCGTTTTTTTCTCAGTTTGCGCCAGAGGGCCTCTAACGAAATGTATAAAATCAGAACCATCAACATCCACTGTAAGGCAAGCCGGGCCCATATACCTCCCCCGCCTACCCACAGCACTCCCATTAACAATAAGCTAAATACGATACCGAACGAAAGCAACATCATGTCTTCCTGCTCCAGTTCCAACCATCGGGAGACCGTTATAAAAGCGGGTATTAGTGCCCCAAAAAAAGGCGGAGTGATAAGCTCAAAAATATTTTGCGGATACCACAGCCCGCTTCGATGTAAATAATCGTAAACAAGCCCGCCTCCAAATAAAAGGAGCCATAGCATTATCAGTGGAATGGTTATGGGCAAAAAATCTCGTTGAAACAACGACCCGTTTATATTGTGTTCAGTAGTCATAGGTATGTATTATAAAGGAGGAGGCTCGAAATTAAGAAACCATACGACCCAAGTACAAAAACGAGCTCGAAAATATATTTATTTTGAATGTGGTGCTTCTTTCGCACGCTTTTTGAAGGGTATATTAAGTGTTTGTGATTCATTAGCCCTTGTTTGTATGCGCTCGCTACCATTGATCATTTTAATGTTACTGCCAACCCTTCTTCCTGCCCAAGACGGTGGCGGAAGCCTTGCATTGCCCGAAGATCACCTGACTACAGGAGATTATGCGAGGATTCATGCCGATTTAGCGAACCAAACCCGCCTACTTACCCAACAAGGACTGCTTCTTCAAAAAAACGAGGTGGTGAGTTTGGGATGGCCAATACGCATGGCCGCTCACCTCTCGGATCCTGCCCTTTATGGTATCTCAAATTTTGTAGATCAAGATCAAACGACGGGCATTCGTGATTTTAATTGTGGTTCTCGAACGTATGACGGACATAACGGGACTGATATTTTTCTGTGGCCCTTTCAATGGCTGATGATGGACCAAAATAGTGTAGAAGTGGTTGCTGCTGCACCAGGTGTTATCTTGCAAAAAGTGGACGGTAACTATGACCGAAGGTGTGATTGGACCACCGACCCCAATTGGAACGCGGTCTTTATTCGTCATAGCGATGGGTCCACTACATGGTATGGTCACCTCAAACGGGGTTCACTTACCTCAAAGGCCATTGGTCAAAGTGTGGCACAAGGAGAATATCTTGGCTTGGTTGGTAGCTCTGGCAAATCCACCGGGCCGCACCTACACTTTGAAGTATATGATCCCGCTGGAAAGCTGATAGACCCTTATGCTGGAAGTTGTAATTCGCTCAATGCTTCCTCTTGGTGGTCGGGAAATAAGACATACTACGATTCTGGAATTAATGCGCTACGACTACATAGCAAACCACCGGTATTTAACACATGCCCAACACCGGAATCCACCTTTGACAAAACAATTTTTGCACCGGGATCACAACTGATTACCGCTGCATACTTTCGCGATCAGCAAGTGGGTCAAAATGTGAGTTATCGCCTAATTCAGCCCAATGGGAGTACATGGCTTAGTTGGTCACAAACCATGAACACGTATTATCCGGCTTCCTATTGGTACTGGACCTACTCACTTCCGACATCTCCAACAGGAATGTGGCGATTTGAGGCTACATATCAGGGAAAAACCGTTTTTAAAGCATTTACGCTATCTGCAATTGCCTCGACCGATGACGAAATCCCTGACCAGTCTTATGTGTCCGCGTTATATCCAAGTCCTTTTACTTCAAAAACCAGCCTCGACCTCCATCTGAATAAACCTCAGAAAGTGAGCGCCGTTTTGTACAATACCCTCGGTCAATCCATTAAAACAGTATTTGAGGGGGTTGTTCCTGCTACCGGCATGGTACATTGGACGATAGATACATCCGACTTGGCACGTGGCGTGTACTTTGTTCGGGTACAGGGTGAAGATTTTGCGATAACACGAAGCGCAGTGAAGTGATATTTGAGGAATTCGGTCGTATCCAAAGAATGTTGTTAGGGGAATACGCTATTTTCTGTCTCGGACTTCAATATAGTTTCGTCTTCCCTATTGTTTTTTTTGGCATGAGTAAACGAGCACCCGCCCAGAAAACAAAACTTCGGTTAATTGTTTTTCAATCTTTGTATGCAATTGGCCTCCCCTTTTGGCCACAGGCTGTTGGGCTTTCCCAACGTGCATTCATGGATGGTCCATCTGTAGATGCGTTTATGTATGTGTTACCTATATGGCCATATCCATTTGTTTTTATTGGATGCACGTTGGGTGCATGGTATTATTTTCGTCAAGGTGAATTTCGTAAGGCCAAGTTCCTGAATATCATACCATTACCTTTTTCGCTCGCCATGTGGACAATGCTTCCATTGTTGGGTGTCTTTTAAAGGGTGGAAAAAAAGTTGCTGCCAGAGGGTATGAAATGGTGTATTTG
>DDTM01000051.1 GCA_002344075.1 Bacteroidetes bacterium UBA2364
TGCTAACAACATCGCAAGATACAGTCCTGCGAGCGATACATGGTCTTCGCTGGGTTCTGGGACGAATGGTAGTGTTCTTGCGCTTGCGGTTTTGGGCAGCGACCTCTATGTGGGGGGCGCATTCGACACAGTGGGTGGCAGCCCTGACAACCGCATTGCGAGATACAGTCCGGCTAACAATACATGGTCTTTCCTAGTTTCTGGGACGAATGGTAGTGTTTATGCACTTGCGGTTTTGGGGAACGACCTCTATCTGGGTGGGGGGTTCACAGCAGCGGGAGGCATTCCCGTCAGCCGCATCGCAAGATACAGTCCTGCGAGCGATACATGGTCTTCGCTGGGTTCTGGAATGCATCATGTTCTTGCGCTTGCGGTTTTGGGTAGCGACCTCTATGTGGGTGGGGGGTTCAGCGAAGCTGGGGGCGTTTCCGACAGCCGCATCGCAAAATACAGCCCAGTTAACAATACATGGTCTTCGCTGGGTTCTGGGATTGGGAGAAGTGGTTATGTTTATGCGCTTGCGGTTTTGGATAGCGACCTCTATGTGGGTGGGGGGTTCAGCGAAGCTGGGGGGAAAACATCTCCTCGTTTGGCGCTTTGGCATACTGGATCGCCTACTGCGCCCTCGCTTATTGCGCCCAGTGCGGGTGCGGCAGGTCAATTGCTTGCACCTACCTTACAGTGGTCAAGTGTTGCTGAGGCGAATACGTATCGCGTAGAGGTTTCAGCAAATAGTCGTTTTAGCCCTAATATTATCAACCAAGGCGGCCTTGTTGGTACGTCATACACAGTTCCCGCCGGACAGCTTGTTGCAGGCATTACCTATTACTGGCGGGTGCGGGCGGTGAATGTAAATGGGGAGAGTAACCCCTCCAATTCTTATTTGTTTACTACTACCTTACCCCAAACGATATTGTTGGATCAGAATTACCCCAACCCATTTAATCCCAGTACCCGCATCCGGTTTGGGTTGCCGGAAGACCTGATGGTTAAATTAGAGATCTATGATGTCATAGGGCGTAAGGTTTTAAGCGTAGCCGATGGGTTTATGAGGGCTGGTATGCACGAATACCCGGTGCATCTGGAAGGATTACCCTCCGGAACTTACTGGTATGTACTAAAAGCCGGAAATGTACAAAAAGTGAGGCGTATGACTTTTATCCGGTAAAAAGGGGAAAAGGGTGAGGTAAATACATGAATTTATGTATTGAAGATGATGAGGACTTTTTGTAATGTGTAATAAAAACCTATCATATAACACAAAAGGCTCCCTTCGGAGCCTTTTGTGTTTATGGGGTATCCGGTTGGTTAGAAGCCGTCCATTCCACCCATTCCCGGATTTGGCATCGCAGGTGCAGCGGGTTCCGGTTTTTCCACCACAACGGCCTCGGTCGTGAGCAGGAGTGAGGCTACTGAAGCCGCATTTTGGAGTGCGGTACGGGTTACCTTGGTTGGATCAATTACGCCTTCTGCGTAGAGGTTGGTGTATTTATCCGTCCGAGCATTGAAGCCATAGTCGCCTGTGCCATTCTTCACTTCGTTCACAATTACCGAACCTTCGAGGCCCGCGTTTGCAACGATTTGGCGAAGCGGCTCTTCGAGGGCGCGACGGATGATATTTACTCCGATTTTCTCGTCTTCATTAGCGGTATTTACGCCATCAAGTTTAGGAATCGTACGGATAATGGCCACGCCACCACCGGGTACAATGCCTTCTTCCACAGCGGCGCGGGTGGCATGAAGTGCATCTTCCACACGGGCTTTTTTCTCCTTCATTTCCACTTCGGTGGCAGCCCCAATTTTTAGAACGGCTACCCCACCGGCCAATTTAGCCAAGCGCTCTTGCAATTTCTCGCGGTCGTAGTCGCTGGTGGTGGTTTCGATTTGGGCTTTAATTTGGTTGATGCGGGCTTTGATGTCTTCTGGATTTCCAGCGCCATCCACAATGGTGGTATTGTCTTTGTCAATCCGAACGGTTTTTGCACGCCCAAGATAGTCTATGGTTGCATTTTCGAGGCGGTATCCGCGCTCTTCCGAAATCACCGTACCACCTGTCAGGATTGCGATGTCTTCGAGCATGGCTTTGCGGCGGTCGCCAAAGCCCGGCGCTTTCACCGCAGCCACTTTGATGGTTCCACGGAGTTTGTTTACCACAAGGGTAGCAAGGGCTTCGCCTTCGATGTCCTCGGCGATGAGGAGTAATTGGCGGCCACCTTGTGCAACCGGCTCCAGAATCGGGAGCAGGTCTTTCATCGAACTGATCTTTTTGTCGTGGATGAGGATCACCGGATTGTCTAACTCGGCTTCCATTTTGTCGGCATTGGTCACAAAATAGGGCGAGAGGTATCCACGATCGAATTGCATCCCTTCAACTACATCGAGTTGGGTTTCGGTACCACGTGCTTCTTCGACGGTAATCACGCCATCTTTGCCTACACGTTCCATGGCTTCTGCAATCAGATTACCAATGGCTTCATCGTTGTTGGCAGAGATGGTTGCAACCTGTGCAATTTCGTTTTTGTCTTGGATTTCGCGGCTAAGGTTTTTTAACTCTCCAACAACTACTTCAACGGCTTTGTCAATTCCGCGCTTCAGATCCATTGGGTTTGCACCAGCAGTCACGTTTTTCAGACCAGCCGTAACGATGGCTTGTGCCAAAACGGTGGCGGTGGTGGTTCCGTCCCCTGCAACATCGCTGGTTTTGGAGGCCACTTCTTTCACCATTTGTGCGCCAACGTTCTCAATTTTGTCTTCGAGTTCCACTTCTTTGGCTACCGAAACGCCATCTTTGGTAACGGTCGGAGCACCAAATTTTTTCTCGATAATTACATTGCGACCTTTAGGGCCGAGGGTCACTTTAACGGCATTTGCCAGAGCGTCCACACCGCGTTTGAGGGCGTCGCGGGCTTCTACGTCAAATTTGATGATTTTGGATGCCATGTTTTAAATGTATTTGGTTGATTAATGACAAATTAAAATGATTTTCAGGCTTGGATTAGCCAGCTACAATGCCGAGGATATCGGACTCGCGCATGATGAGAAGGTCTTCATCGTCCACACGGATTTCGGTTCCAGCATATTTGCCATAAAGAACGACATCGCCTTCTTTTACGCCCATCTCAATGTGGTTTCCGTTTTCTACTCGCCCAGGGCCTGCAGCCACAACAGTTCCCCGCTGGGGTTTTTCTTTTGCAGTATCTGGGATAAAGAGGCCACTGGCGGTTTTGGTTTCCGCTTCCATCGGACGGACCACGACGCGGTCGCTCAACGGTTTGATGCTTGCCATAATGTTAACGCTTTTAGGGTTAATGGATAAATAATGTGATTGTTCAAAATGCTTGTTAGCACTCAGTGAGTGAGAGTGCTAAGACCAAATTACAACCGTAAAGGTTCCAATTGCGATTGAAGGTTTGTTGAAGTATCGTGGAATGAATGGTGAAGTTGGCTTTTGGAAAGGCTTTTATTCTAAGGAGAAGCGCATTTGTGCAAAAACATTTCGCGTAGCCAATGGGAAAAAGGTGCGAGCTTCATTGCCATACAACAAAATTTTGTGGTTCAATACATTGTTGAGCTCAAGCGAAAACTGAAAGTTCCGAACAAATTTTTGCGTTGGTCGGATTTGGAGCGTAGCGTTTAGCACGGTAAAGGCATCATTTTGCGAGGTGGGGTTCTCTGAACTGCAGCCGCCGTTATCTACACAAAAACTACCGGTATGTTGTGCAGAGAGTGCAAAAAACATGGCTTTATAATGGTAAGATAACCTTAAATTGGCCGTTAAGTCAGGGAAAAGGGCAATTGGGTTTCCATCCCGAATTTCAGCGATTCCGTCGTTATTGTATTCCGTAAAGCGGACGAGCTGGTGTTTGCCCCAGGCTATATTTCCATTAAAGCCGACTTTATGGGATGGGGAATAGGCGGCTTCGGCCTCAAGACCAGTGTGTCGGGTTTGGGCAGCATTTCCGTATCGGGGCACACCAAATTGGTCGAGACCGCCACTCGGTACAATCTCGTTTCGGAACCCCATGAAGTAGCCATTCAGCGTCATTCGCAGGTGGTCGCTCCGAAAAGACACACCGAGTTCGGAGTTGAGGAGGTGTTCTGGTTTCACCAATGGTCGTGAAAAGTTAAAGGTTCCATTTTTTATTTCGAACTTGGGCGTACTACCCGCTCCTGCCTCTTCGGCATCGTAGAGTTCTTTTAAGCGTGGCTCTCGGTTGGCAAGTGCCAAGCTACTATAAATAGTTGTAGATTTATTTAGGTTGAAGGTGAGTCCAAATCTTGGATTTACAAATAGATAGGGAACAGAGAATTCATTCTGGAAAAAGGCTTCATCGTATAAGCGATAGGCCATCCGAGCCACTTGCACATCACTTTGTAACCGGATACGTTCCGAGGTTTTGCGGAAATGAGAGACATAAAGCGCCGCCACCCATTTCTCGCCCTGATAGTCATAGAAATGGGCGTCTGCATCCCCAATTAGGTTTTCTGGGATGTCTTGGCTTGCATCTTGGATACGGCCCCAGTGCTCAGAGCGGTGCCAGCGGACGTCTCCGCCAAGGGTCGTTTGGATGTTTTCCGATTTGTACGTCCAGGAAGGTAGCCAACCGAAGTCTGTATTGTTTACCCGTGCACGTTGGGTAACGAAGGTATTGGGAGAGGTGGTATAAAAATCAAGGTTTCGTTCTGCCTCGCTTAAGTTTTTCCAATTATTGGGTAAACGAAAATAATTAGGTGTTCGCCATGTGGCATCAAAATCAAAATAACCACGCCCCCAAAACGCATATAATTTCTGGCTCATGGTGTGGTTTTGTGCAATAGATTTATCGTATAAAACTTCCAAATGAGGCTGGTGGAACCATTCCTTTTCATCAAATGCTGCCGAATAATTGGCACGGCGTTTTATTGGGTCTGAATTGTCTTTTTTGTCAATTCCATAATACGCCAATCCGTCTTTTTGTGGGCCACCCCATGCTTGTATGGTTAAAGAAGAGTTGGGTTTAATCTGCTTTACTCCTGCAAAATACCGCCAAAAATCCGTCCAACTTCCTTCACGATAACCATCGGAAATCACGCGGGACAGTCGGAAAAAGGCCATCGTTCCGTTTGGGTGGGCACCTGTATTGAGTGATAGACCATAACGACGGGTGTTGAAATTCCCGTATCCAAATGTAAGGTTGGTGTTTTTTTGTTTTTTATATGGGTCGGCCAGAATATTGATTGCACCCCCAATACCGGAGGAGCCGTAAAATGCGGACCCGGCTCCCCGTTGCACCTGAATATCGGTAATGGCTTCTTGTTGGTCGAAAAAATTAATCCAATAAACATTATGGTCTTCGGCGTCGTTTTGTGGAATACCATTCACTGTAACGGCAATTCTGCGTTGATCAAATCCGCGCATTCGCAAATAGGCATATCCAATGTTATTGCCGTTTTCGGAGTAATACGTTATGGAGGGCAATTCTGAAAGCAAAGCGGGCAAGTCGCGGGTTTGAGGGCGTTCTTTCAGATCGTTTTCGGTTAAGTTCGAGAAAGTGATGGGGTTGATCTGTGCTTCTGCGCGTTGGGCCGTAATGATAACGGTATCTGATAACTTTGTTTCATTTTTTAGCTGAATTTCTAAAACTTTTTCTGAAGGGATGTGAATTTTTTGTTGGAATACTTCATATCCCACAAACGAGGCAATTAAAACGTATGACCCCGCTGGCGTATTTTTGAAGGTAAAGTAGCCGTTGGTATCGGTGATGGTATTGCCTATCAAAACGACCCCTGGGTGTGTCCGTAATTGGAGAGTTACCCCAATAAGCGGCGTTTGATCGCGGGCGTCCAATACCTTACCTGTGATGCCTTGGGCAAATGACGATGGGATGAGGAGAAAGAGGAGGGCGAAAAATCGTAACATGGTTGTATCGCTTCGGGTAAAATAAAAAAGGCACTCAACCACTTGGAATGCCCTGCTCGATACGAAGCCATGCTCGTGCGATTTTCCTACGCCGGTATGATCCGGTTCAGGTGCAAAGGGTATGATCTCAGCCCGATATGGGCACCCCTAATCGTTGGTGTTGGTTGTTAGACCGTTCAAATATCGTTGGTGTTTCCACAGTATATAGGGTTTCATGGAAAATTGGAAAAAAGAAAAGAATGATTTTAAGTTTTTAGAACCATCATAAAGAGATAACCTAAATTGTTCCAGTTAGTTTAGAAATAAAATAATTAAAGAATGGGTGTATTTCAAAAATGCTAACACTCATGCTAAGTACTTATATTACATAGCCTATAAAATAAGGTGCTCCTTGCCTGGTTTGGGACGTTTTGACCTGTAACAGATAAGCCTTATTACGCTAAATTCTAAGTATTGCTTTTATTTCCCTATTTTGTATGAAAGTTTCAAAGATAAAATTAATATGAATTGCTTGGTTTTCGCTTTTGATTATATATATAAAATCCTACTCCAAAAAACAATAAACCTACAATAAATCCCCAAAAAACATTTCCCCAAATGGGCAGATAAAGGCTCAAATTAATGAGGATAAGTCCTGGTATTGCCGAAAATAGAATGGGGATCCAATCAGAGAATAAATATTGTACTGGTGTTTGTGCAAGATAAAAAAGAATGCCCAATTGAATTAGTCGAAGGAAAATACCTGATATACTGATCGCGGCGACAGCCCATAAAGGATTGCCAAGCGTGCCAAAAAACCAGAGAACCAACATCTGGCAGGCAAATGCGCCTAAACTGAAGAGAAGGTCTAAGCGTTGCCGTTGGAGTAAATCAAAAATGGGGGTTAGGGAAGATGAAATCGTGATAAAAAGCAGCCAAGGGGCAATCCACTGGGCATATTGACCGGATATGGCCCAATGCGGATTTTGTAGAATAAACGCATAAAGTTCTGGGCCAGCGAGCATGACGGCGAGGGTTGGAAAAGCCATAATCCACAACATACGCCGATAAGTAAACTCGGTAACCGCGTCTAATCCGTTGTGGTGAAGGGCTTCGGAGGCTTTCGCCAAGTACACGCTGCTTATGGCATTTCCAATGAGTCCCGCGGGAATCACAAGATACCGATACCCACGATCATAAACACCTACGGTGGCTTCTCCAAAAAAATAAGCCAAGCCCAATATAATTAATTGTGTAGGTAAGGCATTTAGTAAAGCCGCAGGCATGGCGAAAAAAGCAAAACGTTGGTATCTCCGGAGGGCATGTACCAAATATTTAGGTTCAAATGCGTTCCAAATTAAAGAACGGTTTGGAAAAAAAACACTTAGGGATAAGTTGATTAAGGAAAAGATTCGTCCGACCAAAGCGCCACCCATTAGACCCATAGTACCCATCTGTAAAATACCTCCTATTAATTGGCCAGAAGACGTACCAATATTCCAAACTATGCGAGATAAAGAAATCTGTCGAAAAGACCGTATCCGTGTCAGGTATAGCTCTAAAACGCGAACGGTATTGGATAAAAAAGTGGTAACAGGAACCAACCAAAACCATTCTTGTAGCGAAGTTGTTTTGAGATAAAATGAAATGGGAGCTGCAAAAAAATAAAAAATAACTTGTAGTATAATACAAAAGGTGAGGTTAGTGAAGAGGGATAAAATCAGGACATTGGTTGCACCTTGTAAATTTTTAGGAAGGGCAATAGCATCTTCAAACCGCAAACTTACAACAACAGAGAGTAGCATAACAAATGCCTGAAAAGTGGCAAAAATGCCAAAATCGGCATCAAGGTAGAAGTGAATGAGCAAGAGCTGTGCGAAGAAGCCAATGGCCATTCCGAGGGTTGAACCGGATAACAAGGTGGTAACGGATTTGCCAAAAGACATATTTTCCGGGTGATCTTCTTTTTTATTCACCATTTTGGCCATTTATATAACACCCATTCGCGGTTTTTATGCGCTATCGGTAAGGTATAAGGTTTTTTTTCACTTTTCAGATGCCGCAAGATGTAGTCTGGCTTACGTGGTAGCAGGCTTGTCCACCGCCATTCGGGGGGGTGGGCAGTGTTGTGATGGTCGTGATAGGCCAAATCTAAGACGGTTGGTGCGTTGCGAAAAGGGACTGGTATAGTGGCCAAAGGTGCGACTTGTTGCAATTGATGTCTCCAAAAAACCATTTCTGAATCTCTAAACGGGAAGGATAACCAGTTTACTACGATGCTGCGTTTGGCATGACTCCTAAATGTAGTATTAGACGGAGGAATGGCGAAAAGGGTGTTTTTTTGGGTGTTTTGGGAAATCCATTGCTCCATCTTGGCCAATTCTGAGGCTTGGTAGAATATAGGACCGGCCTTCTCAAAAAGGCGTTCGTTTTTGGACCATATGCCCATAGCCAGGAGAGAAATTCCCACAAAAAACAGGGCCGCTGTGATCCGTGGTAATTGAAAGACTGTGTGGGCGATTGCTTCATGAATCTGCGGAAGGTGGGTCTTTAGGATGTTGCCTATTGCGCCAGCCACCAATGCAAGGGCAAACAGCTTAAGCCACACCGCGAGTTTATAGAATTGAAATTTCGCCAGTATCAGGCTGTGAAACGTTTCTACACCCAAAAATGAAAGACCTATTAAAACCGAAGAGATGAGTGTAAACCGGATCAAGAAGGTCTGATGCCGTAAAACACCGCTTTTTCGTAGGTAATAAAACGCTCCGATTCCGAGGATCATCAAAAAAAGCCATCCCAAGGTACGGCTTGGTGCGTAGTTGGATAAATGGTGCAGAGGAAGCCTAAAATGTACCAGTATTTCATAAGGTGTCCCTGTTTCCAATAAAGCAGCAAGGGTTGTGGTCGGTCGGGTGGTTAATTGCTGAAAAGCGATAGGCCCTACGATGGGGAGTGCAGCAAGACCATAAATTGCAATAAATTGTATGCCAGACTGCCACGAAAGTGCGCTTTCTCGTACTTGCCAAAGGACAAGCAGCACCAAGACCAAGCCAGTGGTTAGGCCCGTGATAAGGTGGAAACAGGTACCGAGGCCCAATAATAGTGCAGCTGTCTGCATTTTTTTATTCCAGTACATCACTAAAGCGGGCAAAACAAAAGCCCATGCCACCAATTCGGGCACCAATAAATGATAAACCAGATCGTTTGCTCCCAGTGTCACTTTATGGAAGAAAACGATCACAAAAAAGGTTGCCAAAACGGCTCCGAGGGCATCGCGGAGAATCCGTAAACTGATTTGGTAAACCGACTGGACAATGACAATCCAGCAGGCGGTATAGCCCAGCGCTGCTACCAACCAAACGGGTAACACTAGTGCGGGCAAATAGAGCGCATAGATAAAATACGTGCGAACATTCAAATGATCGGTCATGTTTCGGACAAACCAATCAGTCGAATACAACGTTGGATCCAGTAGGCGGTACAAATAAGGCAGCATCTCGTCTTGATCCGATGCGCCGAAATCATATCCAAAACGGACAAAGTAGATGATCCAAAATAGCCCAGCGATTGCCATGGGCAGGTGTTTGGGCAAAGGTTTTATCGTAGGTTGCGCATCCATTCTAATACGTATAGGGCCTGATTGGAGGTGGACTTAACATAGACATACGGAATTTCTTGGTCTGCAAATTTGCGTTTAAAGGCTGCGATGGAAGGGTGATTTGCTCCCATGAAATCTATGGTTTTTATGCTTTGTTCATAAAAATAGGAAAATGCGGAAAGCAATAAAAATGCCATTGGCTCTAAAGGCGGGCAAGGTTGCATGCCCGCAAGCCAGTAGTAGGAGCATTCATGGAGGGTTAAGAAAACGGCCATCGCAACTGGCTTCTGAGGCTCCGATTGTAATGCTGCCGTGCATATGGTTGCTATTTGATGCGCTTGTAATTGTTGGATTAAGGTGGTTAACTGTGTGGGCAGTAGGGGTAAAGGCCGTCCATGGCGTGCATACGAGGCGGCAACAAGTTGAACCAACTCTTCTGAAACAGGTGTCATTGGCTGAAAAAATAATGATTCTGAGGCACGGCGAAAAGCATTTCTTCGTTTGCTGGAGACCGATTTTAAGGTTTCGGCTGGGTCACCAAGGGTGCGGTATAAGGTCTTGCGGGGATACTGCTGCCATTGCTGGGGGGCAATGCGGAGATGGCTCACACTTTGCGGTGTACACTCCATAACCGCACTGTGGTACGTTTTATTCAGGTATTGCAGTACCGCATAAAAAATCTCGTCTGGGTGTTGGTCGGGTAGCCAAAAGGGCGAGCCATAAGGAACCAGTGGAGGATTTACTGCCCGTTGAAAGGGGCCTAAGTGACGCTCAAAAATGGGGAAACCTCCCACCAATCGGCTGTCTTCAAAAACTCCCATCGCCTTTGCTTTAAATTGGGGAACAGCCCGTTGGTAGGCTACCAGAAAAGGCAGGGATGTAAACGGGTGCGTCCCTGTTGCCTTCTGGAAAATATGGATCCATTCTTGACTTTCTTCCGGAAGCAGGGGGCGGATGTGTTTTGCGACACTCAAAAGTTTGTGTAACTTGTTTGGTATGCTTTTTTCTAAATGTAAGACGTTTTAACCCGAATTCCATGACCACGCAATATTTTGCCTCTCCAGCATGTTTTGAAGGCAATCATGTGACCCTACCGCCTGAAGAAGCACGGCATGTAGTACAAGTATTACGACATGGAGTTGGGGAGGAGTTGGCGGTGACGGATGGCGCCGGAGGTTGGTTTCGGGTAGTGATCCGCTTTGCAAAAAAAAATAAAGTAATTGCAGAAGTGGTTGAAAAACAGATAGATAGAGGAGAGCCATCCCGCCAATTATCCATTGGTCTCGCGCTTTTGAAAAGTACCGACCGATATGAGTGGTTTCTGGAAAAGGCGGTAGAACTGGGGGTAACGGCTGTATATCCGTTGCTGACACATCACACGGAAATGCGCCGTTTTAAGCCGGAACGAGCTGAAAAGGTGATGATTGCCGCCCTAAAACAATGCGGCAGAACCCGTTTGCCTTTTTTACATCCTATAACCGAACTCCAAAGATGTCTCTCGGCTAAAGCAGATGCCCGATTCTTGCTTCATGAAAAAACAACCGAACCTAATTTGTTCGAACGATGGCAGTCTCTTAAGCCTTATCATACACTCATTGTGGTAGGTCCAGAAGGCGGCTTCTCTGAGGCCGAAATTCTGCTTGCCAGGGAAGCGGGTTGGCACATGGCTTCATTGGGATCCAGGCGGTTGCGTGCTGAAACCGCAGCCGTAATGGCATCTGGGCTTGGCGTTTGGAGTTGAATATATAAAATGAAACCTATGAGCTTTACGGGGTGACAGAATAAGAAATATATTAAAATATGTAGGGGCATAATAAAATAAATATGCTTCGATAAGAAAGAAAATATCGCTCCTCTATAGCTAAATAGCCCTATACATGCTCCTTACTATTTATTATGCCGTTCCCTAACCCCATCGGGGGGGACATTATGATAGGATGTATTTTCATAACAAAAGCGGTTTTATTTCAAAAAAACCAATACACATGCCGTGCACCTATATTAAATAATGTGTAGAAGATATGTACGCGCTCCAAATTTGGAAATTTTGAAATGCACCTAAAAGGGTTGGTAGTCATATTACTTATTTCCTTTATCAAATCTTAAACATTCATAGGAGTGATCTTAATAAATTAGGCTTGAATCCGGACATCAAAACCCCTTATAATGCGACTCATGAATACCAACCATTGCCGCAATACCCTCGCAGTCCAATTTCGACGTTTGCCCACCCGACGTATCCGACGGGTGGTACATGGAAATGGACTGTCGTGTATGCTGTAATGGCAATACCGATTTGCGCATAAATATTTTACCGAGCGCCAGTCCAAAAACGGGATTGGTGCTCTTTTTTTATCTGTCTATGAAAAAAATAGTTTTAGCGTTTAGTGGCGGATTGGATACATCCTTTTGTGTCCCTTATCTGAAAGAAACCTACGGAGCCGATGTTTATACCGCCTTTGTAGATACCGTTGGTTTGGATGAACATGTTCGCGTGACCATAGAGGAACGGGCTATGGCTTTAGGGGCTAAAAGCCATATAAGCATAGATGCCACGCAGGAAATGTATGATCAACATATTGCTTATATCATTAAAGGTAATGTTTTGCGTGGCGGTGTCTATCCTCTATGTGTAGGTGTAGAGCGCGTGGTTCAAGCGCGGAAAGTGCTAGAATTTGCTCGTGAGATAGGGGCTGATGCCGTTGCACATGGCTCGACCGGAGCAGGCAATGATCAGGTGCGTTTTGATGGAACCATGCGGATTCTGGCCGATAACATTACTGTTCTAACACCTATTCGAGAATTGGGACTCAGTCGCGAAGCCTCCACAATATTTTTGCGTGAACGAGGATTCCCTGTATCGGACGCCCGAAAAGACTATTCGATCAACCAAGGGCTTTGGGGAACCACCATTGGCGGAAAAGAAACCCACGACAGTCGTTTACCACTTCCCGACGAAGCCTATCCTGATACGGTTGCGCCAGCCTTGGCACCTGAACAGCCCGAAGAGGTGTCTATTTTGTTTAAACATGGGTTACCATATGCGTTGAATGGTCAGTCTTTAGACCCTATTTCTCTTATACGTAGCCTAAACGAAATTGGGGCCAAACATGGAGTAGGGCGTGATATGCACGTCGGAGATACAATTTTGGGGATTAAAGGACGGGTTGGTTTTGAGGCCCCTGCTGCTCTTATGCTTATAAAGTCTCATCAGGAATTGGAAAAATTGGTACTCACCAAATGGCAACGGTTCCAGAAAGACCATTTGGCGGATTTTTATGGCATGTTGCTCCATGAAGGGCAGTACTATGACCCTGTGATGCGAGACATAGAGGCATTTATGGACTCCAGTCAGGAGATTGTGCAAGGGGTGGTTCGGGTGCGGTTATTTAAAGGCCACTTCTCAGTATTGGGTGCAGAAAGCGACTATTCGATGTTTAACACCCATGTGGCTACCTATGGAGAGTCTAATTCTTTATGGGATTCCAGGGATGCAGAAGGATTCACCAAAATCTACACTGTCCCTGCTATGCTGGCACATCGGGCAAAGGCTATCGGAGACCAAGCCAATCGTCATGATTCGTAATTAAAAGTTTCTATCATCTCTATTTTCCAGAAATAAATGCAATACTCAGAGCAGGTTGTTTCTTATATCGGTTCCAGTACCTTTCCTTGCGGATTAGGTCGTACCATCCACATGACGGATTATCTTCTGGCCGAGGATGGCTACTGTGTGGTGGTTGAAGCTCTGGAAGATAAAGAAACTTACAACCAGATAGAATGTACCGACCATACTTTCCGTACCATTTACAAAGGGGATATTTTTGTTGGGGTTTTCGGAGAACGGCAGGCGTTAAAGGGGTACAGTGGCCGTTTGCCACGCCAGATTGCGGTAGGGGATACCCTCAATGTCCTGAATATGGGGGGCATTATCGGTATGTGTGTTTCGGAACATCCGGAATTGGGGCCGCCACTAAAAGTACGGGTATTGGGTGCAGTTGTGCGACACGAGCAAGGTAAATCTGCCCGTCACGTTTGTATCCAGGATTATGCCATCGAGCCGAAGGAAACCTTAGAACACTCCGCACCTATTATTATGGTCAGTGGGACCAGTATGAATACAGGTAAAACCTATGCTTGTGCCCAGATTGTAGCCCAATTTTCGCAATTGGGGCTTCAGGTGGCCGCTGCAAAACTGACGGGTGCTTCGCTCATGCGTGATACCCGTGCGATGCGTGATGCGGGTGCTGTGGCAGTTCATACCTTTACCGATGCCGGAATTGTCACCTCTACCAGTCATAATATTGTACCCGCAGCCAAAGGTATTATCCAGAAACTAAATTCCTATCAACCCGATGTCATTGTTGCAGAACTGGGTGATGGCTTTATCGGTTATTATGGCGTGGATGATATTCTCATAGACAAAGAAATTCAAAAATTTGTCAAGGCCCATATTGTGGCTACGGTGGATTTGGTGGGGGCTTGGGCTTCTCGCGAGATTTTCCAAAATCGTTACGGTCAAAGCATTACCCTGATAACGGGGCCTGTCACCGATAATGCAGTCGGAAAGCGGTATATCCAGCAAACCCTCGGAATTACAGCCTATAACGCTAAGCAAGACGGGGAAGCAATAGGCGGAATGTTGAAGAAAATCATGCAGAAAAACAGGAATGGCGATGCAAACTAATTCTCCAAAGACTTCCCTCCGGGTGGCTGTACTGCATGGGGGCGGATATGTGGGTATGTGGATGATTGAATTGCTCTTGCGTCATCCAGAAGTGTCGTTAAAATGGGTTACTAGCCGGAGTGGTGCTGGGCGTCCGGTTTATTCGGTACATCCCACCTTATTTGGCAAAACGAGCCTTCTTTTTTCCGCGCCCGAAGAGGTGGATTACAACGAGGTGGATGTGGTCTTCATTACAGCGGAACACAAACAAGGGGTGTATGTGGTGATGAATCTACTGGAACAGGGTTATAAAGGTAAAATTATTGACCTTTCCGCAGATTTTCGGTTTGAGGATGCTTCCCTTTATCCAACATGGTTTGGGTATGAACATCCTGCACCAGATTTATTGCCGCTGTTTCAGTATGGATTAGTGGAAGTATATGAAACGCTAATCCGCGAAAGCCGTTATGTGGCGAATCCGGGGTGTTTCGCTACTGCCCTTAACCTCGCTTTATACCCTTTATCGGGTTCCTTGTCTGGCACGCATTTCCATATTACGGCCATGACAGGTGCTTCCGGCTCTGGTAACAAAGCCTCTGCGGGAACCCACTTTCCAAATCGGAATGGCAATGTTCGGACTTATAAAGTCCTCAATCATCAGCACCAGCCCGAAATCTTGCAAACTTGCGGCGCAGAAACAAGGTTTAGTTTTGTTCCCGTTTCCGGCCCTTGGACATATGGCATTTGGGCAAGTATTCAATTTTCGGCAGAAGTTACTAAAAAACAATTAGATGAATGGTATTACGAAGCATATGGAAACCAACCTGGCATACGGCTATGGCCATCATTGCCGGAATTGTTACCTGTGGTTGGTACGCCTTTTTGTGACCTTGGTACGGCAGCAGGGAAACGAGAAGGGGTTGTAGTGGTGGCCATAGACAATTTGTGGAAAGGGGCTGCTTCTCAAGCCATTCAAAACATGAACCTGATGACAGGGCTTCCGGTGATGAAGGGGCTTTTATAATTTATGTTAAAACCTAAAATGATGAAATACATATACTTATTCATTGGAACATTTGCCATTTTTATGGCCATAGACTTATTGTGGATTGGGGTTTTGATGAAAGATTTTTACCGAGATAGAATTGGATTTTTGATGGCCAAAGACGTTCGTTGGGGAGCAGCGATGGTGTTTTATGTTTTATACATCGCGGGGATCCTGTATTTTGTGGTGCTTCCGGTTCTCGAATCCCGTGGTGGAATAGAAGTGGTTTTGCTAAAAGGTGCATTGCTCGGTTTGTTGTGTTATGCCACCTATGACCTGACCAATATGGCTACTTTAGAAGGTTGGCCCCTCTCGATGGTGGTGGTGGATATGATTTGGGGAACCATTTTAACCGCGCTGGTTTCTGGAGGTAGTTTTTTGCTGGCATCCAAATGGATATTTTCAAATCCCTAATCTGTAAATGAATAACAAAATGTATATTTTTGAAACCGAAGATTCGTTTCAGGTTCCCACATATAAAAAGCTCCCACTCGCATTGTTGAAAGGAGAAGGCTCCTATGTTTGGGATCAAGATGGAAACCGCTATTTAGATTTTTATGGTGGCCATTGTGTAGCCATTTTGGGGCATTGTCCGCCACCGGTGGTAAAGGCCATTCAAAAACAGGCCGAAACCATGTTGTTCTATTCCAATTTGGTATATAGTGACATTCGAGCAGAAGCCACCGAAGTCTTGACTTCTCTTGCGCCGGAGGGGCTGAAAAAGGCATTTTTCTGCAATTCCGGCACCGAAGCCAATGAAACCGCACTCAAATTAGCCCGAAAAGTCACCGGAAAATCGGGAGTGGTGGCTACCATAGGCGGATTTCATGGCCGGACGCTGGGAAGTCTGGCGGTGACATGGGGCAAAAAATACCACGAAGGGTATGAAGCGGTCTTACCTAAGACCCACTTTATTCCCTTTGGCGAGGCAGACGCCTTACAAAACTTGCTTTCGGAAAACCCCGACATTGCTGCTTTTATTCTTGAGCCTATTCAAAGTATTGCTGGTGTCACACAAGCCGAAGTCGAATACTATCGTAAAGTGCGTTTTTTGTGTGAAAAATATGGTGTAATATTGATATTTGATGAGGTTCAGACAGGCGTAGGCCGCACAGGTACTTTTTCCATTTCGGAAGCCTATGGGATGCAGCCAGATATGATCACGCTCGCAAAAAGTTTGGGGTCAGGGATTCCGGTTGGGGCCGTTTTAGTTAGCGAAACCATTTCTAAAACCATTCAGATTGAAGACCAAGGTACTACTTTTGGAGGGGGGATGGTGGCAATGGCGGCTGTATCGGCAACATTGAAACATATCCGTGATGAAAAACTGATGTTGAATGCACCCAAAATCTTTCGACATTTACAAAGTGAACTGACCGATTATCCGGTACGCCTACGTGGTAGAGGGTGTTTAATCGGATTGGAAATGGATATTCCTGTTGGGCCGATGGTGGCTGCTCTCCGACAGAATGGTGTCTTAACGGGTGGTTCAGCCCATCCGAATGTCATGCGGCTCATGCCTCCGCTTAATACCCAACCTGCTGATATTGCCGTTTTTGCACAAGCCTTCCATACGGCCTATGCGTCTGTATCAGCTCCTGTTTCATCCTTATCCTAAATTTACGCAATGAATCATCTTTTAGACTGGCAATACATAGATGACGCCGTGTGGAGTAAGTTGGTGGAACGTGCCGTTGAACATGCACAACACCCATCTTGGAGCCAAAGGGCGGCTGGTAAAAGCCTTGGTATGGTGTTCTTTAATCCATCGCTTCGGACGAGAACTTCGATGGAGCTTGCAGCGGCGCAATTAGGCGCCTTTGCTTCCACACTCACACCTGGACAGGGTACTTGGGGGTTTAAATTTGGGACTGGTAAAATGGATGGGGCAGAAGCCGAACATATCGTGGAAGCCATTGGTGTTTTGTCTCGCTATTACGATACTTTGGGGGTACGCCTTTTTGCTTCCGGGACGGATTTGGAAGCCGATCGCCAGGAAGTGAAAATGCGAGAAATCATACAAGCCTCCATAGTACCTGTAATAAACTTAGAGTCAGCCTATTACCACCCTTGTCAGGCATTGGCCGATGCCGCAACCATTCATGAACATTTTAGTGGCCAACAAAAGAAAAAAAGATTTGTGTTGGCATGGGCACACCATCCGAAACCCTTGCCGATGGCCGTTCCGAACTCGGCGTTGCTACAAGCTGTTCGGCAAGGCATGGACGTTGTGGTGGCACGGCCCGAAAGTCATGCATTAGATCCGGTTATAATGGACTTGGCCACGCAAACTGCCGAGAAGTCGGGCAGCTCGCTACAGGTCACCGAAGATTTGGATGGGGCAATGGAAGGGGCAGCAGTGATCTATGCCAAAGCATGGGGTGGCCCGATGGTGTATCATGAACCAAAAAAAGAAGCAACAAACCGATTGGCGTATGCGGAGTGGCAGATTACCGCAGAGCGGATGCGCAAAACGGATAATGGGGTATTTATGCACTGCTTGCCTGTCCGGCGCGATGTAGTTGTGGCTTCGGAAGTGCTGGAAAGTGCTCAGGCGTTGCATCTGCGTCAGGCACACTTTCGGCTTTTTGCGCAGAAGGCTATTTTAGAAGCCATTTGGGGGTTGTTTTAAAGCGAACTCAATTATGAAAGTGATTAAGATCGGAGGTGCAGAGGTTGCATCACCACATATGGCTACCGTTTGGGCGTATATCCGTATGCAGCAACTTGCGGGCGAGTCCGTGGTGGTGGTACATGGTGGGGGGCCACAACTCACCAAACTTGCCAAGGAGTTAGGGCATATGCCGGAAATTATCCAGGGAAGGCGGGTGACGGGTGATTTAGACCTACACCTTATCCAATGGATTATTCGTGGACAATTGAATGCGCAGTTATCTTCTCAGGCCATGGTTGCTGGTGTCAAAGCAGTGGGTGTTTCTGGTGTTGATGGTGGGTTGGTTCGGGTGATCAAGCGTCCGGTGTGGCAGATAGAAGGCCGAGAAGTAGATTTTGGCTGGGTGGGAGACGTGCAGCAAATCCAGCCGGAACCCTTGCTTGCTTTGATGAATGCCGGATTTGTACCGATTGTTGCCACGATGGGGGTGGATGAGACTGGCCAGATTTATAATGTGAATGGAGATACAGTGGGGTTAGAACTTGCAAAGGCGCTTGGGGCAGACGAAATAATTCTGGTGACGGAATCTGGTGGTTTACGCCGTAACCAACACGATCCAGAAAGCCATATTTCGGTATGTGATGCCCCGCTTGCAACGTCGGGAATTGCCGCAGGATGGATTCAAGGCGGCATGTTGGTGAAGTTGGTAGAGGCGCAAAAAGCGTTGCGGGCGGGCATTGGAGCCGTGCTCCTGATTCGGGCAGAAGATATGGCCCAACCTGAGAAAGGAACCAAGGTTGTTTTGTAAAACTCGGTCATTAGGGGCCTCAAAGGGTGTATTTCAAAAATGCCAATAGACATTACAACGCACTGAGAGATTAGATAAAATCTTTACTTACCGTTGAGAAAAGCTCCGTATGGGCGACATCATACGAGACCCATAGGAATAGAAAGAGGTATGCACGAAGTACTTGGGGAAATTCTGAAATGCACCTGTTCGTATCAATGTACAACGACACTCGATTCTTGCCCCCGATTAGCCCCTAGCCGGATTGTCTATAGGGAATCTATGGTTGCAGGCGGACTTTCTTGGAAAGTCGTATCGGCTGGAGGCACTCTTAGGACTGTAAAACGGATAAGATCATGTTATTCCATAAAATCACAACTGTTACCGATTTGCACCATGCACTGATCCGATTTCCTTGCCTCAGTTTTGAAGAAAAGCCCATTGCCGATTTTGTAGAAGCCTTTATGCGTTCGCGTGGAGCCTCTGTCTTCCGCCATTTAGATAATGTTTGGTGTGAATTGGGAGCGGGTGAAAACGTACTTCTTCTCAATTCTCATTTAGATGTTGTCCCACCGTCAAAAACACACCCATACCCCCCTTTTGAACCAACAGTGGTGAATGGAAAGGTGTATGGTCGGGGTGCGGTAGATGCAAAAGCCAGTGGCGCGGCCATGTTGTGGGCATTTTTATCGTTGTTGGAAGAAGGGTATGTGCCCCCCAAGGGCAAAGTTGTGGTTGCACTGACTGCGGGGGAAGAAAACTCAAAAACCTACGATGGCCTCGAAGACCTGACCACAAATGGATACCTGCCCCAGATCTCGGCGGCCTTGGTGGGAGAACCTACAAACCTTCAGCCTTGTATTGCCCAGAAAGGTTTGTTAATCCTTAATTTACATGCACGCGGAAGAACCGCCCATGCGGCCCGTGGACACTTGGGTGTGAATGCAATTACCATTGCAGCGAAAGATATTTTAACCTTATCGGGCTTTCGTTTTGATCGTGAAGATCCTTACTTGGGTTTCTCAACCCTTCATGTAACAATGATCGAAGGTGGAAAAGCCCACAATATCATTCCGGATCATGTATGGATGAAAGTGGATATTCGTTCTACGCCTGCTTACGACCACGACGAAATGGCATTAATGGTTCAGGAAATGGTTGCTTCAGAAGTGGAAATACATAGTAAACGAATTATTCCAGTAGGGACGAAGCCAGAAGCAGCCATTGTCCAGGCGTGCCTAAAAGCCATGCCTACGGCCACTCTTTTTGGATCTCCAACGGCCAGTGACTGGATTTTTTTGAAAGACATTCCAACTGTAAAAATTGGACCGGGGTTCTCTGAACTTTCTCATACACCGGATGAGCACGTGGAACTCGTCGAAGTACTGCGTGGGGTTAATGTTTATCGCGACATTATAAAAACATATTTCGAATTAACGTAATCCATTAAAAAACAGTAATATGACCAATAAAAATATTTGGAGTAAAGGCAAAACAGTAAATGATTGGATGATCCGATTCACGGTTGGGGAAGATTGGCGCTGGGATACCATACTGTTGCCTTATGACTTGAAAGGTACCCGAGGTCATGCTATTGGTCTTGCCCAAATTGGTGTTTTAACCGAAGCAGAATTGGTGGACATCCATGTGGCACTCGATGAATTGGATGCTATCGCAGAAACCCTGAATGTCTTGCCTGAAGACGAGGACTGCCATACGGTTATAGAGCGGTTGTTAATACAAAAATTGGGAGACCTTGGGAAGAAGATCCATACAGGTCGTTCAAGAAACGATCAGGTTTTAACCGCTTTACGTCTCTATCTTAAAGATGCGCTTCATCAGGTCATGGAAGAAACCCATACATTAATCCAAGCTTTTGTGGCTATTGGAGCCGAAAATGCCGAGGTTTTGATGCCGGGATACACGCATTACCAACGTGCCATGCCCTCATCTATCGGCCTTTGGGCTATGGGATATGCAGAGGTTTTAACCACAGACTTGCGCATTCTGAAGGGGGCATATGAAGTGGTAAACGTTTCGCCGCTGGGAAGTGCTGCCGGATATGGGGTTCCGTTTTTGACGTTGCCAAGGCGCGATGTGGCTACTACGCTTGGCTTTGCTGAGGTACAACTCCATGTGACTTCCGTGCAACTTTCTCGTGGTAAAATGGAAATGAACGTGGTGCAGGCATTGGCACAAGTGGGGGCCAGCATCAATCGCGCCGCCGCCGATTTGGTCTTGATGAACTCGTCAGAATTTAATGCGGTGAAATTACCTCCAGAGTATTGTACGGGCAGTAGCATTATGCCGCAAAAGCAAAATCCAGATATTTTAGAAATTGCACGTGCCAGTTACCATCGCTTGGTTGCAGAACTGCAACTGCTGCTATCGCTTCCGGCCAATTTGCCTTCTGGATATCACCGCGATTTGCAGTTGACTAAAGAAGCGGTGATGCGGGCGATGAGGGTGGCACAAGATATGTTGATAGCCCTCAACCTCATTGTTCCTAAGTTGTCTTTTAATCGGGATTTTTTAGCCGCACAACTCTCACCCGACCTCTTCGCCACAGCAGATGCCTTGGAACGGGTATCAAACGGAGTTCCGTTTAGGGATGCCTATCGCATGGCCGCAGAAAATGTACCCAACTTGAGAACGCCCGAACATTCCGAAATCCTACACGCATATCGTACACCTGGAACGCTGGGCAATTTACAAGGCCCCTGGATTTTGGGGCAGGCGCAGGCAGTTATGGAACAAATAAACCGCTAAAAAATGAAAATTGGCATCATCGGCGCAGGGATCGGCGGGCTTACAGCGGCTATCGCCCTCCAACAAAATGGCCATGACGTGTATATTTTTGAGCAAGCGGATGAAATCAAGGCGGTTGGCGCAGGTTTGGTCTTGGCGGCAAATGCGATCAATGCCCTTTCTTTGTTGAATCCAGATCTGCCTGTGGAGTCTATCGGCCAATGGATAGGAGGCGCCTATATTTTGGATCAGAACGGCAAAGTGATATTAGATGCTGACTTTGAGAGTGCTGAAAGCGTGGAAGGTAATCAAAATTTTGCCGTACATCGGGCAGATCTTCACCGCTTGTTGAGGGATCAATTGAAACCAGATTCATTGTTTCTGAATGAGAACTGCATAGAGGTTCAGGCAAAAGACCACGAGATAACTGCCTTATTTGCCTCTGGATTAGCCCAGACTTGCGATTTGTTGGTAGCGGCAGATGGGATTCATTCCTCCACTCGGAAGCAGTTCTGGCCGAATTCGGTATATCGTTATGCAGGCTATACCTGTTGGCGTGGAGTCATAGACCAAAACAGGCTTAAGAAGCCCATTACCCGGTTTTCGGAATCATGGGGAAAGGGTAAACGGTTTGGCCTCGTCCCTTTGGTGAATAACCGTCTATATTGGTTTGCCTGCCTGAATGCCAAGCAAAATGATCCCGAAATGGCTGCCTTAACACCAGAAAAATTGTCACTCCGCTTTCATGATTTTCATACACCTGTATCGGAAGTACTGCGTGCAACACATGCCGTAGAGATGCATTGGACAGATATCAGAGACTTAAAGCCTTTGCAAAGTCTTACTCATAAACGATTGGTTTTGTTAGGAGATGCTGCCCATGCAACGACGCCAAATTTAGGCCAAGGTGCAGGAATGGCCATAGAAGATGCGTTGGTACTGGCAAAGGTTCTTTACGACCATGCTCAACTTGATCCGGCCTTGCAAGCGTATGTCCGAAAGCGACAGCTAAGGGTTAATAAAGTTGTACAAATGTCTCGTCAGATTGGAGCTATCGCCCATAAAACGCCGGGCTGGTTGCTGCCGTTGCGGAATGCCCTGTTACGTCTCGCTCCTCCTTCCCAAAAATCCTTGGGGTGGCTTTATTCAACCGATTGGTACTGAGTCCAGTCAAAGGTCTATTACCCTCCTGAGTTGAATGGTCTCAATATGATGGGGAAAATATTTCTGGTAAAAACACGCTGGTTGTGTCTGTTGTGCTTGGTTAACCTGACCACCGCGCAAGACTTCCCTAATCCTAAGAAATGGGGGCAAAACGCCTATGTGAGCAACCCCAACAACCTCTTGGCTGTATCCGAAGTAGCACATCTGAATCGCCTTCTGATGAATTTAGAGCAGGAGACAAAGGCGCAAATGGCCGTTGTTGTGGTAAAAAAACTGAATGGTAAATCGGCCAAAATGCTTGCAACCGAGTTGTTGAATCGGTGGGGGGTAGGGCAGCGTGGTGTAAACAATGGCATTTTGCTTTTGGTGGCCATCGAAAACCGTGAATGGGCGTTTGAAATCGGGTATGGATTGGAACCCGTTTTAACGGATTATGTCACGGCACAATTAGGGGCCAGTATATTGGTGCCGCATTTCAAAAGGACAGCCTATACAAGGGGGATTTCGGAAGCGGTGAAAGAGATACATGCGCTGCTCTTACACCCCAATCGGGCAATTGAATTGTACCATAAAGCGGAGAGAGGAGCCACAGAATATTGGTGGAAAAATGCTTGGTTGTTGTTCGTGATGCTATTGTTTTTATTAGGCTTATATTTGTTAATGTCCCACCCTTATAAGCGAATTCCATTTGCAGTTGCAGTAGGACTTCTTACGTTGTCGGGGAGTGATGTCCTCGTGATCATCTTAGAATGGCTGGGTGCGGAACCGTCATTGGGCATCCGAATCGGGGTTGGGATTTATGCCGGAGTTGGATTCGCCTTGCTTGCAGACTGCATCCGAAAGGGGAAACAAGAGGCCATTCCATACAAGTTTCATCCTGCTTTGGTCATCGTGTTGACGGAGGAAGGCCGTTATTGTAAAATAAAAAAATTGATTTTCCCCCTCACGCTATTGGGTTATGCTTGGTGGAAACAGCGGTACATCCGGCGTCAGCAAAGTCAATGGAGCGAAAAAACGCGCAAATCACAAGCGAAAAAGCCCTTTGCAGGAATTAGACGCTTATCTGCCAGCGAGAAAACCAATAAATTGAATGCAGGCGAAATCATGGAAGAAGCCTTAGAAACTTGCCGTCATGATGTTTGGGTGGATCGAAACGGCAAGGTGGTGGAAAAAGTGGTGCGTAATCTCCATTTAGTTGGCTATATGACGTGTGAAAAGTGTAAACACCTAACGATGAGTGGTGGTTTTGAGGGCGAATCGCCGCGTCGCTATCTGTACCGTTGTCAATTTTGTGGACATTCCTACGAGCAAAAAATAAGCAGTGGTGCGTCTGGCCCTTCATCTGGTTTTTTATCTCAAACTTTTGAACCGAATGACAGTCATGCTACTACAGACCATCCATCCACGGGAGATACTTCTTCTGACTCAGGCGAATGGGGTGGCGGCACATCCGGTGGAGCAGGTGCAAGCGGAACGTGGTAAAATAAATCGCGGTGATTGATCATATACCATGTTTGTGTTGTACCCACATTAAGTACCTCCTAAGTTGACTCCTTATGCACCCTGTTCGTGCGATAGCGCAAATACAAGACCCGCAAATATTGGGACTTCGGCTAAAAAACGACGACCAAGAAGCGTTTTCGGCGTTGTTTAAGCTTTTTAGAGTCCCCTTAATGAAATATGTTTGGTGGATTGTCCGGGACGGAGCCGTAACAGAAGATATCGTGCAGGAAGTATTTATCAAGTTATGGAACATTCGCACGGAAATAGACGCGCATAAATCCATTCGTGCTTTGCTTTATACCATTGCCCGGAATTTGGCGCTGAATGCCAAACGGAGTTTTCATCAACAAATGGTAAAAATAGAGGAAGCACATCAAACCTTGTCTGTCGATCCTAATCCATTGGAAAATTTGGAAACCAGCGGGTTGGCCAAGCAATTGGATGATTGGATCGAAGCATTGCCGGAACGCAGAAGGGAGGCTTTTCGACTAAGTCGCTTTGAAGGGTTGAGCCACGACGAGATTGCTGAATTGATGTCGCTTTCGCCTGCAACGGTAAACCGTCATATTGGATTGGCGCTGCAAACGTTGCGGGATTTGATGATAAAAAACGATTCCGATTGGAAAAAACATGTCGAATTTACCATCCAAAATGCCTGAGAATTTGAAGGGCGCACTAAGTGAATGGCCGGAACTGTCCGCCGAAGAGGGTGCAGACCTTGGGCTATTGTGGCAAATAACCGAAAAAGCAGATGTTTCGCCTCGGTTTAACGATGCAACACAGGAAGCCCGTATGTGGGCAGCCATTGCGCAAAAAACCATCGCCCAGCCAGAGGCGTCTAAGCGCCCTGCTTTTGTACGTCCAATGATGCGCAATCCTTGGGTATATGGCTTTGTGGCGTCACTGGTTTTTCTGGTCGTATCGGTCATGTTGTTTAGAATGACCCAATCAGAAACACCCAAGGAACTCATGTTTTTAGCAAAAGTCGGGGAAATTCGGATAGAAAAACTACCCGATGGTTCGCAAGTAACACTCAATAGCGGCTCGGAAATACGATTTTTGCAAACAGATGACCACCGAAAGGCTGTGCTAAAAGGGGAAGCATTTTTTGAAGTGTTGCACAATGGGAAACCCTTCTCGGTTGAGACGTTTAATGCAAACGTTCGGGTGATGGGAACGCGGTTTAACGTTCGGACAATTGGTGCAAAAACGCAAGTGGTTTTGGAGTCGGGGAAAGTGGCTTTGGCAGGTAACCAAGACGAAGAAGCCCGGTTACTCTTACCCGGTCAATGGGCCGAGGTGGCTGGAGGGAAGGTGGAAGACCCGCAAAATGTTGAGGTGAAGACAGAACTTTCTTGGATGAATGGTGGCTTTGCAATGACCAATGTTGTTGTAAAAGATTTTGTAGCGCATTTGGTGCAACTTTATGATCGCCCCATTTTTGTGGAAAATAAACGACTTGGTAGCATTGCCATTACATTGCATTACGCCCAAAGACCCGTTTTGGAAAGCTTATTAGCCGACTTATGCGCCTCGGCATCCTGTCAGGTTTTGCCTCAAAGAAATGGATTTGTCTTACGCTAAGTTTTGGGATAATACCATCTTCTGAAGGATAAAAGCCGCATGATTCATTAAAAAAATCCGTTATTAGACCTTGTCGGTATGATTAAATGGGTTGGCTTTGTTTAGAAAATCCGTGTGGAACATTTTTCGACTTTTTTTTCTTTTTTTGGGATCACTTCCTTCGTATTTGGGAGCACAGCCTGCAAGCCTACAAAGTGCATTATTGACCTCGGCCAGTGCTCTGGGTATTAATCTGGTTTATCGTGCCGAAATACCTTTGGGCATCTCTACACAATGTGTTCAACTACAAGGAAAAGCGGAGCAGGTTTTATCTTGTTTGCTTCAAAATACCGGATTACAGTTTCGAAAAATTGGCCATAATACCTATTTAATTGAACCAGCGAAGGCAGGCAACCTCGTCCGTCCGCCATTGCCCTCCTATACACTATTTGGTAGCATTCGGGAAGTTGGTACGGGGAAAGCCCTACCCCAAGCCACGGTTTGGTTGGCCGAAAACCAACAACGGATCATTTTGGACAAGAAGGCAGGATTTTCGGTGGAGGGATTGTCGCTGCCGCGCTATGCCTTACATGTTCGGTTGCTGGGCTATGAACCCCTTACCATTCAAGTACGTCATACAGCCACACATTCAGATTCTCTTCATATCTGGATAAAGCCCCTACCCTTAGAGGTGCTTCCCGTTATAATCGAGGGCAAACAAGGTCATTTATGGCTGGGCGAAAATGAAGTAGCAGACGAGACACGCCTTGCAATACGAGGTTTCGGGACAGCAGATGTCCTCCAAAGTACAGCTACCCTGAATGGTGTGTATATGAATGACGCACGGGGCGAAGTACATATACAGGGTGGTGAATCGGGTGAACACCTAATACGTCTGGACGAGATGCCCGTTTTTGAACCCTTACAACTAAGGGGAATTGTCAGCACGTTTTCTCCTTTCGCCGTAGGGCAAATGACATTGCATAAAGCCGGATTTGGGGTAGAAGAAGGCAGTGCATTGGCGGGTGTAATGGCCTTTGAACATAATTTGCGGCTTCCAGAGAACCAAAATCACGTGCTGGAAACCCAATTAGACCACCTAAGCCTGAATGCTCGGTGGGCCATGCGACAGGAAAACAAGGGTTTTAGGGCGAAACTGATGTTATCCGCACGCATTGGCTTAGGTAAGATGTATCAATCTGCCACGCTATCGGATGTATTGCAAAACTGGAGTCATCCGGATGAGTTTTTGCCATTTGCCGCCATTGTACAGCGTAATCCGCTGTTTTTTGAAACTGCACGCGCATTGAAAAAACCCGATCTGGCTGCGTTCGGGCAAACTAAAGCCGATTTTAACGACCTGCATGGCGCTGGAAGATGGGATTGGGGCAATGGCCATGCCTTGCAAGCCGCTTTTTACATCGGTTGGAATACCTTGAGCGGGAATGCACTAACAACCGATACCACTTCACAGGTGATCAATCGAGACTTTTACCGATGGGGAAATGGGGCTGGGCGGGTTTCTTGGCGCTATTCGTCTCCCAAAGGCATTTTGAGGACGGTAACAATGATAGCCGCGACATACCGGCTTACACATGCATACAATTATTTGGCTAACTTGCGGTTTATTCCGATCGTATTACCAGATGGAACCGTGCTCGAATTGCGCGATGATCCGGTTCCCGCCGATGATGGCAACCGTTATCAGGAAGTTTGGCTTCAGGCAAAATGGACGGCCTTGCGCTGGACATTGGGCGCTGAAGGCGTGTATGCGGTAAATCGGGTGGGATTAAAACACTGGACCACCCAAACCGTGGACATGGCCCTGAAGCAACCACGATGGGCCGCCTATGGAACTTATTCACATCGTATTGGCACTTATACCACCTTGGAAAGTGGGTTTCGTGGGACATGGCTTATGGGAAAAGGGGTTTATCCCGAACCGAGGTTTACGATACGGCTATTGAACCGTCCCGCCAAATACGGTTCATTTTCGGGCTATTTATCCTTCGGCATCTTTCGCCAGTTTATACAACAATTCGAGTATAGCAGCTTTAGCCCAAGCGCTTTGTTGCCTTCCTTGCGCTTTTGGATCCCTGTATCGGATCGCTACGTACCCTATGCACGGCATTTTACAGCCCGATTAGACTGGAAAACAGGCTTAGGGCTTGAATTGGGGGGGGAGGTGTATCAAAAAAAACTCCGAAACCTACGTGTTTTAGATTATGGACAACTATGGGCATTGTCCGAATCGCATCAAACCGCCAGACAGATCGAAGCGCTGACTGGGTTTGCCTTGGGAGAGGCTGCCGGATTTGGACTGGAACTCAAAGGCCGAACCCTAATGGTCGAGATGGTGATTCGGTACGACTATGCCCGCGCCTTCCGTACCCTTAAACCCGTTGCAGAAGTACGTCAGTTGGTATATACCGACGTAAAACCCGTGGCATGGTCGGAGCCGGGTCGCTGGCTCTTTGCCACAAAAGCTGCATTTGCCACACATTGGAAATGGACCCTCAATGGCCGCATCAGTAAAGGGCGGTTGTGGGCATTTCGTAAAGCCTACTACGACTACCTCACCCATTCTGGCTTGGAAGCCGTCTTTGGGACATACAACTTACAAACGCCAGAAACACATGCACTACCTCTGTTTATGCAGTGGGACACCGGAATTTCTTATACCCGCACACTAAAAAAAACCACGGCTCAGGCGCGAGTTGAATTGCTCAATGTCCTTGATAGGAAAAATGTGGCCGAGTGGTGGTTTGAACGGCCACAGATTGGCCTTTCTGGATACGAATACCGTCTTCAAGAACGTACCCTCACCCCTTTTATACCCGCTGTTTCTCTGCGTTTTGATTTCTGAGAGGATAGTCTAACGGCCATTATAGTACCTGTAGTGTACAACTTGTGTTCAACATTACTCAAACGAATGCGAAACTCTTTGCGTATTACTACATGTTAGAAGTCAGCTTAAAAGGCGACATCAACAAGAAAAAAATAGACATAAATGGCAAGAAAGAAACAGAATAATAACCTTTCTTCATTTGACGAACTTATCGTTCCAACAGTCAAAGCACTTCTTGATTTAGGTGAATCGGGGACAGTTGAGGAGATAAACACAAAAGTTTATGAAATTGTAAATATACCAGACGACATTTTACAAATACCGCACGGTGACAAATGCCATACTACTGGACATTTTCAAAAAGAGGCGGAGAAAGCACTAACTTCGAGTTTACAACAACATGAAGAAAGATGCTTCCTC
>DDTM01000104.1 GCA_002344075.1 Bacteroidetes bacterium UBA2364
TCCGAGTCACACCCCGTAGCCAAAGGTTGCGGGGTGTTTTGTTAGATACCCATTACCGATAGTGCTTCTCGATTGGAATCAGGGTGAGTTCCGTGATAAAGTCGGCGATTTTCCGGGTTACGTCGTAGAAATAGCGTTCACCTTTTGCCGCAGAGGCCTTGGCAGGATTTCCGATACCTGTATCGCCGGTTACAAGATGCCATTTGCGCTCAGTCCATGCCCATTTCTCTCTAAAGGCCAAGATTTGGTGCTTTTTCTCGGCCCCGTCTCCCGCCTCAGACAAAGGCAAAACAAGATCTGGTCGTAAATGAAGCATCAAACTAGTCTCCATCTCATCAGCATGGTCGCCGGATTCTTCAAAATATTGTGTATTGTCTAAACTGGAAAACCAATTACACGTGGCGAGAAACATTTTCGGAAACCGCAATCCCAGTTCACGCAAGATGGCCTTAAAATCATTTCCGCCATGACTGTTTAAAATGAGCAACTTATGAAGGTTCTGACGCTCCAATACCGCCAATATATCCGCAATAATGGCCAACTGCGTACTGGGATTTAGGTTTAGGTCTAAATAGATTTCAGACTGACCTGTATTAACTCCAAAAGGAACAGTTGGGAGTACGACCACTTTTGCACCGTTTTCCCAAGCGATTCGTGCCGATTCCGCAGCAATGGCCTCTGCTTCTATGTTATCGGTGGCATAGGGCAGATGAAAATTATGGGCTTCGGTGGCTCCCCAAGGCAAGACGGCAAGGTCAAAACGGTTTTTTTGAAGGGTCTTCCAATGATTTTCAGCCAGAATATAGGGGCGTGACATGTTTTATATTGGGGTATAGAAGAAAAGGGTACATAAAAAAAGGCCATCGGAAAACCTTTGGCCGGAAGTAACAACGGTATTCGATGTTAAAGGGTAATAAGGTTTTGTTGCGGATACCCTTGTTGTATTTCTTGGGCATTTGCATCCCGAACGGCGGCAACAGTGACATCAAAGTGCAGGGTTACTCCTGCTAATGGGTGGTTGGCGTCCAATGTTACAGCGAGTTGGTTGGCCTCGACCACCGTAAAGAGCATGGCCCCTTCGGGGGTATCTGCTTGTACTTGCATCCCAACTTGCGGGTCGAAATCTCCAAATTGGGTGCGTGGTACGGGAATAACCAAATCTGGGAGGTGTACGCCGTAACCATCTTCCGGAGCGACGACCACGGTTTTTTTATCGCCACTGGTCAGCCCGACCAAGGCTTTTTCGAGGCCAGGGATGATGTTTCCGCCACCATGTAAGTAGCGCAAAGGCTCTCCGGCAGGCGAGGCATCTATTTGCGTTCCGCTATCGTCGGTCAAAACGTAGTGAATGGAAACAACTTTCCGTTCGGCAATGTGCATTTGGGTATGGATTAATGAAAAAAAGAAAGTTACCAGTTTTTAAAAGAGGTTCCAAATGCGATTCATGCGAAGGGTGTCTTTGCTTACAGGCCATTGAACCCTAACTACAAGGTAGATCTTAGAAGCAAATCTGCCTTTACCATTAAATCGTATAAGATTAAGATGTGAATACGTATAAAAGGCTTCAGGCCACCAATAGCGTTTGTTTGTCTTTAATGCTATAAAGCGCTTGCGGGTATAGTACTTTACACGACTCTGTGTCCATTTTGGCAAACGACCAACAAGAAGAGGCTACACCCAATATATGGGTTTTAGGAAACATTGCACAACTTGCTAAGTAGGCATTCTTTTATTATAGCCTATAAGCCATATGAGAAATATCAAGAAACATATCCGCTTTGATTGGGCAGCGAAACGGTTGCTGCGCGACAAAAAGAACTTCGACATCCTCGAAGGTTTTCTCTCCGAATTGCTCAAAGAAGACATTAAAATTCAAGGGCTTTTGGAAAGTGAAAGCAACCAAGAGGACGATCATGATAAGTTCAACCGGGTTGACTTGTATGCAGAAAACGCAAAGGGCGAGCATATCATTATCGAAATTCAGAATACCAGAGAATTAGACTACCTGATGCGGATGCTTTTTGGCACAGCAAAAGCCGTCACCGAACACATGACCCTTGGAGACCCTTATTCCGCCATTAAAAAAGTGATTGCCGTGAGCATTATCTATTTTGGTTTGGGCAAAGGGGACGACTATATCTATGTTGGGCAAACTTCTTTTAAAGGACTGCATACCGATCAAGAGCTTGAACTCACCAAAGCCCAACAAGAAGTTTTAAGAAGCACCACCATTCGTAAAGCCTTTCCTGAATACTACCTTATTCAAACCACTCGATTTAAGGATGTCATCAAGGAACCGCTTGACGAATGGATTTACTTCTTCAAAAACAACGAGGTTTTAGATACGTTCAAAGCAAAAGGGATGTCGGCCGTAAAGGAAAAGTTGGCGATTGACCATTTGCCAGAGGTCGAAAAACGGAAATACCGCAAGTTTTTGGACAATCTGAGCTGGGAAGCGAGTGTTGCGCAAACCGCGAAAAAAGAGCAAGAAGACGCCATTAATGAGGCGATAGAGAAAGCCGAGAAAAGAGCTGAGAAAAGAGGCGAGAAAAGAGGNNAGGTGAGAAAAGAGGTGAGAAAAGGGGCGAGAGGCAAAATGCCCTTAAGGTAGCAGTTGAACTGATCAAGATGGGGCTGAATAATGCTCAAATCACCCAAGCCACAGGTTTACCAGAGAAAGAGATCGAAGCTTTGAGAATCCGTCATCTGTAGTGGCGGTTTTAACACAGCGTATCCTCCATTTACCAAAACACCTCAAATGTAAAAGGTTCGGTTTTGATTTGCGCAGGGTTATGAATCCATGCAAAAAGCTGTTGCCCAACGGCATCGGTTTCATCGGAGACGAACCTGGTCAGGGGAAAACGTTTGAGGTTTTGGGCTTGCCTTTCGAGAATATCCTGATCTTGTCGAATGATTTTTGTAAAGAAATGAGAAGCCAATCCGGAAACCAGCGGTGTAAGCCCGCCCAAATCCAGAAAAATGCGGGCAAAAAATCGAGTGGCGGCTTGTTCAGTTTTAAGAATGCCTTCAAACCGTGCCCGGCAATGTCCTGATACATCAAAATAGGATAAAACCGTCACGTGCGGATGTACATAGCTCGCAACGGGACGCAACGTGCGGAATTTCTGGGGCAAAACCTTCGTAAGCAAGCCTTTGGGCGGCTCGGGCTGATAATGTACCGCGAAGCCATCGGGATGAGGGTAAAACTCGGCGGTAATGGCTTGGCGTTTGGCTTGCGAAGTCCGAATGTAGCCCTTATGCACAAAATGAGTGTGGCTGCCTTCTAAAAAATTTTCGGCGACATTGACGAGCGTTGCTTGGATAATTCCCGTTTTAAATAGCAGCGGTTTTTGATCCGATAAAGCCGGAAGCACTGCCGTTTTATCCGCTTGATGCCAAACCAAATCATAGGCTTCGAGGAGTGGAATGGGTTTGAGGGCGCAAGGACGATGGGCATTTTTGACAGGGACAAAGGTGTTTTCCCCCGTTTCCAAGTTAAATCGCCATCCGTGATACGGACACTCCACCTCTCGTCCGTCCCAAATCTTGCCCTGTGAAAGAGGCGCTCCTCGATGTGGGCAAAAATCTTCATAGCCCACCACACGCCCTTCTATGCGGGTTAGAAATAAGGGTATATCCGCCTGCCAGACCCTCGTAAAATGACCGGGCTTCACGTCGTGGCTGAATGCAAGCGGCTGACAAAAAGGATTAGAGTTCATATTTTTTCATCAGCGGAATGCCAATCTGGTTGGAGATTTTGAGCAGCAAACCATACACCGAACGCCGAAACCAAGGTAAATGCGCCATATAGACGGCTGAGTACTCGATAGCGGGTTTTCCGCCACGCAGCCGCTTAAAATGCGCCGCGCCCGAACTCAGGTTTAGCATCTTGTTGGTCTTAAACAAGTAGTCAAAAACCGACTGAATGGCATGAATATACAGCCCTTCTTTTTGAGGTGCATCGGTATCGTAGCCCACCAATGGCGAGGTAATGGTGTTTTCGATCACAAACAGCCCGGAAAAGGCCCTTAGCCGATTTTCGGCATCGGCAAATCCTTGAAATACCATTGTTTCGTCGCGGTGACAGGCTTGAAAAAAAGCTAAGCTAAACTGGGGATTATGCCACGAGTATTTTTCGAGGTATAGTTTTTGGTATAAAACGAGGGCTTCTTCGAGGTATGCGCCCATCGCTTCATGGGACAGATAACGCAAGTTTTGGTTGCGCATCAGGCGCAGGTCTTGCTTGTTATTGTTGTGTTTAAGCCAAGCTTCCCGTGCCATCTCGTATAAATACACCTGCCGGCTGCCCACCAAATGATAGCCGTTTTTTTGAAAGGTATGCAGCAAACTGGCGTGTTGGGGTTCATTGAGCGAGCGAAAAATCAGGGCGTGCTGGGGAAATTCGCAGCGTAAAAACGCCGTGACCGCCGCCAGTTCCTGCCCCGACCAAGCAGGATAGGGATTGGTAGAAAGCAGAAAATTGTTCACATGTACGTTTTGGTTAATTTTGCCCCGCTTCAAAATCCAACTAATGCCTTTCAGCAAGCCCAATAAGCCCATTTGTAGCAGAGGATTTTTTAGGTTTCGCCTAATTTCGTCTTGGGCGTACAGGACATACGCCGTATAAGGGGAGCATGTAAACGTGCTGTCCCACTCGGTTTGGTTGATGGTGATGGGGAAGTAAAGCCCTTGGCTTACCTGCAAGACCCGCATTTGGGTTTTGGCGTTGTGGATCCAATGGGCAACGGGCGCGGTCAAAAACAGGCGGGTATAGGCTTTCACCACACCTTCAGGCATTTCGTCCAAGTTCACCCACTTCACCATGGTGCATTTGATTTAGGTTAAAGCCTCACCATTGTACTCGATATCGCCAGTTGTAGCTTCTGCTAATATATCTATGAAGGGTATCCATTAAAGGAATAAGGCTCGAAAATGTCCTGTACTCCCTAATGGTCGTTCATTTGCATTATTATCAATCACCATCAGTTATATAGTGAGGGTCAATAAGAGTAAATAGGATTTTGTTTTTTGTTTGCCTTTGTAGGATAAAGGTGTGTTACATTTCAAATCGAACATTTCTTTAATCAAACTAAAAACAGGTTCGATAATCTTTTTACGCTCCTTATAAAGTGTATGTAACGATTTTGGAATACGTTTCCAAAGCGCATTATACCATCGAGTTTCTCTTATTGTCAGTTAATAACTTCTATGGTGATAAAACAATTATTTTCAATCCTTTAAAGATGTTATTCGCTCTTAAGTAGAATAAAGGAGGTGGGAAGACATCTTCTATTTTTCTCAAATCGGATGCTAAAAATGGTGGCCATTAAGTCTCTCCAAACGGGTGCATTTCAAAATTTCCTCAAGTACTTCGTGCATACCTCTTTTTATTCTTATGGTTCTCGTATGATGTCGTCCCCTACGGGGTTTCTATAGGGTTGTTTCGTTTCGTTTTCTATTGTGACGCGCTCCTACGGAGCTTTTCTCAACGATAGGCAAAGATGTCACCGAATCTAAGGTGCGTCGTATGTTTATTGGCATTTTTTGAGATGCACCCGTTCAAATGTCGCTCTTCGATTGAGATTTGGTGCTAAAAATTCACGACTACCTCAAGCCCCAAACCGTTATTTGCGTTTTTATGACGCTTTGTTTTTGAAGCCTGCGCTTAGAAGGCACCTCCACGCCCGATGTGCGTAAGAGTGGCATTCAGGTATTTCATTAACCTCTTCTTGTTTATGACGGTTTTTACTTTTTTGTTTTTGATTGGCGGCTTAGTCTTATTGGTACTGGGCGCAGACGCATTGGTAAAAGGCGCCTCACGATTGGCGCTTGCATTGGGTATTTCACCCATTATCATCGGGCTTACAGTGGTCTCTTATGGAACGAGTGCGCCGGAATTGGCCGTCAGCACACAAGCGGCTTGGGTGGGTCAGGCCGATCTAGGCGTGGGAAATGTGGTAGGGAGTAATATCTTTAACATCCTGTTTATATTGGGCTTGTCTTCCATTATTGTTCCATTGGTGGTGCATACACAACTTATTCGGATTGATGTGCCCGTGATGATTTCGACGGCTATTTTATTTTTCCTGTTTGTATTAGATGGTCAATTGGCCAAATGGGAGGCGGGTATTTTGGCACTCGGTGCAATCCTTTATACATGGTTTCAGATTCACCTAAGCCGAAAAGAGAAAAAAAGTGCTTTAGAGCAAGAGTTTGAGGCGGAGTTATCGCAGGAGCCTCGAACAGGAACTGCTATCAACATAGGTTGGATTCTTTTGGGATTGGTGATGCTGGTTTTAGGCTCCAATTGGTTAGTGGACTCGGCTATTACCATTGCCCGCACACTGGGCGTCTCGGAGTTGATCATCGGCCTGACCATTGTGGCCATTGGAACCTCCTTGCCGGAAGTAGCCACTTCGGTAGCAGCAGCATTAAAAGGGGAGCGCGACATTGCTGTCGGAAACGTGGTTGGCAGTAATATCTTCAATATCCTAACTGTTTTGGGAATTGCGGGCTTGGTTTCACCACAACCCATCAATGTTTCCAATGCAGCCATTGCCTTTGATATTCCGGTGATGCTTGCAATTTCGGTGGCCTGCTTCCCTATTTTCTTCAAAGGCTTAGAGATTACCCGTTTTAGGGGAGCCTTGTTCTTCTTTTATTATATTGCCTATACGCTTTATTTGGTTTTGGCACACACCAAGCACGATGCCCTTTCCACATTCAGTACAGCCATGTGGTACTTTGTGTTGCCTTTTACAGTACTTACCCTGATCTGGTATTTTATAGGTGGTATCAAAGAATGGCGTGCTGAGGCGTCTTAGAAATTTCTATTATAAAGGACTATGCCATTAGCGAGAAATTTTTCTATCTACAGAATCATTTTTTGGTAATGGTTTATTTTACGAAAAACTTGATGAAAACCCCTGTTCTAACATCCGGAATTCAGCCAAGTGGCGTTTTGCACATTGGGAATTATTTTGGCGCACTCCGGCAAAACATTGCTTTAGGCAACCAATACGGCGGCTATTTTTTTATTGTGAACTACCATGCCCTTACTTCGGTAAACAATCGTGAGGAACTGGCACAATATAGCTTTGATGTAGCCTTGGACTATCTGGCTCTCGGCTTAGATCCTGCTAAAGCAAACTTATTTTTACAATCCGATGTACCACAATTGGGTGAATTAACCTGGATTTTCTTATGCCTGACCCCCGTTTCGCTCCTTGAAAAAGGGGTAGCTTATAAAGACAAAATTGCCAATGGCCTTTCTCCCAATGCAGGCTTATTTACCTATCCAATTTTACAAGCAGCAGACATTTTGATCTATGGCGGCACGCTGGTTCCTGTTGGGCAAGACCAGAAGCAAAATATTGAAATTTGCCGAGATACTGCTGAACGCTTTAATCGGATGTTTGCGCCAGAAAACCCAATTTTCCCGATGCCGGAGGCCTACATTTTAGAGGATGTGGCGGTTGTACCCGGACTGGATAGCCGTAAGATGTCTAAAAGCTATGGGAACACGATTGGTATTTTTGACGAAGGGAGCGTGCTGAAAAAGAAAGTGATGAGCATTGTTACGGATTCCACCCCGTTGGAAGACCCTAAAAACCCCGAAACGGACAATGTTTTTGCGATGATCCGTTTGTTTGCCGCTCCAGAAAAGCAGGAAGAAATAGCCGCTGCGTATCGGGCCGGAGGCTATGGCTATGGCCATGCTAAAAAAGAACTCTTGGGGCTAATGAACGACTACTTTGGTGAAGCACGCGAAAAGCGGCGGGCGTTGGCCCAAAAACCGGATTTTGTACGCGATGTACTCCGCGATGGGGCCCAAAATGCTACCAAGGCCGCCGAAGCCCATATGGTAAAAGTACGCGAGGCTGTGGGATTAATGCGGGTCTAAGTCGTACTCATTATAGTACGGCAAATAGCCACTGGCTTGGTGCCGGCACAAGGATTTTAGGTACGTACTGGTGGTAAAAATCTTATCCAGTGGTAGGATTATGCCACTTGCAAAACAGACTCGGCAAGGGTGGTTACACCCAATGGTTCGCCTAAAAGCGTGGCTGAGGTACTCCCCGTGATCCGTACCTGAACATACTGTCCGGGTTGATAGTTGTGCGCATCAAAGATCACCACCTTATTCGCATCGGTTCGGCCAAAGAGTTGGTCTATACGTCTTTTAGAAGTTCCCTCTACCAAAATTGTTTGCAGACTGCCTACATCGGCGCGGTTTTTATCGGCAGCAATGCGCGTTTGCAGGTCTATAATCTCGGAAAGGCGGCGTTTTTTCAGGTCTTCGGGAATGTCGTCTTGGTATTTTCGGGCGGCATATGTTCCGGGACGTTCGGAATACATGAACATATAGGCATGGTCGTACCGTACTTGTTTTAGCAGCGAAAGGGTATCGCGGTGTTCTTCTTCGGTTTCACCACAAAAACCTGCAATAATATCGGTGGAGAGTGAAAGATTGGGCACAATGCGGTATGCTTTTTCCACTAATTCCAAATACTGCTCACGGGAATACGTCCTGCGCATTCGGCGAAGCATTTCCGTATTGCCATGTTGGACGGGTAAGTGTATGTAATTACATATATTATGCCGTTCCGCATGAACATACAACAGGTCATCTGAACAATCTTTCGGATGGCTGGTAGAATACCGAATCCGCAATTCTGGTGATAACAAACTGATGCGGTACAACAATTCCGCAAACGAGACCACCGTTCCATCTTGCTCGAAGTGATAAGAGTTGACATTTTGCCCCAAAACGGTAACCTCTTTATAGCCGCGTTCCAGCAAATCGGCACATTCTGCAAGGATACTGTTTACGGGTCGGCTTCGTTCTCTCCCACGTGTAAACGGAACCACACAGAACGAGCACATGTTGTTGCATCCCCGCATAATGGAAACGAATGCCGAGATACCGTTCGAGTCGTAGCGGACGGGTGCAATATCGGCATAGGTTTCTTCTTTCGAGAGTTGGACATTCACCGCAGCCTGCCCGTTTAGGCCACGCTCCCCAATAAGGCGTGGCAAATCTCGATAGGCATCCGGCCCCACCACCAAATCCACCAATTTCTCTTCTTCCAAGAGTTTATGGCGCAATCGCTCGGCCATACAACCCAAAACACCAATGAGCAAGTCCGGGTTTTCTTTGCGTTTTTTGGCACGAAATACGCCTAACCGCTGCCGAACTTTTTGCTCGGCATTCTCACGAATGGCACACGTATTGAGCAAAACCACATCAGCCTGCATCGGGTCGCTCGTCAGGCCATAACCACCCTCTTGCAAAACAGCGGCCACCACCTCGGAGTCCGCTACGTTCATTTGGCAGCCATAGGTTTCTAAATAGAGTTTCCGGCCATTCGTTCCTATTGATTCGGGGACCAATTTAGGGGCATCGAGGTTATCCAGTACATCCAGGTCTTGGATCAAATTCATGGCTAAAAGGGTAAGGTTTGTATAAGGAACATAAAAGCTACCACCATTATTTTGTAATCGCAAGACCTGTGGTCTTAGAAAAGCACGAATAAGGTCAAAATTCGCTATGAATGGTTGCGGGGAGTTGGCTTGCTGCTTATGTGCGTGATCACAAAGACGAAATTGTATGATGTCTAAAAAAGTCTGTGCCCTATGTTAAATAATCGCGAGACCATAAAAATAACAGTCAGGGTAAAATTCGTGACGAAAGGGCTTGAATTGTCTTTCAGAACGCTGTAAAATGCCCACGAACCAAACCCTCAACCACCATACCATGTACACCAAAAAAAACCTGTTTACCACGGCCCTCTTGTTATGGTCTCTGACCGCCTGTAACAGAGATCCAGTTGCGCCTGGCGGCATTGACCTTTCGGAGCCACGATTAATGACCTCTTGGGGCCATGCCGAAGCGGTCCTTTCGTTGGCTACCTCGCCCGATGGGGAACATCTTCTAACAGGAAGTGCAGACTATACGGCGCGGTACTGGGATGTAAGTAGCCGCAAGGAAGTATGGCGGTTTATCGGACACGAAGGTGCGGTCATTGCAACAGCAGTCTCGCCCGATGGCAAAACCGCCTTAACGGGTGGCGAAGACCACAAGATTTGTGCATGGAATTTGGAAACAGGGGTGCAAGAAAAATGCTTTGAGGCACATGGTGGTGGGGTATTAGATCTGGAATTTGCGCCAGACGGAACCCGGTTTGCCTCGGCCAGCGAAGACGGAAGTGCCCGTATTTGGGAATCTTCTGGTACGTTGCAGCATACATTGAAAGCCCATACTGATTTTGTCGAGTCTGTTTCGTTCTCTAAAGACAGTAAACAAGTGGTCACGGCCAGTCTGGACGGCACTGCGCTGGTTTGGGAGGTGGCAACTGGCCAAAAACGCCTTACCTATAAAAGCCATAAATCTGAAGTATGGGATGCCATATTTAGTCCCACAGAAAACTTGATTGCCTCGGCAAGTGCTGACCGAACCATTATGCGGTGGCGGGTTCGGGGTGATACCGTTCAGGCTCTATCGCCGATTTCGGTTAATTGGAGTGGCTGGGAATCGCTGGATTTTTCTAAAGACGGGCAATTTTTGATTGCCGCGAATAGTGACAAATCGGCCCGTATTTTCCGCACGTCAGACGGGGTGGAACGTCACAAATTAGAAGGACATACCGGCCGCATTTGGGCAGTTGCCTTTGATCCTAAAGGACGATATGTTGCAACGGCGGGTGGCGATCAAACCGTCCGGCTTTGGTCGGTTGAGACAGGTAAAGAGACGGGGCAGTTGGGTCACCCCCATTCCTTGGTAACTGGTGTTGCATTTACACCAGACCAGAAAAAGGCTCTGATTTTCCGCCTCGATCATGCGCTCACCATATGGCAGGCGTCCAATGGTGCGAGATCAGTACAATTAGGAAGCGGCAATACGGGTGTGGCGCATTTTTCGTCTGATGGAAACGCGGTATTGGTCTCTGGTCTTAACGATACGGCTGTCTTGTGGGATACCCGCAATGGGCGAAAGATTCAAACTTTTGGACAGATCAACAAGTTCAAACTTGCGGCGGGTGCGGTTTCGCCGGATGGGTCGCGGGTAGCTTTTGGCGAAACAGACGGAACCATCTCGCTGTATGCAGCAGCTTCTGGCAGGCTCAGTAGGCGCTTGGGCAAGAAGGCCAGCCCGGCCAATCATGTAGCTTTTTCTGGAAAGGGGGATGCCTTGGCTGCCAGCCTCTCAGAACGTGATGCAGTGATATTAGAGGTGCAATCGGGCGCTATTCGTCACAAACTAAAAGGGCATAAAGCGAATATCTTAGACATTGATTTCTCGGAAGATGGTACCAAGGTGTTAACCGGAAGCCGCGACGGAACAGCCTTCGTATGGGATGCACAGAAGGGTACACAGATAGCCCAGATTAAAGCGGCACATCCCATTACGATTGTTCGTTTTGCCCCCAATGGAGAGACTTTTGTAACGGTTGATACTTTTGGAAATGCACAAGTATGGCGTACTTCAGGGGACGAAGAGGCCAAACTTTCCATGCCTGGGATTACCATTGCCACTTTTTCGCCCGATGGAGACCACTTGCTGACGGGCACTATGGATGGTATTGCGCGTATTTGGGAGGTTGACTCTGGCAATATTGCCCTCGAACTCACTACGTTGGATGAGAAAAACTGGGTAGCCTCTACTGCCACTGGAAAAGTGATACACAACGATCAGTTGGATGCACGCCCACTTTATTGGACTGTGGGAGGACGAATAGAATCTTTTTCAGTCCGTCAAAAAGATATGCTCCAAACCGATTTATTGCAAACGGTACTAAAACCGTAGCGCGATGGAAGGGCAAGGGTACATTACCAAACGTTGCTTGGGAGATACTGATGAGCATCGAATGACTTGGGCAGGTTGTTTGAAGTATCCGGGAGTGGGTACATATCTTTTATTATCATATGCCCTCTGTTTACCGATATGCAACAACTTCCTCATTTTTTAGAACATATGGCCCGCCTGTCCATAGGGCCACCGCCACAACACATTGTTCTGGGATTAAGCGGCGGGTTAGATTCTGTGGTACTGGCACATGCTCTTGTTACTCATGATTATGCCGTAACTGCGGTCCATATCAATTATCGTTTGCGCGGCGAAGCCTCGGAGGCCGATGCTTTGTTTGTTCAGGAGTATTGTCGGCAATTGGGTATTTCATGTCATGTGGAAGTTTTTGAGGCACAACATATAACGCCCAACGGGGATTCTTTACAAGCGTTTGCCCGTTCGTTGCGGTACCGGGTCTTTGCACGCATCGCCCATACTGTTGGTGCTTCGTTTGTGGCTGTTGCGCATCATGCAGACGACCAAGCGGAGACCATGATCCTTAATTTATTGCGAGGTACAGGAATCGAAGGGCTGGCCGGAATGCCCCCACAACGGCCCTTGTCGAAAAACGCTGATGTTTGGGTTATCCGTCCTTTATTGTCCTATCGAAAAAGAGAACTCATCCAATATGCACGCAAAAACCAACTGACTTGGCGCGAAGACACATCTAACCACCACCTTAAATACCGTCGGAACGTGGTGCGACAACGGTTAATGAGCATCATAAAGAAAGACTTCGGGGATAAGGCCATAGATCATATGGTGGCTACGATGAATGATCTAAGGGATTATCTGGATTATGATTTTTATACCAAACTCAGCGCACTTTTTGAGGTAATTCAGGTCGCTGAAAATGCACTTCGTCTGAAGAACCTGAACGATTTACCCGCCGTATGGCGCAAACGGTTGTATTTAGAAGCGCTCAAACGGTGGTTGCCAACGGTCCCACAGACCCGTAACTTATTGAGTAGGGTTGATCTGCTCTTGGTATCACAGCCGGGTACTAAACTGATCCTACCGAACGGGATCATTTTGCGTGACAGGGAAACGATCGTATTTATGAAAGACGTGTATGTTTCGTCAGATACGTTCCAACTGAGGCCCGGTATGCCATGTGAAACCCCTTGGGGTCTCTTTGAAATGGATATTTTATATACCGATGACCCCGAAGAACTCCGACGAAGCCGCGAACCGAATACCGAGATATGGGCCGCACCTCCAGAAAATACGGTATTCCAGATCCGTGCATGGGCCATTGGTGATCATTTCAGGCCATTTGGGATGAAAGGCCATTCAAAAAAGATGAGTGACTTTTTGACCGATGCCAAAATACCTGCTGCACAAAGAAAGCATATTCCTGTATTCCTTGCCGGATCTGAAATATGGGCAGTCTTGGGCCAACGGCCCTGCGAATCTGCTCGGATTACTCCCCAAACAAAGCAGGTTTTACGCCTACGTTGGTTACCACCCGTTACTTCTTAATGCGTTTTGCTGTTTGCAAACCCTCCACACCCGTTCGACTCAGTGCCGAAACCACAACCCAATCCGGCTTCTGAAGGCCGTGAAGCGCTTCTAAACGGTATTCTTTCTGTTCACCTGGTATCAAATTCATCTCCCACCGATTTCCATAAAGCGTCCGGATGATCCACTGGGCTGGAGCAACGGATGGCGTATTCTTCTCTTGCGCTTCAAAGCCCAGTTGTATCCATCGTTGCTTTTTCTGCTTCCGAATTTTGAGGGTTGGTTTTTCTTTCGGAGCTTCTCCCAGCCACGGAGAAGCAGGAACCAGCGTTTTATAGCGATATACTTCCCTGTACAACCGCTCGCCCAAGACACTGTTCGAGGCCATCAAGGACTTCATACTGAAATGGACGTTGCCTCCCGCACCTGATTGATCTTGAGTCATCTTCACTTGATTGACCAGCTCGGTGGGCTCCCAACGCTTGGTGACATCCGGATCTATCACCTTGCTTGTATAGTTGCCTGGCCAGATGTGACGATTTCGGGTGTTTTCATTGATCCACCACCGAAGCAAGACCGGATAGCTTTGTTCCGCCTTGTCTATGGGCCAATAGAGTTGTGGGGTAAAATAATCCAACCATCCTTTGTTAAGCCATAATTTTGCATCTGCATACAATTTATCATACTGGTCAAATCCTTTGATTTGTTCTGGAAAACCCGGCCGCCAGATACCAAACGGGCTTATACCAAACTTAACCCATGGCTTTTCTTTTTTGATTTCGCGGTAAAGCGATTCGATAAACCGATTCACATTATCGCGCCGCCAGTCTGCTTTCGAGCGACCTGCCCCATAACTTGCAAACGTATGGGTATCAGGGAAGTCCACCTCACGGCCATTTTCGGTAATGGGGTAAGGATAAAAATAATCGTCTATATGGATGCCATCCACATCGTAGCGGGTTACCACATCCATGATTACATGTTTAGAAAAGGCAGCGGCTTCCGGATGTCCGGGATCCATCCATTTATAAGCGCCATAGGTACGGACCCAGTCCGGTTGCATCATCGTGATATGATCGGTAGCCGGCGCTCCTTTGGCGGCAGGATGCCATGCACGATATGGATTAAACCAAGCATGTAGCTCTAAGCCCCGTTTGTGGGCTTCTTCGATCGCAAATGCCAGCGGGTCGTAGTAAGGCTCTGGTGCCTTGCCTTGCTGACCGGTCAGGTATTCCGACCACGGTTCTAAGGGAGAGTCATAGAGTGCATCTGCCGAAGGTCGTACTTGAAAAATAATGGCATTCATGTTCAACTCATGGGCGCGGTCCAAAAGAGCAATCAACTCCTGCTTTTGTTGTTCCACTGGTAAACCCCGTTTAGACGGCCAATCAATATTATCTACGGTAGCAATCCATGCTGCCCGGAATTCGCGAGCTGGAACGGGTACAGGTAATGAGAAATCTGGCAGTTTGGGGGTTTTACAAGCCGAAAGCATGAGCATGGCAGATAGACCCAAGAGGAACTTAGACCAAAGGTTCATGTTGGTATGAATAAAAGTTGACAAGAAGAGAGAATAAACGCGGAAACGGGTAATAGATGACAGATACATCTTTGATGTTGTTAACATACGAACCAATTTTGTGGCAAACAATGCTCTAAGGCCTTTTTTTCCTCAAATTGATCTATGTAAGCGGTCATCAGGCATCATCCTAATTGTAAAATTAACGACGAGGCGGCACGGACGCGGTTGCAGGTTTTGGGGTCTTGATGTAGGGCCATGCCCCACCACGAGGAAATGGTGCGAAGTTTCGTTTGGATGGTGGCAGAGGCCCATTGTACAGGGAAACATTTTTGCAGTACGTCCAGCATAATTTTAACGGAAGTGGAAGCCCCCGGTGAGGCGCCAAGCAAAGCCGCCAAAGAGCCATCGCGTGCTGCTATCACCTCGGTTCCAAACGCCAAAATCCCCCCTTTTTTGAGGTCATGCTTGATGATTTGGACACGTTGGCCTGCTACTTCGACTTGCCAATCGCTTGGCACAACCTCCGGAAAATATGCCCGTAATGCCTGAATACGCTCTTCAAAAGATTGCGTTACCTGCTCCACCAAATACTTCGTCAGGTCAAACTCGTGCCATCCGACGGCAAGGAGTGGTATGAAATTATCTAATTCCACCGAAAGCGGTAAGTCAAAGTATGAGCCATATTTCAGGAACTTAGTGGAAAAGCCTGCAAAAGGGCCAAATAGCAATGCTTTCTTACCTCCAATAAAGCGCGTATCGAGGTGAGGAACCGACATGGGCGGCGCACCAACCTCCGCCTGTCCATAGGCTTTGGCAAAGTGACGGTCTATGACATCTTGGTTATTGCAACGTAACCATTGGCCTCCGACGGGAAACCCGGCATAGCCATCGGCTTCGGGGATGCCTGCTTTATCCAGCAAGGGGAGCGACCCACCTCCGGCGCCAATAAATACGAATTTCGCCGATACAAACCGGGTTTCACCTTTGGCCAAGTCTTTCACCTTCACTTGCCAACGGTTGTCTGCGGTTTGTTCCAAATCACGCACTTCATGCTCGGTTCGGAGGGTAAATTCTTGATTTTGTTGTAACGTTTGAATCATCGCCCGTGCCAGGGCGCCAAAGTCCACATCGGTTCCGGGTTCCATACGGGTTGCGGCCACAAGTTGTGTTTTCTGTCGTCCATTCATCAGCAACGGTAACCAAGTGGAAACCTGCCTACGGTCTTCCGAATATTGCATCTCGCGGAAAAGCGGCGAAGGTTTCAGTGCTTCGTATCGCCGTTTAAGGAAGGCAATATTTTGGTTGTTCCAGACGAAACTATGGTGGGGGACTCGTCGGATGAAGCGTTTGGGGTCCGGCAGTTTGCCGTTTTCTACCCAAAAAGCCCAAAAGGTTTTAGACAACTCGAACGAAGTGGAGATATGGATGGCCTTGGCAGTATCCACAGTACCATCTGGCTTAGCAGGCGTGTAGTTGAGTTCACAATAAGCTGCATGCCCAGTTCCCGCATTGTTCCATGCATCCGAACTTTCACGAGCTACCTCAGGCATTTTTTCCAGCATCAGAATGTGGGCATCTGGCCAAAATTCCTGCACCAACATTCCAAGGGTTGCACTCATGATTCCGCCACCAATAAGTAAAAAATCGGTTTTTTCCATATTAGCAATGAACGTCTTTGAACGATTTGTCTGGTAGGGTATTTGTTTACGGATGCCTCCAAACCCTTACAGGACAGCTTAGAGACCGTGATTAAGTCGTAAATCGGCCTACATCAAAATAGTGGAGCTCCTGCGCAGTGCCTTCCAGCACACATTCGGCCATGAGCTTACCCATTCTAAAACCGTAACTCATGCCATGACCCGAATATCCCCCCACCCACCAAGAAGGTGCATGTGCGGATAGCCGCCCGATACAAGGCACATGATCCGGAGAAAAACCCATCGTCCCCGTCCAGCGGTTCAAGACCTGATGCGCTCCGAATGCGGGGAAGAAGTTATGGAGATACGCCTCCAAGTCCGATTGAAGTTGTGGATTTATTATGTCTTCATAGCCCACCTCGGCAGCCCTATGCAAATGCCGTGCACCTCCCAGAAGCAACGCACCCGCATCGTCTTGGCGTAAATAGAAGTAGCCTTCATGGCTATAGATGGGTGCTGGACAAAGCTCTACTGACGAAGGGGCTGTAGAGAGCATTTGTGCCCTAATAGGCTGAATCCATTGTTTAGTTTCCGATAAAAGTTGTGGTGTCCACGCATTCATGGCCCAAACTGAGACGGGGGCAGAAATTTGCCTAAATGGCGTATGTGCAACAATGTCTTCTCCCATAACTTCGTAGCGCATGACGGGATGGTGTGGTAGGAAGGTGGCCCCACTTTTTTCGGCAAGGTAACGAAGCAATTTAACACTATGTACCCGTCCGTTTCCCGGAATAAACAAAGCGCCATGAAACCGTTCAGCATTCATACGGGCATTGGCTATTTGAGGGGGAAGCCATTGCCCTTCAAAACCATCCTCAAAAGCCAATGCTGCGGCATATTGGATAGATTCTGCTTCTTGAGGGGTTCCTGCAGCTACATAGCTACCCGTTTGCCGATATGCAATGGCGGTATCGTCTGTCTCGGCTTGTATGAGGGCAATGTTCTCTAACGTAAACTGCCATAGGTGGCGGGTTACTTCCCGTCCCAATGTAGCCACATCGGTTGCATAGTCGTTGGCCGTTCCTTGAAGCAAAAAACCAGCATTGCGGCCACTGGCACCAGCCGCAATGTCGCCGGCATCTAAGACCACAACCTGCAAAGTTGGGCGTGTTTTACGGAGCCAATAAGCCGTCGCAACCCCCGAAATCCCCGCCCCTACAATCACAACATCGGCCTGAAGGTTGGGAAGGGTTTGATAAGTAGATTGCCAGATGGATACAGTAGGCATAAGATTATTTATTCAATGTTTATTAGATTTTCAGACGGGTTTTTGGTGTTTTTTGTCCTCTCAATTTGGTTGTTACGGATCAGCCACTCAGCCAATATCAGGTTGGGGATAAATCCGAGCCAAGCCACAATCCGATATACATCCATGGGTGGCGGTGCCAAAAGCGCCACAATGAGCCACTTCCAGATACGCAAGGTAAGGGCAGAGAGCGTGAGGGCATAACTGCGGTACATCCAGCTCCGATGGGCCTTGAATGCGCCACTTAGGGCCGAGCGCCACGCTTGGGCTGTCGTAAACAACCATAGTACCGCAAGCAAGATAAATGCCAGCCGAGACGTCCAGCCGCCATTTGCATAAAACGCCATTACCAAACTGGCCGGACCAGTGACAAACAAGATATTCCAGACATAGATACGACCTACCCATCGGTGGAGTGGTTTCCATTTTTGCATAATTGCCCGTGAGAATTGCAAAAAACCCGCTCCAAGGGCAAACATACTGGTAAAAACATGGATAAAAAATGCTATTTTCCAATGGGTGATATGAATATAATCCGGCTTAATCATTAAAAATGCAGCGTCATCCCGAATTGGGATGTAGGACAAGGTGATCCGAAGCATGAGCCAAGAAAAATAACCAAGAACAACCAACAACATGCTGCCGAAAAGCATCCTACGTTTTCGGTTATTCATAAAGCGATACTCCCATAAAAAACGATCTTTGTTCAACATATCCTTCTACCTTCAACAAAACACAATCATGAAAAAAATATTGCTATTGTTTGCATTTCTGGCGGCGTCTTGTACCGATACCAACAATCCGCCAAGCACACACCAATCATTGCAACCTACACAACCAAAATCCGAAACACAACCCGCTTCCACAACCGACGACCTGACCGGAAGTTGGACCGGAAAGTTTGGCCCGAATAAAATCACCATCGTTGTGGACTCGGTAAACAATGGACAATTTAAAGGCCGCAGTATTGTGGCAGGAAACGATCGCCCATTCTCTGGAACCATGACTAAGATAGGGGAAGAGTACCAGTTTGAAGGCCGTGAACCCGGAGACGACCCCAATGACGGTATCTTTAAATTTAAGCTGGATCCTACCAATCCCGATAAAATTACTGGAACATGGACGCCCTTTAAACGCGGAACCGCCAAAACCTATGACCTCACCCGACGCACGTTCACCTATGTGGCAACCGCCGGAAGTTATCCGGAAACATCGGCCCGGATCTTAAAACAAGCCGATGTAGAAAACCGCCCGCCCGATGAATTGCGCATCATGCGGAACGAAATATATGCCCGACATGGCTATAATTTCAAAATGAAAGATATGCGTGCCTACTTCGACGGACAAGAATGGTATATGCCCTGGAATACCGATGTTCGGGGATTATTGACCGAGACCGAGAAAAAGAACGAAGCCTTGCTCAAACAGTATGAAAAGTATAATGCGGAATTTTATGATTCCTTTGGTCGTTAGCAAGAAAATCATTGAATTTATCAGGTTCCGAAAGCGGAGCCTTTTTTTATCCGTAAAAACATCTTTTAAGGCCATTTTGATCTATACATTATAGTCCGCTGCCTGTTTTTCTGTACATAAATCGTTTCATCTTTTCACCCATAACCCCATGCCAGAAATAACTGTAAAACAAAGACTTAGATATTGGTTTGACAATACCATGTCTAAAGGGGCTTGGTCATTGATCGCTTGGCTTGGCGTCCTTTCTGCCGTGATGATTTTAATCGCATCGTTCGTCATCGTTTTGGGCATCCGTCCAGAATGGGCCACCCAAGAAGGAATGGGCTGGTCGCATATTATCTGGCAAAACCTGATGCGTACCATAGATGCCGGTACGATGGGTGGAGACACCGGTTCTTGGCCAGCGATGTTTCTCATGCTTTTTGTGACCTTGGGAGGGATTTTTATCTTCAGCGCCCTCATTGGTGTACTGAACAGTGGTTTAGAATCCAAATTGGAGGATCTGAGGAAAGGCCGCTCTTTTGTCGTGGAAAACGAACACACCATTATCTACGGTTGGTCTTCGCTGATTTTTCCCATTATCACGGAATTGGTAGAGGCCAATAAAAACCGCAAAAAACCGACGATTGTAATCTTGTCGGACCGCGACAAGGTGGAGATGGAAGACGAAATACGGGCGCGGGTTCCGGAAGTAGCCAATACACGTATTGTTTGTCGTAGTGGAAGTCCGATTGATTTTGACGATGTGCGTATTGTCAATCCGGATGCCGCACGGTCTATTATTATACTCGCCCCCCATGAAGCAGGTGACCCCGACGCGCACGTTATTAAAACCGTTTTGGCCATCCTGAACAATCCGGAGCGCAAAAAGGAACCCTATCACATTGTTGCAGAACTGCGGCAACACCACAATAGAACCATTCTGGAAATGGTGGGCGGCGGCGAAATCGAGACGGTGGTTTTTGATGACTTGGTTACCCGCATTTCGGTTCAAACCTGCCGTCAAACGGGGCTTTCCAGCGTGCTAACGGATCTCCTGAATTTTGGGGGAGACGAGATATATTTTTCAAAGGCGGGCCAAGTCGCCGGATGTACCTTCGGCGATGCATTGCAACTATTTGAAAAATCTTCGCTTATTGGCTTAAAACAAGACGGAAAAGTGAGGCTATTGCCCGATATGAAGACTATCATACAGCCGAATGATGAACTGGTGGCGATCTCGCTGGATGACGATACCATCCGAAAAGGTGGTGACCCCTTTATACAATCGGAAATGATTCGGCCAGTTGCACCAATAGAGGTCACTCCGGAGAAAACCCTGATCTTGGGCTGGAATGAACGTGCCGAAGCAACAATGAATGAATTGAACGCTTATGTATGTGAAGGCTCACATACAACTGTGGTGCATCGTGAGCCTGTGCCAGAATTGCCACTCCTCACCAAACAAGTTGTTCAAACCGTGTTGGCAGACCCGACTGATCGGGCTGTATTAGACAATATCCACCCAGAGGTCTATGACCATATCCTCGTCCTACGAGATACCCGAATGGGCATTCAGGAAGCAGATGCCCGTACCTTGGTGGTCTTGTTACATCTCCGAGAATTGGCCATAAGACACGGGAAGAACTTTGCCATTGTGTCGGAAATGGGGGATGTTCGGAACCAGCGCCTTGCAGATAGTACCCAGGTGGATGACTTTATCATTAGCGATCAGTTGGTAAGTTTGGTACTTGCACAGGTTTCCGAAAACAAAGCCCTTGCTGCTGTATTTGAGGATCTTTTCGATGCAGACGGTGCAGAACTATATTTAAAACCAGCCTCCGAGTATGTCGAGACCCAAAAAGACCTCTCGTTCTATACCGTGGTCGAAGCGGCAAAAGCACGTAATGAAATTGCAATCGGTTGGCGCAGGCAAGCCGATGCAGAAAAACGTGATCGAGGATTTGGCATACAGTTGAACCCGCCGAAAACAACCCGTCTGAACCTAAAGCCTGACGATGCCTTGATCGTACTGGCAAATCATTAATCCAGATGGCTACTACCACACTTACTCGTTATGCATGGTGGTCATTGGGCGTTGCCGTTCTAACCATCTTACTCAAATTGACGGCATACTTCATGACCGGATCTGTGGGGTTGCTCTCCGATGCACTGGAGTCGGTCGTCAATATCCTCGGGGCTGTCCTTGCCCTATGGATGATTGCCCTTGCAGCCAAGCCACCAGATGAAGACCACGCTTATGGACACTTTAAGGCCGAATACTTTTCCAGTGGTGCCGAGGGCTTGCTCATCATTGGAGCGGCCCTCAGTATCCTGTGGGAATCGGTAAACCGCCTTGTTTATCCATATCCCATTCAAAGCATTCCTGTAGGGCTTTTAATTTCGGGTGTTGCGACTATACTTAATTTGGCAATGGGGCTTTGGCTGATACGAGTGGGCCGCCTAAACGAATCGGTCTCGCTTCAGGCAAATGGAAAACACTTGCTTACGGATGTATGGACAACGGTGGGCGTTATAGTAGGCTTGCTGGCGATACAACTGACCGGACAGGTTTGGTGGGATCCCGTACTTGGGCTAATTATGGCCCTCCATATTCTCTGGACGGGCTACCAACTGGCGCGGGGGGCTGCGCTTGGGCTGATGGATACCGCCTTACCTGAAGCCGAACGAAAGGCGGTTTGTGATATTTTGGAGCGTTACAAAAATGAAGGCGCCCAATACCATGCCCTCCGCACCCGACAGTCCGGCGTGCGGCGGTTTGTTTCGGTACATGTGCTCGTACCGGGTGACTGGACGGTACATCGTGGCCATCAACTTTTGGAACACATCGAGGCCGATATTCGTAACATGCTGGGAACCGTGACGGTTTTTACCCACTTAGAATCATTGGAAGACGAGTCGTCTTGGCACGACCAGGAACTGGATCGCACGTTTTGAAACGGTATAATCTGGTTGACTTCTTGGTCTTACATAAAGGTTCGGCCAAAAAAGCAATACGTTTGTTATAAAAAAGATCTACATCGGATACCCGATATAATATCCGCACCTCAATTTATGAATGTGTCATTTGTACAAAATACAATATTTCCTTGTGTATCTTTGATTTCAAACCATACAGTGTCCACCCAATTAAGGCGTTGAATTTAGGGATGTACCTCGATGTCATTTCACCTCGTGACGCCGTTAAATACCGTAATTTTTAAGCTTTGTTAAATCCTTAGAAAACATATAATAGATGCAGCAATTTACCCCTATTTCAGACTTAGGCGAATTTGGCCTTATACAGCGCATTGGTGAACTGCTGGGCAAAACACGCAATCCATTACTGAAGGGTATAGGCGACGATGCGGCTGTGTATCCGATTGCAGATTCGCGGGTGCAAGTGGTTACCTCCGATATGTTGATCGAAAATGTTCACTTTGACCGCATGTTCCACCCGTTGCGGTATCTGGGCTTTAAAGCCATATCGGTAAATGCGAGTGATGTTTGTGCGATGAATGCCCTGCCGCAGTATGCTACGATTTCATTAGGAGTGCCACACAATATGTCGGTGGAAATGGTGGAACACCTGTATCAGGGCGTGGCGCAAGCGTGCGCATTGTATGGGATAGACCTGATCGGCGGCGATACCACTGCTTCTAGGCAATTGGTGATTGCTGTTACGGCGATTGGCGAGGCCGAAGCGTCCCAAATAGCGTATCGGAGCGGTGCACGTCCAGACGATTTGGTGTGTGTAACGGGCGATGTAGGTGCAGCCTATGCCGGATTACGGATATTATTGGAAGAAAAAAAACGTTTCGAGGCGGCAAAAGGAGAAGGCCATGCGCCTGATCTAAATGCTTTTGATTATGTAATTCAGCGATCGCTTTCTCCGACAGCACGTTTGGATATGGTGCGGAACTGGCGTGAAAATCAAATTGTACCTTCCGCTGCAATAGATATTTCTGATGGCCTCGCCTCCGAAATCAACCATCTTTGTGGGCAGTCGAACGTAGGGGCTTTGCTACAAATGGCAAAAGTGCCTATCGAAATCCTGACCCGTGAAGTGGCCGAGCAGTTTGGTGAAGATCCAGAAACGTTTGCCCTTTACGGCGGTGATGACTACGAGTTGCTCTTTACAGTAACACCGGAGGAAGCCATCTTGTTGGACGAAACCCTCTTTACGGTAATTGGAACCATCACCCATCCAGAGGAGGGCCTCCATTTGGAATTACAGGATGGCAGCACCATGCCCATCGCATCAAATGGCTTCCGGCATTTTTAAATAATCATCATGCGTATTCTCCGGTGGTTTGTATGGATATGTATTTTCCTGTTAGTTGGTACTTGGGTACTTGCCCGCGTTACTGGTGGAGCATCACGCACATTTCCAGTTATTGCACCGGATGCCATGCTGCATCTGATGGGACGCACACAGTCGGCTGCGGCTTGGGCTGCCAACTTTCGTCCTGAATTTTATGCGGCCAAAGAAAAGCCGACCGAGCCACTCTTGACCATTTGGTATCAAGTACAGGTACAAAAAGGACAGTATTATTTTACCTACCATCCGGTCTGGCAAGACGAAACCCATCCGATAGCGTCCGTGGATTTTTGTTACCGTGCGTGGCGATGGGCTTTTTATGGTGCTGTTGCTGATGTGGAGGCATTGACCATACGGGTATCGAGCGCAGGACCAACGGGTATTGCTTATGAAACAGCATCTTCCGATGCCCCTTATGATGCTATCCAACCCAAACATGTTCGGATAAAAGAAAGTATAGAGGCTTCTGAAATACCAATGCGCTTCTATATTCGAACATGGAATCACTTGCTGACCAGACAACCGTTGAGAGACGGCATCATGCACCAAAAGCCCGCCCTTGAGCCGCTCACCGAGGAGCCGTATCGTTTGTATAAAATGGATCGCCGTGCCCGGGCGATCCTTTGGTAAACCACAGACCTAAACCCTATAACCTCATGTCGCCTGTCAATATTTGGTGGGAAACCATACGCCCTAAAACCCTTCCAGCGGCCTTGGCCCCCGTGTTCATTGGTACGACAATGGCATGGTCCGATGGTTTGTTTCATGCACTTTCGGCAATGGTGGCCGCATTAGGGGCTGTCTTGATTCAAATCGGGACGAATCTTACCAATGACTATGCTGATTTTTTTAAGGGGGCCGATACCGCCGAACGCAAAGGCCCAACACGCGCTACACAAGCAGGGCTTTTATCACCGAATGCCGTCCGAAATGGTGCCATTCTGGCCTTTTCGCTGGCCTTTTTGCTGGGGCTTTATCTGGTGTATCGCGGAGGCTGGCCTATTTTGCTCTTAGGCATTGTGGCTATTTTTTCCGGAGTCACTTATACCGTAGGCCGTTATGCCCTTGCCTATACAGGATTGGCGGATCTTTTTGTGTTGGTATTCTTTGGTCCCGTAGCAGTGGGGGGAACCTATTATGTCCAAGCCCTCACGCTTCCATTGTGGCCCGTTTTGGCGGGCTTGGGGCCGGGCTTACTTTCTGTAGCTATTCTGGTGGTAAACAACCGGCGAGACATGCTCGAAGATGCCAAAGCCGATAAAAAAACCCTCATTGTGCGTTTTGGTCGCACATTTGGAAATATCTGGTACACCCTTTGTGTGATCACTGCTATACTCATGCCTATTGTTCTTTATCTGACCGAGCGAAAACATCCTTTTGTCTTGTTGGAATTGCTAATTTTGATTCCTGCGGCCCCGCTGATTCTTGCCCTATTCCGGGAAGATGGTGTAGCGCTCAATCCTCGACTGGGCGCTACCGCCCGTTTATTGCTCATATATAGTCTCCTTTTTTGTATTGGGTGGGCTTTGCGTTAAATTCTGCAAAATCCAACACCTATGCTGCAAGAATTATCCCTATTTCGTTACCAACTACCCCTTATTTCCCCGATTTGGATGGGCGGGCAACTACAAACAACCCGAACAGGCTTGTTGCTTCGCCTGACCGATGCAGATGGCTTTGAGGGCTGGGGTGAGGCCGCCCCTTTACCTGGATTCAGCCACGAGACCATACCGGAAATCGTTTTACAATTGAGTCATTTACGCACAAAGAACAAGCCGAATCCACCGCCACTTCCGTTTACAAACTGGTATCCTTCCGCCAAATTCGGATTAGATACCGCTTTAGCAAACCTCCAATCCCAAAAAAACGGCCTTCCCCGCTACAATAGCGCACGAAAAACGGTCTTGCTCACGATGCTTCTGGCCGGATCGCCGGAGGCATGTTTGCATCGTGCAGAACAAGCCGTGCAACAAGGATACAAAGCCGTAAAGCTAAAAGTAGGGCACGGAAAACCGGCACAAGATGCGGCTTTGGTCCGTAGTGTGGCAGCAATTATAGGGGAAGGATGTACGTTAAGATTGGATGCCAACCGTGCGTGGACGCTAAAGGATGCCCTGCTATTTACTGAACAACTGCACAGCGTCTCCATAGAGTACATCGAAGAACCACTCAAGAGTACCCGATATTTACCGGAGTTTGAACGTTTGACAGGAATGCCGATTGCATTAGACGAGAGTTTGCGCGACAGGACATGGGACAGATTGCAACAGACCCCTTTTCGTCCAGTGGCCCTAATCTATAAGCCCATGCTCTCTGCACGTCCGAGATCTTGGTATTTGGAAAGTGGCATTCCGGTCGTGCTCTCTTCTTCATTTGAAAGTGGCGTGGGCATACAAGCCCTGCTGGCCCTTGCATCTCATATTGGTTCACCAGATATGCCAGTCGGATTGGATACCTACAATTGGCTTCAGGAGGATGTTTTAGCCCCAAGGCTTTCTCTGAATTCCCCGGCAGTAGCCTTAGAAGAGGTTTTGAATCGTGCGCATGTCGTGAAGGTCGAAAACTTAGACCTCTTCCGTATAGGCTAAACCTTTCAGATCGTCTTAGGAGTTACAAAGGGTGAAAAAAATACGTTTTTACGGTGACTTAAAGAAAGTCTCTTTGTTTTCAGGGAATTGCTGCCGTATTTTGCATGACTTGCGGGCCTGTAGCTCAGCGGTTAGAGCAGGGGACTCATAATCCCTTGGTCGGGGGTTCAAATCCCTCCGGGCCCACCCCCTGAAAGAGGCGTTCTAATCTGGTTTGGAACGTCTTTTCTCTTTTTAGATATTCCTTAGTTTCTTCCTACTCCTCAATCTTGTATGGTTGTGTCTGACCCAAACCGCGAAATTTTATCCAACTTATTCCGCCAGTGGGCGGGTACTTCTGAAGTTCGTATTACCGACATCCCACCTTCCGGCTCGGAGCGTCGGTATTACCGTTTGTTCAACGACACCCACAGTGCCATCGGTGCGTATGGCCCCAATTTGGCCGAAAACCGTGCTTTTTTGACGTTTGCCCGCCATTTTCATGCAAAGGGGCTACAAGTTGCACCTGTTATGGGGGAACATACAGAAGGGTATGTGTATCTTGTGGGCGACTTGGGGGACCGGTCCTTGTTAGACCATCTGCTCAAAGAGTGCAAAGACAAGCCTTTTCCGGTAACCGCTTACCAAAAAGCCCTCACAGAACTGGTTCGATTCCAGATAGACGGTGGTGAAGGATTGGACTATTCCGTGTGCTATCCGCGTTCGGATTTCGACAAACAGTCTATGGCATGGGATCTGAACTACTTCAAATATTATGTAGCGAAACTCAAAACCAGATTTGATGAGCAGGCACTGGAGGATGATTTTAATCGCTTGTCCGATTATTTGGGATCGGCACGGGCGGATTATTTTATGTACCGAGATTTTCAGGCGCGAAATATTCTACTTGTAAATGACGAGCCATTTTTTATTGACTTTCAGGGCGGTCGTCGAGGGCCATTGCACTACGATCTGGTCTCCCTCCTCTTTCAGGCAAAGGCACGCATCCCACATATAATCCGTACCGAATTGGTCAATCACTATTTGGATGTTTTGGAAACCCGAACGGTAGTGAACCGAAAGGAGTTTTGGGACTTCTTTATGGGATTTGTACTCATCCGGACGCTTCAAACCATTGGTGCGTATGGCTTTCGGGGTTGGATCGAACATCGGCCTCATTTTCTTCAAAGCCTGCCCCCAGCCATCGAAAACTTAGAATGGTGGATGGAAAAAGCAGACCTCCCCATCGCCCTCCCGACACTATTGGACGTTATTCAACAGATCGTAGAAAATCCCGAATTGAGGGAAGTGATAACCATTCCAACACCGCAAAAATCAGAACCAGTTAAGCCAGAACATACGCCTAAGCACGAAGACAACAGGCGCTTACAAGTTATGGTAACCAGTTTCTCCTACAAAAAAGGTATTCCCGAAGACCCGTCTGGGAACGGAGGCGGTTTTGTCTTTGATTGCCGCGCCATTCATAATCCCGGAAAGTATGAACCCTATAAACGACTGACAGGGCGAGACCAAGCCGTCAAGGATTTTTTATTGGCCGAGAGTGATGTATTGTACTTTCTAGAAGGATGTTATCATCTCGTGGACATGCAGGTGGAAAAATATCTCTCGCGAGGCTTCACCAACCTTATGATCAACTTTGGTTGTACCGGTGGGCAGCATCGGTCGGTTTATTGTGCCGATCGTATGGCGCAATACCTCGATGAAAAATATGGTGTCACGGTTTTACTGACACACGTGGAACAGGAGCGAAAAAATTGGCAGAATGGCTAATAATTTTCTTCTTTATCTACATATCGATGCTATAAAGGTGTTAGCGGTCATTGTAGGGCGACCACCGATAAAAGCGATTTATAAACAAAACCTAAAAGTATGCTGACAAACATAAATCCAAAACTGCCAATGCGGGACAAGACCGTAACGAAAGACTTTTATGTGAACAAGTTGGGCTTTCAGAACTTTGGAAGTACTGACTTTGACGACTATTTAATGGTTGAAAAAGACAACATTCAAATTCACTTTTTTGAGTTTAAAGAACTTGACCCAAAAGCTAGCTACGGACAAGTTTATATTAGAACAAGCGACATTGAGAATTTGTATCAATCATTGTTGGACAACAAAGTGAACATTCACCCAAACGGGACTTTACAAACAAAACCTTGGGGTCAAAAAGAATTTGCTTTGCTTGACCCCGACAATAACTTATTAACCTTTGGACAAAGTGCAATCTAAAAACGAGAAGATATGAATTTTACAAAATTAGTACCAAGTGTATTCTATACCAACCTCTCAGACGGACTTAAATTATTTGTCGACTGTCTGTAATTTACAATCATACACAAAGATTTGAATACTTCACAACCTTATTGTGTTTTAAATAAAGACGGAATAGGTATTATGGTTTTTCAAGACGAACAATTAGCGAAAGAACATAATCCAGAACTAAGATTTGTAACAGATAACATTGACGAAGTATATAAGATAGTTTCTACATCGCATTCTCATCTACTTCATCCAAACCTTGACAAAGTTACACTCAGACCTTGGGGTGCAAAGGAATTTGCGATTGCAGACAATCAACTTGGCATTAGATTTCAACAATGGTGACAACGAATAAAAAACAACGAACCGCTAACATAGTATTGGCAATAGTGGGGCTGACAGTTGTAAACTCAACACCTGCCTGTCGGCAGACAGGTTTGTAATTCTATCAGGCATTTGTGCAAATGTTGGGCTGACGTTTTTCAAATGCCCCACCATCGCCAATACGTAAACCGTTTTTGACTGATTTAGACAAGCCATTTTGCCCTAAATCAAATACAAACAATAGCAGGAAAGTATGATTTTTATTTCATAGCATTTCAAAACTTCCCAGATTACCTTGTGAACATATCTTTCATATTTTATGCTCGGCAGATGGCTTTTCGTATGACATCACCCCAGTGGTTTTTTTTACGTATTTCTGCTTCCGCAAAGCGCATAAGGTGCATCTCAGAATTTCCCAAAATGCAGAACGAACATACTGTTCACAGGCTATTTAACCAGTGTGCGTAGTATGAGTATTGGTATTTTTGAGATGCACCCCAGCTTAATTGCCATTTTAAGGATTAAAGTTTATCCATAAATTGTTTGATGTATGAGGCAAATAATTCCGGTTCGTGAAACATCATGTAATGCCCGGATGCTTGCATGGTAACGGAGGTTAATTTTGCGGGCGGCAAAACACCCATTAATTCATCTCGCAATTGTTTGGACACCGCAAAATCGTATTTACCCCATAACAATAGTACGGGTATCGTAAGCGTGGATACGCCAGATGTATTGTTAGAGGTCAGAATTTCAGGAAAAAGAGCGCCATTACTTGTAAGCGCTCTTTGAGTATGTTTAAAGTCGGCGAGGTTTACTTTTGTGACGACTTCAGGTATGTTATTTAGACACCCATATGCAAGCGAATTGATTTCCGTTAAAGGAGTACTCGTGTTTTGAGCTTTGTTTTTGACATCTTGCCAATAAGATGTGTTTTGGTTTGCTGCAATTCGGAGGTCTGCCTCGCGAATTAAATCATTTCGGGTGGATGATGAAAATATCGTTCCATTGTGTAAACCTGCGGCATCAATCCAAGCCACCACTTTTGTTCTGCGCGTCAAATCTTTAAGATAGGCAGACGTTAAGGTACCGCCCCAACTATGCCCCAATAACACAATTCCTTTTGAGGGGTAACGTGTTTTTAACTCGTTTATTACAACGTCCAAATCTTCCACGTACTGGCTTATGGTGAAGTACTTGGTATTATTAGAACCTTTCGATTGCCCGGATGCCCGTTGTTGCCAATAAGCGACTAAGTAACTTTCTTCAATTTTCTTAAATCCAACTCCATTTTGATAATTTCGAAAATCTAATACATCCGAACCTGGCCCACCGTGAGCGGCTAATAATATATATGGAGCATCTGATTTACCGTAAACCCATACGGGCATTGTTTCTTCATTATGAACAACCGTAAAAGTTTCTTTTGGCGTAAAGCTTGTCGTTAGTTGGTCACAAGAGATACTGAAGATGGATAAAAAGATGAGGGTTAAAATATTACGTGTACTCACAGTTTTAATTTTTTGATAGGGTTATATTGGGGGTATGAATTTAAGCGAAAAGAAATCTATGTAATGACTCCTGTTGCTCCATGTCTGCACAATAGATATGAGATATGTACCCATGTTTTTTCGTCTGATAATACTACGAACAATAAAGCGCCGGATCAAACTATTTACCAACTTTCCGCACAAAGTACTGTTACCACATGGCGTATTCTAAAAAATGTATTTAAAAACTTCCCAAAACACCTTGCGAACACATCTTTCACATTTTATGCTGGCCAGAAGGGTTCTCATATAATGTCGTCCATACGAGGCTTTTTCAGATATTGATATACTTCCCTAATACCCATCAAGTGCATTTCCCAACGGTAGTCAAAGAGGTCTTTCGCATACGACCTAATCTAAGTAAGTGCATCGTATGTCTAATGACATTTTTCAAATGTACCTTAGTAGAACCTGTTGGGGCAGCATCAGAATAGAATGTAATTTTTCACATTTCTTTCTTAGTACTTATGCTATATATTGATTCGTAACGATTTTAGTTGTTTGAATAGTTTCTTTAAGTCCTTGAATCATAGATATTTTATTAGATTTAAGACCACTTTCTTCCAAGATAATAAGATTGAGTATGTGTTCTTTGGTCGTTGTAACACTTTCTCATGGCCTGTTGTTTTCTTGGGAAAAATAATTCTGTTGCTTTATCGGGTTCTTTTGTAGATTACTGTTATCTTTTATCATTACGACCTAAACGAGAACTCCATGAAGTCCTATTTACGCTTTTGTCTTTTTGTATCGCTCGTCGGAAGTGGATGGCTCTCCGCCCAAAATCCTGAAACCGGAACGCTTACGTTCGATCAATTATTTAGCGGGCATTTTAGCTCAGAGGGCTTTGGCCCCGTTCGTTGGATGGATGGTGGAACGTCTTACACCACCTTAGAACGTCCTGCCAGTGGTAGCACAGGCCAAGACTTGGTCGTGTACGATACGGCTACAGGTACGCGACGTATCTTAATTTCGGCCCAAACTTTTATCCCAAAAGGTAGTGAAAAAGCGATAGAGATAGAGGATTATGAGTGGTCGCCGGATCATAAGCAAATGCTCCTTTTTACAAATTCAGAACGTGTTTGGCGCACCAATACACGCGGCGATTATTGGGTACTGGAAGTGGCTTCTGGGAAACTCTGGAAGTTAGGAGGTAAAACCTCTGCCTCTACACTGATGTTTGCGAAGTTCTCCCCAGACGGTAAAAAGGTGGCTTATGTACGCCAGAATAATATATACACCGAAAACTTAGCAACGGGTCGCATTCTCCAACTTACCCGTGACGGTAGCAGAACCATCATTAACGGCACCTTCGACTGGGTGTATGAGGAAGAATTTGGTCTCCAAGATGGTTTCCGATGGAGCCCGGACAGCAAAAGCATTGCGTATTGGCAGTTGGATGCAAAAGGTGTCCGAGATTTTCTATTAATCAATAATACGGATTCACTTTATTCCTATATAATCCCTATTCAGTATCCAAAAGCAGGAACCACCAACTCGGCAGCGCGGGTAGGAGTAGTAACGGCTACAGGCGGCCTTACCAAGTGGATGAACGTACCGGGGGACCTTCGCAATAACTACATTGCCCGTATGGAATGGGCTGGAAATGCGCACGAATTGGTCATCCAACGCATGAACCGTAAACAAAACACGAACCAAGTGATGCTATGTGAAGCAAAAACCGGACGTACCCGTACAGTCTTCACTGATGCAGATCCCAAGGCATGGGTTGATGTGGTGGATGACTTGATTTGGACAGACGGCGAAAGGGCCTTTACATGGGTAAGTGAACGCGATGGTTGGCGTAAACTCTATAAAATACAAAGAGATGGGAGCCAAGTTGAGGCCATTACTAAAGGCGATTTTGATGTGGCACGGGTTCTTCAGATAGATCCGGCCTCTGGATGGGTCTATTATATCGCCTCGCCAGAAAATCCTACCCAGCGTTATTTATATCGTATCCGATTGGACGGAACGGGAAACGAACGTCTGACTCCGAAGCCGCAAACGGGCGTTCATCAATACAACATTTCTCCCAACGGTCAATTTGCCTTGCATACGTGGTCTGCATTTGGGACACCGCCCACTACCGAGATCATTCGCCTGCCAGGACACGAAACACTCCGCATTCCCGTGTCTAATACCCGCCTAAAAGAACGTGTGGCAGCGGTTCGGGCGGCAAAATCCGAGTTTTTTCGAATTGATGCTGGAAATGGCGTGCAATTGGATGGTTGGATCATGAAGCCTGCGGACTTTGACCCCAGCAAAAAATATCCGATCCTCTATCATGTATATGGTGAACCCGCTGGACAAACCGTTATGGATTCGTGGGGCGGTCGGAATTTTCTGTGGCATACCATGCTTACCCAAAAAGGCTACATTGTGGCCAGTTTAGACAACCGAGGAACCCCCTCTTTGCGAGGCCGAGATTGGAGGAAGGTCATCTACGGACAAATCGGTGTTTTGGCGTCGCAGGAGCAAGCAACAGCGTCGCGCAATATGGCCCGTAGGTGGTCTTGGATAGACTCCACACGGGTGGGTGTTTGGGGATGGAGTGGGGGGGGCTCTATGGCGCTTAACTTGCTTTTCCGCTCGCCCGATTGGTACAAAACGGGCATGTCGGTTGCACCCGTTCCGGATCAACGGTTGTATGATACCATCTATCAAGAACGCTACATGGACACACCGCAGGACAATCCGGAAGGCTACCGCATCGGATCCCCCCTCACATTTGCCCATCAACTGAAGGGACATTTATTGGTGGTGCATGGCACGGGTGACGATAATGTGCATTATCAAGGAACAGAACGCTTAATTAATGCACTGATCGAGGCCAATAAGCCCTTCACAATGATGGCCTATCCCAATCGAGCACATGGCATTTATGAAGGAAAGAACACAAGCCGCCATTTGTATGAACTACTTACCCGCTATTTGCTTTCAAATTTAGAAGTTGGTGGACGATAAATCCTCAGCCCTCAGACGGTTAGCCGACCGAGAAATTCCAGTAAGGAAAAACAGAGAGCACCAAACCAATGAAAAATACGTCCATCCTTTACAGATTTCGAGATGGACCTTCTCAATGAATTGTTGCACGAACACGAAGGGGAAATGAAATAGCTGACCTACTTCAAAAAAATGTACACGTCTGCGTGGGTTTGCCAATCGAAAGCCCATTTTAGACCTGTACTATGCCCTCTTTCTCATAAAAGAGCAAGCCCGCCAAACCGACTGGAACTACGAAAAGGACACCAAATACCTATTTGGTCTGTTAAAAAAAGGCTTATTTAATCTTCCTTGGGAACAGTATGGATAATGAATGCGATTCTGCCTTTTCATTTGTTCTTTCAAAATTTCAAAACATAACCAAACTTCTAATGACGCATAGTATAGCCGAGAAAGACCGATACAGTGGCCCTTTTGGATGGATACACCGGATCAAGGACTGGGTAGAATCCTTGGCCGCCAAACCCTATGGAGTTCCAGCCCTCGCATTACTCGCCTTCTGCGAGTCCATCTTTTTTCCGATTCCCCCCGATGTGCTGCTAATGGCACTTTGTGTGGGTTTGCCAAAACGTTCGCTTTGGTTTGCTTTCGTGTGTACAGTCGGATCGGTGGCTGGTGGTATTTTCGGCTATGGGATCGGACATTTTCTTTGGTATGATGCAGCAGGTATGTTTAGTGGATTTGCGCAGTTTTTCTTTGACCATATTCCGGGGTTCACCACCGAAGTCTTTGAACATGCGGGGGCACTCTATCGCGAATACGACTTTTGGGCCGTGATGGTAGCAGGCCTGACCCCCGTTCCCTACAAAGTAGCCACGATCACTGCAGGCGTGTTTAATTTAAACTTTGTGGTCTTTATGCTGGCCTCAGCGGCAAGCCGTGCTTTGCGCTTCTTCCTCATCGGAGCCTTGTTTTATTTCTTTGGTCGCGCCATTAAAGCCTTCATAGACAAATATTTAGAAATCCTGAGTGTTTTGTTTGTGATATTATTGGTGGGTGGATTTTTGGTAATTCGTTGGCTTAGCTAATGATAACCAAGAGCAGACATAGGGCATTGGATCTACATATCTAAATCGGTCCTTTATGAAACTACTTGCAGGTTCGGGGCATAGAAAACAAAACGTATCATTTTTTTAAAATGGTGTTTGTACCTAAAACCTCTTGCGACGCTCTTTATGACTTACACTATGACTTACACTTTGCTGTTAATGCCCCCCATAACAGCGTTGGTGAAGTTTGAACAGGCATAATTTGCAATACCATCAAAATGTTTTTTGATCGTTTTTGTAATGGGGTTATCGTTGAGCTGTTCTTGTGCAAAGTCGGCAATGAACTGGAGTTGTGCGCAGAGTTTTTCGTGTTTATGTTGTTCATAAACTGCTTATTTATACGACTACCGGTTTGTATATAAAAAACGGCCTCCATTGACACATAGAGGCCGTTTACGGATGACAACAAATATTTATTTCCAACTTTTAAAATTCTCATCAACCAGTTCTGGATTGTCCACCCAGTCGGCCACAAACACATTCGTGTCGCGGGTTGGTGTACGACCAACATTACGATTGGAGGCAAAAACAATTTTTTTACCGCTAAACGAGAACATTGGAAAAGCCTCAAACGTACCCGATTTTGTTATTTGCTGCAAGCCCGTACCATCTATATTCACCATAAAGATCGCAAATTCACGTCCAGCCTCACGTCCGGGCCGGGCCATACTGTGGTGATTGGAGGCGAACAGCACGCGCTTGCCGTCCGGTGTAAAGAAGGGTGCCCAATTGGCTCCCGGCAAATTGGTGATACGCCGTACATTACTGCCCTCAATATCCGCGACATAAAGGTCTAAGGCTTTGGGTTCCACTTGGTTTTGTTTAAGGAGCGCTTTATACGTTTCCGCTTCTTCTCCAGCTTTGGGCCGACTGGCACGCCACACGATATGTTTGGAGTCGCGGGAAAAAAAGGCCCCACCGTCATAGCCAAGTTCGGTGGTAAGTTGTTTATGCTCGCCGGTTTGTAGGTTATAGCGCCATAATTCAAGATCACCACTCCGGGTGGAGGTATATATAACCCACTTTCCATCCGGTGAAACGGTTGCCTCGGCATCGTAGCCGGGGCCACCAATTAACACTTTGGGGTTTTTACCCTTTTTATCGGTTACATAAATATCATAGGAATCATAAATACTCCATACATATCGGCCTTGCGAAAACATGGCAGGAGGCGGACATTCTTTGGCCGTGCCATGCGTGGAACCAAAGACCATCCGACCATCGGGCAAGAAATAAGAACAAGTTGTACGTCCTTTTCCCGTAGAGATTTCTTCATAGGCTTTCCCGTTGGGAAGTTTCGAGCCATCGGCATTCATTCTATAGATCTGATCACAACCTTGCCCATTGATCAGCCCCCAATCACTCTGAAAAACCAACTGTTTATCGTCGAAACTCCAATAAGCCTCGGCATTGTTGCCACCAAAAGTGAGCTGTTTGATATTCCGGAGGTGTACCTCGCCCGTATAGCGAAGCGAGTCTGTCGCAGGATTGTAACCTCCCGAAGCCACTTTGTTTTGTGGTACTTTTGGCGCAGAGCAAGCCGCAATACTTAGAAAAATCACAAACAAAACGTAAAATCGCATGGTTGATTATAATGTAATGGTGAAACAAAATAGGCTACTACGATACGAAGTTTAGCGAAACAGGATGATGAATGGTACAATAATTTTTTTCTATCCAATTCTATATTTGAAAGACTTAAAATCATAAATATATAATATCAGATATGATATTGCCAAATTCACATGTTATTCGATGTCCCTTTTCATTTAAATAATGCTATATGACAAATACTCCGACCATTTTTAATATCACCGCTGCTCAGTTCGAACAAGCGGTCATTCGGACCAGTTTTGAAAAACCTGTATTGGTAGATTTCTGGGCACCGTGGTGTGGCCCATGCCGAATGATTGGCCCGATATTGGAAAAATTAGCCGCCGAACAATCAGAAACGTGGTCTTTGGTAAAACTGAATACCGACGAAAACCCGGATATTTCGGCACGATACCAAATTCGCGGAATTCCGGCGGTAAAGTTATTCATTGCCGGAGATGTGGTGGCAGAATTCACGGGTGCGTTACCGGAACATGCACTCCGGAAATGGCTTTCCGAAAATATTCCATCACAGGAAAAAAAACTATTTGAAGAAGCCAAACGCCACCTTGCAGCAGGAGAAACGGGCGCAGGTGTAGCCCTATTAGAGGAACTGTTCGCCGACAACCCGCAACAGTTAGAATATGCCCTATCACTGGCCGAGGTTCTGCTCTTTAGCGATCCGAACCGTGCTTCTGCGCTGTTGGCCCCCCACCAAAACGCCAAACTCTCGTCTGAGTGGCCGCGTATTTCCGGGCTGACCAATTTGCTTACGTGGCTCATTACCCCGCCGGATGTCCTTCCTGAAGGTACGGGAAAGCCTATATTAGAAACGGTTTTGGTGGCTATGCGGCAACAAGATTTTGCAACGGTTGCAGCGGGACTCATCGAGTTACTCCAAAAAGATCGGATGTATTTTAACGAAGCGGCCAAAACGCTGGGTGTTGCTTTTTTCTCGTATCTTGGTTTTGTGCATCCGGTTGCCAAGCAATACCGGCGTTCGTTTGATATGTGGCTCTATGCCTAACACTCAGCCGCTCATGATTTCCCAACCATATTGCAAGAGTGGTAACATGGCACGGGCGGCATTGGTGACTTCATGCGCAAAGTGGGGTGTCTGTGCCGCTTCGTCGGGAAATTTTTTCATGCAGAAGAAGGATTTCCACTTCAGAAAATCGGCGGCGGGGCTTTCACTTTCCTGTTCATACCCTTTGGGTAAACGTTTTAGGGCGCCGTCCGTAATTAAAGGCATTTCGGCGCCTTCTAAAATTTGTACCATGCGTACAAAACCATGAGGATCGTCCGAAATGCGCTCCCGAAATTTCTTTAGGAGATCCGGTTCAGGATGCCAATAACCACCACCAATAAATGTTTCGCCAGGTTGAATATGGATGTATAAATCTCCGATGCCTTTTGTGCCACCATCCCGCGACAAAACCGCGCCTATATGATTTTTATAAGGTGACTTATCAGTAGAGAATCGGGTATCACGATAAATTCGGAAGAGTCCTTTTTTAGGGTCACCTAATAAGGGAATACCCTCCATTTGACATTGCTGTCCGGCATCGTTCAATAAAGAACGCATTGGCCCCAACAATTCGGCCTCATATATTGGCTTATGGATAGCAAACCATTCGCGGTTATTGTTCATGGATAGATCACGCAGGAACTGGAATGCAGCGGGATTAAACCCGGTAAAGGGCAGTAAATTGGGAATCATTTGGGATTGAATAGGTTACAGAAACAACATATGGTTAAAATATAACCTTTTCCACCCTGCATACAAAGATTAGGACAGGCACAATTCTTGTGTACTAAGGAACGAAGCCCCCTTCATTGCGTTCAGTAACCGCGCCGTGCCTTATAAAACCCCGAATCTGTGATAGAAACACCAGCAAGTTCGCGCCGCTTTTTGGAGCCAGCGACCATCTCGCAACTCAAAAATATGGAACTTCGCGCCCGCATGATTGTGGAGGGCTTTATTACGGGTTTGCACAAAAGCCCCTATCATGGCTTCTCGGTGGAGTTTGCCGAGCATCGGCCCTATAACCCCGGCGACGAATTACGGCACATTGACTGGAAGGTTTTTGCTAAAACGGGCCGGTATCATGTCAAGCAATACGAAGAAGAAACCAACCTCCGGCAATATGTGGTCTTGGATACGTCTTCCTCGATGCAATACAAACACCAAAATGGTATTACCAAGTTGGAATATGCCTCGTATCTGGCTGCGGCTTTCCACTATTTGATGACACTGCAACGAGACGCAACGGGTTTGATAGGGTTTGATGAAAAGGTCCATACATATATTCCTCCAAAGGCGACAAGTCAACATGTACGGGGGTTGTTGTCGCAATTAGAACAATTTGTGCAAAAACCCGATGCTCGAAAAACGGGGGCAGCAACGGCCCTTCACGAGGTCGCCGAACGCATTACAAGACGTGCTTTGGTTGTGGTGATGACCGATTTATTTGAAAATGTGGGCGAACACGAAGAATTACTGCGTGCCCTAAAACACCTACGCCACCGTAAACACGAGGTCTTGGTTTTTCATATCCTTGAATCCGGAACCGAGCGGCACTTCCGCTTCCCCGACTTGCCGATGGTCTTCCGCGATATGGAAACGGGCGAAACCCTCACCCTTCAGCCAGCACAAATCCGAGACGCTTATACCGAGGCGGTTTCGGCCTTTTCGGAATCATTCCGCAGACGTTGTAGAGAATTTAATATAGATTTTGTAGAATTGGATACAGCCACTGCCTATGATAAAGCTATGCTTCACTATCTGAACAAACGGCGAATGCTCTTGTAAAAGGTATCTGCCCCATTATCATACCGTTAAGAAGCGTCTTGTATGGCGTTCATTATTTTATACCCCAAAAAAGTGTATCTCCAATAAAATTTAAAAAGCAATCGAAATGACTTCTATCCGGTTTTTTAGTTTTTAACGATGTGAAGAATGGCCTATATTGATCTGTTAACCGTAAATCGAAAAACCGTTATGAACGTTTCGTTCGGATTGTTGTCTCGAATTTTGATTCTGGGTTGCTTCGCCCTCTCGGCTTGTGCCCAACCCACTGAGGCGCCAGAAAACACCAAACCCGCACTTAGTAACGCCCAAGCCACTTCTTTGCCACCACTTGAGCCTGTAGAACTACTGCGGAAAATGCACGTGTACCATCAGAAAGAATTATTACCCATCAAAAACTTCTCTTATGCTACGGACGAAGACCTGAGTATCTATGTGCGCAAAGAAAAACAAGGGGCGGACTCGGTCCTCAATGCACTTACCACCAACCGCGTGACACCCGGACGCCAGCGGTTCACATGGCGAGGCAATCAGTTTGAAATCTGGAACCGTGGAGGGTTTGCCAACCTGAAAAAACCCGAAAAAATTGCAGGAGTTTTTACAGCGCAAGGAACAGGGTTTGTAGATGGGGTCTTGTGCTACAAACTGAGCGTGGACAGAAAGCAGTTGTTCACCACCGAGGAAGGACGCTCCTTGTTTTATGATACCCAAACTACCGGAAACGGCCCATTGATTATGTTTGTGGATCCAAACAACTGGTTAATCCGTCGCTTTGAAGGACAATCCGAAGCCAAAGGGAAACCTATAACAGTAATGGTGACATGGAAAGACCCCATTCGCTTTGGAGGACTATATTTTTGGCAACGACGCGAAACTGTAATTACCGGAGAAGGGGTGCTGCTCTCTACTGAAGACCGGAAACAAGTGGAGCAGATGCTTGCCGAGATGCGTCAACAACTCCGACAAGTAGAATCGGGAGAGATCCAACTCTCCGAACAAGACAAAACACAAGCAATAGAAGCCTTACAAACCGATATTCTTCGCACAGAAGACCAACTACGTGCCTTACAACAAGGCAAAATGACAGAACAGGTTTACCTGAGAAATATTCAAGTAAACAAAGGAATACCAGAAGCATTATTCAATCCGAATGCCCCGGTTCCTCCACCAAAACCACCCAATATGCAAGGTTTATCTAACTGATTTTTTATCATCTTACACTAAATTTGAATCATGAAATTATCTTTATTTGCCGTATTAAGTATGGCGTTGTTGTGGACAGGTTGTAATCCCGGTTCTTCAGGAGGCGGAGGGACAAACGTAAAAGAAGTAAGCGCTGTAGATGTCCTCAAGCAGGTACGAGGGCGCTGTGCCGAAGATCTGAGCAAGTTTAACCACTACGCCTTGGTGCTGGAGGACGATGCCACAATCTATAACCAAAAAGTCCTTGTGGCCGGAAGTGCCAAAGCCCGTGTAGAAACCCGTGTTGCACGGAAACAAGAGGGTAAAGAAACCCCTGTGGGCGACCAGAACATCTATGAAATGTGGGATCGGGCTGCATGTGCTGCCTTGGCTGATAGTGCACTGACACGTATTGCAAAGAGCACCACACTCGACAAATCGGAAAAGGTGGATGGTGCAGACACTCACGTACTCGCCATGACTCCGTCCAGCATAGGGACAATGGGCAGCATGGCCTTTGCTGGGATGCCTAAAACTGCAAAAATTGAAAAAGTACGGGTATTTGTAGACCAAAAGCACGGCTTCATCCGGCAGATTCGATCCAATATAACCGAAAAAATTAAAAACAAAGATAAAACGGCCACAGTCACTTCCATCTGGAGAGATTACCGCGACATCAAAGGCTTAATGATTCCGTTTGAAACCGTTTTACTAATGGAAGGTGAAGGCATTGGACTTTCCGACGCGGATAAAGCCCAAATTACCAAAGAGTTAGAAGCAAATAAGCAAATGATTTCTCAATTGCCGACCAAAGAACAACAGGAACAAGCCCGAAAAATGATTGCACGCAATGAGCAGCAACTGGCCAAAACCTCGGCAAACCGTGTAGAACAGGGCCTCAAATTGTTGGATGCGAAGGTAAACGAGCCTTTGCCGTCTGGCTTGTTCTAAAACAAACAGCAAATACAAGACGGGGCTGCTTCTCGGAGAGATGAGGCAGCCCGTTTTTTTTAATGTACTGCGATCAAATGGCCGAGCACCTCGTCTAAATTTCCATGTACCATTTTCAAGCCTTCTTCCATACCCATATTCAGTACTTCTTGCAGTGCTTCCGGGTTCGGATATTGCGCAAATGTCTTTACGCGGGTTCCTTCTGGCACATCGGTAAAGACATTTTTCCACATAGTTACTGGAAGTAGTGCATTGATATTGCCTTCTTCGTCTGCAAAAGCATCCTGACCTTCAAAAAAAACTTCTTTCAGAATCTCAGAATAACACTGAACAGCACCATGCCCCTCGCCATTTGGTTCCACCATTGCATAAATCCAGCAACCTCCCGACCTAAAGTCCATACGCTTTGTTTTACACCTCCAAGGTTTTGGAGCCCACCACCGATCCAATAAGTCGGCTTCCGTCCAAGCACGCCAGACCAATGAACGGTTGGCAGCAAAAATACGACTGATTTCCAACTTGCCCTTTTGTAGATCTTTAATAAAAGGGTTCCTACAGCAGATTGACTCATGTTTTTTATTCTGGTAAGGTTTTTAATACATCGTCTAATTGCGTAAAGCGTGATTCCCAAAGTTTCTGGAAAGGCACAAGCCAATCGGCCACTTCTTTAACCCTATTTGGGTTTAAGTGATAAAACACTTTTCGCCCACTCGGTTTCGCATATACCAAATCCGCTTCAGAAGAAGGTGTATATGCTTAGACACTGCCAAGCGGCTCATCTCGAAATGGGCTGCCAATGCATTGGGGGTCATCGCTTAGAGGGCAACTCAGCCCAAGATGGCACGGATCGTTGGGTCGGCGAATGCCTGAAAAACATCTCTTTGCATCACGGATATGTATTATATAACCAAACGATTGCCAACATAAATGCAACTACTTGGTTGCGCAATAAATTATTTACAAATATGTGCCATCAAATACACCCAAGCACCCGGCTTTGATAAATGAATGTAGGTGGTGACTCTGGTAGCAAGAGAAGCGTATATTAATCCGTCATTCCATCCAATAGCTGGATTTCAACACTTTCTACAAATAATTAATTCATGAAGACCGCCTTCTTATTTCCCGGCCAAGGTTCCCAATTTGTAGGAATGGGCCGCGACCTATATGAACACAATACGGCTGCTCGTGCCGTTTTTGAAGAAGCAAATAACGTATTAGGCTTTTCCTTAACCGACCTCATGTTTGGGAAAGGGGGTGACTCTGATGCAGAAGCGGATGAACTGCGTAAAACCCAAAACACACAACCCGCACTCTACGTACATGCTTTGGCAACACTTGCCGCAATGAAGGAGGCTGCGGTTTTTGAGGCCACGGCTGGGCATAGCTTGGGCGAGTACTCGGCACTGGCAGCGGCGGGCGCCTGTACCTTTGCAGATGGATTGCGGGCTGTACGCCTTCGTGGTGAACTGATGGCGCAGGCAGGAACCGAAAGGTCAGGCACTATGGCAGCCATTATTGGTATGGCCAACGACACCTTGGAAGCCTTATGTTCCGAAGCAACCGAGGCTGGAGAGGGCGTGGTACAACCAGCAAACTTCAACTCACCGGGGCAAATCGTGGTTTCCGGAGATGTATCGGCGGTAGCGCGTACAATGGCGCTTGCCACCGAAAAAGGAGCAACCAAAGTAGTTCCGCTCTCGGTATCTGGTGCCTTTCATTCACCTTTGATGGCCTTTGCGGTCCCAGGACTGGGTACAGGACTTCAAAAAATGGATCTATGTTCACCGCAAGTACCCGTCTATCTTAATGTAACGGCAAAGCCAGAAACGCAACCCGCAGTCATCCGCGAAATGCTTCTGGCCCAACTGACAGCGCCTGTCCGGTGGGCGCAGACCTTAGAGCAGATGAAGGCCGATGGCTTTGAACGATTTGTGGAAGTTGGTCCAGGCAATGTGCTATCCGGTTTGGTAAAACGTACATTAGGCCGTACCACCCCCACCGTACAAGTGGGAACGCTGGACCAATTGACTAAATTTCTCGGCTAACGACCTTACTTAAAAAGCAATAGCAAGGCGCAGGCCTGCGCCATTGGGTGCAACCGAAAACGATCGTAAACGGGAATGGTGTTGTTGTACGGAGCGCGGAATAGTCACTATGTTGTATAACGTTCCACCAAAAACAAGTGCCATTCCCACCGATTTGTGGCGCCGTTCCTGTCCTGCTGAAAGAGGATTCGTCTCGCGTCGTGCGTCTGGGCGTGCTATCAGGACCAGACCACCCACCCGGAGGGTACTTCCTAATATCCCGCGTTTCCAATCTCCCGCATATAAATTTCCCACTGCTGGCCCAAGTGACAAACCACCAGCCAAAAGCATGGCACCCGGCATAGAGGCGGCCCCTTGGTCTAATTTCAGTATCCCGGTGCCACTTGCCAGAGCGATAACCGTCGAAGAAGTCATCCAACCATAGGCGCTAAGGGTGGATTTTGCTTTGCGAAGGGGTTTATCAGGTAGAGAGGAGGGTATAATCACAGACTCCGTAAGTTCTACTGGCAACATAGACGCGACATCGGAGCGTCTAATTTCCCAGAGTTTCCCTGCATGGCTACGGATGGTAAGGGAATAGGAGGTTTCCTCAAGGATAGCCCCAAGCAAGAAACCACCTTTTGTAAAGGTAATTCGGTAAAGAGGACGATCTGCTTGGGCAAACAACAAAATAGGAATAAAGACAAACAGCAAAAGAGCCGTTTTGAAAAAACGAACATACATGGCGGTGTAACTATTAGTGAGGATAGAGGAACTTATACGTGTAACGAAATAAGGCGCTTGCTTTCGTCCAAATGGGTCAATTGCAGACAAACCGCATCGGCAGGCAACCATTTTGCAACACGCTCCGGCCATTCGATGATGCAAACCCCTGTTCCGTAAAAATATTCCTCAAAACCCAACTCCAGAAAAGCTATAGGGTGTTCTATGCGGTACGCATCAAAGTGGTAAACCGGAAAATTTCCACCCAGATATTCATTCACCATCGTAAATGTGGGGCTGTTCACGCTATCTTGTGGAATCCCCCACTCCATACAAAGGCCCTTGACCAAATGTGTTTTCCCTGCCCCCATTTCACCATACAAGGCCAATACACTACCCGGCAACAACAAGGGTGCAAGCGACCTCCCGAGGTCGAGGGTTTCTCCAACAGATGAAGAGGTATAAGGGAGTAGGGTCGTAAAACCAGCAGGCATCTTCATGTTTTTCGAAAGCAATCTCGGTACAAGACGCGTGAGCCATTACAACATACAAAAAAAGCCCCTTATGGGGCCGATACCTAACGTTTGAACTTTTTATAAACCGAAGTCATCCGGTCTCGCGAGATTAACTGCATATAATCTGCAAGTTCACGTTTTTGCTTCTCCGAAAGCCGATCATCACCCAAAATCTGGTATAAGACCTTGGTTTTGTCCTTGCTGCTGGAGAGTTTTGCCTTATAAGAAGTTACCAATAACATAGCTGTGGTGGTGATGTATGATGTAAAAATACAGACCCGATCGGTATCGCTCCCTTTACAGATTGGGCCTACGTAAGATGCAGAGGCTTGCAAGGGCGTTTAACGTAATACGCTTTGCATTGCTTTTGTAGGTAATTATATAAGGGCGGAGGTTGCTAGAATACAGCAGAAAGAAATTTTATATAGAGACGTCGTAATATGTAAGGTACATAAAACACATGTTCAAAATACAACCTAAAGAAGCCTAAAGCGATCGAAAAGGGGCGATTGACAGCATTTTTTTCTGTACGCAACCAATTTCATCTTACACTGGTTTAAAGATTGCAACCTTCGATACCTTCTTATTCTATCTGACATGAAAAAAACAATCCTTTGCCTTCTTCTTTTACCAATAAGCATCTTTGCACAAACCTTGCCAGATTCCACCCAATTGCTTCAAGACCTCCGCTGGTTCTCGTCCGACATTCTTGGTGGCCGTCGCCCGGGCTCACCCGGTGGACGAGCAGCAGCACAATACCTCTCGGCTTTTTTTGCCTTTCAGGGTCTGAAGTCCTTTAAAGACCAGTACTTCCATCCATTTACTGTTAATCGTGGAAATGCCTCCCTTAGCGGAAAAAATGTACTTGGTTACATCGAGGGGACCGAACAGCCCCAAATCTGGATGGTCATCTCCGCGCACTACGACCATGTAGGGACCATGAACAATCAGGTTTATAATGGAGCCGATGACAATGCCAGTGGAACTGCGGGGCTACTACAAATAGCGGCCTATTTTAGTAAGAACAAGCCTCGACACTCAATCCTCTTTGCCGCATGGGATGCCGAGGAGATGGGTTTACAGGGTGCGCGGGCATTTATGCAGGAACCAGTAGTTCCGACAGATCAAATTGCGCTCAATCTAAACATGGATATGATTTCTCGAAACGCGCAGAATGAGATGTATATCACTGGTACCCATCCTTACCCTTTTCTAAAACCCATCGCAGAGGAAGGAGCACGACAAAGCCACATTCAGATTCGCTATGGCCATGACCGGCCAGAGGATCATGGGGCGCAAAACTGGATTTCGGCTTCGGATCATGGTGTATTTCACCAAGCCGGAATTCCTTTTTTATACTTTGGTGTGGAAGACCACCCCGACTACCACCGCCCCACTGATGACTTTGAGCGCATCATGCCTTCTTTTTATTTCCAAGCTGTCCGAACAATCCTCCAAGTGGCTATTTCGATGGATCAGAATTTAGACACGGTAATGATTCATCGCAAAGAAGCGGTAGCGAAGTAAAGAACAAAGATGTTCTATAGCCAGTTATGAATCGAGTAGGACGAAAGTTAACCCGCCATTTAAACCTGAACGAATCAAA
>DDTM01000043.1 GCA_002344075.1 Bacteroidetes bacterium UBA2364
ACCGATATGTCGTTTGATAAATCCATGAACCAATTGATTGCACCAAAACAAATTTACATAGACTTTGGTTCCATGCCTAAGTTTTTATAGTTTTTTCAAAAAAATATTTTTACTTAAAAAATAGCAATATATCTGAAGATAAAGAATTATTTGTTTGGATTCAATAAAAATATAAGCCACTTCAAAAATCGGGATATATTTACATTAATGAAATACGTATCCTTATCCATGCTGCTACTAATAATGTTTTTTTATCATATGGCCTAGTGCGTCATAAATATCTATTTGTACCTTCGACAGGTTGGCTAGGGTAAACTTTATCGTTGCGATTGGATTTGCCAGGTTTGGATAAGCATTATTTGATAAAATACTTGTGACTATTTAGTTTGGCCCTAATTCGCAGGTTGCTTCAGAACACTGAAGGGGGCACAGCAATTATGTTCGAATTCAGGGCTTTATCAGTACTCGTAGAAAGCATCAACGCAATATTGTAATGAATTTCGTGGGGTTTGCTGCACCGCTATACCTTATAATGCATCTTCGTGGGTTAAATAAGTACGAAAAACCATATAAACGACCAACAGCCAATTAGTTGGTATGTTTGACCGTACTATCCATGCGGCTACGGTAAAAGAGCTTGAGTTCAAAGTGTTTTTGACTTTTTTAGCGATTATTGTTTCCCGGATTAACCAACAACTTGGGTTAAATAAAAAAAGCGCCCTCCATGAAAAGTGCGCTTTTTTGTATGTCTGTACCACACACTTAAAAGGTGGTTAGGTCGTAGAGCGGGAAGCGGTGGCAGAAATCATGCACTTCCGAGCGGACAGTATCTTGTACCGCCTCGTTCGCTGGATCCGAAAGTACCCGATCAATGAGTTCCACCAAATGAACAAAATCTGCTTCCATCAACCCCCGTGTGGTCATGGCCGGAGACCCGATGCGAATGCCTGAAGTGACAAACGGGCTTTGGGTGTCGTAAGGGACCATATTTTTGTTTACGGTAATTTCGGCCTTTCCCAAGATTTCCTCTGCTTGCTTTCCAGTAATGTTTTTGTTGCGTAAATCAATAAGTATCAAATGATTATCGGTTCCTCCAGAGACGAGGTTGTAGCCTTTTTCGAGGAAGGCATTTGCCATGGCCTGTGCATTCCGGATAACTTGTTCGCTGTATGTTTTGAATGAAGGTGCGAGGGCCTCTTTAAATGCAACGGCTTTTGCAGCAATAATGTGCATCAAAGGGCCGCCTTGTGTGCCCGGAAATACGGCAGAGTCCATCAATTCCGAGAGCATCTTCACCCGACCTGTTTTAGGAGCCGTTTTGCCCAGCGTGTTCTCATGGTCGCGGCCAATGAGGATCATTCCACCACGAGGCCCACGCAAGGTTTTATGGGTTGTTGTCGTAACCACATGTGCATGGGGCAATGGATTTTGGAGAAGCCCAGCGGCAATAAGCCCCGCCGTATGCGCCATATCCATCCAGAGGAAAGCGCCCACTTCGTCGGCAATCTCGCGGAAGGCGGCATAGTCAAAGTCACGGGTGTAGGCACTTGCACCAATGGAGATCATCTTGGGCCGCACGGCACGCGCTTTTTCCCGCACTTTATCCATATTGATCCGACCAGCAAGCGAGCCGTCCTTTTCTACGCCATAGAACACGGCATTATACGTGATACCAGAAAAGTTTGCGGGACTACCGTGGGTTAGATGGCCGCCGTGTGCCAAATCTAAGCCCAGTAAGGTGTCTCCGGGCTGGAGCAAAGAAAGATAAACGGCAGCGTTTGCAGATGCACCGGAATGTGGTTGAACGTTCACCCAATCGGCGTTAAAGAGTTGTTTGGCACGGTTTCGGGCTAAATCTTCTACCACATCCACAAACTGGCATCCGCCATAGTACCGTTTTCCGGGCAAGCCCTCGGCATATTTATTGGTCATTACCGAGCCTGCGGCCTCCAACACGGCCAGTGAAACAAAATTTTCTGAAGCAATCAATTCTACCCCATTGTTCTGGCGGTCAACTTCTTGTCCGATGGCCGCAAAAACTTCGGGGTCATTAAGGGGCAAATATTGCATGTTTGCAAGGGTTTGAAATTAGGATTGGGGCGAAGATAGCCCAATTAAGGGTGTAAATGTGGGTTGTTTTCGAGAAATTCGGGCCTTTCGAGCGGAATGAAATATCCACCAATCCCCAAAAATCGCCAATTATGGCGTGCAAAGGCATCGGGTACTTGGAGGGTGAAAAAACTAAATAAGAAGTAGTTTTCACGTTGTACCAAACTTTCAGCCATCTGTCCCGCCAAGACACCGGCGAGATCCTGTATAAGGCCACTCATAGAGTTGTCCGGCAATTGGGCACGCTCACGGAAGAATTTTTCCACCATATCCCGCGAAAACGTCCGGAATTCAGTTTCATCCGGATTGGTGTAGGCCAGATAGCCCACAAGGGCGAATAAAGCGATTAAAAAAAAGTACCGGCGTTTCATGGTTGTATGTATAGGTTTAAGAACTAATCTCCTAAAACGTCCTGTAAGGTAAATAAGCCGGATTTACCTTGTAACCACTCGGCGGCGCGAATCGCTCCGGAGGCAAAAACAGCCCGACTTTTTGCCTCGTGCCGAAACAGTAACTGTTCGTAGGGGCTATCAAATCCCACATAATGTTCCCCAAAAACATGCCCCACCCGCGTGGAAGTAACATGTAGGGCTGAGGAGGCTATGGTGCCGTGTTGCGCTTCCGTACTTAGATGTGTTTTACGGGAAAGACCCTCTAAGATGGTTTGAGCTAATTTTAGCGCGGTTCCAGACGGGCTGTCCACTTTTCCTATATGGTGCCACTCGTGTACATAGGCATCAAACTCATTCAGGTGTTCTAAAGTTGGTAAAACAGCATTCAGGGCTTTTACCAAGAGGGCAACTCCCATCGAGAAATTGGGCGCATACAGGAGACCTATTTGTCCCTCTTCCACCCAGTCTTTCACTTTTTCCATTTCCTTGTACCAGCCCGTTGTGCCAATGACGGCATTAAACCCCCAAAGACAGTAACGGTGGATGTGGTCCATCACCACGGCAGGATGCGAAAAGTCTATAACCACGTCTGCCTCGTTCATGACCTCCATTTCGTGCTCGGTCAGCAAAGAGGTTTCGACATCAAAGCAAGCCACAAGGTCATGGCTTCCACCTTCTTTTAGTAGTAAAGCAATGGCTTGGCCCATACGTCCGGAGGCACCATTGAGCGCAATTTTCATGTGTTTTTGTAGCGTTTATCGTTGGTTAAATATTTATAAGATTCACAGGATAGTGGGAGGCTCTGGCTCCTGATGTATTGATCCAATTCCTCGTTTGGTCCGTTTTTTAGCCGTTGGCTTGGCGGGAGTGTCTTCGTCCATGGTTCGGGTTTCGTCAGAAATCCGGTCGGGATCCAAAGAAATGGCCTTATGTAACTGATTGCGTAATTCAATCAAAGATAAATTGGTCATTAGTTTTCCGTTGTGCGCTGTCGAGATTTTCCCACGTTCTTCCGAGACTACAATGATAAACGCATCACTTTGTTCACAAAGCCCCATTGCAGACCGATGGCGCAGCCCCAGATTAGGGTTTAGTTCTCGGCTTGCCGAAACGGGTAAAATACACCGTACTGCCTCGATACGTCCGGACTGGATGATCATGGCGCCATCGTGCAACGGGCTGTTTTTCTGAAAGACGGCAATCAATAAATCGGGATTTACCTGCGATTGCAAGAGCGTTCCCGTTTCAATGTAGGTATCTAAAGGGGTAGAACGTCGGAATACAATGAGGGCCCCTGTTTTTTTTTGAGACATGTCTGCAACCGCTGTCAAGACATCTTCCACGATTTTGCTTTGGTCTGGAGGGCGAAAAAAGCGCTGAAGCCCAGTTGTTTGTCCCAGCATCAGCAATAGCCGACGTAGTTCCGGCTGGAATAACACGATGATACCCACCACAAAAACCTCGCTCAGGGTTCGGAATAAGAACCGTAGCATGGTCATATCTGCCGCTGTTACCAATACATCAAAAAAATATAACACGATAAGCCCCACAAAGACCTGAATGGCAATGGTGCGTTGCATTACCCGATACACGGTGTAAATGAGCAAGGCCACTACCCCCACATCCAGAACGTCTATAAGGGTTACACGTAAAAAATATATTTCGAACAGTGTCATGTGTTTCGATGTCTTGGGGCAGCTATGGGCTAAAAATAGGTATGTAACACAGTTAAAAAAAGTGTTTAGGCAATTTCACGAAACCCCCATTCCATTTATACTTGATTTTGGCAGAGTAACCCGTTACTTTCCTGTCTTTCCATCTACCAAGCCCCTTTAACCAAAACGAAAAATGCCCTTTATTTCTATTAACCCCGCTACCGAGATCGTTCGAAAATCGTATCCGACACTCACTTCGTCTGAACTTGAACAAAAGTTGCAACGTGCAGATCATGCCTTTCCGTCATATGCGCAGACTACCTTGGTACAACGGGCCAATTGGCTGATTCGGGCGGCAGAACTCTTGGAGGAGCGGGCTGAATACCTCGGACAGATTATGACGGAGGAAATGGGAAAGCCACTTGTTGCAGCCATTGCAGAAGCAAAAAAATGCGCGTCGGTGTGTCGGTATTATGCGGAAAATGGGGATCGTTTCCTAAAGCCTGTTACCATTGCCAGCGATGCCAGTCACTCCTATGTTGCATACAGCCCTTTGGGTGCCATCTTAGGCATTATGCCTTGGAATTTCCCACTCTGGCAAGCGTTTCGTGCGTGTGTACCAACCATGATGGCAGGGAATGTGTTTCTCTTGAAACATGCTCCGAATACACCTGAATCGGCATACGAGATGGAAAAGTTGATGCTTGATGCGGGTTTCCCAGAAGGCACTTTCCAAAACCTATTTGTGGAAGTGGAGGCGGTAGCCGGCATCATTCAGGATCCGAGGGTTGCAGCAGTCACCCTCACGGGAAGCGTGGGGGCAGGACGATCTGTTGCACGATTGGCCGGAGAAGCGCTCAAAAAAACAGTACTCGAACTGGGGGGCAGCGATCCGTTTATCGTTTTGGAAGATGCCGATTTAGAGCTGGCGGCAGAGGTTGCGGTTTCTAGCCGATACCTTAACAGTGGACAGACGTGCATTGCGGCCAAGCGATTTATCATGGTAGCCTCGGTGGTCGAAGCCTTTACGGAAAAATTTCTAGAGCGAGTGAAGGCGCTTAAAGTGGGGAATCCGGTACAGCCTGATGTCACTATTGGGCCAATGGCGCGTGCAGATCTCCGTCAGCAACTTCACGACCAAGTGGTAAGGTCGGTGGCGGCAGGTGCAAAAATTTTGTGTGGTGGTTCCATGCCAACAGGGACTGGATTTTTCTATGAACCAACCGTTTTGGGTAATGTTCAGCCGGGTATGGCGGCCTTTGACGAAGAATTGTTCGGGCCAGTAGCGGCACTCGTGGTTGCAAAAGACGAAGCAGATGCTCTTTATCTTGCCAACCGGAGTGACTATGGTTTGGGTGCCACTGTTTTCACAAACGATCTGCCGCGTGCAGAGTCTCTGGGGGCCAAAATCAATGCGGGCTGTGTCTTCATTAATGGCATGGTGAAAAGTGATCCTCGTTTACCCTTTGGGGGGATTAAACATAGCGGTTATGGCCGAGAACTATCGGAAATGGGGATTCACGAGTTTGTGAACGCCAAGACGGTCTGGGTGCGGTAAAAAAACATT
>DDTM01000027.1 GCA_002344075.1 Bacteroidetes bacterium UBA2364
GTATCCATCTTCCGAAAAGGTCTGTCCATTATCCTCGCTAAATGCTTCCGATTTGTCAAGTTCTTGAAGTATCTCAGAACTATTTTTTTACCGCAGAATCATCCGATTTGCAAAAATGTCCAGTAGTATGATCAGAACCAATACAAGTAACTATTACTGCTCCACTCGGAAGTATTTTGTTTTTTAGTTTTGAATAGCCCGTCTCAGATAAATTTCTTTCAGCTCCTAATGCAAACTTGTTGTAATGCTTAAAATCGCCAGGTGTAATAAAAGGCATTTCGTTTCCAAAATCCTCAGGGCTTTCACTTGAAGGTGTTTTCCCTGTTATAACATTTCCAAAGTCTTTTATTTCCATTTTTATCCAATCTTCATCTGCTCTCTCCACAAACCACTCCCTATAAATCGCCTGTGCGGTTTCTTCCAGTTTTTGTATGAGTTGTTGGTTAATGGCTATGCGGTTTTGGATGGTATTGTATTCTTTTACGATTTCTCGTTGTTTGTCTATGTGGGGGATGGGCAAAAGTGTATTACACATTTCTTCCCAATCAAATATTTCCCTTGCACTTCCGTGGCTTTTAAATCGTGCATATCGGTCAAACTCCGGTCTGCGAAACCACATCATCAAATATTCAGGGTCAAGTTCGTTGCAGTTTTTTACTTCAAAAGGAACATACGCCTGAGAAATTAAGGCTTTGTCAAAATCATTGAATAAGGCAATGGTGATTTTATCTCCGTTCCTTGACGTTACAGGACCATAAGCAAACTGATTTCTTTCAATGATTCTGTAGGTGGACATATCCGTTCCAATCGTATTGGCAATGGAAGGGATAAACTTTTTCTGAATACTCAAACCCACCAAAGGCAAATCACCTAAGTCATTATTTCGCCCAACTACAGGCTGAATGTATTTGCCAAGCGGTTTATAGTTTAATCTCATACCCCAATTCTTTAAATACGCTTAGTAAATCATTTTTGCTTAGTGCTTCGGCTTTCAGCAAGTCGGCAAACTCTATTTTTAAGGTTTGCATTTTCTCGTCAAAGTCAATGTTTTCATCTCGGTTCACAAACTCAATGTATTTGCTTGGCACCAACGAAAAATCTTTTTTGGCTACTTCATCACATGAAGCGGAATAGCAGAACTCGGGAACATTTTCAATTTCTTTGGTTTGCCATTGGTGGTAAGTGTTTACCACTTTTTGAATATCGGCATCCGAAAATTGGGTGTATTTCTTTTCAAATGGTTCTCCCATTTGTCGCAAGTCTATAAACAGTATTTCTTTTTCTCTGTCACGGTAATTTCGGGTTTCGTCACCTACTTTTTTGCTCTGTGCTTTCGTGTTTTTGTTTACAATCCAAAGCGTAACACTAATGTCGGTGGTATAAAACAAGTTTCGTGGTAATACCAAAATGGCTTCCACCAAGTTATTTTCAATCAGCTTTCTGCGTATTTTATATTCTTCGCCACCACCACTCAATGCACCATTTGCCAAGATAAAACCTGCAATTCCGTTTTCAGAAAGTTTGCTCACCATATTCAAAATCCAACCATAGTTGGCGTTGCTTTTGGGTGGCACATCATACCCTCTCCAACGTGGGTCGTCAATCAATTCATTTTCAGCCCGCCAGTCCTTTTGGTTAAAAGGTGGGTTAGCCATAATAAAATCGGCTTTCAGGTCTTTGTGTTGGTCGTCCAGAAATGTGTCGGCAGCTTTTTCACCTAAGTTTCCGCTAATGCCCCGTATGGCAAGGTTCATTTTTGCCAGTTTGTAGGTGGTATTGGTGTACTCTTGTCCGTAAATAGAAATTTCTTTTTTGTTGCCGTGGTGTGCTTCAATAAATTTAATACTCTGCACAAACATACCGCCCGAACCACAGGCAGGGTCATAAATGATGCCTTTGTAGGGTTCAATCATTTCAGCAATTAGGTTTACAATGCTTTTGGGCGTGTAAAATTCTCCTTTACCTTTTCCCTCTGCCAAAGCAAATTTGGAAAGGAAGTATTCATATACTTTGCCGACTACATCTTGCTTGGGGTCTTTGGTGGTGTCAATGTCGTTAATGGTATCGAGCAACGAAGCCAGTTTGGTAACATCCAAACCCAAACGAGAAAAGTAATTGTCGGGCAATGCACCTTTTAGGGCTTTGTTGTTTTTCTCAATGGTGTGCAGGGCAGTATCTATGAGCAGGGCAATGTCGTTTTGCTTGGCTCTTTTTATCAGGTAACTCCAACGGCTGGTTTCTTCCAAAAAGAACACATTGTTCATATTGTAGAATTCCGGCATTTCAATGTATTTCTCTTTGCCTTCGGCAATGAGTTTGGCTCTGTGTTCTTCAAACTTGTCGCTGGCAAACTTTAAGAAAATAAGTCCTAATACAACGTGTTTGTATTAGGCAGGTTCAACGCTGCCTCTGAGTTTATTCGCTGCATCCCAAAGGGTAACTTCAATGGGTTTTTCTTTTACTTCTTTCTTTTGTCTTTTGGCCATTTAAATTTTTTCTGTTATTCAGTTTTCAAATTTCGTTTATTCTGTCCGAGCGTTGGCAGAAAAACAGCTCTTTTGGTTTTTTAGCGTTGGCTTTTGTTTCGGCAAAAAACCAAATGTGCTGTTTGTGCGGCTGCTCTTCTATCTATTTCAGTCGTAATCATTTGTCAAACATTTTGTCAGTTGCGTGTTGAATGATAAAATATTTCGTTACAGATTTTCCATCTTTCTCCATTTCCAAGATGTCGAGAAAATATCCGTTTTTGTCACTACCTGAACCCATTGTCCCAATTGAGCCACCTAAAATATATCTTATTAAAGTTTGTCCGTCTATTGGACTAAGCACAAAATAAGGTCTGTCTTTTGTGCCGTCACCACTCCACATTATTGAGTGAATAATTTTAATTGTCCTCCCTTTGTGAATGGATGCATCTGGTTTGTTTAACTTCATATAAGCAAATCCCTTTTCCATCAGTGCTGTAAAATTCACAGGATTTGTTTTTAGTAGTTTGTCGCATTCAACTATAGCTTTCTCATATTTTTTGTCGGATATAAGTCCTAAAATTTCTCTTTCCTTGTCAGTTGTTTGATATGGTTTGTAGTTCTTGTCAGCCGTGAAACCAATTTGTAAAGCGATGATGTCTTTATCTGTCAATGTGCTGTCATTGGAATTGAACCTTTCCAATAATTTAGTATAATAGTATTCGCTGTTTTTGTCTTTACTTTTAGAAAGTAAATCTTTGAAGTCTCTGTGATAGTCAAAGTCCTGTCCAAATACAGTGGTTGTTGCAAATAGAGCAAAAAATACTGTTAGAAAAGTCAGAAATCCCTTAATGTTTATTATCGTTTTCATAATTGTCAATTTCTTCAGTGTCGTTATTTAGAGTTGCCGCTAACGGTTTTCGTATTGGCGATGGTGGGATATTTGAAAAACGTCAGCTCAACATTTGCACAAAAGCCCAATAGAATTTCAAATGTTGAATTTACAACTGTCAGCCCCACTATTGCCAATACGATGTTAGTAGCCGTTTATTTGGGCAAATACCAAAAATTTATATTGTTATCTTTTGAAGATACTATTGCGAATTGTCCATCTTTAGAAAATGTTGCAGATGTATATTCAGTTTCATATTTCTCCTCAAAAGTCTTAATAAGTTTGCCTTTGGTATTCCATAGTTTAGCAGTCCCATCTTCACTGCCCGTCAAAATATATTTGCCGTCTGATGAAAACTCTGCCTGATTTATTTCTCCTGAATGCCCCTTCAAAGTAACAATTGGTTTGCCGTTTAAACTCCATATAACCGCTGTTTTGTCAAAACTTGCTGTCAAGATACTTTTTCCGTTTGGCGAAAAACTTGCAGCACTTACTCCACTTATGTGTTTTTTTAAAGTCATTGTTCTTTTTCCATTAATGCTCCAAACAGATGCAGTATTGTCGCAACTTGCAAGTATTATTGATTTGTCATTTGGAGAAAAAGATGCTTGGTAGATTGTGCATTTGTGTCCTTTAAATGTTCTAATAAGTTCGCCATTTGCTGTCCATAATTTTGCAGTATTGTCACCACCGCCACTTAAAATAAATTTCCCGTCGTTTGAATAAACAACCGTTTTAACATACACTTCGTCAGCCTTAACGGTTTTAACTTCTGTACCATCTATATTCCAAATTACAAAAGTTCCTTCAGAACCACCCGTAATAAAACGTTTACTGTCTGGAGAAAAAACTACATCGTTCACACTTTTCAAGTGTACACTAATCGTGTCAATAATTTTACCGCTTTCATCCCATAGAAAAGCAAGATTGTCGTCACTTCCTGATAAAAAATATTTTCCGCTAGGTGATTGGGCAATTCCCAAAATCGCTTCTTTGTGTCCTGCAAAACTTTTCACAATTACACAAGATTGAGCATTTAATAAATTGTTTATTAAAAATGTCAGAATTAAAATAGTAGTTTGTTTCATATGTCTGTTTTAAATGGCTGCTAACTTATTTATATCCGCCCTTTTCGCGTTTTTTGTCGTACTTTTCGGTAAAAAGAGCGTCGAGGGGGCTACGGATATGCTGTATGGTTCGCTGGCTTACGTGTGTGTAACGCAATGTCGTTTTGATATCGCAATGCCCTAACAGTTCTTGGATCAGCCGTACATCCGTACCAGACTCCAGTAAGTGGGTGGTATAGCTATGCCATAGCATATGGAAACTTACACGGGTGCTTGAAGTTGGTAATTTGCCCAAAACAATCGGTTGCCCACAATATAAGGGGTTCAAAGGTAAGGGTGCAATTTCTCATGGGAAGTCTTTTAGAAAGTTATTCCAAGGTGCATATTAAGGCGGTGCGTTTCATAAAGAAGGGGATGAAATATGTTATGAAATCTGGGGGCATTGGTGTATGAAAGGGTAAAGTAGCCGGAGAATGGGGGGCGTGGTGGGAAGTCGAAAGTGCTTGTTCTATTTTGACGGTGTTTCGGCCTGTTACCCTAAAGCAAAAACCGTTCATGTTCAAGATAGCGGCATTGTGGGATCGTCAGAAGCGATTGATCAGGCTCCTGAAAACAATTCGAAGTGTTATCAGCAAAGCCCCGTATTTGTATTCCGTAATCCCATACGTGCATCAACATTCAATCACGCTCACTGGGATTCGGTTGGCTAAGCCGCCTTCTGAGGTTTCTTTGTATTTGGTGTTCATGTCTAAGGCTGTCTCCCACATTGAATGGATGACGTCATCTAAACTCACTTTCGCTTGCGTAGGATCGCTCTCCAATGCAATATTGGCTGCTGTAATGGCTTTGATGGCACCCATTGTGTTCCTTTCGATACATGGAATTTGCACCAAGCCTCCAATGGGATCGCAAGTCAACCCCAGATGATGTTCCATAGCAATTTCGGCAGCCATCAGAACCTGATCCGGTGAGCCGCCCAGTGCTTCTGTCAAGCCAGCCGCCGCCATTGCCGAGGAAACCCCAATTTCTGCCTGACATCCTCCCATTGCTGCCGAGATGGTTGCTCCTTTTTTAAACAAACTCCCAATTTCTCCAGCCGTCAATAGAAAACGGGTTCTGCCCTCATCGGTTGCATCACAAAAACAGGTATAATACATCAAAACCGCTGGGATCACCCCTGCTGCCCCATTTGTCGGCGCAGTCACCACACGTCCGAACGAGGCGTTTTCCTCATTCACAGCCAAAGCAAAGCAAGAAACCCATTTCAGGGTACTCTGAAAAGACTTTACCTGTCCGCAGATGGCATCCATCCACCGTTCTGGAGATTCAAAAAAACGGTCTCCCAAAAGCTTTTGGTTAAGTTTTGCTGCTCTTCTGTTCACCGAAAGCCCGCCCGGCAAAATCCCATCTGCATAACAACCTTTAAAAATGCAGGTTTTCATGGTTTCCCAAATCCGATCCAAGCCCGCTTGCGTTTCAGCCGCTGAACGCCACATTTTTTCATTTTCCCAAACTACTTGTGGGATACTGCGCCTCATATTCCGGCAATAGGCCAGTAATTCGTCTGCACGCTCGATGGGATGTGGAAGTGTAACCATTTGAGAAGTGTTGGAATGGCCTTCCTGAACCACAAAACCACCTCCTACGGAGTAATAGGTTTCCTCGAAGGTTCCCCCATCTTCCAGCCAAGCAATTAAAGAAAGCCCATTCGGATGAAACGGCAATGTCTCTGATTTCCGAAAAACCACATCTTCGCTATACATAAACGGTAACCGGAGCTCGCCATTCCAGACCAAGGAAGTACCGTTTTTTAGCTCCCTGAAACGTGTCAATATGTTAGAAGTATTGCAGGTTTCTGGATCTTCGCCACATAATCCCAAAACAACCGCCAAATCCGTTCCGTGCCCGATACCAGTTTTGGCTAATGAGCCGTAGAGCAGGCATTGTAGCCGTGTGGTTTGGTGAAAGAGGCCTCTTGTTTTACACGATTTGGTGAATTGCTGCGCAGCCCGCCAAGGGCCCATTGTATGGGAACTGGAAGGTCCGACACCAATCTTAAAAATATCAAAAACGCTGATAGATTCCATGTACCACTCCGAAGGATAGAAATTCCTGATTCTGCTAAACTAAGGTGATTTATCATGTGGTACAACTGTACCGATGACAGAACCGTTCAGGTATTCCGTTAGACTTTTATGAACCGCATATTTGTGTTTGTTTGAACGGAGAAAATGTATTATTTTAAAAAGTTCAAAATAGCAACTAATTATTCCACTTTAAACATAGGAGACCGACTCATGCCATGCGGTAAGAAACGGAAGCGCCATAAAATTGCGACGCACAAACGGAAAAAACGTCTTCGTAAGAACCGTCATAAGAAGAAGTAACGGTTCTCCGCGTTCGCAACAAGATCCAAAAAACTGTGAGGCGCCTCGCAGTTTTTTCTTTTTATATTGGGTGGGGGAATGGATCAATCCGTTTTTCAAAGCGTTTTGAATACATCGAACGACTTTTGTATCAAACATCTTCTTAATCAATAAAGCTATGTCGAAAGAGCGAAGCAATGGCCTTTTAGGTTTCCTTGTTGGTGGCGCATTGGGATTGGCGGTTGGGCTGCTGATTGCCCCGGAACAAGGCGAGAAATTGCGCCGCAAGGTGGCGTATCGTGTAAAACAAGGCGCACAACAAATTAGTGCCTTGCTGGAAGCAGCCAAAGAAGAAGACATGGATAGTGCCGCACGTCGCGACGCACAAGAAGTGGTGGAGGTGACTACCACCGAGGCCCAGCAGCTACTGGCCGAGATGGACGAAGTAATGAACTCCGCACGCATGGCTAAAAATGCGGTAAAGGACGTGGCATTGAACTAAAATGGCTGGTTTTTGTGTGTTGATTCCTCCGGCAGAAGGGAAAGCATCTGGCGGTTTGGAACCAAATGGACATCCACATCCCTTCGACGGAGGGTTTGCTTGTTTGCGTCCGGCGCGTGAATCATTGTATGACCAACTTTTAACTGTTCAAAAAGGCGGCATTGCACTGGATAAACTTTTCGGTGTTAAAGGTAAAAACCTCTTAGATGCCATCGTAGCGAATGAACAAGTTGCAAGTGGCCGGATACTTCCGGCATTAGATCGGTACGCACCTGGTGTCATGTATCGGTCACTGGATTTTGCTACGCTGCCGCCGGGTGCACAAACGCAGCTACTGGAACACACTCTTGTATTTTCTGGATTATTTGGCCTGCTACGAATAGACGATTTGATCCCAATGTATAAACTCAAGATGGAAGCCATTTTGGGTACGTATGGGCGGGTTTCAGATTTTTGGAAGCCGCTGTTAAAACCCATATTAGATGCTGAGGTAATGGATAAAACGGTTTGGGATTTACTTCCTACTCCCCACGCAGCGGCTTGGGCAGATAGTGGCGGGTATCGCTATAGGGTACAGGTTGCTTTTTTGGAAGAAAAAAATGGCCGTCGAAAAACCGTTTCACATGGCGTAAAGCCGTTGCGCGGAGAATTAATCCGTTATCTTGCCATGCATCGGCTCACTGTGCCTACTGATCTCCGATATTGGACTCCTGCTGCTGGTTTCCAGATGGACGCCGAGGCCACACAAGCCAGTTCCGATGGTAAAAAAATAACCCTTGTTTTTGTAAAATGACCCCGTGTAAACGCGACTCTATATGAAGAAACCCGTCATCATTGGCATTGCAGGTGGTAGTGGTTCTGGTAAAACAACCGTACAACGCCGCGTTATGGATAAGTTTTCGCCAGATATTGCTGTTTTAGACCATGATTCCTATTATCGAGATTTGAGCCATCTGCCTCATGAAGAACGCACAAAAGTAAACTTCGATCATCCAGACTCTTTAGAAACCGAGTTAATGGTTCGACATGTGGACTCGCTTCTTAAGGGATTTGCTGTCGAAAAGCCAACATATGACTTCAGTAAGCATAGTCGTGCCGATAAAGTGGAGCGAATTACGCCCAAGCCTGTTATTATTGTGGAAGGAATCCTGATTTTTGCAGAGCCGGAATTACGTAAGCGCATGGATCTGCGGGTGTTTGTAGATGCCGACCCCGATATTCGCCTGATTCGCCGGATTCGTCGGGACATACATGAGCGCGGGCGTTCTATCGAGTCTATTTTAACGCAGTACGAAAAAAGCGTACAGCCTATGTACATGGAATTTGTAGAACCATCCAAACGGTTTGCAGACATCATCATTACTCGTGGTGGCCACAATGAAGCAGGGATTTCCATGCTCCTTGCACACGTAGAGCAACTCGTGGCCACGAATGTCTGAACATCAGGCAATGGGGTTTATTCGGTCAAGCCCAAAGGCTTTGGGAACGCCTCATGATTTAAAGCGAAAGGGAAAAACTGGCCAATAAAGAGGCTTGTGGTGTAGTGTGCAGGCTCGAAAAAAGCCATACGTTACAATTTCGTGATCTTTCCTTCATCTGGCCGAAACAAGGTGGTGCGGTTCCTCTTAAAATTGTTTGGTATATTTTCAGCACACCTTGTTCATGCTAAATCCCTGCGTCCTTGACGACATCATACCCCGTTACACCACCTCTTCGGATTGCCTTCATCGTCCAAGGCGAAGGTCGTGGCCATATGGTTCAGGCTATTGCACTTCAGAAAATATTCGAATCTGCCGGACATCAAATTGTGGGTGTATTGATTGGGCGTTCTCGCCGACGAAAACTACCGACTTTCTTTGAAACTGCTTTTGAAGGTCGTTTACATCACTTCGAGAGTCCTAATTTTATTACCGATGGGGCAGATAAAGCCATTCGGGTGATGGCCACTATTTTGGATGGCGTGCTAAATACCCGAACATATTTGAAAAGCCTCCGACAGATTCATGAAACATTGGAGGACTTAAAGCCGGATCTGGTATTCAATTTCTTTGATCTGATGACCAGTTTCTACGCCATCCGGTTTCGGCCAAAATTTCCAATTATTGGCATTGCCAATCAGTTCCTGCTACATCATCCGCATTATCCGAAGCCCAAAGGGATGCTAAAAGATTGGTTGGGGATGCGTTTATTGGTTTGGGCCTCCAGTTGGTGGAATCAAGAGAAATGGTGTCTTTCTCCTGTCCCCCTTCCAGACATTCCCCGAAAGCGTCTTGTGATAATGCCTCCGTTATTGCGAGATGATGTGCAAGCCCTGACAAAGGTGACCACAGAAGACTTTGTCTTGTCATATGTAATCAATAATGGATATGCGCAAGAATTGCTGGAGTGGCATCAGAGGCATCCAGACTTAAAGGTACATTGTTTTTGGGATAACCCCAAAGTGCCGCCAGTATATCAACCTCATCCGAATTTCACCTTTCATCAGGTGGATGCCCAGTTGTTTTTGGACTACCTAAACCGTTGTAGGGGGCTTGCAGGGACGGCTGGTTTTCAGACTACTTGCGAAGCCATGTTTCTGGAAAAGCCTTTTATTGCAACAGCCGTCGCGGGCCAATATGAGCAGGCAATGAATGCTTATTTTGTGGAACAAATTGGTCAGGGTATTCATGCACCCAAGTTATCATTAGATTGGTTTGCTGAAAACAAAGATGTCGGCCTGCGTCCACGTGTAGATGCTGAATGGCTCACGAACCGAAGCCGGTTCGTCGAACGGTTGGCCCAGGTCATAAATCAATAAACAGGGGTTTTAAGAGGGCGCATTTCAACAATGCCAATAGACATACAACGCATCTTAGATTCGGTGACATCTTTGCCTATCGTTGAGCAAAGTTCCGTAGGAGCGACCATACTACTG
>DDTM01000128.1 GCA_002344075.1 Bacteroidetes bacterium UBA2364
ATATTATATATACTAACAACAATTAGTATTATTTTCATGCTCATGATAAATATTTTTTGAATACTTTTCAGAAATCTGATGATGTATATGAACGTCGGCTGCCAAAAGATGTTACGATTTACTGTCTTGCCATTACTCTAAAGACCTTCCACGATAAACGATTAAGAATCTATTTATTATTTATGGGAGTACGGACAAAATTTTTTTTCCGAACACGATCTGCTTAAATTGCCTTAATGTCCTCCCTCCATTCTGTGGCAAATAATCTTTTTTTCTGCATCTCGCATCTTGATGCCAGATGTTGTTCCACCCGATACGACGCTATTGCGCTCTCAACCATGCATTTGCCCAAACCAGTTGCCTTACTTCGGGCCATTCGTAGTTTATTTAAGCCGCCTACAGTTATACCTCCTACAGTAGAGGTGCTTCCACCGCCTATTGTATCGCCAGTGGATCGTCTCGCCTTAGAGGAAATGTTGGATACGCCTATCCAAAACCTGTATTTATTCGAAATGGCGCTACGTCATCGTTCCGTTCTACGGAATGACCCCTCTCGGGTTTTAGAATCGAACGAACGTTTGGAGTTTCTGGGAGATGCAGTTTTGGGCATGATCATTGGCGAGTACCTCTATCAACGGTTCTCCGACAAAGATGAGGGTTTCCTTACCCGTACCCGTGCCAAATTGGTGAATGGTGAAGTGTTGGCTATTTATGCACGCCGGATTGGTCTTAATCATGTGGTTTTGATAAGCCGGAATATGGAAGATGGAGGAGGCCGCACCAATACCACTATCTTGGCGGATGCCTTTGAGGCAGTTATTGGCGCATTATACTTGGATCAAGGATATGCTGCTTCGCAACGATTTGTGCTTCGTGTCATTGTAGAACATGCCAGTTTCGACGAATTGGTGCAACAGCAACATAACTTTAAAAGTCAGTTACTGGAATATGTACAATCTAAAGGGTGGGCACAGCCAGACTATCGCCTGGTCTCGGAGGAAGGCCCCAGTCACCAGCGTGTCTTTACCGTCTGTGTTTATATTCAGGAGAAGCCTTTAGGACAAGGAACGGGTGCTTCAAAAAAACAAGCAGAGCAACGTGCAGCTGCCCAAGCTATGGAGTACTACAACTCCGTATTAGAAAATTGATTCGTTTGGATTCCTAATCCATTGCTGTCACAAAATTCCATTGTATGCCAAAAGAAATTCCCCTACCACACATTTGGCGTATGCCCGCAATTCCCCATCCCTGTACCCCAGTATTGGCGGGAAAGGCATTATTTACTACGAGGTTAAAGGGTGTTTCTTTTGGTTGATAAGTCAATTCAAACAACATATCAGTCAAAAGGCCGAAGTCTTGAATCTTTCCTCCGTCTATACGCACAAAATATACGGCATGCTGGCGTAGCACAATGTTTCCGCCCCACGGCCCTTTTTGTCCTGTTATGCCGCCCCCCAGGATGAGGCGGTCTCCTCCATCGTAGGTGAATCGGCGGTCTCCTTTATCCGTCCTAAAGGTTAATGGAAAGGTGTAGAAATAACTTGCATGCCCGGTAAGATTGATAGTAGTACCTTTAGCACGCTGCCTAATTCGTTTGCTAAAGTGGTAAGCCCATTCACATGCAGTCTGATCATCTGTCAGTGCTTCACCCGGTTGTGGAAAAAAGGTCTTGCGGTTTTGCGCAAGGTCTTGATGGAACATGAACGCCCATTGATGTGCTTTCCGGCCCCATCCACCACCGAAAGATCCTTTACGAAGGCCATATATTTTCCGTAAATCGGTTGAGTTTGTAAAACGTTCGCCCCCACCTGTCAACATAACTTGAATCAACCAACCATTACGAAGAGGCAATACTCCGCCAACGGCTCCCTCCCAGCGTCGCACAACACCATCTATTTCTACCCTACTCCCGAGTGCATCGTAGGCAGAAGTAAGGCTTCCAATACGTCCTGATGCCCAAATATGCTGCCCCCACAAACAGGTTGCTCCACACACAAGGCAGCACCCCAGCCATCCGCCAGTGCTTAAACATTGAATTATTAAACTTCTTGTTTTGATCTTCATCCAAGTTGTACGATTATTCATTTTTCTGCTTGCTGAAAAGGTGACACTCAATGATGGCGGATAGGTCAGAGGTTTTTCCACAAAATTTGTAATCCCATCATAAAAGGCACGGTTTTAGCATTGTAGTGTATAGAGAAAATATTTTGTTCAGAAAACGACTTATTTTCGTTTGATGGAATAACGATAGACGATCATTGCCTGCGTTAGAATAGCAATGGTGTGTACTTCCAGATTCAAAAAAACCTTTCGGAATTGTTTGAATTTCGTGAATAAAAGCGCTTCCGACACAAAAGAGGCGTGCCCACCAGATGAAATTCACCGTTGTAATGGTTTAAATTTTTTATACTCTTAACCTCAACAACCTAACGGAACCCACCAGCTTTGTGTATGCCAAGCCAAAAACAGAGAGGAGTGAAAAGGTGAACCGATCAAAACTATTAGCGTGGATGTTGTGTCTGGGGCCAACAGGACTGGTCTTTGCGCAACAACCTAAAACAACCCCTTTGGCCACGCAGCCCGAGCCTACCACAATGTCGGTAGAGGGACGGTTGTACCGAGCCATCCAATCCACACCTGTGGATGAAAGCATCTCGGTAGATGAGCAAGATCGTAAAATTGCAAAAATCTATCGTGATTATGCTCGTTTTCTGGAGTTGGACCGTAGCAAAGACCGTAACAAAGCAGACGGAATTCTACGGAATATTGTTGCAGAACTACAATCTTTGCTAACCCAACCCGGTATTACAGACCTTATGCCTTTCCGGGATATGTACCGGACTGCTATTCGGACCACGAAAGATTTTTACGGAAAAGTAGATCCTTCATTGGTAGCCGAGAATGATGAAGTTTTTGAACTTCGTGCAGAAGTGATTGCGGAACTTGAGACCGACGACAATTCTAACTTACTCGAAAATGTGAATGCGCCGTCCCAGCTCGGTCTGGCTCCCGTTAATACGGTATTTCAGATGGATCTGGAACGCCCCGTTCTCCGGGCTATTTCATCACTCAGTCGCAATAAAACCCACTTCAGAACGGTTCGTACTCGTGCAGACTTATACTTCCCCATGATTGAACGCATCTTGGAAGAAGAAGGTTTGCCGGATGAAATCAAGTATCTGGCCGTGGTAGAAAGTGCCTTGAATCCTCGTGCCCAAAGTTGGGCTGCCGCTGCTGGCTTATGGCAGTTTATTCCAGCGACGGGAGCAGGTTACGGTCTTAATATTAATAATGCGATTGATGAACGACGGGATCCAGAAAAAGCGACACGTGCTGCCGCACGCCACCTTCGTGACCTCCACCAAATGTTTGGTGGAGACTGGCAGTTGGCTTTGGCAGGATACAACTGTAATCCTTACCGCGTAAAGCGAGCACTGGAACAAGCCTCCCAGCGATTAGGCCGAAAAGCCACCTTCTGGGAGATTATGGATAAACTCCCGCGCGAAACTCGTAATTATGTCCCGTTATTCATTGCGACATACCTGATTATGAATAACCAACAGGCGTTCGATCTGGGTGCTTATCCACAAGCACCATTATATGAGTATGATGTAGTAGCGGTTCAGGGAGGGGCAACTTTAGACGAGATTTCTGACAAGTTACAAATCCCCATCACCCATATTCGCGCATTGAATCCGGAACTGAAGACCGACAAGGTACCGTCGGCAGTTTCTGCCTCGTTCATGCCCGACCGAATTCTGCTGGGGAACGGTGAAATGCCCGAACAAGGGTATCTACTTCGAGTTCCTAAGAACACGGGTTCAGGTTTAGGCGATCTTGCACTGGGTACACCACTACAGGTGAGCTATGGCGCACGTACTGGCACCCTAGCGCAACGTACCGAAAATCCCTTAGAAAGCCTCGCCTCGGTGTTGCCTTCTTCACGAGATCGAGTTCGTTCCAAGCCTGAGCCTAAGACTTCCCCAACTAAACCAGATGGCAGCCAACCGTCTTCTGTTTTTAGTTCCGCATCAGCAGGAGATATGACCCTTGCTCCTGCTGCCGCACCTACTCCGGCTGTCGCTGCCATTGCCGATCTGACCCCTGCACCGCCCAAGACAAAGGTTACAAAACCTGCACCCAAACCACAAGAGCGACAAGTGGCGGCACCAAAGGGCAAACGCCAAGTTGTAAAAGTAAAACCCGGCCAAACCCTTACGCAACTGGCAACCCAGTATGGTGTAGAAGCATCCGATATCAAAGAGTGGAACAACTTGCGCCATAACCAAATTAATGTAGGCCAACGCATTGTGATCTTCTCGGATGCCAAACCAGAAGAACCGGGTGCCCGTGAAGTGGCAGCGGCGAGGGAATCCTCAAAACGTACCACTTCTAAAACCAAAACAACTGCTGCACCTTCCTCCCACCGTGTTGCCAAAGGAGAAGGTCTTACGAGCATTGCCCGTAAATATGGCATGACCGTTTCGGAACTAAAATCGGTCAATAATTTGAAAAGTAACACCATTAATCCGGGTGATATCCTTCGAATTAAGGGTGGCAAAACGGCTGATCCTAAAGGAACCAAAGCCAATACTAAGAGCACTAAAAAAGAAAAACCAACGACCACCAAAAAGAAACGTCGCTAAGTTTTTCTGTCACTCATTTTCTAACGGTCTTTTGTCTGTCAGCAAAAGGCCGTTTTTTTGTTCGGTTAAAGGGGTAGCAGGTTGTTGTATATAGCGTAATGGACACGATTTAATCATAGTATCAACGATTAATTTCACTCAGGGTGCTTTTTGTGTCTTTTTTTGATTAAATTGGAAGCGTTTTCATAAAGGCTTGTGAATTGTAGGGCCAAAAACAACAAATAGAACTCTGCCCTCTATATGAAGCCTTTTAATGGGAAACATGCTGCTTTAAGAGTGGCTTCTTCTAACGTAAAACGTCAATTCTATGTCTGAAATTAGTTTTTTAGCTCAGGTAAACCGTATGTTTGAAAAGGCTGCGGTCCACACCAAACATCCAAAAGGATTACTGGATCAGATTCGTATTTGTAATAGTACGTATGCCATGCAATTCCCATTAAAACGCGACGATGGCTCGATCGAAGTGATCCGGGCATGGCGAGCAGAACACAGCCAACATAAAACTCCAACCAAAGGCGGCATTCGTTATGCGCCCAATGTGAATGAGGACGAGGTTACGGCACTCGCTTCGCTGATGACTTATAAATGCGCGATTGTGGATGTCCCCTTTGGAGGTGCAAAAGGGGGAATTTGCATTGATCGCCGCAAATATTCCGAGGCTGAACTGGAACGCATTACCCGTCGCTACACCTTCGAGTTGGTGAAGAAAAACTTCATTGGCCCTGGCATAGACGTGCCAGCACCCGATTATGGAACGGGAGCAAAAGAGATGTCATGGATTTTAGATACCTACAACTCTCTTACCAGCGATTCGCTGGATGCGCTTGCTTGTGTAACCGGAAAACCAGTAGGACAAGGCGGCGTGCGGGGGCGTAAAGAGGCAACTGGACGTGGTGTATTCTTTGGTTTACGTGAAGCATGTTCCCACGCCGAAGATATGGCTCAGTTGGGACTCAGTCCTGGACTTACAGGAAAAACTGTGATTGTGCAAGGGCTGGGGAATGTGGGCTATCATGCCGCCAAGTTTATCCAAGAAGGGGGCGCGATTATTGTGGGGCTTGCAGAGTATGAAGGCGCTATATACAATGCAAATGGCTTGGATTTGGAAAAGGTGGTTAAACACCGGAAAGAAACAGGCTCTATTTTGAACTTCCCTGGTGCCGAGAACATTACTCACTCGCAGGCTGCATTAGAATTGCCCTGCGATATTTTGGTTCCAGCGGCACTCGAAGCCGTGATTGTTGGAGAAAATGCCACTCGAATTCAGGCCAAGATCATAGCTGAAGGGGCAAATGGCCCTGTAACGGCCCATGCCGATACCATTTTGAATGAACGGGGCATTATGATTATTCCAGATGTATTTCTGAACGCTGGTGGGGTAACGGTTTCTTATTTTGAGTGGCTTAGGAACCTACAACATGTTCGATTTGGACGAATGAGCAAGCGGTTCGAACAGAATATGCAAACTAGAATGCTAGATGCTATTCAAACAATTATGGGGAAAAAATTAGATCCCCAGTTTATGGAAGAAGTGATACATGGGGCAAGCGAAGAAGACTTGGTAAACTCCGGACTTGAGGACACGATGATCAATGCGTATAACGAAATACGGATGATTGCACAACAGCACAAAACAGACTTAAGGACCGCTTCTTTCATTAATGCAATAGATAAAGTGGCAGTTTCCTATTTGGAAATGGGTATTTTTCCTTGATAAAACCTTATGTCATGCCAGAAGAGTCGGCCTTTTTATAAGATCCGGCTCTTTTTTTATTTTTTGCCCTATTGCCATACGTGGTTTGCCCGATAGGTCATGGATCACTTGAGCTTTAAATAAGCCGGAATCCTCTAATAAAATTCTCACATCGTTCGCAAAGTCAGTATGACACTCTAAAGCCATCCATCCACCAGGCACAAGCATCTTGGCCGCATGTAAAACCAAGATGCGGTAGAACCGTAAAGGCGCTCCTTCTGTGAAAAGTGCCAAGTGTGGCTCGTATGCGATTACTTCCTTTTGCAAGGTATGCGCCTCTTCGCGCAACACGTAGGGCGGGTTAGAAACGATCAGGTCAAAAGGAGTGGCAAAGGTCTCCGGAAACGAGGAGTTAAGCATGTCGGCGCTGTAGAACTGGACATCTATTTGATTCTTTCGGGCATTTTCTCGGGCAACTTCCAAAGCCGCCATACTCACATCACAAGCAGTCACCTGATATTCTGGTCGTAAATGCTTTAGACCAAGAGCAATACATCCACTACCTGTTCCGATATCCAGTATCCGTAGAGGGCCTGGGAAGTGCGTGCTCAACCAGTGGGTTAGCCATTCAGTTTCGGGGCGAGGGATCAGCACTTTGGGGTTAACGTTTAGTGTTAATCCCAAAAAAGGCGCCGTACCCACAATATACTGAATGGGTTCGTGCTGGATTCTTCGGCGCAAAAAAGATTCCCAACGTTCGAGATGTGTAGCTGTTACGGAGTGGTCCAAGTGGAGTAATACATCAACCCCCGACCATCCGGTAAGGTGTTCTAATAACCAACGGATTTCGAGGTTGGCTTCAGGCTCCTCTAATCCAATTTGCACCAAACGGTGAATGGATGCTTGTTTGAGATCGCGGTATGTCAAAGTATGCGTGGATTCATAACAGAAGAGGATAAGTCTTTTGGCTTTCTCCTACGGTCTGGCAAAAGCCATTCAATCAACAAAAGAAGCAACGCAATGCCCAAAGGCCATTGGAATTGCTCTTGATAGGCGGCAAACTTAGCAGTTCCAAATTTTGTTTTTTCCATTCCGGCCAACACATCGCTAAAGTCAGAAAGATTACTGGTGGTACGGGCTATCCGAAAGTAGGCACCATCTTTACCCAAATCTTGTAATGCGGCTTCCTCTAATTTCGTTATTACTGACTGGCCATTTCGGTCGGTTTTAAGTCCGTCAGTGCGTTGACCATTCAGATATGCCGGAATAGTGACGCCTACGGTTTCGCCCACACCTGCTGTAAAAAGTGTGATGCCAGATTCTGCGGCCTTGTTTCTGAGCGTACTCATGTCTCCACTATGACTTTCTCCATCTGATACGACTAGTAAAACCTTGCTGCGATTGCCTTTAGAGTCTTTATCGGTACCTTTCATGTCAAACGCCTTAATGACCACTTCCAACATCCGGTCGTATTGTGTACCTTGTTTAGGCATCTGATCTGGCTCCGAGATGTCTAAGAACAACTTCAGGGCATTATAGTCTAATGTCACAGGGCATTGAAGAAAGGCATCTCCGCCAAATAGGATTAACCCGACTCGGTCGCCATTGAGTTTTTCCACCAATTTGGTTAGTTCAAACTTGGCTTTTTTAAGGCGATTGGGGGCGACATCTTCTGCGAGCATAGATGTGGAGACATCAAGGGCTATCATTAAATCTACTCCTTCCCGCGAAACTTCTCGGACCTTTGTGCCTATTCGTGGTCCAGCCAAAGACAACGCCAAGAAAAACATCGAAAGTGCAAACAGCATTGCTTTCCACCTTCGTCGTCTGGTACTAATGCCTTCCGTGAGACGTTCCACCAGTATGGCGTCCCCAAACACATCACGTGCCCGTTTTCGTTGAAGTGCTTTCCAAAGATAGCCAGAAATGGCCAATGGAGCAGCCAATAACGACCATAAAAATATAGGATGTAACCAATCCATTTGTTATTCAGAACTTAGGTTGTTCCCCATTTACAATATAACTGAGTGACCACGAACCGGAATTTCTACGTTTTTAAAGCACTTGGTTTTGAGGGCCTTTTGTAGTAGTTGTTGGCGTTCCAATTCGCCATGTACCAGAAACGTTTGTTGTAGGCGGTCTATGTCTAATTTTCCTAAGAAATCCAATAATTCTGGCTCGTCGGCATGAGCAGAAAGCGAAGAAAGGGTGACCACTTCGGCCTTTCGAAGGTACTCTTCGCCAAAAATGCGTACCACAGAGTCTTTGTTGATAAGGCGTCGCCCTAAGGTGTTTTCGGCACAATAACCCACCATTAATACCGTTGTTTTAGGATTGCTGATGTTGTTGCGTAGGTGGTGTAAAATGCGACCAGCCTCGCACATACCTGACGCCGAAATGACGACCATGGAACCTCGTTGTGTGTTTAAGGCTTTGGACTGATCTACCGAACGAATGTAGCGCAGTTTCTCGAAACCAAACGGATTTTCATCTTCTCGAAGGTAATGCCGGGTTGTTTCGTCGTAGCATTCTGGATGTGACTGGAAAACGGCTGTAGCGCTTACCGCCAGTGGACTATCTACATACACCGGAATTCGTGGTAATTCGCCTTCATTCCACAACTGGTCTAAGGCATATACGAGCTCCTGCGTCCGTCCGACCGCAAAGGCCGGAATCAGGATTTTACCGCCTCTACTGGCCGTATTGCGGATAACGTCGGCCAATGCCTCGTTGGTCTCTGTTATGGGAGCATGGGTTTGGCCACCGTAGGTAGATTCTGTAATGATCCAGTCGCAGTCTTCCATTGTTTGTGGGTCGCGGATAATCGGTCGTTCCGGCCTGCCCACATCTCCGGTGAATCCCAATCTTTTCTCGCGTCCACCTTCTTGGATTTTCAAGACCATTGATGCAGAGCCTAAAATGTGGCCTGCATCCCGATATTCCACCAATAGTCCTGGCAATGGCGAAAAAGGGGCATTATAACCCACCGAGACAAATCTTTTAAGTAGTTCTTCGGTATCACCCTGCGTATAAAGTGGTACAATTTCAGGTCCTTGCGGGCCACGGCGGTTTTTGTTGCGCTTATTCAGAAAAGCGGCGTCAGACTCCTGAATGTATGCCGAATCCATGAGCATGATTGCACAAAGGTCATAGGTGGCATGTGTGGCATAAACACGTCCTCGAAAGCCATCTTTCCATAGTTTTGGCAGAAGACCTGCATGGTCTATGTGAGCGTGCGATAGGAGTACCACATCAATTTCGGCGGGATTAAACAAAAAAGTCCGATTGATGTGATTGGCCTCGTCTCTTCTTCCTTGAAACAGGCCACAGTCCATTAAAATCTTATGACCGCTTTCTAACTCAAGCAGGTGCATCGAGCCTGTTACCGTTTGAGCGGCGCCGCAAAAAGTGAGTTTCATGCGTAGTAATAGGTAATGGTATAACAAAAAAAATTCAAGAGATGGAGCAAAATAGCCACATCTTCTTACACCCCCCATGCTGCATTTGCTTTTATTGCGACATGGCAGGTACAGACAAGCGAACTCCGGGAACATGGCCCAGCATCCGGCGGGAGTATAAGTATCTTCCGTGTTCGTAGGCACTATAATCCGGCTGTTCAGGAACCATACTGTTGATCTGTACCCGTGAGGAAGAGTGGATAAAACGCCCTTCTCCAATCCACATGCCCACATGGATTACCCGTTCGCGGCTATTTGGGGTGGCTTTTTTGCCGAAGAACAACAAGTCTCCGGGCTGAAGTTTGGCAAAATTGCCTGTTTCATCAACCAAGATGCCTTCACGTGCTTGTTGTGAGGCGTCTCGTTGAAGCATTAAACCATTTATAGCATAAATAGTTTTGGTAAATCCACTACAATCCACTCCTTTCGCCGATGTACCGCCCCATAGATACGGTACCCCCATCAAACGACGTGCAGTTTCGACCAAAGAGACCGAGGTGGCCCGTGTTTGCGTCTGCCATAAATCATAAGCCATTACATCCGTTTTAGAGACAAACCCCATGCGACCATCAGGGTAGTTCACCCGAAAAAACATGCCCTCCTCGCCCGTAACGATCAGAATATTGCCGGCAGTCAGATCCGAGACAGGTTCACTCCGTTCATCAGGTTGAGAAAAGGAAAATCCAAACGGGCGTAAATACACAATTTTGGGCGCCGCTTCGTACTGTTTTTTGCCAGACTCCGTGAGGCGATGTAGGGCACCTCCCTCCACCCATGCCAAATAGCCATCGGGTGTTTGTACCCAATACCAATAATTTTCTGCTTTAAGGACCTGTACCAGTTGCCCCAATAATACTTGGGTGGCCATCTCGGCAGCATGTTCAGGCTTATAGCGCAAATTGATAACGGCATTATTGGCCATTGCCCACGTTTTTTCGCCAACGGTGATATTGGGCAACAACTGTAGGCTATCGATCATTGCAATACCGAGTTGGGCTATGTTTTGCAACAGCGCCGATTTTGCAGCGGGCAGATTCGTCTCGCCTTTCAGTACCCATCGAGTACCGTTAGGCTGAAAATAAGCCTGAAAGTGGGCTACACGACTATCTGGAGCAAAGGTATTTTGAACTTCCTGTGCTGCATCCACGAGGGCAGTTGGTACAGGAGCAGTCGGCTTTACGATAGATGTGGTACTGTTGCATCCGGTCGTTATGAAAACCACTCCAATCCAACACAGGCCGATATATTGGGGTATCCGTATTTGCATGAGCATATATTTATGGGTTGATCCGATAATTTCCTAAAAATAAGGAAATTCCTATTGAATGAATCCAATTATCCTTTTTATCGTCTTGTTGGAACAACCAATATAAACGCCGGATTACCTGATCTGCGATACACACTGCGAAAAAAAGATCGGACTATACAGGATGGGCTATTTTTTTCTTAGATTCCCTTTTCGAGAAAACCTCTCCCCAGCATACCAAAACCCATGACGGATCAAACATCCACAGGACAAGTGTCCGCGCCCTCTGCCTCAAGTGTACAAGACCGTACCTGGGTGGAGCAAGCCTTAACTGGAAACGAAGCGGCCTTTCAGCGTCTGATGAATAAATATCGTGAACCCATCTGGCACCACATCCGAAAAATGATCCGGAATGACGAAGAAGTGGACGATTTGGTGCAAGAAGCGTTTATCAAGGCCTTCTCCTCGCTCGGTTCGTACTCCACACAATTTGCATTTTCCACTTGGTTATACAAAATAGCTACGAATCATACGATAGACTTTTTGCGGAAGCGGCGTCTTAAAACCATTTCCATAGACAAGCCTGTTCAGACGAAAGACGGAGAAATGGAATTGGAGATTCCAGATGTGGAGTACCGCCCAGATCGCCATATTGTTGAAGATCAGCGCAACCGTCTGATTGAAGAGGCAATCGCCAAGTTACCAGAAAAATATCATCGTGTTATTGTAATGCGTCACCAGCAAGAAATGAGCTACGAGGAAATTGCCGATGAGCTAAGTTTACCGCTTGGAACCGTCAAGGCACACATCTTCCGGGCACGTGAAATGCTGTATCGTTTTCTGAAAGACAACAGAACGTCTTTAGAATTTTAACTAAACAACTAAAACCACAAACCAATGGTTGACATTCCTTCCGCTGCGAAACCCGCCGGTACTCTCGGAAAAAAAATAAAACGCTATTTGATCCTCGTTCTCGTGTTGGCCGTGCTCATTGCTGCCAGTATCTTCGCCTATGCCACTTTTGGCTATTACAGCGATGGTTTTCGGGTGGGCAATGTCATTAAAATGAGCAACAAAGGCTTTGTCTTTAAAACTTGGGAAGGACAATTAGATCAAGGATACATCACCCAAGAACCGGGTGGGATTAATACCCGAATTTGGAACTTCTCGGTACACAACAAAGATGAAAATGTTCGTCGTTCTATTGAAAAGGCCATTACCGAAAACAAAAAAGTAAAATTGTATTATCAAGAAAAATTTATGGATGTCTTTTTTCTAGGAGAAACCCGCTACTTTATATACTCGGTGCAAGAAATCCGGTAATACAAGATTTTTTCCATTTTTTATCCAAAAAGCCTCATTTGAGGCTTTTTTTGTGTTTCATTTTGATACAAGCGCATTATTCTTGTATATTCTGTCTCCAGATACCGTCTCTCATCTGAAAAACGCCGCAATCCAAAATAGACCATGAAATTCTTGATATACGTCGTGGATGACGATCGGCATTATGCCCGATTGCTTAGCTACCAGCTCGAAAAAGGTACCGAAAATGAAGTTCGGGTATATAATAGCGGGGAAGATGCCCTTGCCGCCATAGACGACCATCCTGACCTCATTCTCTTGGACATTATGATGCCGGGTATTGATGGGATTCAAACCCTGAAGGAAATTAAGCGTCGTATGCCGGAAGCAGCCGTAGTAATGGTTTCTGCGCAAGGCACCTTAGATGTTGCCATCGAAGCGATGAAAAGCGGGGCGTATGACTATATAACGAAAGGTCAAGATGATTTTGTAAAACTGAACAATATTGTTCGGAATGTTACCGAAAAAATTTCATTGGCCCGCGAAGTGGAAAACCTACGTGGGGAAGTGGCCCAGCGCTATGGCCTAAACGAAATTGTGGGTGACTCGCCTTCCATGGAGAGTGTGTACCGCCTACTTCAGAAGTCCTTACGTGGCGATCTTACGGTGGCCATTCAGGGAGAAAGTGGAACCGGAAAAGAATTGATTGCGCGTGCCATCCACTACAACTCGGCACGGCGCCGAGGGCCGTTTGTGGTGGTAAACTGCGCTGCCATTCCTCATGAGTTGATGGAAAGTGAGTTTTTTGGCCATGAAAAAGGCTCATTTACAGGAGCAATTGCCCGAAAAACGGGTAAGTTTGAACAAGCACATGGCGGGACTATTTTTCTTGACGAGATTTCGGAGTTGGATTTGGGACTGCAAGCCAAGTTGTTGCGTGCCCTCCAGAGTCGTGAAATTACCCGCGTAGGGGGGAATGACACCTTCATGTTTGATGCCCGCGTCATCTCGGCCACCAACCGCGAAATCCTTCAAATGATTCGTGAAGGCAAGTTCCGCGAAGACCTTTATTACCGCCTCTTCCAATTCCCGATCACACTCCCACCGTTACGTGAACGTGGGCAAGATGTTTTGGTATTGGCGCAACATTTTCTAAAAGAATACCGGAAAGCAAAACCAGATACCATTGCCAAACGCCTATCTTCCGAGGCCACACGGTCTATTCTGGAGTACAATTGGCCAGGGAATGTCCGTGAGTTAAAAAGCGTCATAGAACGTGCCCTTTTGGTGGCGGATACCGATGAAATCATGACCGAAGACCTCATGCTTCATCTCTCCCTTTCCATCAAGCCATGGGAAGAACGGAGTGGTTCGCGTGAAAAACCACCCACGTCCGAAACCTCGATTCAAACGGCGAAACCTGAGTTTGATGAGTCCGTAATGGAAACACCTTCTACAATAGAGGTATTGCTGGGAACCAAACAGGACGACACCATCGTTTCTTTGGATGATCTGAAACGACAGGCGGTGGAACGGGCCTATCGGCTATGTGAGGGCAATGTGGATAAGGCCGCAGTGGAACTGGGCATTGGTCGTGCTACGATGTACCGCCTCCTGAAAAAATTTGGTATTCTGGACATTTAAGGGTTTACCGAGCCGTGACAAACGTCCTGCGCGGAATCGGATGCCTCATTTTCCTCAACCGATTCCTTTTATGAAACTGACTGACTACGAAAAAAAAGCCTTAAGAGAAATTGACAAATGGCATGGCGGAGGTTCCACTTTAGTCCAACAGGTAATGGACTGGGCAATGATGCCAGTGGATTGGGCCGTAAACCAATTTGTCCCCGAAAATTTGCTTACTGAATCCGATGGCTTAATTACCAAAGGGTTAGAGGTCTTAAATGATGCTTCGCAATGGACGTACACCGAGCATTCTATTTTGGAGCGTGCGCAAAAATCCGAAATCAGGATCGAAAAGATTGAGGACTTACAGGAACAGCCACTCGAAAAATTAGATGAACTGGCACGGTCTTATTTTGATGAAAATGCTTTGTTGGCGGCAATTCAGGGCGGTGGTATGAGCCTTGGTGGCCCTGTATTGTTGCTGGCCGATGTACCTCTGCTTTTTACCATCAATTTTCGGTTGATACAGCAAATTGGTGCGTGTTACGGTTTCTCCATGCGTGGTGACCAATTTACACCGCTTGTGTTGTCTATTTATAATGTAGCTTCTTCCGGTGGTCAGACCGCCAAAAAGGATGCTTTGCGCGAGGTAAGCGTGGCTGCGGCGGCATTTGCGAACGAAATGAGCTATAAAGGGCGAAAAGGGGCAAATTTCCAAGACCAGAACCGCCACTTGCCCCGCGAAATTGCCAAGAATCTTATTGGAGCAAAACTGGGGCAAATGATTCCATTGGCGGGTATTGCAATTGGTGCTGGGGTAAACTACTGGTTTACTTCACAAACGGCACTGACTACGTTTATGCTGTTTCGTCAATTGTATATTGAACGGAAAGAACGTATGTAGTTCTGGCAAACAGGTAAGGAAAAGGCAGGTTTATCCTTTGTCTTGATTGTCAAGAAAATAATAGGGGAACCATTCGTTCCCCTATTGCTTTTCGTTAGGCATGGATGAACCTTAAGTGTAGGATATTTTAATTCGGGTAGGGCTCTATTCAGGGTTTTGCATTTTCCAAAATGTGGATATAGTTGGCGCGTTCATAGGCTACAGGATCAGAAATGTTTTGTTGGCTCATCACCCCTTTAAATGCCTCTACGCTTGTAAATCCCATTTCTTGCATCCACTCCTTTAAATCATGGTGCATATTTTTCAGATAGCCGATGCCATATTTATACAAGGCCGATGCCGTCATCGCAACATCGGCTCCAGCGAGCAGGTACTTTACAACCTCGTTGGCACTTTGGACGCCTGTTGTTGCGGCGAGGGACGCCCCAATGCGATGGTACAAAACGGCAATCCAAAGCAAGGGCAGACGAATTTCGGCGGCGTCCGAGAAACGTAGGTTATGCAATACCTTTAACTTGTGAATATCGAAATCTGGCTGATAAAAGCGATTAAACAAAACCAACGCATCTGCCCCGTTCCTACTAACCTGATCGGCAAAATGTGCTATTCCGCTAAAATACGGATTTAGCTTAAAGGCAACCGGTATCTGAACCACCGCTTTCACCGCCCGTATAATCTCCAGATACCGTGCTTCCACCTCCTCCCCACGAAGCCGTATATCCGCTGGGATCCAAAACACATTCATTTCCAAGCCATCTGCACCTGCGGCTTCCATCTCGGCGGCGTACTGAATCCAGCCCTCGTTTGTGATGCCGTTTAAACTTGCAATGACGGGCATGTCCACGCGCTCCTTAGCCTGACGAATCAATTCTAAGTATTGTGCGGACCCTACATGATAATCGTCCAGTTCGGGAAAAAAATCTACAGCTTCGGCAAACATATGATTGGTGGCCGCCATAATGGCATCGTAGTGTGCGTGTTCTTGCCGTATTTGTTCCTCAAAGAGTGAAAAAAGTACCACTGCACCTGCACCATGGTCTTCCATCTTCAAGATATTGTCCAAATCTTCTGAGAGGGGGCATGCGGATACAACGATCGGAGACCGGAGTTCAAGCCCCATATAAGTAGTCCGTAAGTCCATTTTAACTATTATTTATACGGTTTATGCAATCGGGCTAAAGGCATCGGCTCCAAAGCCTGCCATTTCCACATAGTTCTTCCAGCGGAGATCCACCAGTTCTTGTGCTAATTTTATGAGACGTTCGGCCTCTTCGGGATTGGTGCGGGTTAGTACTTTGTAGCGCAATTCGTTATACGCATACTCTTTAAACGGTATCGAAGGAGCGGGTGAATCTAAGATGAATGGATTTTGTCCTTCTTTTCGTAAAACGGGATTATAGCGGATCAATGGCCAATACCCAGATGCTACGGCCTTGCTTTGCTGATCCATCCCTTTTTCCATGTTGATCCCATGTGCGATACAATGACTATAGGCCAACACCAACGAGGGTCCTTCATATGCCTCGGCTTCTCGGAGAGCAAGTAGGGTTTGTTGCGGATTGGCTCCCATGGCCACTTGTGCCACATACACATTCCCATATGAAATGGCTTGTATGGCGAGGTCTTTTTTGCCTACCCGTTTTCCGGCAGCGGCAAACTTGGCTGTGGCAGCCGTAGGGGTGGCTTTGGAACTTTGTCCTCCTGTATTGGAATATACCTCGGTGTCTAATACCAAGACGTTGACGTTACGTCCGGTTGAAAGGGCATGATCTAAGCCGCCCGAACCAATGTCATAGGCCCAGCCATCTCCTCCGACCAACCAGATGCTTCGTCGCACCAGATGATCGGCCACTGAGAGCAAATGCCGGGCTTCGGCAGCGTGAATGTGTTGTAGGCGAGACTTCAACTCCTTTACTCGTGCTCGTTGTGCAACTAATTCTGACTCATATACCTGTGGCGCTTCGGCGATGCGTTTTGCGAAGTCAAAACCCAGACGTGGAGCCAGTTGCCACAAAAGTTCTATGGCCAGTGCATGATGCTTATCGGCAGTGACCCTCATACCCAAGCCAAATTCGGCATTGTCTTCAAATAATGAATTGGACCAAGCTGGGCCTTTGCCCTCTGCATTTTTAGTCCATGGGGTGGTCGGTAAGTTACCACCATAAATAGAGGAACATCCGGTAGCATTTGCAACAATCAGGCGATCTCCGAACAATTGTGTCAGGAGCCGGACATAAGGTGTTTCGCCACAACCAGCACAAGCGCCGGAAAACTCGAAGAGTGGCTCTAAAAATTGGGCACCATGTACTGTTGCGAAATTCACCCGTGCACGATCGTTGATGGGCAATGACTCGAAGAAGCGGATTTTTGACTTGATTTCCGGTTTGGGTGTGGTATTTGGCCGCATGTTGATGGCCTTACGGTTACGGTCTGTCGGATTTGTTGCGGGGCAAGCCTCTACACATAGCGTACAACCGGTACAGTCTTCTTCATACACCTGCAAGGTATAGTGTGTATCGGGAAAGCCTCTTGCATTGATGGCCGCAGAAGCAAAGGTCTTGGGTGCTTCAGCGAGATGGTCTTTATGATAAAATTTAGCACGGATCACACTGTGTGGGCATACAAAGCTACAATTTCCGCATTGGATACAAACCGATGGGTCCCATTCCGGTACAAAATCTGCAATATCACGCTTTTCCCACTTGGTAGTTCCAGAAGGGTAGGTTCCGTCTGCGGGAAGTAAACTGACGGGCAAATCGTCTCCGAAGCCCGCCATCATTTTGGCCGTCACACTTTGTACAAAATGGGGCGCTTCATTGGAAACGGTATCTGGCAATTCGCGGGTGGCCGTAACAATGTCGGGAAGGGTGACTTCGTAGAGGTTTTCCAGTGTCTGATCTACCGCCCGAAAGTTTTGCGCAATGACGGCTTGTCCTTTTTTGTAATAGGTTTTCTCGATGGCTTTTTTAATCTGTAAAATGGCTTCTTCGCGGGGCAGAACACCCGAAAGTGCAAAGAAACACGTTTGCATGATGGTATTTACACGCCCGCCCATACCTGTTTTGCGTGCTACAGTATTGGCATCAATGACAAAAAAGTGTAATTTCTTACGGATAAGGGCTTCCTGTACCGAGCGTGGCAAATGATCCCAGACTTCGGTTGGGCCGTAGGGACTATTCAGGAGAAAGGTTGCACCCGGTCTTGCGAGTGATAACATGTCCACACGGTCCACAAAATTAAACTGATGTCCGGCTACAAAATCCGCCTGCTGAATTAAATACGGCGCCCGAATCGGTTGTGGGCCAAACCGTAAGTGAGAAACGGTTCGTGCTCCCGACTTTTTGGAGTCATAGACAAAATAACCTTGTCCGTACAAATCGGTAGATTCACCAATAATCTTGATGCTATTTTTATTTGCACCCACGGTTCCATCCGCTCCCAATCCATAGAACAATGCTTGTGTCCAGCCAGATTCATCCAATGCAAAAGCGGGATCGTATGTCAGGTGAGAATGGGTGACATCGTCCACAATACCGACCGTAAAATGGTTTTTTGGTTGCTCCTGCTTCAGTTCGTCAAAAACGGCTTTTGCCATTCCGGGCGTAAACTCTTTAGAAGACAAGCCATAGCGTCCGCCGACGATGCGTGGCATATGTGGGAACATTCCTTGGGTAAATGCCTCTACAAAAACAGACAGCAAGTCTTGATAAAGGGGTTCACCCATACCTCCCGGCTCCTTGCACCGATCAAGCACCGCCAATTTGGTTACGGTTTTCGGTAATACGGCAAAGAGGTGTTTGACCGAAAATGGACGATAGAGCCTTACACGTAGTACACCTACTTTTTCACCTTTCCCCACCAAGTATTGTGCGGTTTCGAGGGCTGTTTCACCACCAGAACCCATGATAGCAACCACGCGGTCGGCATCCAATGCACCTTCATATTCAAATGGCCGATATTTGCGCCCTGTCAGCTTGGCAAAATGCTGCATCACAGACTCCACTACGTCGGGAGTGCGGGTATAATACGGGTTGACGGTTTCGCGCCCCTGAAAATACACATCGGGGTTTTGGGCAGTACCACGTATGAAGGGATTGTCGGGATTAAGTGCCCTCGTTCGGTGCGCAATCACCAAATCATCGTTAATGACCTGTCTGATTTGGCTGTCCGATAAGACGTTTATTTTATTAACTTCGTGGGAGGTACGGAAGCCGTCGAAGAAATGAATAAACGGCAAACGGCTTTCGAGGGTTGCTGCTTGTGCGATCAAAGCAAAGTCATGGGCTTCTTGCACATTGGCAGAAGACAACATTGCAAAACCGGTGGTCCGTGCAGCCATTACATCGCTATGATCCCCGAAGATGGACAATCCTTGTGCGGCAAGTGAACGTGCGGCAACATGAAAAACGGCAGCGGTAAGTTCGCCCGCAATTTTGTACATATTCGGCAACATCAGCATAAGCCCTTGTGACGCAGTAAAGGTTGTGGTCAAGGCCCCTGTTTGTAACGCACCGTGTACTGTGCCAGCAGCGCCACCCTCGCTTTGCATCTCGATGACTTCTGGTACATTGCCCCATAAGTTTTTAACGCCTTTGGCTGCCCATTCATCGGCAAGTTCAGCCATGGTAGATGAAGGCGTAATGGGATAAATGGCGCAAACTTCGTTCACGCGATATGCCACATAGGCAGCAGCTTCGTTGCCATCTACGGTTAGAACGGTATGCTGATCGGCCATGATTGGTTAGTGTTGATAGGATTAAATTTGTTGACGTAAAAAGGTTTCGTTACTCTAGTAAGTGAAACAGCTTTTCTGGAAGTTGACAGGTTGTGGTAGGTACGCAAAACCAGAATCCCAAAAATTCTTGTGTATCACCTATAGAGGCTCCGGTGTCATCTCTATGGCATGACACGGGCATTGTTCGTGGCAAACGGCACATCCCGTGCATAAATCTAAATTAAACCGATAGCGTTTGCCCGTGCCCAGTTTAATGATGGCTCCTTCCGGGCATGAGCCATAACAGCCGTCACACTCGAAGCAATTGCCACAAGACAAACAGCGTTGCGCTTCATAGCGGGCTTCAGGCTCGGAAAGTCCAGCCACAATTTCATCAAATCCCTCCGTTGCTACCTCATTCGGGAGGTGGGGTTGCTGTTGTGACGGGGCATCGGTATGGAACCACAAATGCAGAAGATCAGCACCTACAACCGGTTTTCTGGGTGCTTTGAGGTATTTTTTCCCTCTCAGATACGCATCCATAAAGCGAGCAGCTTTTTTACCATGCCCCACAGCAATGGTCACACTACGGTCTTCGGGAATCATATCACCACCTGCAAATAAACCATCGCACCCTGTCATCATATCCAGCCCCACTTGTAAAGTACCGTCTCGGTTAAAGACCAAGTCGGGAACCTGTTTTAAAAAACGAGTATCGGTGTCTTGTCCAAGTGCCATAATTAGCGCATCGGCTTCCAATGTTTCGAACGCTCCGGTAGGTACGGGCTTTCCGTTTTCGACCCGCATCACTTCTACGGTAAAGGAAGTTTCTTCGATGGATTTGATGGTGCGTAACCAATGGATTTTTACTCCTTCTCCCAAGGCTTCATCGGCCTCGAAGTCGTGTGCGGGCATATGTTCGCGGTCTCGCCGGTAGATGATAAGTGTTTCCTCGGCTCCGAGTCGTTTGGCTGTCCGTGCTGCATCCATCGCCGTATTACCACCGCCATAAATAGCCACGCGCCGTCCTAACTTGGGTGCAATGCCCATTTCCACATCTCGTAGATAACTCACGGCATCCAATATTTGACCAGCGGCTTGTGTGGGAATGGTGGTTTTTTTTCCAATTTGTGCACCAATGGCTAAAAATACGGCGTCGAAATTTCCGGCGGCTTTGGCACCCATCACGTCTTCTACTTTTTGATTGAGGTGGATTTTTACGCCCATTGCAACGATCCGTTGTATCTCTGCCATTAATATGTTGCGTGGCAAACGATACGCTGGAATGCCAAAGTGCATCATCCCTCCAGGCAGTGGCCCTGCTTCCTGAATTTCTACCTCGTGCCCTAGGCGTGTAAGATGATATGCCGCAGAGAGGCCACTTGGTCCGGCACCGACTACCAGAACCCGTTTTCCAGACCGTGCCTTCGGAAAGGCGACTTGCCAATTTTGCTCGAGGGCTAGATCGCCCAAAAACCGCTCGATGGCATGAATACTCACGGTTTTGTCTATCGCAGCGCGGTTGCAAGAATCCTCGCAAGGATGATAACATACCCGTCCATGAATCGCCGGCATAGGATTTTCCTCTACCAATTTCTGCCACGCCGCATAGTAATCCCCTGCTTGCGCAAGTGATAGCCAAGCTTGTATGTTTTCGCCTGCCGGACAAGCGTGGTTACAAGGTGGCAACATGTCCTGATAGAAGGGACGTTGAGACCGTCGCGGACCTGTTCCTTTCGAATGTTGACGCAAATCAGGCGGTGCGGTCATGTCAGACTGAGTAAATGGCATGGCGTGTTACGATGCTATTGAAAAAGTATGAATCAAGTTATGAAAAACCCTTTTTTTAAGGTAAGATCTGTTATACAAGACTACTTTGCGGTATTGGAGAAAGGTAAAGTAGGGGAAATACGTACAATAATTGCAGGACAGGATACGGAGGGGCAAGGTCGTTGCTATATTCATGTCGGTTTTGTGGATCCAACTAATGAAAAAATGCCGACACGAATTTTAATAGCGGACGATCAACCGAATGTGCGGACAATGTTACAAGAGTATTTGGAAGCCCAAGGCTTTCGGGTTGAAGTTGCTGCCGATGGCCTCGAAGCACTCCAAAAGGCAGCCGTTTTTCAGCCCGAATTGGTTTTAATGGATGTAATGATGCCTCATGTGGATGGCTACGACTTTATACGCACCTTTCGTCGAGAAAGTGACGTACCCGTAATACTGCTCACCGCACGTCAAGAAGAAACCGACAAGGTCATTGGTCTGGAATTAGGCGCCGATGACTATGTCACCAAGCCGTTTGGTCTGCGCGAGGTGTTGGCTCGCATCAACGCCATTCTTCGTCGTACCAAATTACCGGTTCCGGAGGAAAGTCACTGGATACGGATAGGGAGAGTGGCCTTACATCCCATTCAGCGGCGGGTGAAGTGCAATGGTATCCCTATATCGCTTACACCCAAAGAATTCGATATTCTCCAGTTGCTCATGGAATCCCGAGGACAGATCGTTTCGCGTGGCGAACTTTTTGATCACCTACATGATGAAATGAGTGATGGAACCGAACGTACAATTGATGTTCACATCCGTAACCTGCGTGTAAAACTTGAAGCGGATCCAAAGAATCCACAGTTTATTGCCACAGCCTTTGGCGCAGGGTATCGGGTGGTGGGCTGAGGCAATAACTTCTGTAGTTTAATGTTTTTGCCAACTCACCGACAAGAATGATAACTATAACAAATTGACAAAAGCAAATAACAGTTCCTGTATAAATTAGGTGGGCCATATGGGAACGAGCCATTTTTTGAAGAGCATTGTGGCAAACAAGGGCTTGTAACCGAAAAGATTGGTCTCTAAACAACTACTTTTGGTTTATTGCCGGGTATAGGACAATCCGAAACCAAATGGATACAACGGATTTTCTGAATCGTAGGGCAAGTCTTCTTTTTGGCGGCGAACGGCATCCATTGAAGAAGGTAATTCAAAGGGCAAACGTCCTTCGGGTTGAGCTTTTCCGAAAATAACATCCAAAAGAGCTTCATCACTCGCGCCATAGTTTCCAAACAGTCCCCTTGCTTTTGCCGCTATTTCCGGAATTACTGCGGGACGGTCTAGGTATATATCCACAATAGTGGGTACTTTACGCATCAAAGAAAGAACTTCCTCTTTTTCGGGGCCTTTAAAGTCCAAATCGCCGTGATGAAACCCTTTCGCCATTGGGTTGAGCGTTTCTACCGGATACCAGGGCGTCTGTAGTCGAATGATCGCAAAATCGGCTTCTTCGGGAGCCTGAACCACTTTTCCATATCTTGAAACTATTTCAGGATTCAAGTTTTTTACATAGATCCGATATTTTCCTGATTCGAGCGGCAATATATTGTTATCATTTTTGAGCAGGGTCATTGAACGACGTTGTGCCGATGCTCCAGCAGCCATAAAGACCGGATTACCCACTACTTTCACCGCCTCCTCCACCTCTATATATGGGTTTTCAAAAAGTCCCAATTGGAACTTCAGCCGTAACAACCGACGTACAGACTCATTTATCCGCGTTTCTTTTATCCGTCCTTTTTGTACAAGTGATACCACCAACTCTGGTCTCGATTCACCCCCAAACTGGTCTATCCCCGCTTCCAGTAATTTCCATACCCGCTCTTCCTCCGAAAGGTATTCTACTCCCCAAGCACGTGCAGGCCAAACAACATGCCCCATATTTACATCCGTAATCAACCCCCAGTCTGTACACACAACCCCATCAAACTTAAACCGACTCCTTAAGATAGAAGTGATGATATGTTTATTATAAGAAAAACCAACATCTTCATTGGTTTGGCCAACTGGAACGCCATAATACGGCATAATAGCCGCTGTATGGGCTGAAAAAGCCCCTTCAAAGGGAATCATATGGTATTCAAAATTATTGCCCGGATATACCTGCCCTTTTTGGAATTCAAAATGGGGGTCTAAGCCTTCCTTCTGTGGCCCACCTCCTGAAAAATGCTTGGTCATGGTGGCAACACTATTCGGGCCTATTTTTTTTCCTTGGAAGCCCAAAACATATGCTTTAGTGAGTTTCTTAGATAGAGCGGCATCCTCTCCAAAAGTTCCACTAATGCGTGCCCAACGTGGCTCCGTGGCCAAATCGGCCACTGGATGCAGTGCCATTCGTATGCCAACTGCTATATACTCCTGACGTGCCATATCTGCATGTTGGGCCATTAACGCTTCGTCGCCAATGGCAGCAAAACCGAGTTGTTCTGGCCACTGCGAAAAGTCGGTCGCAGCCATTGAAAAAATCTGATTGCTAAACGCATTTCGGGGATCCGATGCAAAAGTGATGGGGATTCCAAGTCGGGTTTGCTCTGCTATTTTTTGTAAGGCATTGACACCTATTGCAAACGCGCGAGTTCGGGGTACACTCCAGAAATTGAAATGATTCATCAATTTCCTTTGAATCAATTCACCTGTTCCGGGCAACATGGCCACGATTCCCTTGGCGTCGGGGTGTTTATCCACCGTACCGTCTTCATTAATAAAAGCGCCATCAATAAATAAGACTCCTGCTTTTTCTGTCAACGTCATTTGAGAAAGGAGATTTTCTACCCGTTTTTCGATGGGCTTTCGGCGATCTTCATACACATCTAATTTTCCGTTTTTATTCAAGTCCCGGAACGAAAAGCGCCTCACCTGCAAGGTCGGTGCTCCAGTTTGCGATGTTGTTTGTGCAAACGAGGCAACTCCCAAAAGTAGTAACAAAGCAGTTACAGAGAGCAGACGGAGATACATGAGGTTAGGATTTTAGTACAACAGTTCCACCCAATTTCGGCACAATGGGTCTCTTAAATCCATGACATTTGTCAAAAAATAGGCTTTATCGGACGTTTCGTATTCGGCTAAGTGTTTCTTGGGTCATCCCCAGAAAAGAGGCAATGTATGAAAGAGGTATTCGCTGAATGATTGAAGGATTTTGCTCCAATAGATGCTCGTATCGTTGTTGTGCCGTTTCGAAGTGAAAGGAATCTACGCGCTGTTGAGTAACCAAGAGATGCTCGATGAGTAATTTCCGAAACAGCCGCTCAATGCCATGTGCATGTGAACAAAGGGCTTCCATCTGGTCTCTGTGCAGAAGGAAGACCTTTGAAGGCTCCAAAAAAGCAATGGCTAACCTACTGGGTAGGTTTCGGTAAAAACCCAAACTGGAAGTAAAAAAAGTGCCCTCCAATGCAAGCCATTCTGTAACTTCTTTGTCCAGTTTATGGTAATAAGTCCGCACTGCACCCATAGCCAGATAATATAGATAAGGTGAATATTCTCCTTCTCGTACCAGCACATGGTGTCGTGGATAGGTCGCAACGTCCCACTTTTTGAGCACCAATTGTAAGTCTGGCCTCGACATTTCGGGGTATAGGCTCGTAAGTTTATTTTGCAACGTATGCATATATTATTGTAGTTTACAACTATGTAAAAGACATCTCATTGGCAATATAAAAAAAGTACTGAACGACGCCATTAATTGTAACGTATATTCGGAAGTACCGCCAGTCCTTAACCCGTTGCCCCCATGCCCCGTTCTGAAATTATTGCACAATATGGCCACCGAATCAGGGTGAGGGCCTGTGGTCTTTTGTTTGATTCGTTCAGCCATCCGGAATCGTTGCTAATGGTGTCTTTTCGGGATATGTATGACCAATCTTTTTGGATGCCACCGGGCGGAGGAGTGGAATTTGGTGAAACGCTTGAGGCAGCGTTAAAACGCGAAATGCGAGAAGAAACAGGCTTGGACGTGGCCGTCGGCCCTTTAATCTACGTTTCCGAGTTTATAAATGGTCCATTTCATGCACTTGAGTATTACTTTTTATGCCAAGAAGCAGGAGGACACATCCAGATAGGCTCCGATCCGGAGTTGGTCATGCAGGTCTTGGAACAGGTGGCATTTATACCACTTTCTTCTTTTCATGAGCAAAACATCCGCCCTTCGTTTATACGTGATTATTTGCAGGCGGATCAACGAGCTGGCTTTAAAATGGGTATTCGCTTCTTTAGAGACCATCAAATATCCTCTTCGATCCCAAAACCATAATCCCGCTCCACCAAGCAAACACGAGTTTTATAGGCCGAATACCACTCGTTACGACCTTTTTCTTGTGCTATCCGATGCTCGGCATCAGACTTCCAAGCGTGTATGGCGGCCAAGCTATCCCAATACGACACCGTAATCCCTAAGCCATCCCTTGCAGACTCAGCGCCCAAAAATCCCTTATATTCTGCTGCAAGTGCTACCATCCGTTCCGCAGTTTCTCTATACCCTTCTGGAGTTACATTTAGAATGTTGGTAAAGATGACCGCATAATAAGGCGGCTTAGGTGTCGGTGCAATTAAACCGTTCATCGAATATTTAATATTATTAGGTGTAGTGAGGAGTCCGAATCTACGAATACGGAAGCGCTTTTATCATATACTTTATCCCGAGATTGATGTATTTTCCAACCTAAACACCTTTAAAACGCATCAGAATTTATCGTACATTCGATGCAGTAAAATAGATTTAACCGTGTGGTTGTTTCTGGTCGTATCATGGAGCGCTAAAACAGGAACCCCCTTCCACAATCATAATAGACTTAAATATCATGCAAATGACGGCCGAACAAGCGGTTTCTATTGTTAAGCCTTGGAACCGCGTTTTTATCCATACCGCCGCTGCAACCCCACAACGTCTGGTAGCAGCCCTCTCGGCACGCGCCGGAGAACTAAATGACGTTGAACTGATCAGCCTACACACCGAAGGCCCAGCGCCTTATTTAGACCACCCCGAAAGCTTTCGGCTGAATGCCATGTTTGTAGGCGCCAATGTCAGAAAGGCTGTTCAAGCGGGCAATGCAGACTACTTGCCTGTGTTCCTTAGCGAAACCCCGCTACTTTTCCGGCGTGGTATTCTGCCCTTGGACGTGGCCTTGGTTCAGGTAAGCCCACCCGACCAACATGGGTATTGCTCGCTCGGTGTCTCGGTAGATGTGTCAAGAGCAGCCATTCAAACCGCCAAGCACGTGATTGCACAGGTAAATCCTAACATGCCACGCACCCATGGCGACAGTTTGATTCATACCAGCAATATACACGCTTTTGTAGAGTGTGATGATGTCATTCCGGAAATTCCGCCTTCTGTACCTACCGATGTGGAGCACGCAATTGGACGCTTTTGCGCCGAACTGATTGAAGACGGAGCAACCTTGCAAATGGGGATTGGTACCATTCCCGACGCAGTGCTCGCAGCCCTCACCAGCCACCGAAATTTAGGTGTTCATACCGAGATGTTCTCGGATGGTCTGATCCCACTCATCGAGCGAGGTGTGGTGACAAACTCGGAAAAAGCAAATAATCTCGGTCATGTTGTGGCCTCTTTTGCCATGGGAACACGGAAACTTTATGACTTCATGGACGACAATCCGTTGATCCGGATGTTAGACTGTGGATACGTCAACGACTCAGCGGTGATCCGTCGTAACCCCAAAGTAACCGCCATTAACTCTGCCATTGAAGTGGACGTTACCGGACAGGTGTGTGCGGATTCTATTGGGATCAAGCAGTTTTCAGGAGTGGGTGGCCAAATGGACTTTATCCGAGGGGCCTCTCTTTCTGATAATGGGAAACCTATTATTGCGCTGCCATCTACCACAAAAAAAGGCGAAAGCCGGATTGTCCCACACTTGAAACACGGTGCAGGTGTTGTAACGACCCGTGCACACGTTCACTATGTGGTGACAGAATATGGAGTAGCAAACCTGTATGGAAAGAATCTGCGGCAGCGTGCACGTGCACTCATAGAAATTGCGCATCCCGACCACCGCGAAGGATTGTTAAAGGCTGCCCATGAGCGGGGGCTTGCAGCCTAAAACTTTGCCTTAGTCCGATGAACCGATTTGCCTTAGTCCGATAACAGGACTAAGGCTTTTTGATTGATAACCAAATCAACTACCGCCCCCCCATTCCGCTATTTCGCTGTATAAGAAACTCCAACCAATGCAGGGTGTTTTTAAAAAATCAGACCTTAATTTCGTTCAGTATTCTGTGGATTCTCTGCCACACACATCACAGGTGCAGCAGAGTACCATGGTTTGCATCAGAAGGAGTAATCGTTTTTTTAGGTGAACGCTTGCTTTTTTTTCGTCATATCCCGATCTTAGTCCTTTACCTTCAATTCACATATTCATAACATTGCGCAGCAAATGACAATAATGACTGAATCTGTTTCTGGAACCGTTTCCAAGAGTACGTATGACGTAAAAAACTATATTGGTGGCCAATTTATAAATGGCACTGAGCGCTCTCTTGAAATCCTCTCGCCGATAGACGGCACCCACTTAGGACATGTCCCGCTTTCCACGACAACCGAGTTGGATGCGGCCGTAACAGCAGCGAGCGCTGCTTTTCCTGCTTGGAGCGCCAAGACCATGAAAGATCGTGTCCAGATTTTCTACCGTTACCGGACGCTTCTGGAACAACATATGACCGAACTCTCGGAGCTGATTCAATTAGAAAACGGCAAAACGTTTGACGAAGCCCGTGCAGAGATAGAGAAAAGTATTGAATTAACCGAATTTGCCTGCTCACTTCCGCAAATGATGGCTGGTGAGATTATGGAAGTGAGCCGAGGTGTGGAGTGCCGGATAGATCAAAAGCCCTTGGGCGTGGTGGCCTCCATAGCCCCATTTAATTTCCCCCATATGGTTCCGCATTGGACGATTCCGAATGCACTGGTATTGGGAAATTGCATGATTTTCAAACCCTCGGAGGTGGTTCCAATTACGGCCAATCGTATTGCCGAAATGTTAAAAGAAGCAGGATTGCCTGATGGCGTGTTCAATATCGTAAACGGTGACCGCGAGATCGTGGAGGCTATTTGCGACCACGATGGCATAGAAGCCGTCTCGTTTGTTGGCTCAACACGGATTGCCAAAGTGGTCTATCGTCGGGCAACAAACAATCTGAAGCGGGCGCTTGCACTGGGCGGCGCCAAAAACCACTTGATTGTAATGCCAGATGCGCATCCAGAAATGACGGCGAGTAATGTCACGGCCTCGATGTCGGGGTGTGCAGGTCAGCGCTGTATGGCTGCCTCGGCAATGGTGGGAGTGGGCAACATTGATCCCATAATTGAACGTATCTGCGATGAAGCACGTAAGGTGGTTCCGGGTATAAATCTTGGATCAGTCATTAGCCAAGCAGCCAAGCAGCGGATTGAGCGCTACATTACCGAAGCAGAAGCGGCAGGAGCGAAGGTTTTGGTGGATGGGCGGAATGCGGTTGTTCATGGCAAAGAAGGCGGTTTTTATGTCGCCCCAACGGTCATAGACCATGTAACACCGGATATGGCGATTGCCCAAGAAGAGGTTTTTGGCCCGGTTTTGGCGATTATGCGCTCCAACTCATTAGACGATGCTTTGCAGATTGAGAATGGATCGGACTATGGCAATGCGGCGGCGGTCTTTACACAAAATGGAGGTATTGCGCGTCAGGTAATGGAACAAGCGAGTGCCGGCATGATTGGGGTGAACATCGGCGTACCCGTCCCTCGCGAACCGTTCTCCTTTGGCGGTTGGAACGAATCTAAATTTGGTGTAGGGGATATTACAGGCGTTAGTTCTATCGAATTCTGGACGCAGCGCAAGAAAACCTCGATCAAATGGAATCCTGAATCACGTACAAACTGGATGAGTTGATGACACATGCACAGGAAATTTTAGAAAACAACCTAAACTATACCCTTTTTTCGTGGTCGAAACAATCGGGCTTGAATCCGCTTAATATTCAGACTGCAAAGGGTGTCTATCTTTATACCCGCGACGGGAAACGGTACATAGACTTTTCATCGCAGTTGATGAACATGAACATCGGGCATGGACATCCACGGGTAAAAGAAGCGGTCATGCGCCAAATGGACGAAGTGGCCTTTGTGCATCCGGGAATGATTACGGAGGCCCGTGGGAATTTAGGTAAGAAATTGGCCGAGATTACACCCGGTAGCCTACAAAAAGTACTTTTTACAAATGCCGGGGCCGAGTCTATAGAGAATGCCATCAAGTTTGCACGACTTTATACAGGGCGTTATAAAGTGGTGACGCTGTACCAAAGTTATCATGGAGCCTCGTATGGCGCACTTTCCGCCGGAGGCGACCCGCGTGGTATTCCACACGATCAGCAAGGTGTTCCGAATATTATCCATGCCGAAAATCCCTATTTTTACCGTTGTCCGTGGCATAGTGAAACACCCGAAGAATGTGCCGAGCGTGCCGCCAATCACATGGAGCGGGTGATCCAGTATGAAGGCCCTAACCAAATTGCAGCGGTTCTGTTGGAGGGCGAAAGTGGAACCAGTGGCTGTATTAAATATCCGCCCGGATACATCAAACGAATCCGCGAAATAACGGCCAAATACGGCATTTTACTGATTGCAGACGAGGTGATGAGTGGTTTTGGGCGCACCGGAAAATGGTTCGGGATGAATCATCATGGGGTGGAGCCAGACATCATGTGTTTTGCTAAAGGGCTTACGTGTGGTTATGTGCCGTTGGGCGGGATGATGGTAACGGAAACCTTAGCGAATGCCTTTAAGGATCGTCCATTGCCGCTGGGGCTTACATACTCGGCCCACGCCGTTGCTTGTGCTGCTGCAAACGAGGTACTCTCCATTTATGAAGATGAAAACCTGATCGAGAATGCGGCGCGGATGGGGCAATACATGGAGGCAAAAATGGCCAAATTACAGGAAAAACATCCCTCCATCGGGGATTTTCGGAATACAGGTCTTTTGGGCTGTATTGAGTTGGTTAAAAACCGTGAGACCAAAGAACCGATGGCTCCTTTTAATGCCACGCCCACCGAGATGGAGGTCATGAACAAGGTCGCCGCCAAATTGGGTGAGTTGGGTTTGTTCACTTTTGTGCGCTGGGGCTATATTTTCACAGCTCCACCACTCTGCGTAACCGAAGCACAAATTGACGAAGGCTTAGACATTATCTCTAAGGCCATCTCGATTGCGGATACCTATTGTCATTGATGTTAGAGAGGCTTTCTTGGGAAATTCCGTCGTAAAGCCCCTTTTTTTATTTCCCCATAAACCCCATTTCTTATGTCGTTACCCCCCGATGTGCTCGCGTCGCCACTGTATAGCGAAGACATGGCCCCCGTTCCACCAGAAAAACGAACGTGGCAAAAATGGGATTTAGCCGCACTTTGGGTTGGTATGGCCGTCTGTATCCCCACATATTTATTGGCTTCGTACATGATGCGGTCGGGTCTTAGCTGGCAAATGGCATTGCTCATCATCGGTTTGGCCAATGCGGTGATTACCATTCCAATGGCGTTGAATGGTGATGCGGGTGTGCGGTATGGGATTCCTTTCCCGGTGATTGGACGGACAGCCTTTGGTATAAGGGGCATTCATTTGGCCTCGTTGGTACGGGGTTTTGTGGCCTGTGGCTGGTTTGGGGTACAGACATGGATTGGCGGCCTTGCCTTTTATTCTATTTGGAATGTACTTACCGGTAATGAAGGCGTTGTGGGGCTTTCTGCTGGGAAGTTTTTGGCTTTTGCATTGTTTTGGTTGCTCAATATCTACTTTATTTGGCGAGGAACCGAGAGTATTAAGTGGTTAGAAGATTTTTCGGCACCGATTCTGATTGTGATGGGCTTGGTATTTATCTATTGGGGTTATCAACATGGGGGCGGTTTTTCGGAAGTATTGCGGGCGGGCGAGCAGATGCAAAAACCTACAGCGGTTTGGATGTCTAATGCGCCAAACAGAACGGGAAATGCAACGCTCAGGGTGGAACTCAATCCGCTCAAATATCCAGATGGACGTTTAAAAGCCTCAGAGATGCAACTTACAATTTCTGGCGCAGGCAAAGCGGTATCTCTGGGTTGGCAAGCGATTCCCGCCAAAGGTTTTGTGGAAATTCCGGTACTATCCTCATCGGACGTTCAACCAACCATCAAAGTCCAGTTCCGAAACAGCAAAGGTCACACATCGTCTTGGCTTACTGCCGCGCCTGAAAATACCAGCCAAGGTGTTTCATTTTGGCAATATGTATTATGGTTTACGGCTATGGTGGGCTTCTGGGCAACGATGTCTATCAGCATCTCAGACATTACCCGTTTTGCGAAAAGCCAAAAAGACCAAGTATTGGGGCAATTTATTGGGTTGCCCGGAACCATGATATTCTACTCGTTTGTGGGTATTTTTGTAACGGCTGCGGCACTAATGGCCTTCGAAGACGTACTGACCAGCGAGGATGCACCTTGGGACCCGGTCTCGTTGGTGGCCAAGTTCCAGAACCCGGTTGTGGTGGTGTTTGCACAAGTGGCGATGATTATTGCCACGCTCAGCACCAATATTGCCGCCAATGTAATTGCACCTGCTAATGCGATTTCCAATTTATTCCCGCAAAAAATTAGTTTTCGGATGGGAGGGGTTTTCGCCGGAATCGTGGGTATTGTACTGTGCCCGTGGTGGTTGATGGACCAAATCAGTTCTATTTTGGTTTTTGTGAGCGGCTTACTGGGACCTGTTCTCGGTGTTTTGCTCTGCGATTATTTTGTGATCCGAAAAAGACAACTCGTCGTTGCAGATCTTTACCGCGTAAATGGGCCATTTGCTTATGGCGGTTCGGGTGTTAACCCCGTAGCAATCGTGGCGCTTCTGGTAGGTGTTTTGGTAGCGCTTTCAGGTTATTGGATTTCTGCATTGGATTTCCTCTATACCCTTTCTTGGTTTACTGGATTTGCGGTGGCTTTTGTGGCATACTTTGTCATGATGAAAAACAAGAATTATGTCTAATCACTCTTTTAGCTTTTAAAATCATGTCTATCCTTATTCAAAATGGAACCATCGTCACAGCGGATGCCGTTTATCAGGCCGATGTTCTGGTGGAAGGTGAGACGATTTCGGCCATAGGCCAAAATTTATCCGTACAAGCAGATCGCACATTGGATGCATCTGGTTTGTTGGTGATGCCGGGCGGAATTGATCCGCATGTACATTTAGATATGCCGTTTATGGGCACCTTTTCAAGCGACGACTACACATCGGGGACCACTGCTGCCTTACATGGCGGAACGACGATGGTAATTGATTTTGTCCTCCAAACAAAAGGCAACTCTTTGCGCCATGCCCTTGAAGCATGGCAGGGGCGTTCCAACGGAAAAGCGTGTTGCGATTATAGCTTTCACATGGCCGTTACGGATTTTAACGACGAGACACGGAAGGAAATTCGTGAAATGGTGGAAGACGAAGGCATTATATCGTTCAAAACCTTTATGGCTTATAAAGGAGCTTTGATGATAGACGACCGCCAGATGGTCGGGTTGATGAACGAGGTGAAAGCCCAAGGTGGAATGGTGACAGTTCATGCCACAAACGGCGATTTAATAGACTTCTTGGTGGCCAAATTCCGCGCTGAGGGCAAAAGAGCGCCGTTGTACCATTATTTGTCGCAACCCGAAATCACAGAGTCTGAGGCATCGGGGCGCTTTGCAGATTTGGCGCATTATACGGGCGTTCCGGCCTATATCGTCCATATGACATGCGAGGGCGCGCTAAATCAGGTACGACGGGCTGCACATCGCAACCAAAAAGTATATGCCGAAACCTGTATCCAATATCTGGTGCTGGATGCTACATTGTACGAACAGGACTTTGACGGAGCGAAGTGGGTAATGAGTCCGCCCTTGCGCGAGAAAAAAGACCAATCGGCACTTTGGGCCGGAATTAACCAAGGCTCGGTTCAGGTAGTAGCCACCGACCATTGCCCGTTTAGTTGGGCCCAAAAGCAAATGGGCCTCGAAGACTTTTCCAAAATCCCAAATGGTCACCCCGCCATCGAGCACCGGATGGAGTTGTTGTTCTCGGAAGGGGTGAACAAAGGCCGGATTTCGCTGAACAAATTTGTGGAGGTTTCCGCTACCAATGCGGCCAAAATCTTTGGCATGTTCCCTAAAAAAGGAACCATTGCCATTGGAGCCGATGCGGACTTGGTTCTGTTCGATCCGAACGAAGTCCATACCCTCTCTGCCAAGACCCACCACATGAATACCGATTATTCGGCATATGAAGGTTTTGAAGTAAAGGGCAAAACCAAAACGGTCTTGATGCGGGGCGAGGTGGCCATAGAAGATGGCGTGCGCAAGGTCTCGCCTGGTTATGGCAAATTTATCAAACGAAACAAAGTAAATGGCGTGATCTAACCGCCTTTTTGCTCCATTAACCCTATAAACCCATTTCCCATGCCCAGAAAAATCAAATCGGGTCTCATACAAATGAGTTTGCCCATGACCGAAGGCGAAGGCTCCATATCCGAAATTATGGAGGCAATGGTTTCAAAACATATCCCCTACATTGAAAAAGCAGGCCAGCAAGGGGTACAGATTTTGTGTCTGCAAGAAATTTTTAACACCCCCTATTTTTGTCCGGGGCAAGACAGCAAATGGTATGCCTCCGCAGAGGCCGTACCCGGCCCAACGGTGGAGCGAATGCAGGAATACGCCAAAAAATACCAAATGGTGATAATCGTCCCGATTTATGAACGGGAGCAAGCGGGCTTCCTATATAATACCGCAGCAGTAATTGATGCCGATGGCTCCTATTTGGGTAAGTACCGCAAAAACCATATTCCCCATACTTCTGGTTTTTGGGAGAAATACTTCTTCCGACCGGGAAACTTGGGATATCCGGTGTTTCAAACAGCGTATTGCAAAGTGGGGGTCTATATTTGCTACGACCGTCATTTTCCGGAAGGGGCGCGTGCCCTTGGCTTGAATGGAGCCGAGGTCGTATATAATCCTTCGGCAACGGTGTCCGGGCTGTCGCAATACCTCTGGAAGTTAGAACAACCCGCTCATGCCGCCGCAAATGGCTATTTTATGGGATGCATCAACCGAGTGGGTGAAGAAAAACCGTGGAGCATTGGCACGTTCTATGGCTCGTCCTACTTTGTGGACCCACGCGGGCAAATTTTTGCCATCGCTTCCGAAGACCAAGATGAACTTCTGGTGGCAGAGTTCGACTTAGACATGATTGAGGAGGTACGATCCACGTGGCAGTTTTTCCGTGATCGTCGCCCCGATTCTTACGGTCCTTTGGTCGCACCCTAATTTCCTTTTGACGTTTATCAGTTTCGCCGGATGTGCCAGATACGGACCCCGGCGGTGTTTTTCCATCTCCTGAACCCTTGAAAAGATGGCCCTTTACCAGTCCCCCACTTCCGAATCTGATTTTGAGCGCAATTTCCAACAGCTTAAACCTCTGATGAATCAAACCGAGGCACACTACGAAAGTGCCCGTTGCCTGTTTTGTTATGATGCACCTTGCGTAACCGCTTGTCCTACGAGCATAGACATCCCTCTGTTCATCCGGCAAATCCATGCCGATCATGTTGCGGGCGCGGCCAAAACCATCTACGAATCCAACCCGTTTGGATACGCCTGTGGAAAAGTCTGCCCGACCGAAGTGCTCTGTGAGGGTGCTTGTGTCTATAACCTGCAACAAGTAAAGCCCATCGAGATTGGTCGCTTGCAAAGCTATGCAACGGGCGCGATTATCCACCAAGAACAACAATTATTTATATTACCCCCAGCAAATGGAATGAAGGTCGCAATTATCGGCGCTGGGCCTGCGGGGCTTTCGTGCGCGTGCGAGCTACGAATGCGGGGCTTCGAGGTCGTGGTTTTTGAGGCAAAAGACAAACCCTCCGGCCTGACAATCTATGGAGTTGCGCCGTATAAGATCACAAACGAAGAGGTGCTGGACGAGATGACGTACCTCGAAAAACAATTCGGTTTCCAGATTCGCTACAACCACCGGATCGAAACCCGCGAGCAATTGGCGGAATTGGAGCAGGCGTATGAGGCCATTTTTATCGGTATTGGTCTCGGTGAAACCGCGCCACTCCAGATCCCTGGCGAGGACTTAGAAAACTACATGGGTGCGGTAGAATTTATAGAAAAACTACGTATGGAACATCATGCGGTAATGGTTCCGGCGCGTGTAGTGGTACTGGGTGGTGGGAATACGGCCATGGATGCTGCTTCGGAGTGTGCCCGGATGGGCGCGGAATCGGTGGTACTGGCCTATCGGAGGTCGCCAAATGAAATGGGTGCGTATCATTTTGAATACGACTTAGTGAAGGGAGCGGGCGTACAAAGCCTGTTTAATGCTGCACCAGTGGCTATTTTAGGTAATAACGGGCGAGTCACTGGGGTGAAATTCCAGAAAACAGCCCTCGAAAACGAAAAATTAATCCTCATTCCCGATAGCGATTTTGTGGTAGAAGCGGATTGGGTGATCCGTGCAACAGGCCAGGCACGCCGAACCTCTTTCCTGAACCTTATCCCTGGCCTTGAGACCGATGCTAAAGGCCGTATTGTATGGAATGCAACCACAGGTCAAACAGGGAATCCTACGTATTTTGCGGGAGGAGATGCCGCAAATGGTGGTAAAGAAGTAGTAAATGCCGCCGCCGAAGGCCGAAAAGCCGCCCAACACATCGCCCAATGGCTCTTGTCTCCATCCTGATTTATCCAACCGCAAAAACAAAAAAAACATGGCAGACTTATCGGTAAACTTTGCAGGCATTCAATCGCCAAATCCATTTTGGTTGGCATCTGCACCACCAACCAATAGCGGGTATCAGATTATGAAGGCATTTGATGCCGGATGGGGCGGCGCGGTCTGGAAAACATTGGGAATTCCCGTCGTAAACGTTTCGAGTCGGTATGGAGCGGTCAATTACCGCAATAGCCGGATGGTGGGATTTAATAATATCGAATTGATTTCGGACCGTCCGCTCTCGGACAATCTTCGCGAAATAGAAGAAGTAAAAAAGCGATTCCCGCATCATGCGGTGATTGCATCCCTAATGGTAGGGCCACGTGAAGAGTGGCATCAGATTGTGCGGGACGTAGAAAATGCCGGAGCCGATGGCATTGAACTGAACTTTGGATGCCCACATGGGATGTGTGAACGCGGCATGGGATCGGCTGTAGGGCAAGAACCCAAAGTGCTGAAAACCATTGTTGAATGGGTAAAAGAAGTCTCTACCGTGCCCGTTATCACCAAATTAACGCCCAATATCACCGACATTACACAACCAGCACGTGCGGCAGTAGCAGGGGGAACCGACGCCCTCTCGCTAATCAATACCATTCAAAGTTTGGTAGGAGTGGATATTGACCGCTTTGTGCCATATCCGATTGTGGATGGAAAAAGCACGAATGGCGGTTATTGTGGCCCAGCAGTTAAGCCAATTGCGCTAAACATGACCAAAAACTGTGCACAAGATCCGGGCGTAAAAGTACCTATTTCGGGCATTGGTGGTATCGAGAACTGGCGCGATGCCGTAGAGTTTATCCTTCTGGGTGCGGGGACGGTACAAGTCTGCACGGCGGTAATGCACTTTGGCTTTGGGATCATCCGCGAAATGGTTGCAGGACTTTCGGGGTACATGGATGATAAAGGATTTGCTACCATCGAGGACTTTCGAGGCAAGGCTTTGGACCACGTACTGACGTGGGAAAATCTGAACATGAAGTATAAAGTGGTGGCCGAGATTAACGAAGAGAAGTGCATTGGTTGCCAACTTTGTTATACCGCCTGCGAAGATGGTGCACATCAGGCCATTAAACTAACGCCCGGTAGCCGTGTGCCGCACATCGTAGAGGAAAATTGCGTGGGGTGTAACCTTTGCTCGCTTGTGTGTCCGGTAGAAAGTTGTATCACCATGGAGCGCCGCGACGACGGGTCGGAACATCTAACATGGAGCGAACGCACGATGGCAGGTAATGTACCACTTACGTTCGATGATCCACTGGCGGGCGGCTTACACCACTCGGTTCCAAGTCCTACGGAAGCCCTGAGCACACCTGTCCCACGACACTACGGACTCTCCCAAAACTAAACATTGTGTTGGTGGTAAATTTAAGAAACGTCCCTGTCACCCCGTTGTAATAGGGGCGTTTTACATTATGAGACTATCGGAACAATCGCTGGTAGTGGCTGTTGTGTGATATTCAGCCAACAACTTGCAAAATCTAATCCTTACCCCTATGTCTGCCTTTCAATTGATCTCGGAATTCAAACCGATGGGCGATCAGCCTACTGCTATTCGGGAATTGACCGAAGGCATTCTACGCGGGGATAAACATCAGGTTTTATTGGGTGCAACGGGCACGGGTAAAACCTTTACGGCCTCTAATGTCATTGCACAAGTAGAACGACCCACACTGGTAATGAGCCACAACAAAACGTTGGCCGCACAACTTTATGCCGAGTTTAAGTCTTTTTTCCCAAATAATGCGGTCGAATTTTTCATCTCGTACTATGATTATTACCAACCTGAAGCCTACATCCCGTCTTCGGATACTTATATCGAAAAAGATTTTGCAATTAATGACGAGATAGATCGCCTACGGCTGCGTGCGACAAGCTCCTTGGTTTCGGGGCGACGAGATGTCATTGTGGTCGCGAGTGTATCGGCCATTTATGGTCTTGGAGAGCCTGAGGTTTTTGCTCAAATGGTGGCAACTGTAAAACGTGGACAATTGTTAGAGCGTAACGACTTGCTCAAAAAAATGGTCTCGATGCAGTACAACAGGAACGACATTGAATTTAAGCGTGGAACCTTTCGCGTGCGCGGAGATGTTGTTGAAGTAATGCCCGCCTACTACGACGACCAAGCCTATCGCATCGAATTTTGGGGAAACGAGGTGGAACGCCTTACCCGATTTGATCCGTTGACGGGTAAAACCTTTGGAGAAGAAGCGGAACTGACCCTTTACTCAGCCAGTTTGTATGTAACCTCGCCCGATCTGTTAGAGAAAGCCATGCACAGCATTCAGGAAGAATTAACTTGGCGGTTGGCGGTCATGCGCAATGAAGGAAAGTTATTGGAAGCCCAACGATTGGAACAACGAACGATCTATGATTTAGAAATGCTCCGTGAAGTCGGGTTTTGTAATGGAATTGAAAATTACTCCCGACACCTAACAGGACGAAACCCCGGCGATCGTCCGTACACGCTGTTGGATTATTTCCCGAAAGACTACCTCCTCATTATTGACGAAAGTCATGTCAGCATTCCACAAATCAGGGGAATGTATAATGGCGACCGAAGCCGAAAGCTAAACTTGGTAGAACATGGTTTTCGGCTGCCCTCCGCCTTAGACAACCGACCGATGAAGTTCGAGGAGTTTACCGAACTGACCAATCAGGTTATTTATGTCTCCGCCACCCCTGCCGATTACGAATTGGACCAAGCTGGAGGTGTTTTCGTGGAGCAGGTCATCCGGCCTACAGGCATTGTAGATCCAACAATCGAAATCCGTCCTATCGAAAATCAAATAGATGACCTTCTGGACGAAATCAATACCCGTGCAGGACGAGGTGAACGGGTATTGGTCACAACCCTCACGAAGCGGATGGCTGAAGATCTGACCGACTATCTGAAGTCTTTTGATGTTAGGGTTCGGTATATGCACGCGGATATTGATGCCTTAGAACGGGTGGATATTCTGCGTGATTTACGGCTGGGCGTATTTGATGTTTTAGTAGGAATTAACCTATTGCGTGAGGGATTAGATCTGCCGGAAGTCTCGCTGGTGGCCATTTTAGATGCCGATAAAGAGGGCTTTTTGCGTTCGGATCGGTCACTGATCCAAACAGCAGGGCGTGCCGCCCGCAATGCAGAGGGCTTGGTGATCCTTTATGCCGATCGGGTAACAGGCTCTATGGCACGGATGATGGAGGAAACGGAAAGACGAAGAGCAGTACAAATGGCCTATAACCAGGAGCATGGTATTACGCCCAAGACCGTCATTAAATCTATTGATGACATCCGAAAAGGAACCATCATTGCAGACCACAAGCCAGAGCAACCTGCAAATGTATATTCGATGCATCACTATGGCGGTCCAGAACAGCTTCGGATGGTGGCCGATCCGGTAACGCAATACCTGACCGTCAACCAAAAACGGGACCTTGTTGCTCAATTAACCAAAGAAATGCACCAAGCTGCCGAAGATCTGGCCTTTGAACGGGCAGCAGAACTTCGAGATACCATTACCCAATTAGAACGGGAACTAGAGGGTTAAGAAAGGATACACGCGACACGTACACGATTGCCCTTTTGTAAAATATTTCAGAAAAAGTGTGTTTAACCCTATACTTCTTCGAGCAAAGGACTCGATTGGAGGCTTAGCCTATTTAAAAAACTCGGCTTTGTTGCATAAACCAGCCAGAGGCATCTCATACTGCTTCATATTTCAATCTCAACACGCTTTCGGGGTTTTGGCATAGGCATGACCAAAAGCTCAGAAAACGACCAAAGTACCAAGATGCTTTTTACGGAATTCGTTACTACGTCCTTGCCCAATTGCTACAAGGTGCAGACAATCAGTCCCTACGTTTCTGTGACCGCCATCGTAACGATTAACCAATACCTCCTATTATGAGAAAAGAGGCATGGGCAGATCAAGAAAAAAAGCCATAAACTTTAAACCATAACGAGGTATGGTACTACGCCTCAATGCCAACTTCTTGCATCAATTCCAATCCATAATTACGTATAAATGTAATCACCTCTATCGCACGCTCACCTTTAGACGTGAGGTGATATTCTACACGTGGCGGGACTTCGGGATATACTACACGCTTAACAAACCCATCTTGTTCTAATTCTCGGAGTTGCGTAGTCAGCATTTTTTGGCTGATATGGGGAATGTCTTTATGCAAGGCACTATATCGCATCACCCGATTTCTTAGCCGCCAAAGAATCGGCATTTTCCATGTTCCGCCGATTTGGTCTAAGGCAAACTCTACGGGATTGTAGAAGATTTTGCCCCGATGGTTAAAATCACCCATTTCTTTAAGTCCTTGTTTTTAAAAAACCACACTTAAAAGTGCGTATCGAACAACGGCGTACATACTTCTTTTTATAGGTCAATTTTGCGCAATTTGTATCCACAATAATACCAAACACACCCTCGTCTTTACAACGCATCAGACGAAGTGGTTCCCTGTTAGAAAACCAAAGGATAATCATGCAAACAATCAAAGAAGTCCAAAGCTACGTGCATTTTCACGGTGCGCCTTTTAAGGGTAAAATTTTGATGGTGGCAAGCTCACCCAGCGTTTCTAAACAAACCGGTTGGCCCATCGGATTTTGGGCAGCCGAACTCTCGCACCCTTTGCGCATTTTCCAAGAAGCAGGGTACGAGGTAACGCTTGCCTCTACCGAAGGGGGCAAATTAGAAATGGATGGCTACTCCAACCCCACCGATCCCAGTGGTTACTCGGCGCATGATGTCATTTCGTTGGGCTATATGCAACAAACATGGTTCAAGGAGATGCTGGAAAATACGCCCAAACTGACGGATGTAAACGCCTCCGATTATGATGCCATTTTTTTGGTGGGCGGCCAAGGCCCAATGTACACCTTCAAGGGCAATGCAGCCTTAGAAAATCTATTTGTTAGCTTCTATGAAAGCGGAAAACCAAGCGCTGCCGTTTGCCACTCAACCACCTTGCTTTTAGAAGTGAAAAAGTCGAATGGCGAGCTTTTGGTTCATGGTAAAAAGTGGACAGGTTTTGCCGATGCGGAAGAAGAATTTGCCGATCAAGCAGTGGGCATGAAAATCCAGCCTTACCGCATCGAATCTGAAGCCCGAAAAATAGAAGGCACCACGTTCAAAGTGGCAGCCCCCTTTAGCGCGTATGCAATTCAAGACGGCAACCTTATCACAGGTCAGCAACAAAATAGTGGTGCAGCAGCGGCGGAGTTGGTGGTAAAAGCGCTAAATCGGTAGGTGTGATGTTTGCGAGAGTACTCGGGATCATGGCAATGTTTCTTTTGGGGAGCATTGCCAATGCCCAATCCGTTGAGGCTTATCTTGGGCATAAACGGGCGGGTGTGGATTTGATGTGGTTCAAAAACGTTAAGAATGCGCAAGAGCAACGCACGCCTTTTTTGTTTTTTAGCCGCACCCGATCCAGTACAGATTACGACAATTCGCCAACGGCTTTTGGCTCGACCAATGCCATCTCGTACAATTTCAAAAATGGTTTAGGCTTGGTAGTTGTTGGTTCATTTTTGAATGCAGGCTTCACACCCAAAACAGGGCTTCAATGGGTGAAAATGAAGGACAATTTTCTGTTTTTTGGCTGGCTGGTGGCAGACTTGACGGAAAAGGGTAGCATAGAAACCTTTGGGTTATTTCGTTATCAGCCCAAGATCAACAAGAAATGGAAAGGTTTCGGGCAGGCAGAGCTATTCCCCGTTTATAATCCAACAACCAAAACCTGGAACCTCACCCAACGCCTACGTCTGGGCGCAAAACACCGAGCCTGGGCAGTCGGTTTGATGATGGATCTTAACCAAACGGGCAGGGATCGCTTGACCCAAACCAATAATTGGGGCGGGTTTTTAAGGTATGACTTTTAATTTGCTGTCTTAAAACATTAAACTTCATGATTGTCAAACGTAATTTTAGTCCCCTTAAAGTTTGGGGCTACATTCAAAACCCGACCTTATTTGCTTTTTTCTGGTCGGGAACGGTTTGGACAATTTTCCGTTTGACGGGCGCAAAAGAGATGGGACTTAGTTTTACCATCATTGGCGTTTTGGGGTCTGCTTTAGCCATTTTTGTTGCTTTTCGGAACCAGAGTGCGTATGCCCGTTGGTGGGAAGCCCGAACCTTATGGAGTAGTATTTTGGGGGCAAGCCGTGTCTTGGGGCGGCTTATTATTACCTTTACAGATAGCCACGCCCACCAAATCCAATATGACCGCTTGCGGAGCGAACTCTTTAAACGCCGTTTGGTCTATGCCTGTATTGCCTGGGTACATGCTTTGCGGATGCAACTTCGTAAACAAAATGATTGGGAATCCCTGAAGCCGTTGTTTGAACCTGCCGATTTTGAAGCCTTTAAGACTGCCCATAACAAGCCGTTTTATTTACAGGTGTGGATGGGACAACAAATTTATGAAGCAATGGCGAACGGCACCTTGGGAGGTTTTGATAGTTTTCAGATGGAAGGGCAGCTTTTAGCCTTGGCGAATGCCCAAGCCGGATGTGAACGTATCAAGAGTACGCCATTACCACGTCAATACGACTTTTTTACGCGGCTTTTTGTCTTGCTCTTTGCCTTGTTGCTCCCGTTTGGGTTGTTGGGATTTTTTACTTCCGAAGCCTTACAACCCGCTTCATGGCTAATCGTGCCCCTTTCCACGTTATTGGCTACGGTTTTCATCATTATGGAGCGAACGGGCGTTGCGAATGAAGACCCATTTGAAAACAAAATTACAGATGTGCCTTTGACATATATTTGTAATACCATCGAACGCGATTTGCGCGAAAGCTTGGGCGAAACCAACTTACCCGCAAAAGTAGAGCCTGAAAACGGATATTTACTCTAATTTTATGATGAGCAAAAACCGCATAGAAGCCTTCTCGGATGGTGTTATTGCCATTATCATTACAGTCATGGTTTTTGACCTCAAAATTCCTGAATTGGCTACCAATTTCACCGATACCGATGTCTGGAATGCCTTCCGAGCACTTATTCCCAAAATAGGTGCCTATGCCCTAAGTTACCTCGTGCTGGCGATTATGTGGCTGAACCATCACGCACTCTTCGATCAGTTGCCCCATACCACGTCTAAATTGGTTTGGTACAATGCGTTTTTGCTTTTTGCCATGTCGCTCATTCCTGCACCCACCGCTTTTTTGGCAGCACATCCACTTTTACCACAAGCGGTTATGTTGTACGGGCTAGTAATGTTTCTAAATGGCTTGGGGTTTTACCTTTTACGCTGGTACGTAGAAGCCAAAGCCCAACTATTAGCCTATAATCCCTTTATTCAAAGAAGCAACCGCATCACAACCTTGTTGTACTTGGCTTCTGTACCATTGGCTTGGGTCTCGGTGTATATTTCGTTCCTCATTTTTATCGGCATTCCCATCTGGTATTTTTTACCTGATAAGTTCCACTCCTCCAAGCCATCTTAATTGCCAAAATTGGTCTTATTAGATATTCCAAAAATGCACACACGTCCAAGATTGTACACTTCTGCCACCAATCAATGTACGCGAGGGCTATCTTGTATGCGCCGAGCCCGATGATTCCTTCGTGATTGAGCGTTTTCATAACCTCCGCTTACATCAATTTTACCGCGCTCCGCCAAGGGTGGTATCTCTTTTGATTTAATTCTCTGGAAGCGTATCCTTTTTGTTGGCAATACTGGCACTGCAAAATTGTCTAACGAGCATTTCTTTTTAGTGTTTTATTCGGTTTTTTGGGGAGATCATGCTATTTTAGATGCAATACCTTCACTCAAAAAATCTGAGCACACATGATTCCCATTCTCTCCTCGGCGGCCATGCAACGGGCAGACGAGGCCACTATCCAGCAATTTGGAATTCCCGGCTTTACCCTTATGGAATCTGCCGGACGCGCCATAGCCCAATGTATCAAACAGCAATTCCAGCCACGTCAGGTCAATATTATCTGCGGAAAAGGCAATAATGGCGGCGACGGCTTGGTCATCGCCCGAAATCTGGTAGCGCAAGGTATTCGTACAAGGGTGGTATTTGTTGGTACGCCCGAAGAAGCCACACCCGATGTGCGTCAAAACCTCCTCCTACTTGCCGAGATCCAACAAAAAGACCCTGTTGCTCCCCTACACTTTTGGTATTATTCTGGTCCCGAAGTGTTATATACTTTACCGCGCCCAGATGTATGGGTGGATGCCATGCTTGGCACAGGCCTGAATTCTGATGTAAGAGAACCCCATGGATCCATCATTCATTGGCTAAATCAACAGCCAGAACCCATTGTTTCGGTGGACGTGCCCAGTGGCTTAGATGCTACGACGGGATACGCGCTCGGAGTTGCTGTAAAGGCGCGTCATACCTATGTCATTGCTGCATATAAAACGGGTTTGTGGCTTGGAGATGGAGGTAGCTTTACAGGAGGTATGGATCTCTTGGAAATCGGCATCCCAGCACATCTGATACAAGAGCAGGCCCTGTCCGAGGGCGGTGCATGGCTTCCGACAGAAAAATGGGTGCAGAAAATGATACCTGTGCGGACGAATCTGGACCATAAGTACCGTGTGGGCTATCTTATGACCTTAGCGGGATCTCCGGAGATGACCGGAGCAGCCACGCTTTGTACATGGGCTGCGGAACGTGTAGGAGCTGGAGGGGTGATTTGCGCAACTTCTTCGGCCTCACAGGCCATTCTCGCCCGTAAATTTACTACGGCCATGACGCTTGCTCTTCCTGAAGCGCCCGACGGCGGGTTGGATCCATCTGGCTTGGAGGTGGTACAAAAGCGTTTGGAAAAATCACGGGCCATGTTGGTGGGACCAGGATTGGGCCGTGCCACTTCTACCAAACAATTTGTTAGATATTGGCTTACCCAATATCCGGACCCAATGGTGATAGATGCAGATGGCTTGACGGCGCTGGCTGAAAGCCCCAACCTACTTCAAAAACATGCACAAGGAAAATGGGTACTCACCCCGCACTGGGGAGAGTTTAAGAACTTGGTTGGGGACCATCAGCTAGACGAAACCGCTCGTTTTTCGCTTGTTCGGAAGTATGCACAAGAATGGAACTGTGTTATTTTGCTCAAGGGCTTTCCGGGCTTAGTAGCTTCGCCTGATGGCCGGGTATCTATCAATCCAACGGGAAATCCGGCTGCAGCATCCGCAGGAACAGGTGACGTATTGGCGGGCTGTGTGGCGGGCTTACTGGCCCAGGGGCTTTCACCATTCGAGGCGGCTGTTTGCGGTTATTTTTTGGCAGGGAAAGCCTCCGACCGATACATTAAACGGAATGCGATGGCGGGTATGATTGCCTCTGATTTATTGGAGGAACTACCCCGCGTTTTGTATGAAATCCAAACGTCAACTACTTGAAAAAAACACTTTTATATTTTTGGACTTTTCTGATCATTCTGGGCTGTTCGGTACCGGGTAACACCATACCGGATACGCCTCTTTTTACCGCAGACAAATTCCTGCACGGTGCTATTTTTATGATTTGGGCATTCTTAGTGCTGGAATCATATGCCATACAGCCAATGGTTGTGCTGGGGCTTGGGGTTGCTTTTGGCCTATTGATCGAAGTACATCAGGAGTATTGGCTACCTTATCTGATTCCCTCCAAGCGTGCCTTTGAGTGGGCAGATGTTTTGGCAGATGGACTGGGGGGATTGGTGGGGGTAGTGCTGTGGAGGCTTATGCGGAGGCATACCGACAAACAGCCACCCGACCTATCATGAAGCGGCAGATTAGTTTGCTGGGCTTAGTGTGGTGGTGTTCGCTTTTAGTGGTAAGCGCCCAGTTTGAGACCCAATTTGAACATGCAACCAACAGATACCGCTGGCAGGCCAATGTAAACCTTCGTCAGACCTTTCCTAAAGGATCCTTTTTATTGCATAATCGCTTTGCTTCAGAGGCGCTGTTTTTGGGAAATACCACTGCTTGGCGTGATGAAAACCTGACTATTTTTCAACTGAATCGCACCCTAAGCACACACGTAGAAACTGTACTCCTTAACCGTACCGCATTATTTAGTCAGAATAAAGTTTGGTCTCAAGAAGTATTAGCGGGCCTGCAATATCAGAAAAATGCCAATTGGCAGGTGCTGCCCCTGATAGGTTTTGCTTGGGATCGAAGGCAGGGCGTTCCGGATTTACAAGGAAAGCCGATATTGAGGCTGGATAGCGGGCCTGCACTAGGGTTCCGCTTCCAGGCAATGCCTGTTCTAGAAGAAGGAAATACGTTGAGCATTTCGGGAGAAGGGGATTACCAGAAAATCCAGCCCAGACAAAATCATGGCATATCGGTTCGTACAGGTTTTAACCGTCAAAAAGGAGCAAAAGAATTTCAAATACGTGTAAAATTTGCCACACTGAGGCGAGATACATACCAAGAAGCTGTTTTCCAACTCCAAACACCCGATAGGCGAGGAGAAATGGTGGAGGCCATTTTAAGTGATACATTGGAAACAGGATTGAATTTCCAAACGCCCATCTCTCAACATTTTTCATTGATAGGTTCGGCGGATTTTGCTGCCAATAACCGCCGGATCCGCATCATACAACGCCCGGAAGCGGCCCTTTCGCCCAATACGAATCTGAATCGCCAACGCCTGAGTGGAGAAATTGGAGTAGCCTATCATCAACGCAATACCCGATTTCGCTTGGCCGCTCAATGGGGTGCTGAGGCCGAGGCGAGACGTTTGGCTGCCGGGTTTAATCTGCCTGCATCGTGGGGAGAGCAACTTCGTAAGACCGATTTTGAGCGGGGAACATTTGCACTGAATACCCAACTCCAACTCCCTATTACATCGCGCATACAACTTCAGGCCAACGCCGCTTCCAGTATTTTGAGGCACGACACGCCGGAAACCAATCCTGACGACCGCGATGAGGTTTTCCATAATGGCGAACTTCGTCTCGTTTGGCAGGTGGCTCGGTCTCTAATAGCTCAGTTTCAGGTTTTAGGTACCTACTACCATACGGTTTATCTGAAAGCCGATCGTTCTATCGAAAACAACACCCAGCGTTCCTTACGCTGGCGGCCAGCTATCCGATGGCAACCCACCGAGCAGACCCGCTTTACTTTCTCTCCAGAGGTGCGGGCCACTTATACCGTTGATGATTTTGAATTGGCAGGGCGGCTCAAAAATGACCAATCTGCCCGCGAATTGCGCTTTGATACAACCATAGAACACCGTTGGCCAGACGAAAGCCGGCTGAGTTTGACGTCTGATTTTAGCGACTTGAGGCTGGGGCGACTGCTATGGGCCGCTTTTGCCGAAATCCCCTTCGATACGGTGCAAACATACAGTGGATGGGCACGTTACCGCGTTGGAACCACCTGGACAGCGGAGGTGGGTCTCCGGCTGTTCCTTCGGCAAGATTACAACCGCAACCTCACGCTATACTATAATCAATGGGACGGAAATGGAGAACCCGTCTTGGGGATTGACGGCAAACCAGTTCGTAAAGCCCTATCGGGCGCGGGATGGGAAATTATTCGACAGTTAGGACCTACAACAGCACTTGCCCTTCCACTCGGTAAAGGCTCTTCCCTACGGGCGGAGGGTTGGCTCCAATATCAGAACATACGTCAACAATTACACCAGACCCTACCCGATCTTCCGGAGGTACTTCATGCAGCACGGAAGGGGCGTACACAATTATTTCCTAATATTTCTATCGGGGTTTTATGGCGTTGGTAAGCCCTCGATGTCTGTTCTTGAATTCCAATCGTGAAATCCGTACTTTTAAACAGCGTATATACCACACCACCACTTCCGAATCGTTATTACGTCCTATTTTGTTTAATGGTCTAATTTTAGCATGAATGTTCGTTCTTTATGCCTGATGCTTTGGCTGGGGTGGTCATTTATTTTGCCTGTATATGCTCAGACAGATGCACTTCCTTTTTTCCGAACGCTTCCCGATACCTTAGCGAAGGCACCGCTTCATCTACTTGTGCCCCAAGAACCTCTTGCGGTAAACGAAGGGGAGACCGTTCGTTTGATGCTGGAAGCGACGGGAGGACGCGAGCCTTACGTATTCGCACCATCTTTGCCTTTACCCGCTGGTAGTTCGCTTACCGATAATTTGTTTAAGTGGACTCCGGGCTTCGATGTGGCTACCACGCAAAATCGCATTAGACCAATAGAGCTGTTTTTCTCTGTCCGGGATGCCGAAGGGGTGGCTATTTCCAAAAAAGTGGTGCTCAATGTACGGCAGGTAAACCGTGGCCCTAAGATAGACCCGACCTCTCTTTATGTGACCATTCAGCCCAACATACGAATTACGCATGAGTTAAGTGCAACCGATGAAGACAACGACTTGTTGCGCTACGAACAGTCTGGACCCTTGCCGTCCGGAGCCTCGCTCTCGAACAGAGGTGTATTCCAGTGGACGGCAACTCCCACCCAGTACGACCGCTTACCTACCAGTATTTCATTTAAACTGACCGATGGCGAGACAGAAGTCGTTCAAACCCTTACGCTATCTAAATATGATGCTGGCTTGCCGCCGGCCATCACCCAACTCTCCGGAAAGCGAGAGGTACGGGAGGCCGAGCCTTTTCAATTGCGTGCACAGGTTTATGATCCAGATGGCTTGGACGATCTTGCTCCTATGGGCATAGAAGGAAATCCACCAGAGGGCTACCTACTGAGACAGGAAGGCAATGTATATACTTTTTCGTGGACGCCTCCTTTTACGTTCATTCCATCTGATGCGACGGTTAAAAAGCAGACCCTGAAGTTCACGTTGTTTGTCATAGACCGGAATGGTAAACGTGCCGACTTACCTGTGGAGTTGGATGTGTTGGATGCGCCCGATCATGGTTCGCTCTACAATCAATATCGGGATGTCTTGGAAAACTCGGCACGGGAAATTGATCGGATCCAAGATTTACAGCAGGTATTAAGCCAACGAGCCAGTAAAGCCGAACGATCCAAAAACCGGCGAGCCGTTTTAACGGCGGTCATAAGTGCGGCTACAGCCATCATGGGAGCTGCCACCAAAGGTACACCACAAATTTGGGGTTCGGCTGTTGGAGGTGGACTTACGGCGCTTTTGGCCAGTTTAGAGCGTACTACCATTTTTCCAAATCCAACACAATTCACCACCGATAGCGACAAACTCATTGAGTCATTGATTGATCTAAGGGTACGAGCTGCTACCTATGCCGTCCGGTACAATGCCAAAGAAAAAAGAACCCGAAATGAATTCCAGACAGAATATGCCGACTTGGTGCGTGCTGTACAGACCTGCCGCGATAAGGTAGATGCCATCGCGAAAAAGTATGACCGTTTGGGCACAGGGATCCCCGATGCCCTTACAGATACCCATATTCGGCAACTGGTTCCGGGTTTTTCACCTGATTTATAGCATATGCCCGATAATCCTAAATAACCCAAGTTGTTAGGGATGTATTTCAAAAGTGCCAATAGACATTACGACTCACTTAGATTAGAAAGGCATCTTTGCCTACTGTTGAGGAAGTGGTGACGTGCATAAAAAAAGCCCTGTAGGGGCGATATCGCAATAGAAAACGAAGCAAAACAACCCTGTACAAGCCCCGTAGGAGCGACATCATCTGAGGGTAGTGTCAATCGATGGGTGAATTGTATCTTTGCCAAAAAA